>CAYGPT010000010.1:49792-69350 GCA_964351755.1 uncultured Rhodobacterales bacterium | reverse complement strand
TGCCCGTGATCTCGACCTTCATGTTCTTGCCCTTGCGCTGGATCAGCGTCTGGGTGGCAAGGACGTGTTCCACCTCGGACGTGCCGATGCCGTGGGCGAGCGCACCGAATGCGCCGTGGGTCGCGGTGTGGCTGTCACCGCAGACGACGGTCATGCCCGGCAGAGTCCAGCCCTGTTCAGGACCGACGATGTGCACGATGCCCTGACGGACGTCGGACACAGGGTAATAGTGGATGCCGAATTCCTTGGCGTTTTTATCCAGCGCCTCGACCTGCACGCGGCTGTCTTCGGTCATCGTTGCGGCATTGGCGCGGTCAAGCGTGGTGGGCACGTTGTGATCTGGCACGGCAATGGTCTTGTCCGGAGCGTGAACGGTGCGGCCCGCCATACGCAGACCCTCAAAGGCCTGCGGGCTGGTCACCTCGTGTACCAGATGGCGGTCGATATACAGAAGGCAGGTGCCGTCATCGGCCTCGTGGGCGACATGGGCATCCCATATCTTGTCATAGAGCGTCTTGGGGGACATGGCTGGTCCTCTCCCTTTGGATTTGCGGATTTTTGACTGGATGGCGTGCTGGCGCGTTTACAGTCGCGCAAGCACCGTGTGCGTCGCCCCGAAAAAGCGTTCGCGCAGCCGCGCGCGGTCATCCATGTCAAAGAGGCGTCTCATACCCCCGCTGTTAGCGGGATTCCCCCCGCCGATCAAGCAAGCGTGTGCCTTGCCACTCTTCATCCGCTCTGCCACCTTTGCGGCAGCAAGAGGAACAATATGGCCAACCACACCAACGGACCTGTCATCGATTCCGTGACCGACGCGCTGACATCGACGGCAGAGGCAGCCACCAGTGGCGATGGCGCTACGTTGATCGAATCCGTGACGGCGCTGTTTCACTCGCTGATGCTTGCCCTTGAGACCATGATGATGTCGCTGCTGCGCCCTTGGGTGGGCTATCAGGTGCTGATCGCCCTTGGCCTGTTCGTTGTCGCCCACCTGTTGCGCCGCTGGATGGGGCCGCCGATCCGGGCGTGGATGGGTACGCGCGAGGGTTGGCCGAAATGGCGCATGCGGGTGCTTGTGGTCGTGCACCAGCGGCTGCGCCAGATTTTCTTTGTGATCCTGATATGGGTTGTGGTTCTGGTCATGCGCGAGGTCACATGGCCGTCGCGCAGTTATATTCTGTCGCTGGTGGGGACACTGGTGCTGGCCTGGCTGCTGGTCGCCTTTGCCACCCGGCTGATCCGGTCGCTGCTTCTGCGCAGACTGGTGCGGCTGGGGGCGCTGGCCTATGTGACCCTCTATATTCTAGGCGTGGTGGAAGAGGCCGCGCAGATACTCGACGCCGCCGCGATCAGCGTGGGCGATTTCCGTCTGTCGCTGCTGATGATTGTGCAAGGCTTCGTCGTGATCGGCGTGTTGCTGGCGCTGGCCCGGTTCATCACCACCACAACATCCGCCCGCGTGGCCCGGAACGAGGACATCTCGCCCTCGATGCGGGTGTTGATCACCAAGGTGGTGCAGATCGTATTCTACACGATGGCGTTCTTTATCGGGGTACGATCCCTTGGGATCGACCTGACGGGGCTGGCGGTGCTATCCGGTGCGATTGGTGTCGGGCTTGGCTTTGGTCTGCAAAAGGTCGTTTCGAACCTTGTATCCGGGGTGATCATCCTGCTGGACAAGTCGATCAAGCCCGGTGACGTGATCAGCCTTGGCGACACGTTCGGCTGGATCCAGACACTTGGCGCGCGCTATGCAAGCGTCGTGACGCGGGACGGCAAGGAATACCTGATCCCGAACGAGGACCTGATCACCGGTCAGGTGGTCAACTGGTCGCATTCGGACGAATTCGTGCGGCTCGATATCTATTTCGGCACCGCCTATGACGACGATCCGCACCTGGTGCGTAAACTTGCAGTGGAGGCCGCAAACGGGGTCGAGCGCGTGCTTACCAGCCGTCCGCCCGTCTGCCATATCGTCGGCTTTGGGGACAGTTCGGTGGATTATATCCTGCGGTTCTGGATCACGGACCCGACCGGCGGGCTGACCAACATCCGGGGCCGGGTCTATCTGGCGCTTTGGGACACCTTCAAGGAGAACAACATCTCTATCCCGTTCCCGCAGCGCGAGGTGCGTGTGCTGGAAGGTTCGGAGTTGAAAACCAGAGCGATGGATTGACGGAACTGAAATGCGCGAGTGGCGTTGAGCCTGCAAAAGGAGACTTGCATGCCCACCACCCTGACCTTGCGCACTGTAGCGCCCGTCACCCATGACACGCACCGCTACGTGTTCGATTCGCCCTCCGGCTTCGACTTTGAACCCGGCCAGGCGGCCGAGTTGATGCTGGATCAGGATGGCTGGCGGGACGAGGGGCGCCCGTTTACCTTTGCGTCCCTGCCGGACGAGGATGACCTTGAGTTCATCATCAAAAGCTACCCATCCCATAACGGGCTGACGGAAAAACTGCCGCGACAGGACCCGGGCACCAAGTTCCTGATGGACGGGCCCTTCGGGGCCATCGCCGATCATGGCGCGGGCGTGTTTCTGGCCGCAGGGGCAGGTGTGACGCCCTTTATCCCGATCCTGCGCAAGCGCGATGCCGAAGGAACATTGGCGGGCTGCCATTTGATCTTCTCCAACAAGACCGAAGCCGATATCATCCTGCGCGAAACCTGGGACGGGATGGAAGGCCTTGCGACGGATTACGTGGTCACGGATGAAAGCGCAGATGGCCTGCATCACGGTATGATCAACAACGCTTACCTGACCGACCGGATACAAAACTTTGACCAGCCCATGTATCTGTGTGGACCGCAGCCCTTTGTCGATGCCATGCGGGATGCGCTGCGCGCGCTTGGCACACCAAACGAGCAGATCGTGACCGAGGACGGATGGTAACACAGACCATTCATTGAAATGTCACCCTTGCGTTGCTACCATATATCTGTCCCAGCGCCGGGGACGTGGTCGGCGCGATGAAAAGGAGGACGATGTCCTGTCAATCTCTGCAGAAGCGGTGCAATCCGCTGATGGGGTCATGGCCATGATGGCCGGCACCAAAACGCAAGCCACAAGCGAATTGCTTCTGGCGGCTGTTCTTTCCTCACTTTCCGATGACAAGGCAGAAGATGTTGTGCAGATAGACCTGCGCGGCAAGACCGAGATCGGTGACTACATGGTCATCTGCTCGGGCCGTTCGACGCGCCAGGTGTCGGCGATGTCCGAAAAGCTAGTCGAACGGCTGAAGGGCGAATTCGGCGTCACCGCACGGACCGAAGGCAAGGGTACGGGTGACTGGGTGCTGATCGACACGGGCGACGTGATCGTCCACATTTTCCGCCCCGAAGTGCGCGACTTCTATCAGTTGGAAAAGATGTGGCAACCGACGGCCGCGACCAACTGATCAACGCATGATGCGCGTGAATGTATGTGCTGTGGGCCGTCTGAAGGGCGGCCCGGAAAGTGCGCTGATTTCAGAGTATGCAACCCGCTTTGATCGCACGGGCCGGTCTTTGGGCCTTGGTCCGCTGTCCATAGCGGAAGTCGAGGATCGCAAGGGTGGCGGTATGAGCGCAGAGGCGGAGCTGCTGCGCCGCGCTGTCCCCAAAGGTGCGGTGCTGTGTTGTCTGGACGAGCGCGGTGTGGTCGAGCCTTCCCCCGATTTCGCCGACAGGCTTGCAGGGTGGCGGGATGCGGGGCGCAGCGACGTGGCCTTCGTTATTGGCGGTGCAGATGGAATCGATCCCAGCCTGCGGGCCGAGGCGCATCACTTGCTGTCCTTTGGCCCGATGGTCTGGCCACACATGCTGGTGCGTGTGATGCTGTCAGAACAGCTTTACCGTGCTGCCTCGATCCTCGGCGGGTCCCCCTATCACCGCAGCTGATCCACAGGCCGCCTGTTGGCGACACGATTTTTTAGGGGCTCTGCCCCGTCGCTTTGCAGCGACTCCCCGAGGTATTTGAAACCCAAAGACACAGAAGCTTCTTTTGGCCGAAAATACAGCGGAGGTGAGGCCGCAAGGCCTCAGGGGGCTGGCCCCCTTCCACATCGATCCTCAGCGCAGGGCGACGATTGTCGTGCCCACGTTCCAGCCCGCGGGCAAATCGCGCGCTTGTATCTGGACCTGTGCGGTCCCGGCCGGGATTTTCACTCCGTCGAGGCTGCGGGTGAAAGGCTGTTCATTTTCATGCGGATGAAAAAGAACGCGCATGCCCAATTCATTTCCGTCCATGTCCAGCACCCGCCAGCCATCGGCATAGTGATCCCAGCCGGTGTCCGGATGGCGGATCGTCACGTCAAAGCGGTAGGTTTCGGGCGCGGTGCGGGTTGCGTTCACATGCTCGATCACCGGTTCTTCTGCAAAGGTGGGGGTAGCGACGATGAGCGCTATTAAGGTAAGGTGTTTCATGCTGCCATCATAAAGCGGGATCGTGCCGCTTGTCTGCTCACGTGTCCGTGCCCAGCAGGATCGTGCGCGATTGCGAGGCGAACTCGCGCCGCCAGATGACAGCGACGGTGAACACGGTGCCCAGAACAAGCGGGACCGGACCCGCCAACCAAGCCGCGCAGGTCAGAGCAAAATAGATCGAGCGCAGACCCCTGTTGAAGGACCGCGCCGCAGTGACGTTGATTTCCCCGGCTTGGGCTGCGCGCACTTCGCACATGGGATCGTTGATGTCATTCGGAACCGATGCCATAACCACGGCTGCGTAGCCGAACAAACGATTGGCCCAAACGAATTTCAGAAACGCATTGGTCAGGAACAATGTCAGCACGACCAGTTTAGCCTCCCAGACGAAGGCGGGCGTATTCATCAATGTCAGGTCATTGGCGATATTCGTCACCCGTTCGGCATTGCCAATCACAGCCATCACACCGCCGATAGCGATCACCGAGGTCGAGGCAAAGAACGCGGTGCCCTGCCGCAGGCTGGCTACAATCTGCGTGTCGAAAATCCGCGGTTCCCGGGTGATCATCTGACGCATCCATTCCCGTCTGAACCCGGCCATGATCTGTGAGGTCGACGGATGGCGCGCGCTGGGATGTTCGATACGCAAGCCGATCAGCAGCCAAGCCGCCACCAAGAGGCCAAGTGCTGCACCATCCAGCGCCGAAAAGAACAGGAAACGATCAAGCCATGTCATAAAGCGCTCTTACACTGAGGCGATAAAGATTGCATCCCGGACAAATTGGTCATATTATTTTACCAATCCGAAGGAGATCACACATGGAAATGCCCGCCCCCGATTCCGCGATTCTGGCGCGCAAGGCCCGTGTGGTTGAACGGCTGCTGGGCGTCTTGCCCCGCACGGCAGTGATCGACGATCCGATGGAAACCCGCGCCTACGAGTGTGATGCCCTGACGGCCTATCGCTGTCCGCCGATGGTCGCCGTCTTGCCCGCAACCACTGCAGAGGTGTCCGCAGTCCTGCGCATTTGCCATGAAGAGGGCGTGCCAGTCGTTCCACGCGGGTCCGGAACTTCGCTGGCTGGCGGCGCGCTGCCAACAGCTGATTGCGTTATCCTCGGCGTGGCGCGCATGAACGATGTGCTGGAGACAGACTATGACAACCGCTTTATCCGCGTTCAGACCGGTCGCACCAATCTGAGCGTAACGGGCGCCGTTGAAACGGACGGCTTCTTTTACGCCCCCGACCCGTCCAGCCAGTTGGCCTGTGCCATCGCCGGCAATATCGCGATGAATTCCGGTGGGGCCCATTGTTTGAAATACGGTGTGACCACAAACAACCTGATGGGTGTGACACTTGTTCAGATGGACGGCACGGTCGTCGAAATCGGCGGCGCGCATCTTGATTCCGGTGGCCTCGATCTGCTCGGTGTCATCTGCGGATCGGAGGGGCAATTGGGCGTCGTCACCGAGGCGACCTTGCGCATTCTCCACAAGCCCGAAGGCGCCCGGCCTGTCCTTATGGGATTTGACAGTGCCGAAGTGGCCGGGGCCTGTGTGGCTGACATAATCAAGGCCGGTGTCCTGCCCGTCGCGATCGAGTTCATGGACCGCATGCTTATTGAGGTGTGCGAGGATTTCGCCAAGGCGGATTACCCGATGTGCGAGGCTTTGCTGATCGTCGAAGTCGAAGGGTCCGAGGCCGAGATCAACGACCAACTGGCCTTGATTACGGCCATTGCCAAGCGTCACAACCCGGTGGCCTTACGCGAAAGCGCGTCCCCCGAAGAATCCTTGCGCATATGGGCGGGGCGCAAGGCTGCGTTTTCAGCCATTGGCAGGGTCAGTGATTACATGTGCTTGGACGGGACGATTCCGGTGTCTGAACTGCCTTACGTCCTGCGCCGCATTGGCGAGATGTCCAAGGAATACGGGCTTGCCGTCGGCAATGTCTTTCACGCCGGTGACGGCAACATGCACCCCCTGATCTGCTACGACGCGAACAAGCCCGGCGATCTTGAGATCTGCGAGGCCTTTGGCGCCGAGGTGCTGAAGCTGTGTGTCGAGGTGGGCGGCTGTCTGACGGGCGAACACGGAGTGGGCATCGAAAAGCGGGACCTCATGACCTATCAATACGCCCCCGCCGATCTGGAGGCGCAGATGGCGATCAAGGACGTGTTCGACCCCAAGTGGCTGCTGAACCCTGCCAAGGTGTTTCCGCTGGCGGTGTCCGAGGTGCGGCGTGGCCCTGCGATGGCGGCCGAATAGGGGGCTCTGCCCCCCGGCCTTGCGGCCTCCCCCCGGGATTTTTTAAATCAGAGAAGAAGATGGACATGCTGAAGACGGAACAAGATGTGGCAGAAGCTGTGCGGGCTGCATCGGGTCCATTGTCAATTCGTGGCGGCGGGACGCGGTCGGTAGGTCGACCTGTTGAGGGTGATCTGCTGGATGTGTCCGGGCTGTCAGGTGTGACCCTGTATGAACCCGGCGCGCTGACAATTGTGGCGCAGGCGGGCACGCCCGTGGCCGAGATCGAGGCGGCACTTGCCAAGGAAAACCAGAGGCTTGCCTTTGAGCCTTATGACCTGACCGGTTTGCTGGGCACACGCGGGACCTCGACCATCGGTGGAATCATCGCCACCAATGCCAGCGGGCCGCGCCGGATACAGGCGGGGGCTGCGCGCGATTTTGCCTTGGGTGTTCGGTTTGTCGACGGAGCGGGCACCGTGGTCAAGAATGGCGGCCGCGTGATGAAGAACGTCACCGGCTATGATCTGGTCAAGTTGATGAGCGGGTCGTGGGGCACGTTGGGCGTGTTGACCGAAGTCAGCCTCAAGGTGCTGCCAGCGGTCGAGGCGGTGACTACGCTGGTCATTCCCGGACTTGATCCGAAGCAGGCCGTATCGGTCATGAATGCAGCGCTTGGATCGCCATATGAGGTATCGGGGGCCGCTTGGATCGATGGGGCCGCTTGGTTGCGAGTTGAGGGGTTTTCAACATCTGTTGCCTATCGAGCGAGTGCTTTGCAGGCTCTGTTGCGAGATCATGGCGATAGTCATCTGGACGACACCGCCGACTGGACGCGTGTGCGCGACGCGGCCCCTTTGCACGGACATACCGCAGTCTGGCGCGTGTCGGTAAAGCCCAGTGATGCACCCTTCGTCATCGCCGATCTGCCCAAAGACTGCGATGCAATGATGGACTGGGGCGGTGGGTTGATCTGGATCGGGACGGGCGAGGCATCCGAGGTCAGACATGCCCACCTTCAAACCAGCATTGCCCGGCTGGGCGGTCACGCGACACTGATCAAAGGGCCCGAATCGATGCGCGCCGCCGTGCCCGTGTTTCAGCCCGAAGCGCCAGGTGTGGCGGCGGTCAGCGCTGCCTTGCGCAGCCGGTTCGATCCGCGCGGCATCCTGAACCCGGGCCTGATGGCCGCCTGATGGTGCTGATCCTGTTCACCATGGCCTTTGTCCTGGGCCCGGCCGTGTTCCTTGCACTGGCGCGGTATGACCGGCCGAACTGGCCGCTGGCGCTAATCGCGTCCGCATGTGTTGTTGCCAGCTTTGCGTTGCGCAGCGAGGCGGGACTGTCACTGACGCTTCAGCCTGTCCCGGTCTTTCTAAGCCTCATGCTGGTCTGGCTGGCATGGATACTGGTCATGGTACTGGTCGTCCGAGCCTTGCGTGCCACATACTCATCGCCCAAAGCGCAGCGGATTGCCCGCGCGCTTTGCGCCATGGGCACGACAGTGCCATGGTTCGGTTTCGCAACCGCGCGCATGATGGGTGGGGCGTGACAGTGCGCACCTGTTCGCTGCCGAATTCCGATTCCGCACTACGTGCCAGTCTGGGCAAACTGCAGTTTCGCATTCTGGAAAAAAGCCAACAGTTGCTTGGCCTTGGACACATCCGGCGGGTCCTGATCAAGAGTAGCATGAAACTGCGCCTGGATCGCAGCGATCTGAGCCGGGGGCTTGCCGCGATACGCCGCGATCTGAGGCACAAGCGCATCGAAATGCGGGGCGACATCGGCCGTCCATTTGGCCAACAAGGCCGCTTTGATCTGGGGCAGCTTCTCGGCGCGGGCAATCGCGGCCTGCTCCGCGTCAGGCACCTCTGGTTCGGCGGCAAGCTGCGCGTCCATGGCCACAGCGCGCAGCGACATTTCTATCTTTTTGATCGCGTCGCGAAGTGCGGCGATGTTTGGCTTTGGCCCCTTCAGCGCCGCCTCGACCTGATCAAGCGCCTTGCTGTACTTGTCGCCCGCTTTAACCTTCTTTCGCAGGTCGGCAACGCGCCCGCTCAGCACCGCCTTCAATTGCTCCACGGGCGAGGTACTGTTGTCCGCCGTGGCATTGTTATCGTTTTCGCCTCCATCAAGGGCGGCACCGGCATCTTCGTACTCGCCATCAGGCGCCGCGTTGGCAGCGCCGTAATCCTCTGGCGCCCTTACAAAATCAAATTTGGCCCCGCCCGCCGCTTTTGCCGCCTTGTTGATGGCTGTGATGTGGGAATCCTTGAGCTTGGTCGAGTCCAGGAGGAACGTGTCCCCCATCCTCGAAACCGCGCCCAGAATCGCGCCGGGCATTCTGCTTTTGTTGCGACTCGCCTGGATCGTGGCACCATCACCATCGACCCGCAGCACGAAATAAAAGGTGCCAGCGCCGTCTTTCACCATTTGTGCAAAGCTCTTCATTTCATCGTTTGTCATTTTGGGCATAATCAAAATCTCTCAGGAACAACTCAAATGCAGCTAGCGTACGGCCCTGGTTTTTCCGGAGTCAATGAAGCTGTGCACGTATGACACAAGGACACGAGCATGCAGACCACATTCACGCCTGAACAGCTTACAAATCCCGCTATACGGCGCAGCAATGAAATCCTGCGCAACTGCGTGCATTGCGGGTTCTGCACGGCGACATGCCCCACCTATCAGGTTCTGGGAGACGAATTGGATTCCCCGCGCGGGCGCATCTACCTGATCAAAGACATGCTGGAAAACGACCGGGTACCGGACGAAAAGGTCGTCAAACATATCGACCGTTGCCTAAGCTGTCTTGCCTGCATGACGACCTGCCCAAGTGGCGTGCACTACATGCATCTGGTCGATCACGCGCGCGAGTATATCGAGGAGAATTACAAACGGCCCCCGACGGATCGCGTATTACGCTGGGTTCTGGCACAGATCCTGCCCTATCCGATGCGGTTCCGGGTCGCGCTGCTGGGGGCCAAGATCGGGCGGCCCTTCAAGTGGATGATGCCAGATGCGCGTCTGCGCGCCATGCTGGATATGGCGCCGAAACACATCCCGCCGGTGTCGCGCAACGATGATCCTCAGACGTTTGCACCCAAGACGGCGAAAAAGATGCGCGTGGCGCTGATGACGGGCTGTGCACAAAAGGCGCTGAACACGGATATCAATGACGCCACGATCCGGCTTCTGACGCGGCTGGGTTGCGAAGTCGTGATCGCCGACGGAGCGGGCTGCTGCGGGGCGCTGACGCATCACATGGGCAAGACCAGCGAAAGCCATCGCACGGCGGCCAAGAACATCAACGCTTGGGCGCGCGAGATCGATGGCGACGGACTGGATGCGATCGTCATCAACACTTCGGGCTGCGGCACAACGGTCAAGGATTATGGGCACATGTTCCGCAATGAACCGCTTGCAGCGGATGCGGCCCGCGTGTCCGACATCGCCGTGGACGTCAGCGAAGTGTTGATGAAGCTGGACCTGCCTAAAGGCGCGTCTCAGGACATGACCATCGCCTATCACGCGGCCTGTTCACTGCAACACGGACAACAAATCAAAACTTATCCAAAGGACCTGTTGAAACGGGTCGGGTTCAAGGTGGTCGAACCTGCGGACAGTCACCTGTGCTGTGGATCGGCCGGCACGTACAACCTGATGCAGCCCGAAATTTCGGCCCAATTGAAGCGACGCAAGGTTGACACGTTGATGGCCACGGCGCCCGATGTCATCGCCGCGGGCAATATCGGTTGTATGATGCAAATCGGGTCTGCCGCTGGCGTCCCGGTGGTGCACACGGTCGAACTGCTGGACTGGGCCGCGGGCGGGCCACGGCCCCCGGCGTTGGATCGCGCCCACACGGATGTTCCAATTTTGCGCTAAATTGGCCACTCGCCCTATTTCTGCCGCGTTTGGTTCCTAGGGTCGGATGAAACTCACAGCACGAAACAAGGTACTTCATGCGGCGTTGGATGGCTCTGTCAATCATGGCTCTGGTCGTGACATCAACTGCGTTTGCGCAGGATTCACACCTGCGCCGGTTGTCCACCGCTGAAGACGCCAAGTCGTGGGAGGCCGTAGGGCGGCTGAATCTCGGCGGGACGGGATTTTGCACCGGGGCGCTGATCGCGCCCAACATGGTTCTGACCGCAGCCCACTGCCTGTTCGACAAACAAACCGGGGAGCGCATCGACCATCGACAAATCGAATTCCTGGCCGGATGGCGGGACGGGCGTGCGTCGGCCTATCGATTCATACGGCGGGCCGTGGTGCACCCGAACTATCATTTCGCCAGCCACGTGGACTCGACCGGTGTGGGTCAGGATCTGGCCTTGCTCGAGCTTGAGCATCCGATCCGCGATGGCAAGATTATTCCCTTCTCGACCGAGGCGCGTCCGCAACGCGGCGCCAAGGTGGCAGTGGTCAGCTACGGCACCGGCCGGTCCGAAGCACCATCATTGCAGGAATTGTGCAGCGTTCTGGCGCTGCAGCAGGGTATGCTCGTCACATCCTGCTCGGTCGATTTCGGCAGCTCGGGTGCTCCGATTTTCGTCATTCAGGATGATCGGGTCCAGATCGTGTCGGTCGTTTCTGCCAAGGCCGAAGTCGACGGCCGGGCCGTTTCGTTGGGCACTTCGCTTGGCGCACCTCTGGCCGAGTTGCAGGCCGAAATGGTCGCACAACACGGCCGGTTCGGCGAAAGTGCCAGAACGGGTTCGCGCGCGCGCACGGGCGCGAAATTCGTAAAACCATGAGAGCCTTGGCTGTGACCATCTGCCTTTTTCTGGGTGGCTTCGCACAGGCGCAAACCAGCACGCTGCGCACATTGGACACAGACTATGCCGCCGCAAGCTGGAAGGCGGTGGGGCGCATAGATTTTGGACGCCAGGCGTTTTGCTCAGGCACGCTGATCGCTCCCGATCTCGTCCTGACAGCAGCGCATTGCCTGTTTCGCCCCGGCTCGGATCAACTTTGGGACACGCGGGACATTACCTTTCAGGCCGGCCTGCGCGACGGCCAGGCGGCCGCAGTGCGCAGGGCGCGCGGTGCGGCGGCCCATGATCGCTTCGACCCGGTGGCACCGCTAACCGAGATCAACGTGGCCCATGACGTGGGGTTGATCCAGCTGTCCGAACCGATTTCAACTTTCGAGATACCCCCGTTCTACATCCACAACGACCGCATCGCGCCTGGGCCTGTCAGCGTGGTGTCCTATGGCCGGGATCGCGCCAATGCGCAGTCGCGGCAAAAGGAATGCCAGATGCTTGCGCGGCAGGGGGATGCGATGATCTTTGATTGCGACGTGACCTACGGGTCTTCGGGTTCGCCCGTTTTTTCGCACCTGAACGGGCGCGGACAGATCATGGCCGTGATATCGGGCATGGTGCAGATCAATGGCGAAAAACGATCGGTCGGCATGGCGCTGCCAGATCGGGTGAACGAATTGAAATCGCAACTGCGCATGCAGGTCCCCACCCCTACGGCACAGGTCCGCAGGATCATCGTGGGCGGCGGTGCGCGCAACACGACCGGTGCGAAATTCGTACGCCCCTAGGGTCTTGAACCCGCAAAAATCCTACCCAAATGAAGGCCATCGGATGCCCGCATGGGGTCCGACCATAGCAACCCGTGGGTTCGTCCGGAACGGAGAGCCCGCATGTCATCGCTCAAGTGAGGATAACAATGCGTACATATGATTTTGCACCGCTTTACCGCGCAACCGTCGGTTTCGACCAGATCGCCGACCTTATGGATCGGGTCATGGCGACAGAGACCAACGCCAATACCTACCCACCCTACAACATCGAAAAAACTGACGACGACACCTACCGCATCTCGATCGCCGTCGCAGGATTTTCCGACGCCGACCTGAATGTCGAAGTCAAGGAAAAGAACCTCATCGTCTCCGCCAGCAAGGCCGAGGACAAGGACAAGACCTACCTGCATCGCGGTATCGCCACACGCGC
The DNA here is from genome assembly GCA_964351755.1 of uncultured Rhodobacterales bacterium. Classification (GTDB taxonomy): domain Bacteria; phylum Pseudomonadota; class Alphaproteobacteria; order Rhodobacterales; family Rhodobacteraceae; genus Tateyamaria. The sequence continues at coordinate 56,724 of CAYGPT010000010.1, read as the reverse complement.
CTTCGAGCGTCGGTTCCATCTGGCCGACCACGTGGTCGTGACTGGCGCGTCCCATGTGGACGGGATGCTGCACATCGATCTGGTCAAGGAAGTGCCCGAGGCCCTGAAACCCCGCCAGATCGAGATTTCCGGGCAAAAGGCCATCGGCAAGGATGTCGTCGACGCCAAGGCCGTCAACTGATCGATCCACAGGAGGCCCGGTGCTGACGCACCGGGCCACTCCGTTCTCTTTGGGGGGTTTCAGCCCCGTCGCTGACGAGAATTCCCCACAGTATTTTCAGCCATAAGAAACGAACAACCGCTCTTCTTTTGGCCGCAGATACTGCGGGGGATGAGACCGAAGGCCGAGGAGGCTGGCCCCCTTCCCCCGACCGCAAAACGAATAACGCCGCCCGGACAATGCCGGACGGCGCACGCACTCTAAAAAGGGCTTGTGGTTAAAGCTGTCCGATGGAGAAGAACATCGTCTCGCCCGAGTGGTCATCCACCCCATCGTTGTCCGTTGAAATCCATGCCGTGCCGTCGGGCATGATCGCCATGCCTTCAACCTTGTCCAGAACGTAGCCGCCTGTGGACGTCAGCGCCGGGATCAGGTCGCTGACCAGTTCCTTGCTGACCACGGGCAGGTCACCGCCCAGCGCTGCGGGCTGCATGTCGGCCAGAGGAACGCGATAGACTTTCTTGGTCACCGCTTCGATACCATGCTGGTTGTCACGCTCGACAATGTAAACGTAGTCGCCGAATGCCGTGATTTCCGAAAGGCCAACCCAACCCTTTTCCGGCTCGGCCTTGGGATAGTGCACGGCGCCCCACTCTTCGGTCTCGATATTATAAGACACCAGCTTGACGTGGTTCTTGGGGTCATCGCCCCATTCACGCTGCACCGCCATCCAAAGCGAATCGCCAATCTTGGTGATCCCTTCGAAGCCAAAGCGGCGCTCGACCGCCATCAATTCGGATGGCAGACCAATCTCTTCCTTGATCTCGCCCTTTGCGTTTACCTTGTAGATCGCATGGGGGATCACCCGGTCCGTCCGGCCTTCGGACGCAAGCCAGAAGCTGTCGCCGTCAATCGCGATGCCTTCGAGGTCGAGCTTTTGTGCAGGCATGCCCGCACGTGTCACATCCAGCGCCGCCACGATCCGGGCCGGGGTCTGGCCGGGATCAATGGTGTAGATGCGCGGTTGGTAGCCATAAAAGCTGTCGGACACTGCATAGATCATGCCGTCCTCGCCCGCGGCCATGCCAGAGATCGCGCCCCAGCCGGTCAGCGTCTCCATCCCTTCGGAGGTCAGGTGCGGATAAACTGCCGAGCCTTCGCCGTACTCGAACAGCATGACATGCGCACGCGCGGCACCGTCTTCGAGCCCGTCTGATTCGTTGGCCGACACCAGCAGGTTGCGGTCGGGAATGGTCACATAACCTTCGGGCCCTATTCCCGAGGGAAGCAACTGTTTCAGAACGGGGGCGGAAGGATCGGTGATGTCGTAGACACCGACGATCGACCCACGCTCGGATCCCACGAACAGATATGGCGTGCCGCCGAACGTGCCGGTCGTAACACTTTCGGGTTCGACGCCCTTCGCGTCCGACCGCTTGTCGGGATAGTGCCCGATCTGGATCAATGCGTGTTCAAAGCTGGTTCCAGCCTCGTAGACCACGCTGCCGTCCTTGTTGAAGATCGTCCAGGACCGCGATCCGCCTTCATAGTCGCCCTCGTTTGCGGTGGCGAAATGCTGGTCGTCGATCCATGTTACTGCGTCAGGTTCGCGTTTGCGGCCCATCTGGCTTTCGGTAAAGATAAGGGCCCCGCGTTCGTCCGTGGCGTCGATTCCTTCAAGGTCCACAGCTCCGGCCGAAAAATGGTTAACAATCGATCCATCCCGCGCCACCACGACCATGTGGTTGTTTTCCTGCAAAGTGACGACAGTTTCACCCAGTCCGTTGATCGAGACATATTCCGGCTCAGGGTCCGTTGGCGCGATCTCGGCCAGTCCGGTCAGGTCCGCGGTTGCGATGCTGTCGCAATCAAGGCTGCCATTCACCACGTCGATCATCTGCAAGTTGCCTGCGGGCAGTTGCGGGATTACGCCGTCATTCAGGTCTTCGTCGCGCTCATTCTCGATGGCGACGGCCAAGAAGGTCTCGTCGGGCGACTTGGCCACGCTATCTGGCTGTCCGGCTAGGTCGCAGCTTGCGATGATCGACCCGTCTGCAGTGTCGATGGCCAGCATCTTGCCTGAAGGTTCGGTATAGCTTTCCGATGTATTGATACCGACGAACGCGATCGTGCCGATGACCGCCACACTTGTCGGTTCGCCCTCCAGCGCGATGTTGCCCTTGGGGGCAGGGTTCGCGGGGTCGGTGATGTCGACCATGCCCAGCGCGCCCAGCGGACTGTCCGTGTAGACCAGCGTCATGCCGTCGGCTGTCACGTCGATGATTTCGGGCGAGGTTTCGCGGGCCGTATCTTCGCCTTCGGCCATGTTGGTCACAACAGGGAAGGACGCGATGCGGTTGAAGTTGGTTTCGGCAGCCGCCACTCCGGCCATCAGGGCCAAGGAAGACGTCATGCAAAGAAAGGATTTGGTCATCGGACACTCCATCGGGATCAATGACTGTCCGAGTGGCGACTTTCATTAACGCTGACGTAACGGAAATATATCAGTTTTGTAAAATCAGACGTCGTCAGAAAGCGCACGGCGTCGTCGCGCCAATTCGCGATAAAGCGCGGGGGGCGTCACGCCGATCCAGTCGGCCACGCGGACCCAACCACCCTTGTCCGGTGGATCGAAAAGGGTCAGGTAGGCGTCGACCCGGTCCCCGATACCGCGCAGGCGCATGATCTCGATCCGCATACGCAACTCCTGAACCTCTTGCGAGGCCCGGCGCAGGGCGTGCAGGGACAAATCGCGTTTCATCAGATGGCGCAGCATCTCGGCCTTGGGCATGACCGCCAATACAGTCGCATCCCCGCAATGCGCATCACAGTGATAACAGTCCGAAAACACCGACGCTTCGGCGACCACATCGCCCGCGCGCGCCGTATGCACCGTCAGGTCCGTGCCATCCGGTAGCACGCGGGTCAACTCGACCACACCCGAACGAACGAAGTACATGGACTGCACCACATCCCAACGATGAAAAAGCGGCGCACCCGTCGCAGGGCGCACCTGTTGTGCGTCGGAAAAGGCGTGAGACCAGAGAGTAGACATGATCTGGATCATGCGTCATGCCCCTTGCGCCGTGCAACAGTCTAACCTGCCAAACCCCCGAAAAGGACCATAACATATGCGCGTACTTGCCCTCGTTCTGAGCATCGCGATCGCCATGCCTGCCCTTGCCCAGCACGCATCGCCCTATGCGGGCGAACATCAGCGTGAGATCGTGTCGCTGTCTGAGGCAGACATGCAGGAGCTGCGACGCGGTGGCGGCTGGGGACTCGCCCGCGCTGCCGAATTGAATGGCGTCCCCGGCCCGACGCATCTGATCGAGTTGAAGGACAAGATCGGGCTGTCCGAAGCCCAACTGGACTTGTTGATCGACATCCGCGACCGCATGCGCGCCGATGCAATTTCCGCAGGCACGCAACTGATCGCGGCAGAGCGGACACTGGACGAGGCCTTCAAGTCCGGCGCGCCCGATGCCGCCACTTTGGCGCACCTGGTGTCCGAGGCTGGTGCGGCCCGCACAACGCTACGGTTGATCCACTTGTCGGCGCACCTGGGCACGCCCACACTGCTTACGGCAGATCAGATCGCCAAGTACAATACCTTGCGCGGCTATGCGGATGATCCCTGTGCCGCAGTACCCACCGGGCACGATGCAACCCAATGGCGCAAGCACAATGGATGCGAATAGACGCTAACCCACAGCCACCCGTGGACGCCCCGCCGCCTCGACCGTCAGCGTCGCCTCGACGAACACCTCGCGGGCCTCGGTCGTGGCGGTGCGGATGTCGCGGGTGACACGGAAGTCGATCTCGTCCGCCCCTGCCGCCTGGGCATCCTCCAGTGCCGTGGCGCGCAGGGCGGCCTCGAGCCGGGCAAGCGCCGGATCGGCGGCGCCGAAATCCTCGGGCCCGCTGTCCAGATGCACGCGAAACAGCCCCTCGCGGGGTGACGTGACTGTCCCACTGCGCCGCATCGTGACGCGGCCCACGACAGCCCCGATGGCATTGGCGACTCCTGCATCCTCGGGCAGGATCATTTCGGCCCCGAGCAAACGGCCCACCGCCGGGTAATACACCCCGGCAGAGGCCCCAAGCCCGACGACCGGTACGCCAAGACCCGCATCCATACGCATCGCCCCATGGTGCCCGGTCAGGCCCTTTTGCATCAGAACATGGGCGGCAAGTCCCTCGTCCATCCCGTCCTCGGCCAATGCGGCCCGCAACAAAGCCTGCCCGGTCTGGTGCGTCAGCTGATCCACCACGATCTGCGCCAACTGCGCGGGATCATGGGCCAGAACGACCCCAGAACCGGTTCGACGGCGACCGAACAACTGGCAGGCCATGCGCGCGGCCTGTCCATCCCACGCATCCAGCGTCCCCAGCACATGACTGGCATCCGAGGGCGTCAGCGCGGACACCTGCACCAAACCGCGCCCAACCAGCCGCTTGAGGGCACCCTGCTCCATTCGCGTGCGCAGCACGGCATCCAAGGGATGAACGCCCGCACCAATCCGCTCCAGCAACTCAGTGTCCCGTACGCCAAGGCCCCCCGCATGAACCCCGACCACCGCCCGCACAAACCGCCCGTCATGTTCGCCGGGGGTGGCGTTGCGCAACTGCGCCTCAAGCGTGGGAAGCACGACATCGGGTGCGTCAGTGGCGAGAAGGGACACCGGAATCACACGACGCGGGCCCAGGGTCACGCCACCTCGCAAACCCTCGCCCACGAAATGCACTTCGCTGTCGCCACCCAGACCGGTAGTGCGCATCGCCACGGCCTCGACCATGGTGCGATGGGCCCCTACGCGGGCACCGTCCGGGTCGATCGCCGGGCGACCGCCTTTCAGCATGGCGACGTCCGTCGTCGTCCCACCGATATCGCTGACCAGCGCATGATCCGCTCCGGTCAACCAGCGCGCCCCGACGATCGAGGCGGCAGGCCCGCTCAATATCGTCTCGATGGGCCGGGCACGGGCCTGTGCCGAGGACATCAGTGCGCCGTCGCCGCGCACCACCAGCATCGGCGCATCAATCCCCAAGACGCGCAATTCGCCCTCCGCCCGCCCGATCAGCGCGTCGATCATCCCGATGAGACGGGCGTTCAGAACGGCTGTCAGCGCTCGCTTCGGCCCGCCCAGCTTGGCCGACAGCTGGTAGCTCGCAGATACGGGCCGCCCGGTCACATCGCGCACCAGTTCGGCCACGCGCTGTTCATGGGCCGGGTTGCGGGTGGCAAACTGGGCCGCAACGGCAAAGCCGCTCACGTCTGTCTTATGCGTCTCTAAAAAAGCCAAAAGGGCCGTTTCGTCCAAGGCCACAGCCTGCGATCCGTCATGATTGTGCCCACCCGCCAGCACAAGAACAGGATCACCCGCCAGCGCATCGGCCAGCCCTTGAACAGCCAGATCCTGCGCACGAAATCCAACATAAATCAGCGCAACGCGCCCCCCCTGTCCCTCGACAAGCGCATTGGTTGCCAGGGTGGTGGACAGGGACGCCATGGCGATCTCGCCCGCCGCAATGCCAGAGGACGCCAATACAGCACGCACCGCCTCGCCGACACCGATGGCAAGGTCATGGCGGGTGGTCAGCGCCTTGGCGCGGGCCAGCACCACTTCCTCGTCGCGGATCAACACGGCATCAGTATAGGTTCCGCCCGTATCCACTCCCAGCAATATCGCCATGCTAGTCCCCCTGACCCAACCGCGACATGGCCCAGCGCGCGGCATCCGAAACGGTCGGGTCGGCATCGCCGATCAACCCTCGCGCCACGGCAATCAACGCCGGATCGTCCGAATTGCCAATGGCATAAAGCACATTGCGCACAAATCGATCCCGCCCGATCCGCTTGATGGGCGACCCGGAAAACCGCGCGCGAAAGCCGGCGTCGTCCAGCCCTGCCAACTCCGCCAAAGGCGGCGCACCGACCGCCCCGAGGTAGCGCATATCGCTCGCCTGAACCGCGAACTTGTTCCATGGACAGACCGCAAGGCAATCGTCACAGCCATAGATGCGATTGCCCATCAAAGGGCGCAAATCGACATCCACCGGGCCCTTGTGCTCGATCGTCAGATAGGAAATGCAGCGCCGCGCATCGAGGCGGTAGGGCGCGGGAAAGGCATCCGTCGGGCACACGTCCAGACAGGCACGGCACGACCCGCAATGATCCACTTCCCGCGCATCGGGCTCCAGATCAAGAGTAGTGAAAACAGAGCCTAAAAAGGCCCAGTTGCCCCACTCCCGACTGAGTAGATTGGTATGCTTGCCCTGCCAGCCTAGGCCAGCAGCCTGCCCCAGCGCCTTCTCTGGCACGGGCGCGGTATCGACAAATACCTTCACCTCGCCGCCCGCCTGTTCAATCAGCCAGCGGGCCAGCCGCTTGAGGCGCTTCTTGACGATGTCATGATAATCGCGCCCCTGCGCATAGACGGACACGGCAGCCAGATCGCGTCGTTCCAGCACTGCCAAGGGATCATGTTCCGGCGCATAGCTCTCGGCAAGCATCAGAACCGATCGCGCTTCGGGCCACAAGGCAGCAGGATCACCGCGCCAATGCATCCGCTCGGCCATCCACTCCATCTGGCCATGGTACCCGGCCGCGACAAAAGCGGCCAATTGATCGGCCACCTGCGGGACCGCATCGGGTCGACACACCCGGGCCATCACAAAACCCTCGTCAATCGCATGGGCAATGATCCGCTCTTTCAGTCCCATGTGTTCTTTGGGTTCAATATACTTCGGGGAGCCCGAGGGGCTGGCC
>CAYGPT010000010.1:0-49782 GCA_964351755.1 uncultured Rhodobacterales bacterium | reverse complement strand
CCTCAAGGACGGCGTGGCGCTGGCGCGCACCAGCATCGACAGCGGCGCGGCCAAGGCCAGGATCACGGCGCTGGCGGAGATTACGCAAAGGGCGGGCTGACTCTTCTTTTGGCCATAAATACTGCGGGGAGCCCGAGGGGCTGGCCCCTCGGTCCGGCACCAAAAATCAGAAATCGAGATCATTATAGTGCTTTGGCGGCGGGAAACCCGGCACCTGATCGGCAAGGATCGAACGAAAGGCCGGACGGGACTTGATCTTGGCATACCAGTCCTTAACCACCTCGCTGCGGTTCCAGTCCACATCCGAGATGTAATCCAGCGAGGACAGATGCGCCGCGGCTGCAAAGTCCGCCAAAGTCATCACATCCCCGGCAAGCCAGCGGCGATGATCCAGCAGCCAGGCCATGTAATCCAGATGGTACTTGATGGCCTTGGCACCGTCCTTGACATTGCGGCTGTCAGGAAACCCCTGCCCCATCACCTTCTTGTTGACGCGCTCATAGAGCAGCTTCGACGTCACCTCGTCGTGGAACTTGTCGTCGAACCAGCCCACAAGGCGGCGCACCTCAAGCTTGGCTTTCGGATCGGATGGCATCAAGGACGGGTCGGGCCGCGTTTCTTCGATATATTCGCAGATGGCTGCACTTTCGGCCATCATCACGCCGTCAAGACGCAACACAGGCACTTTGGCCGCCGGATTGCGACGCAGGAAATCCGGGTCTGCCTCCCAATAACGTTCCTCGACCAGCTCGACCTCGATCTTCTTTTCGGCCAGCGAAAGGCGGACCTTGCGGCAGAACGGGGACAACGGGACGTGAAACAGTCGGGCCATGATATTTCCGGACTAGGCTAATGGTCTGGCATGCATGCACTTTAGGCGGGGCATTTTCAACTCTGGAAACATCTCGAACGCCCATCCGCGCGGATCGTGGCCGCCCCGTCAAGGATCTGACCGGCACGTTTGCGTACATAATCGGACGGCTGACGGGCCGAACGCCCCTTGGGGTCCGGCAGGATCGCGGCGAGCCGGGCCGCCTGAACATCCGATAGCGACGCGGCGTCCTTGTCAAAATAATGCTGCGCGGCAGCTTCGATCCCGAACACGCCCTCGTCGAACTCTGCCACATTCAGGTAAACCTCAAGAATACGCCGCTTGGTCCACAGCGCCTCGACCAGCGGGGTCATACCCGCCTCAAGCACTTTGCGCAGCCACGATCGCCCGTGCCAAAGGTAGACATTCTTGACCACCTGCTGACTGATGGTCGAAGCGCCGCGATTGCCGCCCGCATCGATGGCCTTGCGGATGGCATTCACGTCCAGCCCCCAATGCAGACAGAAATTCGCGTCTTCGGCTGCCACAGCGGCACGCGCCATGACGGGGGCGATCCGGTCCATATCGACCCATACCTGATCCACGCCTCCCAGACGGCGGGATTCCTGCATCATGTAGAATGTCGTAGGCGGGTTCAGCAGGCCCCACAGGATGGTGACCGCGACGGCCAGCAGGAACACCACGCTGACCAGCCGCAAGGACCATCGCAGAAGCCAGCGGCCCGGTGTAAACCGGCGCGGAGCGCGTTTCTTGGTGCGTTTTGCGGTGCGGGTTGCCATGGTCCCAGCTATAGGGCCGCGCGCTGCCCAAGTGAACTACTGGGGAAGCGATTGCGCCAGATATGTGCCAATTCGGCGCGCACCGCTGGCAGACGGATGAATACCGTCAAAGGCGAACAGGGACCGATCATCGGCGTTGATCGCATCCTCGCTGTCGACAAAAGTCAGGCCCGGCGTGTCGGCGGCGAGCCTTGCGATGCGGGCATCGTATTCGACCAGATAGGGACGACATCCGGTGAACTGACCCGAGCGGGAACTGGCGTAATACCCCATCCATAGGACCTGCGTGTCACCGACCAGCACTTCGGCGATCAGCGTGGCGACTTCACCGGTCAGATCAGGCGCAAGCAACGTGTCGAGCACCTTGTCGCAATTGCTGCAATTGCAGTCCGCCAGCATATCATTGGCCCCGCCATTGATCAGAACAAGGTCCCATGCACCGCGCCGAAACTGCGCGCGCACATCGAACCCGACCGCACGCCCCACTGCAGATGTGTTGGAAAATCGCGCACCGGGCACTGCGGCATTGGTCACCTCGGCCCCCAGCACATCGCCCATGACGGATGGGATATCGCGCCCGGTCCATTTGTGCCACGCCATGATGCTGTCCCCGATGGCCAGCACGCGCAAAGGCTCTGCCGCCAATGGAGTGGTCAGAAACAGCAGGATTATCAAGGCATACCGCATGCGTCAGAGATATGCCGCTGGCGACACATTACCAGCGGTGAAAATCCTGTTCACCAGAAACCCGAAAAACTCTAATCAATTACAAAGTGTTAATCGTTCCCGGATAAGGCGCGATTCTGTTACCATCTCTTAATGCCGAAGCCAGATGCCAAATTTTCGGAGATTGGAGATGATTGAACCTACAACACAGTCGATACCGGGCACGGTTGCCCAGCAATTCCGTGTGCTGAACGCCGCCGACGCGGCGCTCGTCTGGGTCCTGAAATGGTCGGGTGACGCCGATCACGTGATCGCTCACAAGCTGGGCACAATGCCCAGTCGTGTGGCGGATGTGCTGCACGAAAACACACATGTGGGCAGCCGCGACAAGGCGAGCAAGATGGTCGCCTCGCGCAACAGGTAGCGCCTATTCGGCTGGAATCGCACCTGCATCTAGGCTGAGCGGAGCAGCCAGATGAACCAGCATCTCTTTGGGGCAGACTTGCAGGAAATGGTGCTGCTCGCTGTCCCAATGTTGCAGGATGTTGGCAGCCTTGACGCTGCCCGTTTCCTTCAGGTGACGCTCTAGCAACTCTTCAAGCTCGTTCATCCAGTGGTTCACACTGACCGGGCAAGCCACAAGCGTTTCCATGTTCATCAGGTCCATGGCCGTGCCTTCGGGATCGTACAGATAGGCCATACCCCCCGTCATGCCCGCGCCAAAGTTGGCACCGATTTCACCAAGTATCACGGCAACGCCTCCGGTCATGTATTCACAGCCGTTGCTGCCGCAGCCTTCGATCACCACCTTCGCGCCCGAATTGCGCACGGCAAACCGTTCACCCGCGCGCCCTGCAGCAAACAGGAAACCGTCTGTCGCACCATAAAGCACAGTGTTGCCGATGATCGTGTTCTCTGCCGCAACGATGGGCGAGGACATCGGCGGGCGCACAACAATGGTGCCCCCCGACAGGCCCTTACCCACGTAATCGTTGGCATCGCCGGACACTTCCAGCTTCAGTCCCGGTGCCGCAAAAGCCCCAAGCGACTGCCCGGCAGAGCCGGTCAGCTTCACAGTCAGGTGGTCGGGTTGCAGGTTGTTGCGCATCCCGAACTTACGCACGATGTGGCTTGATGTCCGCGTGCCAACGGTCCGATGCGTGTTCTGCACCGCGTAAGACAGTTGCATCTTTTCCCCGTCCTCGAGGAACCGCGCGGCATCGCGCACGATCTGCGCATCCAGCGTGTCCTGCACCGGGTTACGCTCCTTGTCGCGGTCATAGACGATGTCGGCCGCGCCATCGACCGTGATCAGCATCGGGTTCAGGTCCAGATCGTCCAGATGGGCAGAGCCACGGCTGACCTGTGCCAGCAAGTCCGCGCGCCCGATCACGTCATCCATGCTGCGGGCGCCGATTTCGGCCAGCAACTCGCGCACTTCCTGCGCATAGAAGGTGATCAGGTTGACCACTTTGTCCGCAGTTCCGGTGAACTTGTCGCGCAAGGCCTCGTCCTGCGTGCACACGCCCACGGGGCAGGTGTTGGACTGGCACTGGCGCACCATGATACAGCCCATGGCGATCAGGGCGGCGGTGCCGATACCGTATTCCTCGGCCCCCAGCATCGCAGCCATGACGATGTCGCGGCCCGTGCGCAAACCACCATCCGTGCGCAGGGTCACGCGACCGCGCAGGTTGTTCATCGACAAAACCTGATGCGCCTCGGTCAGGCCCATTTCCCATGGCAGACCCGCATATTTAATGGAAGTCGCGGGCGAGGCACCCGTGCCCCCGTTATGACCAGAGATCAGGATCACATCCGCTTTGGCCTTGGCCACACCGGCAGCAATCGTGCCGACGCCGCTGGACGCTACCAGTTTCACCGTCACCTTGCAGCGTGGGTTGATCTGCTTCAGGTCATAGATCAGCTGCGCCAGATCCTCGATGCTGTAGATATCGTGGTGCGGCGGCGGCGAAATCAGCGTCACCCCTTTGGTCGAATGGCGCAGGCGGGCGATCAGGTCGGTGACCTTCATGCCGGGCAACTGACCACCCTCACCGGGCTTGGCACCTTGAGCGACCTTGATCTCCAGCTCTTCACACTGGTTCAGGTACTCGGCAGTGACACCAAATCGGCCCGAAGCGACCTGCTTGATCTTGGCCGACGGGTTGTCCCCATTGGGTTCGGGGTGGAAGTGTGCGGGGTCTTCGCCACCCTCGCCGCTGTCGGACTTGGCCCCGATCCGGTTCATCGCCACGTTCAGCGTCTTGTGCGCCTCGGGCGACAAGGCACCAAGGGACATGCCCGGAGTCACAAACCGCTTGCGGATCGACGTGATGCTCTCCACCTCTTCGATGGGAACAGCGGGTCCAAGTGGTTTGATGTCCATCAGGTCACGCAGATGGATCGGCGGGGCCGAACGCATCTTGGCGGAATACTGTTTCCACATGGCATAGGACGCCTTGTTACAGGCCATTTGCAGCATGTGCATACTGGTCGCTTCCCACGCGTGCGTCTCACCCGATTTGCGCGATTTGTAGAACCCGCCGATAGGCAACACATTGGTGCCCTTCCAGCCCAGCGCGTGAACTTCCTCAGCCTTGGCTTGAATGCCCTTCACCCCGATCCCGCTGATGCGGCTGGTCATGCCGGGGAAGAACTCGGCGCACATGGCGCGTGACAGGCCTACAGCCTCAAAGTTCAGACCACCGCGATAGGAGGAAACGACGCTGATACCCATCTTGGCCATGATCTTGAGCAGGCCCTGGTCGATGGCATTGCGATAACGGGCGACGGCTTCGGTGAGGGTGCCGTCGAGCAGGCCACGAGAGATGCGGTCGGCCAGCGAATCCTCGGCAAGGTAGGCGTTGACGACGGTGGCGCCGCAGCCGATCAGCACGGCGAAATAATGCGGATCGATACATTCGGCGGACCGCACGTTCAGCGAACAGAAGGTGCGCAAACCCTTGCGGATCAGGTGGCTGTGCACGGCGGATGTCGCAAGGATCATCGGCATCGCGACCTTGTCGGCATTGGAATGCTGATCCGTCAGCACGATGTGCCCGGCACCCGAGCGCACGGCATCCTCAACCTCGTCCCGAATACGGGCAAGGCCCATGTTCAGGGCGAATTGGCCAGGTTCGAACGTACAGTCGATTTCAACCAGATCGGCGTTGAAATGGCTCTTGATCTCGTCCCATTGCGCATTGCCGACAAAGGGGCTGTCCAGTGTAATGATCTCGGTCTGCGCGCTGCTTTCGTCCAGCACGTTTTTCAGGTTCCCGAACCGGGTTTTCAGGCTCATCACCCGAAATTCACGCAATGAATCAATGGGCGGGTTGGTGACCTGAGAAAAGTTCTGCCGGAAGAAGTGGGACAGTGGGCGGTACTTTTTGGACAACACCGCAGATGGCGTGTCGTCGCCCATGGACGCAAGCGCCTCTTTCGCGTCCTCGGCCATAGGAGCAAGAATCTGTTCCAGTTCTTCGATGCTGTAACCTGCCGCAATCTGGCGACGGCGCAGTTCATCGCCCGAAAACAACGCTTTTTCCATTGCACCCGCAATGGCAGGCTCAAGTTCCTTGATCTTGCCGACCCAGTCGCCAAAAGGCTGGCTGGCCGCAAGCCGATCCTTGATTTCGGTGTCGTGATACATCTTGCCCTCGGCCATATCGACCGCCAGCAACTGACCGGGGCCCAGCGCGCCCTTTTCGATCACGTTCGCCTCGTCCTGCGGGACCATGCCAGTTTCCGACCCTGCAATCACCATGCCATCGCGCGTCACCACATATCGCATCGGGCGCAATCCGTTCCGGTCGAGGCCTGCACAGACCCAGCGACCGTCCGTCATGGCGAGGGCGGCAGGGCCGTCCCACGGCTCCATCACCGAATTGCAGTAGGAATACATGTCCCGCCACGCCTCGGGCAACTCGACCGCCTGTTTAGACCAGGATTCAGGCACCAGCATCGTCTTGGCCATTGGCGCATTGCGCCCCGCGCGCACCAGCACTTCGAACACCGCGTCAAGTGCTGCACTATCGGACGAACCGTTCGCAACGATCGGTTTGATATCCTCGGCCATGTCGCCAAAGGCACCGGACGCCATGCGGATTTCGTGGCTCTTCATCCAGTTGAGGTTGCCCTTGAGGGTGTTGATCTCACCGTTATGGGCCAGCATGCGGAAGGGCTGCGCCAGCCACCACTGCGGGAACGTGTTGGTGGAATAGCGCTGGTGATAGATGGCAAAAGCGCTCTCGAACCGTTCGTCCATCAGGTCGGGATAGAATTCGGCCACTTGTTCGGCCAGCATCATGCCCTTGTATATGATCGACCGGCAGGACATCGACGCTATGTACAGCGTCGGCACCTGCGCCGCCTGCGCCGCCTTTTCGATACGGCGGCGGATCACGTACAATTCACGTTCAAATGTTTCCTCATCCACGCCTTTCGAATTCGAAATCAGGATCTGCTCGATCTCGGGGCGGGTCGCGTTGGCCTTTTCACCCAGACAGGTGATGTTCACGGGCACATGGCGCCAGCCATAGATGTAATAGCCCATGCGCAGCACTTCGGTTTCGACGATCGTGCGGCAGGTTTCCTGCGCGCTGAAATCGGTGCGGGGCAGGAACACCTGACCCACGGCGATCAGACGGTCGCGGTTCGGAGTGTGGCCGGTGCGCTCGATCTGGTCATAGAAAAAACTGACGGGAATCTGGATGTGAATACCCGCGCCGTCGCCGGTCTTGCCGTCGGCGTCCACAGCCCCACGATGCCATATGGCCTTGAGCGCCTTGATCCCGTTCTCGACCACCGCACGGCTTTTGGAGCCATCGACGTTCACAACAAGGCCAACTCCGCAGGAACTGTGCTCCTCGGCCTCGGAATAAAGACCGTGCTCAGCCATATACGCGCGCTTGGCTTCTTCGCGGCGTACCCAATCGGCATCAAATTTTGTCATTGGTCAGTTCCTTTCACGGTCGGGACATAGCGGGCCAAAGAGGCCTCGCAGTCGTAAAGCGGGGTCTTGGTGAAAAATCCGGGTTCCCCCGGATAGATAAAGTCGACGGGCGTCTGGTCATCCTCGAACGCGCCGCTTTCGCTGGTGCCGGAATATTGGCCCGCAATGAAACGACGATGTTTCACGGATACATACTCGTTGCCTTTGATTTCCAGAACGGTGCCGCTGGTGGTCTCGTGGCGGGCGTCGAATTCGGTGACCAACAGAGGTTCATCATCGATGACAACGCTTTCACCCGTCAGGCGGTCATAGCCAACGACCCGAACCGGCCCCGAAGGTGTGCGCAGGGTGAAATCATAGCTGTCGATCCCAGTCTCCAGCAGTTCGGTCAGGCTTGCCGGATCGTCCGATGGCTGAACCAGTTCGCGCCGCCGTGTCGGGAACAGGTGATAGGATTCGACCCACTGCGTTTCATAGTCGATGCGGGACATGAAGGTTGGGCCATCCGCCTGAAATTCCATACGCCAGCTGTGGCCGGGGGTGTCGTCGCAAGTCCAGATGTTGTCGACCTGACAGCTGCGTGACTGGATGGTCAATTGCGCGGTGCACCCCTCGGGCGGATAGAAGCGGCTGCCGTCGTTCTGCGCAAACAAGGGCGGGGGCAACAGGGCCGCGCAGAGAGCAAGAGTACCCCTCATTTCGCCCACTCCAGATCGGGGTTCAGTTCCAGCACTTCGTCACGGGACAGGCGCTTGTGATCGCCCCCTGCATAGGCAAAGCTGTCGGGCTGCTGATCCACGTAAATTTCATGGGTCAGGGTAAAGCCATTCGGGTCGTCAAAAACGCCAATGGGCAAGTCGGTGCTGCCGAACCACTTGTCCTCTTTGGTGTGGCGGAAATAGACATTGGTCCCGCAAATCTTGCACCACGCCCGTTCGGCCCAGCCGCTGCTGTCATAGACAGCGATGTTCTCGGTCCCGAGCCATGTCAGGTCTTCGGTCTTTACACTGACTTCAAGCAGGGCAGATCCGGTCCATCGGCGGCACATCGGACAATGGCAGATGCCATAGGTGTCAGGCACATTGCGGGCATCAAAGCGCACCGCACCGCACAGACATCCTCCTGACTTGTCCATCTCTACTCTCCGTTTCGGTCAGGTCCGCTGACCCTTTTGTTGCCAAAATGCCGTTCCGGCGCGTGCCTTGTGCACAGGTGGTGCACGCGGGGTGACACCCCGGTGTTGACTACTCCGCCGCCATCGCCGACGCGCTGAACTGCTCCAGCACGGCCTCCGCACAATCACGTCCATCCCGGATCGCCCAGACAACCAGTGACGCACCACGCACGATGTCACCCACGGCATAGACGCGGTCCATCGCGGTTTTGCCGGTGGTGAATTCGGCCTTGATCGTACCCCAGCGGGTGACCTCAAGCGCGGGTTGGTCCCACAGTGTCGGCAGTTCTTCAGGCTCGAACCCCAGGGCCTTGATCACCAAATCGGCCTCTTCGACATAATCAGCGCCCTCGATCACCTCGGGGGCCTGCCGTCCGGTGGCATCGGGGGCGCCCAGACGCATCTTCTGCACCATCACACCCGTGACACGACCCGCAGGATCGGACGGGTTGGCGGCGTCCGTGACGGCAAGGTCCGTGGTGAACCCCTTGGGCGCACACAGCCACTCGAACACCACGCCTTCTTCCTCGGCGTTCTGCACCTCGCGCTGGCTGCCGGGCATGTTGGCGCGGTCGCGCCGGTAAAGACACTTGACCGACGTGGCCCCCTGCCGCACGGACGTGCGCACGCAGTCCATTGCGGTGTCGCCGCCGCCGATGACGACTACGCGCTTGCCCTTTGCATTGTACCGCCCGCTGTCGAATTCCTCGACCGCATCGCCAAAGCTCTTGCGGTTGCTGGCGGTCAGGAAATCAATCGCCTTTTCTACGCCCTGCGCACCAGACCCATGCAAGGTCAGATCGCGTGACTTGTATACACCGGTGGCGATTATCACCGCGTCATGCGCAGAGTAGATGTCGGCAAAGGAGATATCGCTGCCCACCTCGCAATTCAGCTTGAACGTCACGCCGCCCAACTCAAGCTGTTCATTGCGGCGCATCACCACGTCCTTCTCCAGCTTGAAGCCGGGAATGCCATAGGTCAGCAAACCGCCAGCGCGGTCATAGCGGTCGTAAACGGTGACCTGAACGCCGGCACGGCGCAGCACATCCGCTGCGGCCAACCCACCGGGGCCGGCACCGATGATGCCCACGGATTCGGGCCGCTCGGTCGCAGGTTTGATCGGCTGTACCCAACCTTTCTCCCATGCGGTGTCGGTGATGTATTTCTCGACCGACCCAATGGTCACGGTGCCATGACCGGACTGTTCGATCACGCAATTGCCTTCGCACAGGCGGTCCTGCGGACAGATACGGCCACAGATTTCGGGAAAGGTGTTGGTGGCCTGGCTGACCTCATAGGCTTCCTGCAAGCGCCCCTCGGCGGTCAGACGCAGCCAGTCGGGGATGTTATTGTGCAGCGGACAATGCGTCTGACAATAGGGCACCCCGCATTGTGAACAGCGGCTGGATTGCTCTTCGGCCTTGGCAGCGGCGTACTCTGCATAAATTTCGTTGAAATCCTCCCGACGTATCTCGGCAGCACGCTTCTGGGGCATGTCGCGCTCGATCTTGGTGAATTTCAGCATCGGCTGTTCAGCCATGGTCTTCTCCTGCCAGTCGCACTTCGGTCCGCGCGGGGATAATCTATAATGTAATGGATTAAAAGGCAGCAATACTGACCTAATTACAAGAAATTTCCAAACATCAGCGTGTTTTGGCGGTGTTTCTTTGCAAATTTAGGTCCGGCTTAAACCCTATTTGCGCGTTTGCGTTCAGAATCATAGGCTTGTAGTAAGAGCGTATCACAAGGGCGCGCGGGCCATGACTCTTTTTCAACTTCTGATCGTGGCCATCATCCAAGGTATCACGGAATTCCTTCCCGTGTCGTCTTCGGGCCACCTTATCCTCTTGCCTGCCCTGACCGGAACACCAGATCAAGGCCTGGCAATTGACGTGGCGGTGCATGTGGGCACACTTTTGGCGGTCATGCTGTATTTTCGAGCAGACGTGCGGGTGGCCGCCGGTGGTGTGGCAACGCTCGCGCGGGGTCGCATGGACACGCCCGGCGCGTTTCTGGCCCTGTGTCTGATCATCGCCACGATTCCGGCGCTGATCGTCGGGCTGGCAATCAAGGCGGCTGGGCTGGATGAAGCCATGCGCTCCGTCGCCATCATCGGCTGGACGATGCTGCTGTTCGGCATTGTGCTGTTCTGGGCGGACCGCACCGGCGGCACCGCCCGCACCGCCCAAAGCTGGACCCTGAAACACGCAGCGCTCATGGGCCTCGCCCAATGTCTTGCGCTAATCCCCGGAACGTCACGGTCGGGCATCACGATCACTGCCGCGCGGCGTCTGGGGTACGGGCGGGAAGGCGCTGCACGGCTTTCGATGCTGATGTCGATCCCGGTGATCATGGCCTCGGGCGCAGTTCTCAGCGTTGATGTCGTCGGGCAGGCCAACTGGGCTCTGGCGCGCGACGCCGCGATCGCTGCTGCATTCGCGTTCATCGCGGCGCTGGTCGCACTGATCCTGATGATGCGTCTGTTGCGTAGCGTCAGTTTCACGCCATACGTAATCTACCGGGTGATCTTCGGGGTTGGCCTGCTGGTCTGGGCCTATAGTTAGGTGCGCAGGTTCTTGGCGCTTTCCTTGATCGCGTCATATTGCCCCGAAGGACGGTATCGCCAAAGATAGTCGGGCAGCACCGATTGCATCGCCACCGGCTCGATGCCCAGATCGGCAAAACTCTTGGCGCCTTCGCTGACCACGTTGTCACGACGCAGGTTGCGCACCTGATCACGGGTCACCTGTGCTGGCACGATCCCAAGGGAAAGTGTCTGGCCGATCTCCAGCCCGAACGCCATGATATTGGCAGCAAAGAAGGGGATATTGATAATCGAGCGGCGGCGGCGAATGATGCCCAGCATCATGGTCATCAAATCACGGAACGACCGCACATCCGGGCCACCCAATTCATAGACACCCGGCGCGACTTTAGTGGTCAGCGCCACCTCGACCGCCTTGGCCACGTCGTCCACATAGACGGGCTGAAATTTGGTATCCGCCCCCACGACCGGCAGGATGGGGCCCATGCGGGTCATCCCCGCGAAACGATTGAAGAACTCGTCCTCAGCTCCAAACACGATGGACGGGCGCAGGATCAAGGCACCCGGCATATGTTCAAGCACACCCGCCTCGCCCAACCCTTTGGTCCGGGCGTAGTCGCTGTCGCTTTCCGGATCCGCGCCAATGGCCGAAATCTGCACCATCTGCGCAATGCCATGCTTGGCGGCCATGCGCGCGACACGCGTAGCACCTTCGGCTTGAACAGACTCGAACGTGTTCTTGCCGTTCTTGGCCAGAATTCCCACGCAGTTCACAACAGCATCGGCACCGGCCATCACCTGCGCAACGGACGCATCATCACGAATGTTGCAAAGGACAGGTTCGACTTGTCCCACTACACCGTAGGGTTTGACGAACATCGCCTCGTTCGGGCGTCGGACGGCCACACGCACACGCCAGCCCGCCTTGGCCATCCGCCGCGCGATATACCGCCCGACGAAACCCGACCCGCCATAGATGGTGACCAGCTTGGACATGACCCGCTCCTCGCGTTTTCTTTCCTACACTGGTCTACCGACCACCCGCAGTGCAGACAAGACGCCAATTTGGCGCGGTGCGCGTCCGCTTCTATGATTTGAAAAATCCCTGCCAGAGGCTCCCGCTCGCGCCACTAGCGCCTCCCTCAGAATCGGATTGACACCCCACGGCTGTGCGCTTAAACGCCCGTCTACCAACCCGTGCCCAGATGGCGGAATGGTAGACGCGCTGGCTTCAGGTGCCAGTGGCCGCAAGGCCGTGGAGGTTCGAGTCCTCTTCTGGGCACCAATTTACACCTATTGTCTTGTGATCAATCGACCGGAATTCGGTAGTGGCGGAAGCAATGACGTTGCCCTCTTATTCAAGCGCGAACAGGTCCACTTTCACCGCCTGTTGTAACCGGGCCCCGACACCGACGAACAGGGTCCGGTTCACCCAATCATAGCGCGCATCGCCTGTTTCAAGCCGGGCATGCGTGCGCATATAATAGGCTGTGGATTCCACATTCTCACCCCGCGCGACGGCCTCCAGTACCTCTTTGGGGCCATGGCGAAACCCGTAATTCCTGATCTCGATCACCGCACCATCGTCGGTTTCCATCGCATAGCGCGTGTCGAGTTCGGCCAATCCGCTTGCAAAGATGGTCTGCCAGTCCGCGCCGACCTTAAGGATACGCCCGGACAGGCGCGCGCCCTCCACACGTCCGCCTACGATTGGAACGATCCTGCGATGGCCCGCGCGTCCCTGGCCCATTTCGGTGATCGGGTCCAATTCCACATAAAGCGTGCAAACAGGGTCAAGGGAGGGGACAGGAAGCTGCATGATCGAAAGTCTTTCGGACCAATAATTGTTTACCAATATAACAAACACGGAGTAGGATGCCAGCGTCAAGCAGGAGACACGTTATGGCAAGACCAGCGTCGAAACGTGATATGGAGGTCGCATTCGAGGCCGAGGCATCAGACCTCGAAGACCTGATTGGCTACAACCTCAAGCGTGCCTATGTGATCGTGCGGACGGACTTCCGCGCCGCTCTTGGCAGCGACGGCTTTTCAGCCCGCGTGTTCTCGGCCCTGTCCCTGACCGTAAAATACCCCAACATCACGCAAAGCGAACTGGCGAGGATGATGGGAATCGAACGGTCAGGACTCGTCGCCATCGTGGATGAACTTGAGTCCAAGGACTACTTGCATCGTGCTCCGGTTCCCGGAGACCGTCGTGTGCAGGCGCTGGTGCCGACCCTAGCCGGAAAGCGAGCCTATGACGCCGCCATAAAGGCCGTGCGCGCGCATGAAGACCGCCTGTTTTCCGACATGACAGACGAAGAGAAAGAGACGCTTCTGGGCCTGCTCAAGAAAATCCGCCTGAACGAGGCGCAGTCGGAAACCAGTACTCCGGAGAAAGGGAACGGGGATTTGGAATGATCCTGGCAGACCTGAAGATGATCGCAGTTCGGCGCAATCCCAGCCACAACAAGGGCACATGATGCGCACGATTGACGAAATGGATTTCTGGTCCCCGGAGTTCGACATTCAGACGCGACCGGATGGCACCATCCTGATGCAGCAAAAGGCGGCGCTGCCGGATCACCTGCCCACGCTTGCCGACTACCTTGACCGATGGGCGCATGCGACACCAGACCAGCCGTGGATCGCGCGACGTGATGACACCGGCGACTGGCGCAAGATCACCTATGGCGAAGGTCTCGATACCGCACGCAAGATCGGTGCACACCTGCTTGGGATGGGGTTGGGCCCGGACCGCCCGCTTCTGATCTTGTCCGGCAATTCGCTGGAACACGCGCTGCTGGGGGCCGCATGTTTCTATGTGGGCATTCCATATGCGCCTGTCAGCCCCGCCTATGCACTGGTGTCCAAGGATCACGCCAAGCTCAAAGACATCGCCACCTTGCTGAAGCCCGGCGCAGTCTATGCCGATGATGGTGATGCTTTTGCCCCGGCCATTGCCTCGATCGCAGCGCCGCAGATGCAAACGATCTGTTCAACCGGACAGGGTGACATCCGGTTCAGTGACCTGCTCGGCGGCAACGACGCTACAGCCCGCGCGGCCAGACAAGCCGTGACGAAGGACACCGTTGTAAAATATCTCTTCACCTCAGGCTCCACCGGGTCGCCCAAGGCCGTGATCAACACCAACGGCATGATATGCGCGATGCAGGCGATGGTGCGCGACTGCTATCGCTTTGTGCAAAGGCGCCCGCCGGTCGTGCTGGACTGGGCCCCTTGGAACCACACCGCAGCGGGCAACAAGGTGTCCTACCTCGTGCTGACCAATGGCGGCACCTACTACATCGACGACGGCAAGCCCGCGCCCGGAAAGATCGACGAAACCCTGCGCAACCTGCGAGAGGTCGCATGCACATGGTATTTCAACGTCCCTGTGGGATGGGATCTGCTGGTCGAAGAGTTGGAGCAGGACCCAAAACTGGCCGAGACATTTTTCAGCCAGCTTGCCATGATGTTCTATGCAGGCGCGGGGATGGCTCAGCACACATGGGATCGCCTGCGCGTTATCGGGCGCAAGACCACAGGGCGCGAGGTGCTGCTGTCCACCAGTCTTGGCGCCACGGAAACCGCCCCGTTTGCGCTGTCATGCACCGACGTGCAGGAGTTTTCCGGCAACGTCGGCGTGCCGGCAGCAGGTCTGTCAATGAAACTGGTGCCATCGGGCGAAAAGCTGGAACTGCGCCTCAAGGGGCCAAGCATAACGCCCGGGTACTATGGCGATCCGGCCAAGACCGCCGAGTCCTTTGATGAAGAAGGGTATTATTGCATGGGCGACGCCCTGCGCCCTGCCGATCCCGACGATTTCACCAAGGGCTTCTTCTTTGACGGGCGCGTGGCCGAGAATTTCAAGCTGAACACCGGGACATGGGTTGCGGTTGGCGCCGTGCGTGCAAGATTGGTCGATGTCATGGACGGCCTGATCCGCGATGCTGTCATAACAGGAGAGGATCGCGCCGAACTGGGCGCGCTAGTGTTGTTGTCGGACAAGGCCGCACGCATGGATCAGGATGATCTCAGCGCTGCATTGGCAGACAAGCTGGCGCAGGGGGCGCGGCAGGCGACCGGATCAGCAGCCCGCGTGCGGCGCATATTGATCCTGACGGAGCAGCCGAATTTCGATCGCGGCGAAGTCACCGAAAAAGGGTCGCTGAACCAACGGGCCATGCGTGCCAACAACGCAGATCGCATTGCCGAACTTTATGCCGGTGGCTCGGGCGTGATTACAACCTGAGGCGGCTACATCGCGTCAATCACCCACACCAGCCACAATGTAATTGTCGGGAACGCCGCCAAGATCACGACACGCACGATATCCGTAAGCACAAAGGGCAGCGCCCCGCGATACGTCTCGGAAATCGGAGTCGTTTTAGCCATCGAATTGATTATGAAAAGATTGAGGCCCACAGGGGGCGTGATCAGCCCCACCTCGACCACGATCAGCACAAGGATGCCGAACCAAAGGCCAAAGTCATTGTAGCTCATCCCGAAATCGAGCACGGATACGATCGGGAACACGATCGGCACGGTCAGCAGCACCATCGACAGACTGTCCATGACGCAGCCGAACACCAGATACATCAGCAGCACGACGCTCAGCACCACCCAGGGCGAATACCCCTGCCCACCGATCCATACAGACGCATCTTGCGGCAGTTGGGTCAGCGACAGGAAGTTGTTGTAGATGCCCGCGCCAAGGATGATCAGAAATATCATGGCCGACGAACTGGCCGTCGTCAGTATGGATTCGCTCAGGCGCGACCACGTCATTTGACCGCTGAACAAGGCCGCGAGAAACGTACCCGCGGCCCCAACAGCCGCAGCCTCGGTCGGGGTGAAAATCCCGATATAGATACCGCCCACGACCACGACAAAGATCAGGATGACGGGCCACACTTTTGCCAGCATCACTATGCGCTCCACCCAGGGCACACGTGGGCTCAGCTGTGCTGCATTGGGACGCACGCGCACCCAGATGGAAATGGCGAGCATATAACCCAGCGCAGCCAATATTCCGGGGATAAGGGCGGCGACGAACAGTTTGGCGATGTTCTGTTCGGCAAGGATCGCATAGATCACCAAAATGACCGAGGGCGGGATCAGAATGCCTAATGTCCCGCCCGCGGCGAGTGCGCCAGTCGACAGAGAGTCCGGATAGCCATATCGGCGCAATTCGGGCAGCGCGACCTGACCCATTGTCGCCGCTGTGGCCAATGACGACCCGCAAATCGCACCAAACCCCGCGCAGGCCCCGATGGCCGACATCGCAACCCCACCCTTGCGGTGACCCAGAAAGCTTTCCGCTGCCTTGAACAGGGACGTGGACATGCCCGACAGCGTCGCGAACTGCCCCATCAGCAGGAACAGCGGGATGATCGAGAACGAGTAGTTCGAGAACGTTCCATAAGTCAGCGTCTTGAGCTGATTCAGAGTCATCATCGGCGTGCCGATAACAAGGTAGGTTCCAGTCACGCCGACCCCGATCATCGCCAGCGCAATCGGGGCGCGCAAGAACACCAGAACCAGGAGGGCGGGAAAGGACCACAGGGCGAGTTCGAAATTGCTCATACCGGAAGATCCTCGTAACCTGCGAGACGGCGGGCCGCACGCAAAGTGCAAAACAGGGCGATGATCACAAAACCAACCGCGCCCACCATCGCAGCCGCATAGCCCTGCCAGACCGGGATCTGCGCGATCAGCGTCGTCTCGCCAAAGGACAGCTTGTCCTGCATGCCAAGGTACAGCCGATGCGTACCCACAACAGCCACAAGGGCCATCGCGGCGTTAAAGAGCAGATCAAGCGCTTGGTCCGCCTTCTTTGGAATCGCCCATTGAAACAGATCGACGCGCGCGTGGGCTTCCTTTAATTGTGCCCATGGCAGAAAGGCAAACACGGCAGCAGCCATCCCGATTTCGGTCATGTCATAGATACCGCGGATAGACCCCCAGCCGATTTCCAAAGGAACCAGCGCACGTCCGGCGATGGACACGCAGGTCAACGCGGTCACCCCAAGCAGTACCGTGCCACCGCACAGCGCCAGAATGCGAGCGAGGATTTCGGCAAACGCGTTGAGACTGCGATACATGGCCGTTCCGTCAGCTAAAGAAGCTTGATAAAAGAGGGGACTTATAGACGCCCCCTCTGGTCCGTGTGCTGGCTGTCGATCAGCCGCCGTGCTTTTTGATCAAGGCACGCGCCTGATCAATTAGTGCCTGACCGTCGATGCCCTTGGAATCCATGTCCGCAACCCAGCGGGCAATTACGGGCTGCGCCGCCTCTTTCCAGCGCGCAACTTCGGCTGCGTCGAGGGTCACGATTGTGTTGCCTGCCGTTTCAGCGATGGCCTTGGCGGGGGCATCCATATCCCACATAACCTGCGTGGCGAAGGTGGACAATTTAGCACCGGATTCGGCATCGAGGATCGCCTTGAGATCATCGGGAAGCGCGTCGTACTTGGCCCTGTTCATCACCAGAACGATGGCGGCGGTATAGAACGCCTCGTCCCCCGAAAATTCAGTGTGGTTGCCGACAAGTTCGGACAGGCGGATAGCCGATGTGACCTCCCACGGGATCACGGTGCCTTTGACGACGCCTTTGGACAGCGCCTCGGGGATGGCAGGCAGGGGCATGCCGACGGGTTCCGCGCCCAGCTCGCCCAGCATGTCGTTGATGATCCGGGTGGGGCCGCGCACGGTCAAACCTTTCATGTCCTCAAGGCTGGTCACGCCGTCCTTGGAGTGGATCAGGCCGGGGCCATGCACCCATGCACCCAAAACCTTGACGTCCTTGTATTCATTGTCCTGGAAATCGGTTTCGACCATTTCCCAATAGGCCGCTGCGGTGGCGACAGGGTTGGTCATCATGAATGGCAATTCGAACACTTCGGTGCGCGGAAACCGACCGGGCGTGTAGCCGACGACTGTCATGGACAGGTCGACCACGCCATCGCGGGCCTGATCCATCAGTTCGGGCGGACGTCCGCCCAGCGCCATGGCGTCGAAATGTTCGATCTTGATGCGCCCACCAGAGGCCGCTTCGACATTTGCAGCCCATGGTTTCAAGATTTGCGCCGGCACCGGGGCTGGCGGCGGCAAGAACTGGTGCAGGCGCAATGTGACTTCTTGCGCCATGGCCATGCCTGCAAAAATGGTGGTCGCAACAAATCCAGCGATTGTTGCCTTGATAAAGGTTCGTTTTGTCATGTCTTCCTCCCTAGTGAGACACTTGCGCATCGACGCTCCTCTGCCGCGTGCGCTTTGGTTTATCTGAATTTCGGTGGTCGTTTCTCAAGGAAGGCGCGCAGGCCTTCCTTTGCCCCATCTGATGTCTGGCACATGGCCGCTGCAAGGCTTTCCGTGAACAGCCCCTCGGATCGGGACATGTCCTGAATCCGCGAGATCGCCTGAATCATGAGGTAGTTCGAGAATGGAGCGTTGTCGGCGATCTTGCGCGCCAGATCCCGCGCCAGATCCATGCCTTCGCCCGTTGCGACCGAATAGTGCGTAAGCCCAAGGGCCAGCCCCTCTTCGGCACCGTAGTTGCGCCCGGTCAGCATCATTTCGCGCATCCGGTCCGCACCCAGCAACCGCCCGACACGCACGGTCGCACCACCGCCGACAAAAATGCCGCGCCGCCCCTCGGGCAGTTGAAACCGCACGTCGGGCTCGGCGATGCGCACATGTGTCGAAGCGGCGATTTCAAGGCCCCCACCGATCACCGCTCCGGTCAGAACGGACACGACAGGCAGACCGCCGAATTCGATCAGGTCGGACACGCGGTGCCAGTTGCGGGAATGGTAGACGCCTTCGATCGGGTCGCGATGCTCGTGTTCCGCCAGATCAAGACCGGAACAGAAATGCCCGCCTTCGCCGCGCAGGATGACTGCGTTCACACCTTCGGGCGGCGCGGAAAAGAAACAGTCAAGCTCGGCGATAAGCTGGTCGTTCATCGCATTGCGTTTTTCGGGTCGGTCGAATGTAATGATCGCGATATCGCCTTCGATGTCGACGCGCGTCACCTTCTTTTGCCCGGCTCCATCCGCCATCCAAGTTGCCTCATCCGATTTGGGTAAATTTGTTGTATAGATTAACGGTTCTCCTGTATAGCGGTTTAAGCGCCCCTTGCAGCCGTGCGAATGGGCATCAGCGGGGGGAGACGCACAATGGTCGATTTCAGCGCCGTCAAAGCGATTGATTTTCATACGCATGCCGAAGAACCCTGCAACCACGGGCGTGACGACGGTTACAACGAATTCCAGTCCGGTATGGCGGCCTATTTCAAAAATCCCGCCGGTGCGACGGGCATGCTACCCACCGTGCAGGACACTGCAAACTACTACCGCGAACGCAATATCGCCGCCGTGATCTTTCCGGTGGACGCCGAACGCGAAACCGGGTTTCGCCGCTATTCCAACGAAGAGGTCGCAGGTGTCTGTGCGAATAATGACGACATCCTGATCCCCTTTGCCTCGGTCGATCCGCACAAGGGCAAAGCGGGCGCACGCGAGGTCAGACGCCTCGTGCGGGACTTCGGCGTGCGCGGGTTCAAGTTCCACCCTACGATGCAGGGCTTTTTTCCCAATGACCGCGAGGCTTGCTACACCGTGCTCGAGGCCTGCGCCGAAGAAGGCGTGATAACCCTGTTCCACACCGGCCAGACCGGCGTTGGGTCGGGCATGCGGGGCGGTATGGGAATGCGCCTGAAATACTCCAACCCAATGCACCTGGACGATGTGGCCGTCGATTTCCCTGACATGCCCATCATCCTCGCTCACCCCAGCTTTCCCTGGACTGAAGAGGGGCTGGCCGTCTGCCAGCACAAGCCCAACGTCTACTACGACATGAGCGGGTGGAGCCCGAAATACTTTCCCGAAACGTTCATCCGCTATGCCAATTCCATCCTGAAGCACAAGATGCTGTTCGGGTCTGACTGGCCCGCGATCACGCCCGACCGCTGGTTGGCTGATTTCGAGAACGCGCCGTTCAAGGACGAAGTGCGCCCACTGATCCTGAAACAGAACGCCCTGAAGCTCTTGGGGGAAACCGATGGCTGACCTTGCCCCGCTGGACGAAACGATAACGCTGTCCGATCTGGACCGCGCCCCGTTTCCGATTTACCGACGCTTGCGCAGCGAGGCCCCTGTTTGCCGGGTCAAGGCGGCGGGCCGGACGTTTCTGACCAAGGCGGCGGATACGAAATACGTCAAGGACAACCCCGAGCTGTTCAGTTCGGACGATCCCAACACGCCCATGAAGCGTGCGTTCTGGGCCCACACCCTGATGCGCAAGGACGGCGAGGCGCACAAGCGCGAACGCATGGCAATGGCTCCGGCCTTTGCGCCCAAAGTGATCCGCGATGAATGGGTGCCGCAGTACACACGCATCGCGGAAGAATACGTGGGTCGCTTGCCGCGTGGCGAAGTGGTCGACCTGTTTCCGGCTCTGTCCGGCCCCTACTCAGCCCGCGGCCTCGCCATCCTCTTGGGAATTGAGGAAGCGACAGATGACGAAATGCAGCGCTGGTCACAAGCATTGATCGACGGCGCGGGCAATTTCGGCTGGCTAGACGAACCGTTTGCCCGCGCGGACAAAGCCAACGAAGAGATGCACGCCCTATTTGACAGGCTGCAGGATCGCCACCGTGCGGAACCGGGTAATTCCGCGCTGTCGGTCATGCTGAACGCGGACGACCCGATCCCAGAAAAGCAGATATATGCCAACATCAAGATCGCAATCGGCGGCGGCATCAATGAACCGCGCGATGCAATGAACACGATCCTGTTCGGACTGCTCAGCAATCCCGACCAGATGGAACAGGTCGTCAAAAGCGCAGACTGGGACAAGGCGTTCGAGGAAGGCGTGCGGTGGGTCGCCCCGATCTCGGCCTCGTCGCGGCTGGTGACCGAAGACACCGAAATCCGCGGCTGTCTGATCCCCAAAGGCGACACGGTCATGACCATTCAGGCCAGCGCCAACCGGGACGAGGACGTGCTGGAGGACGGCGAATCCTTCAATGTCTACCGCGAAAAGATCGCGCATCAGTCCTTTGGCAACGGGCCGCATTTCTGTCAGGGAACCCATGTGGCACGACGCGCAATTGCGCAGGTGATGCTGCCCATCCTGTTTGACCGTTTTCCCAACATGACCTTGCCGGACCCGGACGCGGTGATCTGGCGCGGCTTTGGGTTTCGCGGGCCAATCAACCTGCCCGTCCTGCTGAACTGAGGTCGAAGAGCATGCAGAGCGAGCGAACGCCCATGACAGATAAGGTAATCATTGCCGGTGGCGGAATTGGCGGTCTGACACTTGCTCTGACACTGCACCAGATCGGGGTGCCCTGTCAGGTTATCGAGGGATCCCGCGATATGAAACCGCTGGGCGTAGGCATCAACATCCAGCCCAATGCAGTGCGCGAGTTGTTCGACCTTGGCATCGGTCCGGACCACCTTGACCGGATCGGAGTGCAGGCCCGCGAATGGGCACTCGTGGGACTGAACGGTCGCGAAGTATACGCCGAACCGCGCGGGCTGGAGGCGGGCTATCACTGGCCGCAATACGCCGCCCATAGGGGTGAAATGCACATGATGCTGTATCGCGAAGTTGTGCAGCGTCTGGGGCCGGATGCCGTGCGTCTAGCCACAAAGGTGACTGGCTATCAGACCGTCTCCAACGGAGTACAGGTGGAAACCGTTCATGCTGATGGAGCACGCGGAACGCTGTCAGGGCGCGTGCTGATCGGGGCGGATGGGATTCATTCCGCAGTGCGCGCACAAATGCACCCGGATCAGCCACCGATCCATTGGGGTGGGGCAGTGATGTGGCGGGGAACCGTGCGGGCCAAACCGTTACGTACTGGATCGTCCTTTGTCGGGCTTGGCACGCACAGGCATCGCATGGTGATCTATCCGATTTCCCCACCGGATGCGGACGGAAACGCGCTGATAAACTGGATCGCCGAAGTGACTGTGGACAGCGCCGATGGCTGGCAGCAGGACGGCTGGTTCCGTCAGGTCGCCTTGGATGAATTCGCGCACCATTTCAGAGACTTCACCTATGACTGGCTGGATGTGCCGGCGATGCTGCGCCAAGCCGATTGCGCTTACGAAAACCCGATGATCGACCGCGACCCGGTGGAAACATGGGTAGACGGGCCGGTCGCCCTGATGGGGGATGCGGCGCACGCGATGTATCCAACTGGATCGAATGGCGCGAGCCAGGCCATCGTGGATGCGCGGGTGATCGGCGCTCAGTTTCTGAAGCACGGGATTACGGCCAGGGCGCTGGCCGCTTATGACGCCGACTTGTGTGGGCCGGTTTCACAAGTTGTCCTGCGCAATCGCGGGTCAGGGCCATTTGGATTGCTCAACCTTCTGGACGAACGGTGCGGCGGCGTTTTCGACGATATCAATGCAATCATCCCAGAAGCCGAACGGCAGGATTTCATGGCCAACTACAAGGCAGCAGCAGGGTTTGCGATGGATCGGCTGAACCGCGCGGGGCCGACAATATTGCCGGGGTCGGTGGTTCGTGGTGAATCGGCTGCTTCGACCTAGAAATTCGAAACCGAACGACCGTTAATTACAAAAATTCGCTGGACTTGGGAATTTTATTTCACACCCGTCAAACTGGAAAACCAACAAAGCGGACATGGTAATGTGATCAAGAAAACAGAACTCGCGCGCAGGCAAACTACTGCGCAGGTGCAGCATTCCGACAAATTCAACCTTTGTTTGGTCGCTTCTGCACCGCTGCACTGCAGCAACGCACAGGAGACGATCGGCGATCAGATACGCCCCCACCGCCGTTCTCACAGGACCACCTCGAAGCTCGTAGAGTGGCAACTTTCAATTGCAGGGCTTGCCACGCCGCGCCAGTTAGAAGAAAGTTTTTATTGGACCATCCTGTTCGGCCCTGCCAATGGATGCACACGTGTTCATGGTCCAGGTCCGGCGCAGGTCATGTCCGCAAAAAAGACAGACGGCAGACGGCACCGAATGGTCGTACTGACCGATACATTCCTTGGGAGGAAACATGACTGACACTTTGAACCGCAGAAAGTTTCTGCGCGGCTCTGCCGTTGCCGGTGCCGCCGCTTTGGCAACTCCGGCCATTGCCGAAAACCACACCACTACGCTAAAGATGCAGGCCGCCTGGGGCGGCGGTATCTTTCTCGAGAATGCGCAGTCCTATGTCGAGCGTGTGAACGCGATGGCGGGCAGTGCCCTGCAAATCGAACTGCTGCCAGTGGACTCCGTCGTCAAGACCAGCCAGATGCAAGACGCCGTGCACCGCGGTGTTCTGGATGCGGCGCACTATGTGCCGGCCTACTGGTATTCGAAATCCAAAACCGCATCGCTGTTCGGCACCGGCCCCTGCTTTGGCTGGTCCAGCCAGGAAGTGCTGGGCTGGGTCAACTATGGCGGCGGTCAGGAACTGTTCGACGAGTTGATGGCATCGCTGCGCCTGAACGTCGTGTCGTTCTTCAACTCGCCAATGCCTGCGCAGCCGCTTGGCTGGTTCAAGGAACAGATCACGTCCGTCGAACAGATGAACGGCCTCAAGTACCGTACTGTTGGCCTTGCCGCAGACGTTCTGCTGGAAATGGGCATGTCGGTCGTGCAATTGCCGGGCGGTGAAATTCAGCCCGCCATGAAATCCGGCCTGATCGACGCGGCCGAGTTCAACAACCCGACCTCTGACCGCGATTTCGGTATGCAGGACGTGTCCAAGGATTACATGCTGGCATCGTTCCACCAGTCCCAGGAATTCTTTGAGATCACGTTCAACAAGGACAAGTACAATGCCCTGTCCCCAGAACTTCAGGCGATCCTGAAATACGCGTCCGAAGCTGAGAATTCCAACTTCTACTGGAATAACACCAAGCGCTACGCGGACGATCTGGTCACGCTGCAGGAAGAACAGGGCGTGCGGGTCCACCGGACTCCGGATGACGTCATGGCGGCACAACTGACCGCATGGGACGTGGTCGTCGACCGCATCTCGGCAGAGGATGAATTCTTTGCCCGCGTCATCGACAGCCAGAAAACCTATGCCAAGAACGTCATGGGTTACCTGAACCTGAACCAGCCCGACTACAAGCTGGCCTACAACCACTACTTCGCCTGATCTGATCAGACAGGTTACGTCCGGGGGCCCGCAAGAAGGCCCCCGGACATGGTCACGGCCAGAGGGAGGGGCAGATGACAAAACTCGTATATGCAATAGAAGGGCTGAGCCTGTGGATCGGGCGCGCCTTTGGCTGGTGTATCCTGATCCTGACACTGTCGGTTTCCTACGAAGTGTTCGTGCGCTACGTTCTGAATTCGCCAACGGTCTGGGCCTTTGACATGATGGTGCAAATGTACGGCGCGCTGTTTCTGATGGCGGGTGCCTATGCGCTGGCGCAGGACAGCCACGTGCGAGGCGATGTGCTGTATCGTTTGTTTTCCGTCCGCTGGCAGGCGCGTGTCGATTTCGTGCTTTACCTCATCTTCTTCTTTCCGGGCATCCTTGCCCTGTTCTGGTACGGCTGGGAAATCGCTGCCGACAGCTGGCGCTACAAGGAAGTCAGCTGGAACAGCCCGGCCCGCATCCAGATCTATTTCTTCAAGACGCTGATCCCGCTGTCGGGTGCGCTTTTGCTGCTGCAGGGCTTTGCCGAACTGATCCGCTGCGTGATCGCCATGCGCACCGGCGTGTGGATGGACCGTCTGGCCGACGTGCGAGAGACCGAGGATATGCTGATGCACATGGACACCGCGTCGATCCCGGTGCCGCTGCCCGGTCAGGACCACATCGACCGCAAGACCAACTGAGCCTTTGGCCGCTTCTGAAAGAACAACAAAATGAGTAACCCCGAAGTCGCCATTCTTATGCTCTGCATGTTTATCGTGCTGGTGCTGCTTGGTTTTCCGATCGCCTTCACCTTGATCGCAATGGGTGTCGCCTTTGGCTACTACGCCTATTATCAGGCGCCGCCCGAGGTGTTTTCGGACATCTTCAACAACAACATCTTCTACCTGCTGAACCAGAACACCTACTCGGTGATGGAAAACGACACGCTCGTCGCCATCCCGCTGTTCCTGTTCATGGGCTACGTGGTCGAACGGGCCAACATCGTCGATCGGCTGTTCTTTTCCCTATACATGGCCGCGCGCAACCTACCCGGGTCGCTTGCCATCGCGGCACTGCTGACCTGTGCGGTGTTCTCGACCGCCTCTGGCATCGTGGGTGCGGTTGTGACGCTGATGGGGCTGCTGGCCTATCCGGCGATGGCCAATGCCAACTATAACAAGTCCTTTGCCTCCGGCGTGATCTGCGCGGGTGGGACACTGGGCATCCTGATCCCGCCATCGATCATGCTGATCGTCTATGCCGCCATCGGCAACCTGTCGCCCTTGCGCCTTTATGCGGCCGCTGTCTTTCCGGGGTTGCTGCTGGCGGGACTTTACATCGTCTACGTAATCATTCGGGTCTGGATCAATCCCAAGCTTGCGCCCAAACCGAACCTCGACGACGTCCCGCCCCCCTCAAAAATCTATTGGGACCTGCTGGTGTCGTTCGTTCCGCTGACTGTTCTGATTGCGCTGGTGCTTGGGTCCATCCTTGGCGGTCTTGCCACCCCGGCAGAAGCCGCGGCCATGGGCGCGCTCGGCGGCATGGTGCTGGCGGTGATTTACCGGTCGATGACATGGCAAAAGCTGAAGGAAAGCGTGTTCCTGACGGCCAAGGCAACGGCTATGGTCTGCTGGCTGTTCGTCGGTTCGTGGACATTCGCATCGGTGTTTTCCTACCTCGGCGGGCACGACCTGATCAGCGATTGGGTCATCGGCATGAACCTGTCCACGATCCAGTTCCTGATCATGGCACAGCTGATCATCTTTGTGCTGGGCTGGCCGCTGGAATGGTCGGAAATCCTGATCATCTTCGTTCCGATCTTCCTGCCGCTGCTGGAACCGTTCGGTGTCAATCCGTATTTCTTTGCGATGCTGGTGGCACTGAACCTGCAAACCTCGTTCCTGACGCCGCCCATGGCCATGTCGGCCTATTATCTGAAAGGGGTGCTGAAAAAGCAGATCGAGTTGATCGAGATCTTCAAGGGGATCATGCCTTACCTTGGGATCGTCATCCTGACGATGGTCTTGATGTACACCTTCCCCGGCATCGCGCTTTGGTTCCCCGACTTCCTGTTCGGTGAATACGTTCCGTGAAGGTCGCGCCCCACACCCTGTCAGCGACGGAGGCGGCCCAGGCGATTGCCGCGGGCCGCCTCAGTTCCGTCGATCTGGTCACATCCTGTGTGGACCGGATCGCGGAAACCGACGGCGCCATCCACGCATGGGCCTATCTGGACGCCGATGCAGCCTTGGCACAGGCGGCTGAATGCGACCGCATCCGCAAAGCAGGGCTGGGCACCGGGCCGTTGCATGGCGTGCCCGTAGGTTTGAAGGATATTATCGACACGCGCGATATGCCCACACAGCGCGGCACACCGATCTTCTCGGGACGCCAAACCGAAACCGATGCACGCATTGTCGAGTTGCTGCGCGACGCAGGCGCAGTGATCATGGGCAAGACGGTCACGACCGAACTTGCCTTTGTCCACGCAAACGAAACGCGCAATCCCCACAATTCCGATCATACCCCCGGCGGGTCATCCAGCGGCTCTGCCGCCGCGGTCGCCGCGCAGCACGTCCCGCTGGCCATCGGCACACAGACCAACGGATCGGTGATCCGGCCCGCATCTTTCTGTGGTACCTTTGGGTTCAAGCCGACGCGTGGCGTCATCTCGCGCTCCGGCTTGCTACAAACCTCCATCTCGCTGGATCAGGTAGGGTGCTTCGGGCGCACGCTGGCCGACGTCGCTCTGCTGACAGATGCGATTTCTGGCTATGATCAGAGAGATGCCTGCAGCTTCGCGCGCCCCCGTCCGCACATGGCCCAAGGGGCCGCTGCCGACGCGCCGGTCACACCCGATTTCGCCTGGTTCGACCTGCCGTTTTACGACCGCCTGTCGGATGATGCGCACGGTGGCTTTGACGCGGTGCTGGAGACGATGGGCGCACAGGTCACCCGCATGCCCGCCGCGGATCAACTGTCCAACCTTGTCGCAGTACAGGCCCGCATCCACGAATATGAAATCTGTCAGCATCTGGCCGACACGTTCGACGCGCATTGGGACGCCTTGTCCGAAACACTCAAACCAGTCCTGACGCGCGGACGCCAGATCACCAAAGCAGAGTACGAGGACGCGCTGGCGGTCAAAGCCTCGGCCGAGGTATTCTTTGACAACTTCTTTACCGAATTCGACGCGATCATCGCGCCCTCAGCGGCGGGCGAGGCACCGAAGTTCGGCAACACAACCGGCGATCCGATATTCTGCACCCTGTGGACACTCGCGGGTTTGCCCTGCGTGTCGCTGCCCCTGCTGGTGGGCGATAATGAGCTGCCCATAGGGGTACAATTGATCGGACCTGTGGAAAAAGACGACCGCCTGTTGCGCACCGCGCGCTGGCTGCAACTACATCTGGCGCAAGCCGCCTGATACGAAAGGAAACGCGATGTCAAATGGCGTCAAAATACTCATGGGACTGATCGGCACGGCCCTGCTGCTGATCTTCATTGCCGGGCTCTCGCATTCGATCTCGACCGGGTTTGCGGGCTTCAAGGGTGGGTTGCCCTTCATGATCATCGCCATCGTTGTCTGCGGCGCGGCCATCTATGACTTTTATGACGAGTGCATTCGCAAGAAATGACAAAGCCGCGCCTCTGGATCACCCGACGCCTGTCCGACGCGACCCTTAAACGCGCCGCGCGCGATTATGACGTAGTGGTAAACCACGACGATACGCCCGGCACCGCCGAGCAGTTGATCGCCGCCAGTGCCCAGTTCGACGCCATCATTCCGTGCCACTCAGAGCATTTCAGCGCTGATGTGGTCGCGCAGTTCGCGCCGCGCCTGAAAATCGTGGCCAACCATTCCGTCGGTGTCGATCACTGCGACCTGCCCGCCCTCAAGGCGCGCGGCATCGCGGTTACCAACACGCCGGACGTGTTGTCGGACGCGACCGCTGAACTGGCGATGCTGCTGATGCTGGGGGCGGCCCGCCATGCGATTGCCGGGGACCGAATCGTGCGCACCGGTGTCTGGAACAGCTGGTCGCCTGCGTTCATGGTGGGCAAGCAAGTAACGGGCGCGCGGCTGGGGATCATCGGCATGGGCCGTGTCGGTCGTGCCTTTGCCGCCAAGGCGCGTGGGTTCGGAATGGATATCCACTATTACAACCGCTCGGAACTGCGTGCGGATCAGGCGCAGGGGGCCACCTATCACGCTTCGGTCGACAGCTTGCTGGGGGTGGCCGACTTTTTGTCGCTACACTGCCCAGCCACGCCGGACACGACCGACTTGATGAATGCCGACCGCTTTGCCCTGTTGCCCAAGGGGGCAGTGATAGTGAACACGGCGCGTGGCGCGTTGGTGGATGAGAACGCGCTGTTGGCGGCGCTGGACAGCGGACATGTGGCTGCTGCGGGCCTCGACTGTTTCAAGGTCGAACCCGGCGGCAACCCTGATTTCGCGCGCTACGACAACATCTTCATGCTGCCCCATATCGGCAGCGCCACACGCAGGACCCGCGACGCGATGGGCTTTCGCGCACTGGACAATCTGGATGCGTTCTTTGGCGGGAAACCGCCAGGCGACCTGTTATGATGGGCTAAAGCGTTACACGATTGCTTGAATTCCGACTCATTCCGTAACATTTTATTTGCGGCGAATCCGCCTCGCGCCTATGCTCTCGGCGACGGAGGACCTCATGGATGCACTGATCTGCGACGCGCAGCGCACACCCATTGGCCGCTATGGCGGTGCCTTGTCGTCCGTTCGGGCGGACGATCTGGCAGCGGCACCGATTGCAGCCTTGATGGCGCGGCATCCAAACCTGGATTGGTCTGCTATCGACGATGTGATCCTGGGCTGCGCCAATCAGGCGGGCGAGGACAATCGCAATATCGCCCGCATGGCCGCACTGCTGGCGGGCCTGCCGGTCGATGTCCCGGGGATCACAGTCAACCGTTTGTGTGCATCAGGCATGGACGCAGTCGGCATCGCCGCGCGCGGCATCAAGGCAGGCGATCTGGACATGGTCATCGCCGGGGGGGTCGAATCGATGACCCGCGCGCCCTTTGTCATGCCCAAGGCGAATGCCGCGTTCAGCCGGGCCAACCAAGTCTATGACACGACCATCGGCTGGCGCTTTGTAAACCCGGCGATGCAGGCGGCCTATGGCATCGATTCAATGCCTGGAACGGCGGACAACGTGGCCGAAAACTGGCAGGTCAGCCGTGCCGATCAGGACGCTTTTGCCGCCCGTTCGCAGGCCCGCTGGGCCGCAGCACACGCCGCCGGGGCCTTTACCGACGAAATCACACCCGTCACCATCCCCCAGCGGAAGGGCGATGCGATGATCGTGGACACTGACGAACACCCGCGCCCCGGCACCGATATTGACGGTCTGACCAAGTTGCGGGCGATCAACGGGGTGGACAAAACGGTGACGGCTGGCAATGCCTCTGGCGTGAATGACGGTGCGGCTGCGATGCTGATCGCATCCGCTGACGCAGCGGCCAAGCATGGCCTAAAACCCATGGCACGCATCGTGGCAATGAATGCCGCCGGGGTCGCTCCGCGCGTCATGGGTATCGGCCCGGTGCCTGCAAGCCAAAAGGTGCTGGCGCGCGCCGGGTTGACTATCGACCAGATGGACGTGATCGAGTTGAACGAGGCGTTCGCTTCGCAAGGCCTCGCCACCCTTCGCGATCTTGGCGTGGCCGACGACGACCCGCGCGTAAACGCCCAGGGCGGTGCCATCGCCATTGGCCACCCGCTTGGCATGTCGGGCGCGCGGCTGGTCATGACAGCCGCCTACCAACTCAAACGTACCTCTGGCCGCTACGCACTCTGCACGATGTGTGTGGGCGTCGGTCAGGGTGTTGCCATGATACTTGAAAGGGTCTGAACCATGTATGCACAGATGATCAAATCCGAAGCGACCCAAGACGATCCCGAAAAACTGTCCGCCTTTCAGGCCCGCATCGACGCCGGGGACAAGATCGAACCAAAGGACTGGATGCCCGAGGGCTATCGCAAGACCCTGATCCGGCAGATCGGCCAACATGCGCATAGTGAAATCGTGGGCCAATTGCCGGAGGGCAATTGGATCACGCGCGCGCCCACACTGGAGCGCAAGGCGATCCTGCTGGCCAAGGTGCAGGACGAGGCGGGACATGGCCTGTATCTTTACTGCGCGGCGGAAACGCTGGGCGTCAGCCGGGATGAGCTGACGGAAATGCTGCTGGATGGGCGAATGAAATACTCGTCGATCTTTGCCTACCCGACCCTGACATGGGCGGATATGGGCGCGGTCGGCTGGCTGGTCGACGGGGCTGCGAT
Organism: uncultured Rhodobacterales bacterium; assembly: GCA_964351755.1. Classification (GTDB taxonomy): domain Bacteria; phylum Pseudomonadota; class Alphaproteobacteria; order Rhodobacterales; family Rhodobacteraceae; genus Tateyamaria. The sequence continues at coordinate 19,355 of CAYGPT010000010.1, read as the reverse complement.
CTTGAACCAGGTGCCGCTGCAACGCACAAGTTTTGGCCCTTATGCACGCGCCATGGTGCGTATCTGCAAGGAGGAATCCTTTCACCAACGCCAGGGTTTCGACATCATGATGAAGATGGTGAACGGGACGCCCGCGCAAAAGCGCATGGCGCAGGACGCGCTGAACCGGTTCTGGTATCCCGCCTTGATGATGTTCGGCCCGTCGGATGCAGAGTCGGTACATTCCGAACAGTCCATGGCGTGGAAGATCAAGATGAACGGCAATGACGAGTTGCGCCAGAAATTCGTCGACCAGACCGCCCCGCAGGCCGAATACCTCGGCCTCACGATCCCCGACCCGGACCTGCGATGGAACGAGGACAAGGGCGGTTACGACTTTACCCAGCCCGACTGGACCGAATTCTTCGACGTGCTCAAGGGCAACGGCCCATGTTCGACGGAACGCATCGAAGCCCGTCAAAAGGCATGGGACGACGGGGCGTGGGTGCGCGAGGCGCGCATGGCGCACGCAGCGCGCAAACAGGCGGCACGGGTGGCGGCGGAATGAAAATGGAATGGCCCCTTTGGGAAGTCTTCATTCGCGGGCAGCACGGGCTGAGCCACCGGCATGTCGGCTCGCTCCACGCCAGTGATGCCGAACACGCGATCAAGAACGCGCGCGATGTCTATACCCGCCGCAAGGAAGGGATCAGCATCTGGGTGGTACCCGCCGCACATATCACGGCCTCGTCCCCCGACGCGAAGGGGTCGATGTATGATCCCGCAGACGACAAGGTGTACCGCCACCCCACCTTTTTCGACATTCCCGACGACGCAGGCGCGATGTGAGCGTCACCGGCCTGATCCGCATGGGCGACAATGCCCTCGTGCTGGGACAGCGCCTGTCGGAATGGTGTGGCCACGCCCCCGCGCTCGAGGAGGATATCGCACTGGCCAACATCGCGCTGGACCTGATCGGGCAGACACAGCTTTGGCTGGAACTGGCGGGCGAACACGAGGGGCTCGGGCGCAGCGCCGACACCCTCGCTTTTCACCGCGATGCCTGGGATTTCCGCAACCTGCTGCTGGTCGAACAGCCCAATCGCGATTTCGGCGTCACGATGATGCGGCAGTTCCTGTTTGACACCTGGCACCTTGCGGCCCTGACCGCGCTTGGTGATCACGCCGATGCCGACATCCGCGCCATCGCGCAAAAGTCCGTCAAGGAAGTGACCTATCACCGCGAACGCTCCACCGACACGGTGATCGCACTGGGGGACGGAACGGACGAAAGCCATCGGCGGATGCAGGCCGCCCTTGATCGCATGTGGCCCTACGTGGGCGAAATGTTCACGACAGACAGCGATGACCTGACGGACATGGCCGCCCTGCGCCCAGCCTTTGACGCGCACGTGTCCGCTACACTGACCAAGGCGACACTGAACCGGCCTGCTTCCGACTTTGCCCATCAGGGCGGCAAGACGGGCGTGCGCCATTCCGAACATCTCGGGCACATGCTCGCCACCATGCAGGTGCTTCCGCGCAGCTATCCGGACGCCTCATGGTAAGTACGCGCGCTTCGGTGAACGACGTATGGCACTGGCTGGCCGAAGTGCCGGACCCGGAAATCCCGGTCATATCGCTGGTCGATCTTGGCATCATCCGGGGCGTCGAGTGGCACGGCGACATGCTGGAGGTGACGGTGACTCCGACCTATTCAGGCTGTCCCGCCACATCCATCATCAACTTCGAGATCGAACGCGCCTTGCGTGGCCGTGGCATCGAAAACCTGTCCCTGAAAAGACAGATTGCACCCCCCTGGACCACCGACTGGCTGTCCGATCAGGGCCGTCAAAAGCTCGAGGCCTACGGCATCGCCCCACCCCAACCCGCAGGCGGACCGCAGCATTGCCCGCATTGCAAATCAATCTCTGTGGAAAAGATCAGCCAGTTCGGATCGACGCCGTGCAAGGCGCAATGGCGCTGCTCCGACTGCCTTGAACCCTTCGACTATTTCAAGTGCATATGAAACAGTTCCACCCCCTCACCGTCACAGCCATCCACCGCACCACGCGCGACGCCGTCGTGTTGACGTTGCAACCGGACGATCCGCAGCTCTTCAAATTCACGCAAGGCCAATATCTGACCTTTCGCAAGGAGTTCGACGGCGCAGAACTGCGCCGCAACTATTCAATATGTTCCGGCGTGGATGACGGCGTTTTGCAAGTCGGGATCAAACGTATCGACGGCGGGGCATTTTCCACCTTTGCCAACACCGAGCTTAAGGTGGGGGACAAGCTGGATGCGATGCCCCCGATGGGCAACTTTTACGGCGACACGGCGCCCGACACTGCGAAATCATATCTCGGGTTTGCCGGTGGCTCCGGCGTGACGCCGGTGCTGTCGCTATTGCGATCTGCCCTGTCGCGCGAACCGGACAGCACATTCACACTTGTCTACGCCAACCGCGCCGTCCACACGATCATGTTCCGCGAAGAGCTGGAAGACCTCAAAAACCGCTTCATGGAGCGACTGACGGTCGTGCATATCCTCGAATCCGGTCAGGACATTGACCTGTTTTCGGGTCGTGTCGATCAGGAAAAATGCGCGGCCCTCTTCAAGAACTGGATCAACCTCGCCTCGATCGACCTTGCGTTCATCTGCGGGCCGGAGCCTATGATGATGGCGATTGCCGAGGCATTGAAGGCTCACGGCTTGCGCAAGGACCAGATCAAGTTCGAACTGTTCGGCGCCAGCCAAGAGGGGCTGTTGGCCCGCAAAACAGTCTCTGACAAAGGGGAAAATGCTTCTGGAACCGTGGCGCACATCACCCTTGATGGCACCACGCACACCGTCGAGATGGCCAAGGACCAATCCGTGCTGGAAGTGGCGTTGTCCCAAAACCTCGAGGCACCGCATGCCTGCCGCGCGGGCGTGTGCAGCACCTGCAAGGCCAAGGTGACACAAGGCGAATATCAGATGCTGACCAATCACGCGCTGGAGGACGACGAGGTCGAGGCGGAGTTTGTTCTGACCTGCCAGTGCTACCCGCTCAGCGACACACTCTGCATCGACTACGATCAACACTAGAGGTCTTGCCATGCGCCAGGTTCACAGTTTTGCCACAGGTCAATGGATCGCCTCCGGCGCGGGTGCGCGTGGGATAGAAAGTGCGATTACGGGCGAGGTTATCGCGACGGCGGGCAACGACGCACTGGACGTGCAGGCCATGCGCAGTTTCGCCATCGAACGCGGCGGGCCCGCCTTGCAGGCCATGACCATTCACGACCGCGCCCGCATGCTCAAGGCGCTTGCGCTGCACATCAAGGAACACCGTAAGAGCCTTTATAGCCTCAGCTTCGACACCGGGGCCACGCAGTCCGACCACCTGATCGATATCGACGGTGGCATCGGCACGATGCTGGTCTTTGCCGCCAAGGGGCGGCGCGAGATGCCGGACGGACGTGTCTATGTCGACGGTGCGCCGGAGCAGCTTGGTCGGCACGGGCAGTTCGTCGGTCAGCACATCTACACACCCCTGCAAGGCGTCGCGGTCCATATCAATGCATTCAACTTTCCTGTTTGGGGCATGCTGGAAAAGCTCGCTCCGACCCTGCTGGCAGGCATGCCCGCGATCATCAAACCGGCGACCGCGACGTGTTATGTGACCGAGGCTTGTGTGCGCCTGATGATCGACAGCGGCCTGCTGCCGGACGGAGCGCTGCAACTTGTCGCGGGCGGCACAGGCGATTTGCTGAATCACCTAGATTGCCAGGACATCGTGACCTTTACCGGCTCGGCCGTCACGGCGCAGCAGCTGCGCGCCACGCCGAACCTGTTGCAAAACGCGGTGCGGTTTACAGCGGAGCAGGACAGCCTGAACGCCTCGGTGCTCGGGCCGGACGCGACGCCAGGCACTCCGGAGTTTGATCTGTTCCTTGAAGAAGTCGTACGGGAAATGACCGCAAAGGCGGGCCAGAAATGCACCGCGATCCGGCGCATCATGGTGCCCCAGGATATGGTCGGGATCGTAATCGAAGGTCTGCACAAGCGCCTGTCAGGCATAACGATTGGTGACCCGCGTGATGCCGCGACGCAAATGGGCGCGCTTGTCTCTAACATGCAAAAGAACGACGTCCTGACGAAGTGTGCGCAGATTGGATCAGACGCCGAACGTGTGTTCGGCGATCCTGAAAATTTCGAAATGTCGGACAGCCCCGGCGCGTTCCTGCCGCCGATGTTGTTCCACTGTGCCGATCCTGACGCGGGCCACGCCGTCCACGAGGTCGAGGCCTTCGGCCCGGTATCGACTGTCATGCCCTATCGCGATCTTGATCACGTCACAGCGTTGCTGAACCGGGGCAAAGGGTCGCTTGTCGCTTCGATCATTACCCGTGACCCCGACGTGGCGCGGTCGCTGATGATGGGTTCTGCGGCCTTTCACGGGCGGCTCTATTTCAACAACCGCGATTCGATGGCTGAGGCGACGGGCCACGGAGCGCCCCTTCCGTACATGGTGCATGGGGGACCAGGCCGCGCGGGCGGGGGCGAGGAACTGGGCGGAATCCGCGCGGTCGCGCACTATATGCAGCGCACCGCGGTGCAGGGCAGTCCCGACATCCTGTCCGCAATCACCGGGCAATGGGTGCCGGGTGCGGCAGAACAGGTGGACAAACCGCACCCGTTCACGCGCCCCTTTGGCGACTTGGCCATCGGCGACACCCTGCACAGCCCGTCGCGCACCGTCACACTAGAAGACATCGAAACCTTCGCCCATTTCACCGGCGACACGTTTTATGCCCATATGGACGACGTGGCGGCGGCGGCGAACCCGTTCTTTCCGGGCCGTGTCGCGCATGGTTACCTGTTGCTCAGCTTTGCCGCCGGGCTGTTCGTTCAACCAGACCCGGGGCCCGTTCTGGCCAATACAGGGCTTGATAGTTTGCGGTTCATGAAACCGGTTCAGCCGGGGGAAAGCATCAAGGTGCGCCTGACGGTCCAGACCAAGACACCGCGCAATGACACGTACGGAGAGGTGCGCTGGCACGTCACACTCACCAACCAGAATGACGAGGCGGTGGCGGAATACGAGCTGCTGACCATGAATGCCCACTGACGCGCATGCAAGCGCCATCACAGCCCTGGGTAATCTGGGGCCACTGCGCGTTTGGTCCCTGTTAGTTACTGTTTTCGGCGACCTGTCGCTTGATGAACCCATGGACGGCCCGACCTTGACCGCCATCATGGCGGGCATCGGGATCAGGCCCGAAGCCACGCGAGTCGCCCTTCATCGGTTGCGCAGTGATGGCTGGATCTCCTCTGAAAAACAGGGGCGCACGAGTTTGCACAGCCTGACAGACAAGGGCAAACGGAACAGTGCCGCCGCGCGCCCGCGCATCTATGGCAGACCCGAACAGATGGGACAGGAAGTAGAGGTTGTGCTGATGCGGTATGCCGAAGCTGAACCCGACCTGTCCCTGTTCGCGCAAATTGCGCCGCGCATATACATCGCCGGACGCGGGACACCGCTGCCCAAGGACTCGATGGCCCTCGCCCCGATGCACCTGCCGGACTGGCTGGGCACGCAGATCGAAACAGAAACGCTACGCGACGGATATCAGTCTCTGCACGAGGTTCTTGGCATTATTGATGCGACCTTGCCGAAGGGTACGCCGATGTCACTGCTCGATATCGCAGTGCTGCGGGTAATGATCGTGCATGCGTGGCGGCGGCTGGTGTTGAAGCATCCCGATCTGCCGCGCGATGCACACTCACCCGACTGGCGCGGGCATGATTGTCGCGCACTGGTTAAGACATTGCTGGACAGGTTTCCGCGTCCGGTCCTCGATCAACTCAAAGCTGCCTAAACCGCGCTTTCCCAACCGTTTCGCAACCGCTATAGCGGAGGCATGACAAACCATCTGCATATCTCCGACCTGCCGGACGACCTGAACCTTGGCCCTATCGTGGCCATCGACTGTGAAACTATGGGACTGCACCCGCACCGGGACCGCTTGTGCGTCGTGCAACTTTCCGCTGGGGACGGGGATGCCCATGTCGTCCAGATCCGGCAGGGTCAGACAGAGGCGCCAAACCTGTGCAAACTGTTGACGGACCCGGACGTTCTGAAACTCTTCCACTTTGGCCGGTTCGACATCGCAGCGATGCAGAATGCCTTTGGCGCGGTCACGGCCCCGGTGTATTGCACCAAGATCGCAAGCCGCCTGATCCGCACCTATACAGATCGGCATGGCCTGAAGAACCTGTTGCAGGAACTGCTGGACGTGGACATCTCGAAACAGCAGCAATCGAGCGATTGGGGCGCGGACATACTGACCCAAGCGCAGGTGGAATATGCCGCCTCGGACGTGCTGTATCTGCATCAGTTGCGCGAAGTGCTGAACGAACGGCTCGTGCGCGAGGGGCGGATGGAGATGGCGCAGGCCTGTTTCGACTTCCTCCCCATGCGCGCAAACCTCGATCTGGCCGGATGGCCTGAAGTCGATATCTTTGCCCACGCATGAGCAGCGACACCCCCTTTATCGACACCGCCCGCGCCGTGATCGAGGCCGAGGCAAAGGCGCTGAACACATTGGCCGACAGCCTTGATGACAGCTTTCGTGCGGCCATCGACCTGTTGCTGGCGGCCAAGGGGCGCGTGATCGTCACCGGGATCGGCAAGTCGGGCCACATTGCGCGCAAGATCGCGGCGACCCTGGCCAGTACGGGCACGCCCGCTCAATTCGTCCATCCGGCCGAAGCCAGCCACGGCGATCTGGGCATGGTCACGCGGTCGGATGTGGTGTTGGCCATCTCGAACTCGGGCGAGGCGCCGGAACTGGCGAACATGATCGCCTTTTCGCGGCGTTTCGACATCCCGCTGGTGGGAATTACCAAGGCACCCGGCAGCGCATTGGGCAGTCAATGTGACGTGGTATTGCGTCTGCCCGATCTAGGCGAGGCCTGCGGCACCGGAGTGGTACCCACCAACTCGACCACTATGACCCTCGCGCTGGGCGATGCACTGGCTGTAGCGCTGATGCAGCACCGATCTTTTACCGCCGAACATTTCCGCGATTTCCATCCGGGGGGCAAGTTGGGAGCGTTGCTGATGCGGGTGTCGGACCTGATGCATTCGGGCGAAGCGATGCCGCTGGTTGCGCTGGACACCCCGATGCAAGAGGCGTTGATTGAGATCAGCAAGAAGGGTTTCGGCGTTGTCGGCGTAACAGATCCGGAAGGGGCGCTGACCGGGATCATCACCGACGGCGATTTGCGCCGACACATGAGCGATCAGTTCCTGAGCTTGACGGCGCAGGACGTGATGACCACATCACCCAGAACAATCGACCCCAACGTTCTGGCACAGGAAGCAGTCTGGATCATGAACGGTCAGGACAGCGGGCGGTCCGTTACTTGTCTGTTCGTCACGGACACGCGGGTAAGCGAGGCGCCGCTCGGGTTGATCCACATCCACGACTGCCTGCGGGTCGGTCTGGGCTAGGGAAGATGGCATGGATGGCTATTCACGATTGGTCGCCTGGCTCAAGGTGCTGCTGCCGCTGATGGCCCTTGTGCTGTTGTCGACACTGTTCCTGTTGTCGCGCAACATCGACCCGATGGCCACGCTGCCCTTTGCCGATACCGAAATCGACGAACGTTTGAAGGGTCAGCAGATCACAGCGCCTTTCTTCTCCGGCACAACGAACAGGGGGGACCTTGTCACCGTATCCGCCGGAACGATGGCGACGCGCAGCGGTCTGAACAACGAGGCCGTTGATTTCTCGGCCCAGGTCGATCTGGCTTCGGGGGCGCGGATCAGTTTGAAAGCGGATCGCGGACAGTTCGATATGGCCAACAGCGAGTCCAGCCTTGAAGGGAATGTGGTGATCGCCACCTCGACCGGATACAATCTGAACAGCGATCGCTTGATCGCGGATTTCGACCAACTGGTCCTTGAATCCCCGGGACCAGTTACGGGGATCGCACCGTTTGGCACACTTGATGCGGGAAAGATGCGCTTGCAGCGCAGTACCCCCGATTCAAACGCCCAATTGATTTTCACAAACAGGGTGAAGCTGGTATACAGCCCCGAAGTTACAGAAGAGTGATTTACACGCCATGCTCATGCGCACCCTTATCTGCATTGCCTTCTTAGGGCTGACAACGCCTGTGCTTGCACAGGGAACACAGGTGGCTTTCGGCACGATCCGGCAAGACACGTCCGCCCCGGTCGAAGTCAGCGCGGACGAACTGAATGTGGATCAGACCACGGGCGAGGCGATCTTTACCGGCAATGTCGTTATCGGCCAGGGCGAGATGAAGCTGTCCGCAGCGCGCGTTCTGGTGATCTACCGTCAGGATCAGGCCGGCATTCAAAGGCTTGAGGCGACGGGTGGCGTAACGCTGGTGTCCGGTGCAGATGCCGCCGAATCGCAGCGCGCCGAATATGACATCGACAGCGGTGTGATCGTGATGTCGGGTGATGTGCTGATGGCACAAGGCAAAAGCGCACTCAGCGCGGATCGGATGACCGTCAACCTTGATGGGGGCACGGCGCGGATGCAGGGGCGGGTGAAGACGATCCTGCAAACCGGGGGCAACTGATGCCCAAGCCCGATCTGAAAGTTGCTGAAGGGGGATCGGGCCTCAGGATCTCGCATTTGCGCAAGTCCTATCGCAAGAAACTGGTCATCCGGGACTTTTCCATGGAGTTGAACCGGGGCGAAGTCGTTGCGCTTCTGGGCCCCAACGGATCGGGCAAAACCACGACGTTCTATGCGGTCGCCGGTCTGGTCATCCCAGAAGGTGGCACCGTATTGCTGGACGGCACGGACGTGACCGCGCTGCCGATGTACCGCCGCGCGCAGATGGGCATCGGCTATCTGCCGCAGGAAATGAGCATCTTTCGCGGTCTCAGCGTGCAGGACAACATTCTAGCCATCCTCGAAATCGTGGAGCCCGACAGGCACAAACGGCGCGAGCGGCTCGAAGAATTGCTGAGCGAGTTCTCCATCGAACATATGCGCCGTGCGCCAGCATTGGCTTTGTCCGGCGGAGAACGGCGGCGGGTGGAAATCGCGCGGTCACTGGCGGCCAATCCAAAATACCTGCTGCTGGACGAACCCTTTGCCGGGGTCGATCCGATTTCGGTCGGGGATATCCGCAATCTGGTCGCCGATCTCAAGAAACGCGGCATCGGTGTTCTGATAACGGACCATAATGTGCGCGAAACGCTCGAAATCGTGGACCGCGCCTATATTCTGCACGACGGTCAGGTGTTGATGTCGGGCACACCGCAAGATGTTGTGCAAAACGAAAATGTGCGTCGCGTTTACCTAGGCGACAACTTTCGCATCCAATAAGCAAACTGATGATCAGATGCTCCGCTTTTGATTGACAGGATGGGTGTTTGTGGCGTGCAATGTCGATATGGCTTTGACGCTGTTCCTGACTCCTGTCCGTCTTATTGCGCTGACCAAGCGCGCATTATCTCAGGACACGCCAAACCCTTTTCCGCTCACTTGACGCAATTGCCAGATCACTTCCGCGATCCGGCCGTTCGTCCGTGCGGGCTTAATTGAAGGAGCAAAAATGCAGTATCAAATCAGTGGCAAACAAATCGATATCGGCGACGCCCTGCAAACCCACGTGCGCGATGACTTGGGTGCAGTTGTTCAGAAATACGCCGAACGTCCGACCAATGCGCAGGTCATATTCTCAAAGTCCGCGCACGAGTTTGTCTGCGAAGCGACAGTGCACCTGTCCACCGGCCTGACCGCACAAGCCAAGGCACATGCCACTGAAATCTATGCCGCTTTCGACGCCTGTTCCGAAAAGATGGAAAAGCAGCTTCGTCGCTACAAGCGCCGGCTCAAGGACCATCACAAGGACCGTTTACAACCGGTTGAACTCTCCGGCGCGGCCTCGTATATCCTCGCCTCTGAAACAGGGTCAGGGGACTCTGAACCAGAAAGTCTGCAGCCGATCATCGTCGCAGAGATGGAAACCAATATTCCGTCCCTGTCCGTTGGCGAAGCGGTCATGCAGATGGAACTCGCGGGTGCACCGGTTCTGGTGTTCCGAAACGAAGGCAAAGACGGACTGAACGTCGTATACCGCCGCGAAGACGGCAATATCGGCTGGATTGATCCGTAAGGGGTTGGTGTCGACATGGGCACTGATGGTGCGAACAAGATGGATTTTGGAAGTCTGCTGAAACCCGAAGCGGTCAGAGTCGTCACTTCGGTCACGTCCAAAAAACGGCTGTTGCATGAAATCGGTGATCTGGTGCAAGGCGCGCATGGGCTGAATGCCGGGCTGGTGGTCGAGGCGCTGATGGCGCGCGAGGCGCTTGGACCGACAGGCGTCGGTCACGGCGTCGCCCTGCCCCATGCGCGTCTGGATGGCATTGACCACGTGATGGGTGTGTTCGTTCTGCTTGACAAACCGATCGACTTTGACGCGGTCGATCGCCAGCCTGTCGATATCGCCTTTGCCCTCTTTGCGCCCGAAGAGGCAGGCGTGGAGCACCTTAAGGCGCTGGCACTGGTGTCGCGGACACTTCGCGACACAGGCGTGTGCACGAAACTGCGTGCGAACCGCGATGCATCCACGCTTTATGCGATCCTGAACGAGGCCAAGCCGGCAAAAGCTGCCTGATCGGGCGACTTTCCGATGCTGGCTAGGTCGGATCCCAATCCTTGAATCCGAACATAAGGTAGTCGCGGCCATATGCGCCGCGCGCAAGGTTTTCGATCTCTGAATCATAGATATCTGTGAGGTTGTAACGGGCATCGTTCTGCTTCACATCCAGCGGCGGTACATCCGTAACACCCATGAATTCTGCCAGATCGGCCAACTCTTCGGCCATTGTCTGATGTCGGATCAACCGATCCGGCAGTGCAAATTCTGCAAACCCTTCGATCGTTTTGGCTTGGCTCGCCCAGTCTGCATCGACACGCACGGCTGTCTGTCCGGCAAGATTGACCTTGAGAAAGCGCAGAAATTGCACAAACGCGGTACGATGATCCGCTTTGGAATAGCTTTTGTCGGCAGGGTCCGACGGCAAGGGGATCTCATAGCGTTTGCCGAGGGTCGTGCGAATACCACCATATCCTTCTTTGCCAGTGTTCAGGATGCGGTGGCAAAACACGTCATGTGCGCGCTCAAGCGGATGGCGCAAGACACTAAAGCTGCGGTGACCGGGATGTTCGCGCATCCAGCCGCGCAGATCGTTTTGCGACATCTTGGTGCACGGTTTTTCGCCCTGCATTGCGTCCAACGCCCTCAGCCAGTCCAACACGGCATCCTGTGCACCGCCCCGGATCGGCAGGTACACGATCGGGACGCTGGTACTGGCGACGTAGGTTGGCACGGCTGCGCCTCGCCGGGGTTCAAAATTCGGGGTGCGGGTCAGGTTGAATCTGTCGATCCCCGCCAGTGCCGCGGACATCTGGCCAAAATTGCTGACCTTGTCCTGCAGCGCGCTTGGGTTCTGGACTTTCAGGCTTTTGTCCAACTCGTCCAGCCGCGCGTCGACACCCAGCCAAGCAGCAAGGCCGTTCATCACCTCAACGCTTTGCAGGTCCTCGTAAGCCACGTAGAACGCCGTCTGCCCGGACACCTGCAACCGATTGAGCAAAGTGACCTGGAACGCCTGCAAAGCCGTTAGATGGGCCGCAAATTCTTCGGCGTCGAACTCGGCCTTGCCGTCCTTGCGCGCCTTGGCATCAGTTAGTTTCCACTGTCCCGTGGCTTGCGCGATTTTCCACGACACATAGCTGTCCACCGGATTGCGGGTCAGCACGACCTTGGCGCATTTGGGGTCGTCCATGACCATGTCGAACACCCGCGGATCGTGATCGTGGAAATACCGGAACCCGCTCAAGTCGCGCGTCTTCTTGATTGCGCGCAGCAGGGTTGTCGGATCGCTGTCCCGCATGGCCTGCGGGACGTCCAGAATTGCTTCGTGTTTGGGATAGCCGATGAAATGCGGGTTAAACGCCTCTCCGTGACAGGCAAGCCCATCGAAAGCGTTCAGGTTCGTCTCAAGGAAATTCGAACCGGTGCGCATTTCGGCAAACACCACGAAATAGTCAAATTGGGCCATGTCGGATTAACGCACCAGATAGGGTTTTCTCGGCCGATCTTGCGCGGGTTCGGGGCCCAGCGCCACCGGAAAGTCACCCATGAGATAAGGGTGCATGCCCTGGTTCTTGAGGTTTTGCAGGAACTGGCCAAACCCGGTCAGGTCGACCATCTTGGGCACTTCGGCCAGGCGGCGGGCCTGTGTCTGGCCGATTTCGTCCAGAATACCCTGCAACGGTTCCATCGGCGCCTCGATGAATTCGGCCATCGTCCAGATGCGGATCCGCGCCTTGGCATACGGAGAGCGCAGGACATCCAGATGTTCGCTTTCGATTTTTTGCAGCCGCGCCGCTTCTTTTCGGATGTCGAGGAAGTTCATGTTGGACCGGAACAACGGCACTGCCCACGCACCGGAAATGACAGATACCTGTGCGTTGGGGTCCTTGGCGATGCGCCAGTTGACGGTCTGATTGTCTGCGGGCCCGAACTGAAAACACTGCCGCTCGCCACGGGTATTCCAGATCAGATTAGTCAGAAAGGCATTGGCGTTATAGTCGCGCGCTTTGGCACTATTTCCGAGCGCACCGTTCAGCGTTGTCTGACCATCTGCATATTCGACGACATCAGGGTGAAACAAATGGCCATGCACGCGCGCACCCGTCGCTTTGGATAGCCACGGTTCGAAATTCTCAAAAATCTGAGTAAAACCCTGGAACATCGAATAGGGCGCGGCAGTGACACCGTTTTCCCAATCCTCATTGGGAAAACGGCTTTGCATGTACAGGCCTGGTCGTCCACGTGTCCGACGCTCCACCGCCTTGGCAAAGATGCGGTCGATCTTGCCCGGGTTGGGCTCCGTCCGTTTCATCGCGCCCGCCGGGTCGGTCAGAAACGCTTCGTAAAGGCGGTTCGCATGGGGCCAGATCTTGCGCGCCACGAAACAGTCCGACCGGCGCAGCAACTGCAGGTGATCATCGTAGAAAATATGCGGTTTACCCTGAAAGTCGAACTTAGACAGGGTCAGCGACCGGCTTTCTATCTTGATCGAAAACTGGCGTGCCAGAGTCTGGTAATAGCTTTCGTCGGGAATCCACACATGTTTGAAGTATGCATCGTATTCCCTGCGGTCGGGCCCCTGAAGGATGGCCGACAAGGTCTGCCGTGTCAGGCACCACCACTGGCTGCCCATGTGCGGCACGAGTTCCTTGGGAATCCTGCGCTTGAGGTTCAGCCGCCGCTGCAATTCGACAAACTTGTCGAACAAAAAGCGCTGTCGCTTCCACGAAAACGGAAAGCGCATGGTAAAGCGTTCCTGATCCAGCCCGCCAACAGTCCATGGCACGTCAGCTGTCGTCGCGCTTTCGATAAAGTCGGTCTGGGGGCGGTCAGCAAGGTATTCGATCAATTCCTCGACCGGGCGCAGCGGCAGGCAGGAACCAGAGGCGAGATAGACGTGGCGCACATCGGCAAATTCCGCCAGCATCAGCTCTGACGCAGCCTGACTGGCCGCGACGATGCCCCAAGTACCCCATTCGCAGCGATAGCGTTTGGAAAACTTCACCGTTGGCACATTACCCAGTGCACGGGCAAAAGCGTTGTAGGTCTTGCGCGGCACCGCTGCATCGACATGGATCACCACAGGACACCCGCCAGCGGCCCAGTGCCGCGCGGCCTGTTCGGCCCGATCAAGCGCCGTGTGCACGAGCATGACAATCCCGACGCTCATGCCCAGTTGCCTTTCGACATCAGCCCCAAAATCTCCAGCTGGCGCCAGTTGATATATTTTTCGGACCACTTGCACCAAAGGTCTGGGTCGTCGCGCAGCGTATCGGCATAGGCCTTGTATTCAACCGAGGCGGCATAGTGCTGTTTACGCTCCAGCTCTTCCGCTGCTTTCGTGTTGAAAGTATCAAGAAACTTGGTGTGCAGCAGAACGCCAGATGCCTTTTCGCCCCCCCATTCGTCATAGACCTGATTCAGGCCACGGGGCAAAAGCATGTGGCTGGAACTGACATATGCATAGCGGCGATCCCACTTGACCAGCGGCACCTTGTTGAGAGCGGGCGCACGTTCGGGTGCATTGGGAAAGAACACCCGCGCGCGCGGACCGCCTTGAATCCATAGGTTGCCGAACCGCTTGTTACGCGAAATCACGTAGTTTCCACTATCGAACCAGCTCGCGATCTCGATCGGGTTTTGACCTGCTTGATAAGGCTGTTCGTCGAGCCGTCCCTTGGGATACATATCCAAGAGCATCGCCGAGAACGATTTGATGGACGAAGCATCAAGCCAGTCCGTCAACGCGCGCAGGGGGCGCGTATCACAGAAGGGGTACACCAGAAATTCGTCTGGATCGACGACCAGCGCCCAGTGGCCGTGGGCATATTTCATCTGCAGCCAGTTCAGCCAGTCGACCCCGAAACGGGACCTTTTGTAGCTTGCGTTGGTGGACCATACAGAGACGTCCGGTTGCGACGCCAGATAATCCAGAGAGCCATCAGTGCTGTCATTGTCCACCATCAGGAAATGGTTGATCCCCATTTCGCGATAGTAATCCAGGAAATAGGGAAGGCGCACAGCCTCGTTTCGCATAGTGGTAAAGGCCAACAGATCATCCGGTTTGATCTGTTCCGTCCGGTTCACGACGCGTTTGAGTTCGCGACGTTTACGGAACGCACGAATGCGCCATCGCTTGCGCTGAAGCCTGAGCCGATATGACTGCCAAGCGCCCAATCAATTCCGTCCTTTACTCGCCGCATCGCGCGACCAGACCGCACCTATCAGGTCAACCTTAACACAGTCTTGAAATGTTCGTCCCATGTAGGGGGCTTGAACTGCTTCGGTCTAGGCGTGTCCGGCCACGACTTGGCCAACCTTTTTACACTTTTTTTCCAAAGATAACGATCTGAAACGCTTGCGTAAATGGGAATGTCGCCAAGTACTTCCCTGAACACGGGCAGATCGTTGACGATCACGGGAACACCAAGCGCCGCCGCCTCTGTGGCAGGCAGCCCAAACCCTTCCGCATGGGTGGGGAACAAAAGGCCCGCAGATTGCCCGATCAGCGCGGCCAATGCGCCGTCACTCAGGCCCGCAACTTCGTGGATTGGCCCGTCAGGGGGAAGCGCATCAAGGCGCAAAAAGACATCTTCGTTTTTCCAGCCGCGGCTTCCGGCGATGACCAGATGCGGCGCGTCCGCGCCCATTTCATCCCAGATATCCAGCAGCAGCGCGTGGTTCTTGCGCGGCTCGATGGTTCCTACGCAGACAAAGAACGGGGACTTGGGCGGCATGCCATCAGGCAACTCTTCGGGGGCTTGGGTCACGCTGTCTGTTCCCAGATGCGCAACAATCGAACGGGGCGGGGCGGGCAGATGGGCCTCAGTTTTTACCTTTGTATCTTCGGAATTGTAGATCAGAAAATCCGCCTGTGCGCCCACCCGCGCAATCATGTCCGCAAAAGGTGGCACCGACCCGTCACGCTGAAATTCAGGAAAATCCAGCGGGATGACATCGTGTATCATCACTGCGACCTGCGCTTTGATCGCCCGCAGGGTGCGCAACACGCGGTCGGTGAGATTGGAGTGTCCGACGTTGATGTAAGCGACCCCGGTGGGCAACGCGCCGCGCAACATGCGACCCAAAAGGGGCGGCGGCACACGCCCGATGGAAACTTGGCGCGCCCGGCGCCATGTGCGCCGTCTTTGCGCGTCAGGGACCAAATCCGGCTCTGGACCCGTTAGGGCGGGCAACAACGCCTCGATCCCTGCCTGATCCAGCAAGATATAACCCAATTGCGCGCGCAGAAGGCCAAACAGGGGCGCGTCGTCTTGCAGCAATGCGCGCAGATACGCCAATTCTACCCGGTCGACACCGGTGAGCACCTTGCCAACCCGACGCATAAGCCGGGTCATGTCCAGCAAACGGGCCGGAGGAGAATTATGCGTCGTAGTGGCCAGTTTGGTGCCATCTCCATGCATCGGAAATCATCTTTTCCAGGGTCGAGCGTTCGGGCTTCCAGCCCAGCTCCGCCTCGGCACGGGTCGATCCCGACACCAGTTTGGTGCAGTCGCCCGGGCGGCGATCCCCATCCACATATGGGACAGCCTGATTGGTCACGGCCCGGGAATGGTCGATGACCTCGCGCACGGAAAAGCCCGATCCGGTGCCAAGGTTGAACACCCGGCTGCCTTTGCCGTCCTTGAGCCATTTGAGGCCTAGAACGTGCGCATCAACCAGATCGCAAACGTGCACATAGTCACGAATGCAAGTGCCATCGGGGGTATCGTAGTTCGTTCCATGTACGGTCAGCGCATCGCGTTTGCCGGCAATGGCATCCAGCATCAGCGGGATCAGATGGGTTTCAGGCTGATGGAACTCGCCCACTTCACTTTCGGGGTCTGCACCTGCCACGTTGAAATAGCGGAAGATGACGTGGCGCATGCCATGGGCCGCTTCAAAGTCCCGCAGAATATCTTCGATCGCGCGCTTGGACGCACCATAGGCATTGATGGGCAATTGCGCGCTGTCCTCGGTTAAGACAACGTTGTCCTGATCGCCATAAGTGGCACAGGTGCTTGAAAACACGAAATCCAGACAATCCGCATCCGCCGCCGCCTCAATCAAGGTGAGTGACCCAAGCACGTTGTTACGCCAATAGCGCCCCGGCTGTTTCATGCTTTCGCCGACCTGACTGAGTGCAGCGAAATGCATAACGGCAATGGGCTGATACTGTGCAAAGACCTGATCAAGCCGATCCCGATCAAGCAAATCACCACGTTCGAACGGGCCGAACTTTACGGCATCCTGCCATCCGGTTTCCAGATTGTCATAGGTCACCGGGACAAATCCGGCGTTGCGCAAGGCCTTGCAGGCGTGAGAGCCGATATAGCCCGCGCCGCCTGTCACCAAAACATGGGCCACTTCGTACTACTCCGCCCTATTCGGCTGCTTGATCCATCTGAACCACGTCACGAATGTATCCCAGCAGGTCCTCCCGCAATTCCTCGCGAGCGAGACCAAAGGAAACGGTGGCCTGAAGGAAGCCGGATTTCGAACCACAATCAAAGCGCTGTCCACGAAAGCGGTAGCCGTACACACCCTCTTTGGTGCCAATAGCTTGCGCGATGGCATCGGTCAGTTGGATTTCTCCGCCCGCGCCGGTCTTCATCTGGTTAAGGGACCGTAGGACGTTTGGGGACAAGATATAGCGCCCGATGACGGCCAGGTTCGAAGGCGCCTCACCGGCAGGTGGTTTTTCGACCATGCCGCTGACTTCGACGATCTGACCATTTTCGCTTGTGAAGTCCAGCACACCGTAGGCAGACGCCTTCTCAGGTGGCACTTCCATGGCGGCGACCATGTTGCCACCGGTTTCCGCATAGGCTTCGACCATCTGCTGCAGACATGGTTTTTCGGCAGCTATGACATCATCGGGCAGGATCACGGCAAAGGGTTCGTTGCCGATGAGGCGGCGGGCGCACCACACGGCATGGCCAAGGCCCAGCGCCTTGTGTTGCCGGATATAGGCGATTGCGCCACTGTCCATGTTAGTGTCTTTGAGAATCTCAAGAAGCTGGTCCTTGCCCTTCTTGCGCAGTTCCTGCTCAAGAGTTGGAGCGTGGTCAAAGTAGTCCTCAAGCGCACCCTTGCCGCGGGATGTGACAAAGATGAACTCTTTGATGCCAGCAGCGCGGGCTTCGTCGATTGCATATTGAATCAACGGTCGGTCGACGAGGGTCATGATTTCCTTCGGCACCGACTTGGTTGCAGGTAGAAATCTGGTTCCCAGTCCGGCAACCGGAAAAATCGCCTTGGTTACCTTTTTGCGCATTTGAGCCTCGCATTGTTGCCGCGTCCGATACGGTATCGGCGACTGTCCGGGTTTACCAATAGGCGTACCAACAATTAATGTCCAACTCCTGAATTTCCAACGCGGTTGCCCAACTGTTGCCCGCACGCCCCAAAATCAACCGCCCGCGCAACGCTGGTCCGCGACGCGTGTCCACTCTCGATTGACCCGCGTTGCAAAAGCATAGGGTCGAAACACGACATCGTCGCGACAGGATCGTCCGAACAGTCCACCACGCTGTTCCCAATACCCGTCGGGGTCAAATCTGACCTGATGATAAAGAGCCGTGGGTGAAAACAGAAACAACGTCACGATTTGCCCGGCCTTGGCGCGTCGGGCGGCTTCGGCGCGCAATCGGGCGCGTTGCCAGATGCGACCGGCCAAATGAACGCTTTCCCGCGGTGCGGATGGAAACGGTCGGAACGGCGCAATGGGGCTACGGGACACCTGCGCCCCTCCGCGCTGACGCATCAATCCCTGACTGTATCCCTGATCCAGACGGGCAAGCAGTCGATTTACCTCGCCCGGAAGCAGCCGACCCGCCACCATATGTTCGACGACGCGCGCCCGCTCTTTCGCGCGAATGGTGCGCCAGTGCCCGGTGCGCTTGGCTTCGGGCAGATATTTGCGCTGGAACACCGCCCAACTGGCCCCAATGTCGAACAAGTCCCGCGGCACCCGGTCTGCACGACGACGCGGGCTGGCAGCATAACCGTGATGCACCTCGGCCATCGGCACAATCGCAGTTGAATGGCCCGCGCGCGCCATGCGCAGGTTCAGGTCGGTTTCATCCAGAAAAAACGCAAACCCCGGATCAAAGCCGTCGAGTTCAATCAGAACGTCCCGGCGCACCGCCATATTAGTGCCTTCCGTCTTGGTCGCAGTGCGTCCCTTGGGCGTCAGAATGGTCGCGCGTCGTGGATTCATCTCCATCGGCTCTGTCGCCCCGGTTTCATCCACGCTGCGCGCCATCCACTGGAACGAAATGCCGTTGCGGCCACGGACAAACCCGGCCATCGCGCCCACATAGGGCCGTGTGGCCGGGGCGACGAGGTGCGACAGCCAGCTTGGCTCGGGCACCGCATCATCGTCAATGAAGGCCACGATGTCTCCGGCGGCATGGCTGATGCCAAGATTGCGTGCTTCGGAAATGTTCGCGCGGTTGAACTTGATGACCTTGATATGCGCCCCCCAAGGTGAACCGGCCACCGCCGCGCATCCCTTGTCATCAGCAATAACAACGATTTCAAACGGGTCATACTGGACCTGGGCCAAACCCGTCAGACAGCGTCGGAGGGCCGTTGGCCTGTCGCGGCTGACCACCACAACGCTGACCGTCGGCAGAGTCATTCCAGTCCCATCTGCGCCATCATCGCTTCTATGCGCGGCACGTCCTGCGGGTTGTTCAACTCCCAGAATTGACGCCCCCGCGCCT
>CAYGPT010000009.1:0-75655 GCA_964351755.1 uncultured Rhodobacterales bacterium | reverse complement strand
CACGCTGGACATCGGCCATGGGCTCGATGGGCTGCTGTTCCCGGGCGCGCCCGGGGTCAGCGCCCATATCCTCGCCTTCCACGGCGGCGGCGGGGTCGACGGCGCACCGGAAATTATGACCGGTTTCGCCCGGCGGCTGAGTGGGACGGAGGGCGCGCGCGTCGCCGTCACGCGCTATCGCACGCTCAAGCGCGACAATGCCGATTTCGAGGACATGCGCGCGGATGCCGCCCACGCGCTGGCATGGGCGCGCACTGCGTTGCCGCCACAGGGGCGGCTTTATGTGCTGGGGGCGTCGTTCGGCGGCCTGTTGGCGCTGGATTGCGTGCTGGACGCGCCCGGCGCGGTGCAGGATGCGGTCACGGGGCTGATCCTGCTGAACCCGGTCACCGATACCGGGCCGGACGGCTTTGCCAACCGGGTGATTTCGCCCGACTGCCATGCCGACCTGTCGCCCCTACGACGGATGGCCGGACATGGGCTGCTGGACCGGCTGGACTGTTTCATCGCCCATGGGGGGGGCGACGACGTGGTGCCGATCCAGAGCGCGCGCCGCTTCGCCGCGCTCTGGCCCGAGGGGCGCTGCGAAATGCTGGAATTTCCCAATTCCAGCCACGGCTTCTTCAACCGCCCGGCCCATGGCGGCACGGTGGCGGATGCCGTGCGCCGCTTCGTGGGCGTGCCGCCGGCCCCGGCCCCCGCCGATGCAGCGACCGCGCCGCAGGAACCGATCGCACCATCCAGACCGACCCCTTCCTACAAACCGACCTCTTCATACAAACTGACCCCCGCCCCCGCGCAGCGCGGCCCGCGGCCCCGCCTGCTGCCCGACGGGGCCACGATGCTCTACGGGGTGGGCGCGCAAAAAGCAGGCACAAGCTGGCTTTATGACTGCTTGCAACACAGCCCCGACTGCCACACGGTCCCGACCAAAGAACTGCACTATTTCGACGCGCTCTACGCCCTGAGCGAGGCGACCCATCTCGAAAACCGGCTGGACCAGCTGCGCCGCGTCGTGGCCAGCCTGACCGAAGGCTGCGATCCCGACAACCTCGTGCGCCTGCGCCGCGCCCGGCTGCTGGCGGACCGGCTGTCGATTCACGCCACCACTCCGGGCGATCACCGCCCCTATGTCGAACACATGCTGACCGGCTACGGGGGACAGAAATACATCTGCGACTTCACCCCCTCCTACGGGGTGCTGGACAAGAACGGCTTTGCCCAGATGGCCAGCATCGGTCCGGCGCGGTTCATCTTCGTGCTTCGCGACCCGGTCGCGCGTATGTGGTCGCAGATCCGCATGGCGATGGCCGTCGCCCATCCCGGCCTGCCGGACGCCGCCTTCGAGGCGAAATGCGCCGCCCATGCCCGGGATCTCTACGCCTTGCGCGACCTGGCGCGGATCCCGCGCGCGGACTATGCCCGCACCACGGCTGCGCTCGAGGCGGCAACGGCGCGGGACCGGATCCACTATGCCTTCTACGAGGACCTGTTTTCCCAGGATAGCGTCGATCGCATCTGCGCCTTTCTCGGCATCGACCCGGTCCCGGCCAGTACGGACAGAAAGGTCAACGCGGGACGCTCCGGGGCGATGCCCGACGACATCGCGGCAATGCTGACCCGGGGGCTGATGCCGCAATACACCGCCGCCCTCGACCGGTTCGGCGACGCGGTCCCGCCCGCATGGCGCGCCCGCATCGACATCGCCGCCCCTGCGGCCCCCGCCGCGGGGCTGCCGCGCGCGGTGGCCCGCAACACCCGCCGGGCGGTCCGGCTGTTCCGGCGCAAGACGCCTGAACCGGCCACGCCCACGCCCACGATCGCCTTCCTGCACATCCCCAAGACCGCCGGACAGACCGTGATCAGGGAACTGGCCCGAGCCTTCCCGCAAGAGGCATTGTGCCCGGTGCGCACCCATTCCGATGCCCCCGCCGATGCCCAGATGCCCCCCGGATACAGGCTCTATGCAGGGCATATCGACTGGATCGACCTCGACATGCTGCCCGCCGACCGCTTTGCCTTCACCGTGCTGCGCGATCCGCGCGAACGCATCGCCTCGTTCTATTTCTACCTGCTGCGCGAGGCCGCGAAACTTGCGCCCGAAGACCTGCAAAGCAAGGCGCGCACCAACATGCGCATGATCTCGACGCGCAGCGCGGACGACTATTTCTTCGGCGGCGACGCGGCCTGGCAACGCTTCGTGCGGGATCACTACGACAATTTCTATTGCAGCTACCTGATCACCCGGAAGGTGCGCGGCTGGAAACAAGTGCGCGCCCTCGATCGCGAGACGCTGGTGGCGCGCGCGCTGGACGGGGCGGGGGCGCTGCAGGGCGTCTATGCCACCAACGATCTCGAGGCGCTGGAACAGGATATGGAACGCCTGCTGGGCACCCGGCCCGGCTTGCTCGACACCTACGTGAACGCCGGGCCGGACGCCGCCCACGCACGGCGCTGGCCTGACCTGCTGGCGCGGTTCGAACGCGACGACAGCGCCGAGCGACTCGACGCCTTCGCCCGGGCCGACAGCGTGCTGATGAAGCGGCTGGGGCTGGCGGAATGACCGCGCCCGGCCCCGGGATCGTCGCCCTGCGCGACGAACGCCAGCCCATCCCGCCACGGCCCCGCCGCCTGCTGGGCGGGGGGGGGACGGATACAACCGGCTGCGGGGCCGCTACCTGTTCGGCGGCCCGATGTGGAGCCATTTCCGCCACTTCTTCGTGGACTGCATCCACCGGCTCTGGGCGCTCAAGGCGGGCGGCACCTCGTATGATGGGGTCGCTTTCCTTGCCGTGGAGGGCTTGCAGGAGGTCCAGAGCGCGGCCGACCTCGCCGCCGCGCAACCGCCCCGGTTTCTGGGCGAGCTGATGGCGCTGCCGGGCATGCCGCCCGTGCCCGTGATCCTGATCCGGGACGTCACCACGATCGACCGGCTGGACGTGCCTGCCCCGGGCACCGCGCCGACAAACCGGTCGAACCCTTCTACAGACCCTATCTCGAAAGCTACCAGGACAGCCTCGCGCGCAAGCTGGCGCTGCATGTGGACCGCGCGCCCGAGCGGATCTATTTCGGGCGGCGGCACCTGCTGCACAAAGGCGGAGTGCTGGGATGCAGCTATTTCGATTCCGCGATGAAAGCGAACGGCGTGTTCTGCCCCACCCCGGAAGAGACGTCACTGGGCCAGCAGATCGGGCACCTGTTGGGGCAAAACCGTGGCCTTCGACCAAGGCAGCGCCGTGCATCCCAAGCAGGTCCCGTCGCGGCTGTACACGCAGTTCCTGATGCTGCCGCGCAGCGCGGCCAACAGCATCTACGGCGACGCGATTTCCCAGCGCGCGCCCTTCGACCTGCTCAGCCAGGGCGACAATATCGAAACCCTGCCGGACGGCTACGGCTCGACCTCGTCACCCGGCGGCATGGAAATCTACCGCAACCCGCTGCCGGTCTATCAAAAGCTCAAGCGCCGCGGGCTGGTCAGCGGCCGCTTCGATGCCGCGGCCTATCACGCCGCCGAACGCGCGGACCTCGAGGCCGCGGGGGCCAAGACCGAAGAAATCCGCACCCAGCGCCGCGCCGCGATCGACGCCCTGAGCGCCGCTTCCTGAGCTCGAACCGGCTTTTGCGACGCGCTAACATTTTACATAATTCTCGGTTATCGTTACAGCAGTGCCTGTGTCACTGTACCCCAATTAATCAGAGTTAGGTCTGAGATTACCCCGCATTATCAATGGCCGCATTTACCCTTAATTTTCATAATGTACCGTTAATTACCATATTGTACCCTTAGTTGCGGTACGGTCGGATCTGTGGACAATGTCAGACCATGGGGCGGGGGAGTGAGTGGTAAACGAGCGTCTGGCGAAACACCGAGCGGCGGTTCTTCGGCCGATCCTGGAGCTTGAGAAGAGAGGTGAGCCGGTCAGCGCTGCTATCGGAGATGCCGCTTGGGAACTGGGCTTGGCGAAAAGCCACACATGGTCGCTCTACCGGCGTCTGAGAGAGAACGATGCACGCGCCACGGCGTTGGAGTTGGACCGACGCGAGCCGAAACGTGGGTCGAAACGGATTGCCCAAGACGTCGAAATCATCATCGATGAGAGTCTGCGAAAATACTATTTGGTCCGCGAGCGTTCGAGCTTCCTTCGCATCTGGCGTGAGATCCGTGCCGAGTGCGAGGCGAAGGGATTTCATCCGCCGACCCGGAGAACGGCGAAAGCCCGCCTAAACGCTATGGATCAGCGAGAGGTCTTCCGGAAATGGCGTGGGGAAGAGGAGGCTGACAAGGTCTTTGCCGCGCGTCCTGGCCGCCTTGAAGTTTCAGTCCCGCTTGAAGTCGTTCAGATCGATCTCATGTTGTAGTGTCTGCACGGATATAAGCCGCTTGAGCACCCGTTGCTCGAATTCGGCATTGGCGCCGATGACGGGCAGGCTTGCGGAAAGGTCACAGTTGCACCCCTTTTACCGTTTTTTATTGCAAAAACGGGTGCAAAGGATTTGCGAGGCGGGCCTCAACATGTTTGTTTACGGCCAACTGAATTCCAAAGACTTTTTTAGGTGGGTATCATCATGACCGACTGTTGCACTACTTTCGTCCAAACCGGTATACGCCAACGCAGCTTGCGCAAGCACTGCCGGGTGGGCCGGGCGACTGAGCTGGTTTTTGTTGTGGCGACCGGGCTGATGCTGAGCATCGGTGGCAGCGCGATGGCGCAGGATCTGGACTGGGACGCAGGTAACACCGGCGATGTGGCAACGGCACCTGCCACAGGCGGAAACGGAAACTGGAATACGGATGCGGGCAATGCGGTTTGGACCGACGGTGCCGCTAATGTCGCATACGTCCAGAATTCGGATGTCACATTTGGTGGCCCCGGCACCTATGAAGTTACTCTGGATACTGCGGGTACGATTTCAGCGGACAGAATCACGTTCACTGGCGACGACGTACTGATCAGCGGCGTCGCCGGGGCGCTGCTTGAAATCAACGGCGCTGGCGACATCAGGCTGCAGGGCGCCGCGACCACCGCAGAAATAAGCGCTACAATTTCAAGTGACGTTCGCTTTTTTTCCGTTGGCGAACTGGAACTTTCGGGCTCGGTTCAAGGTGGTGTAACTCAAACTGCCGCGAACGCCGGTAGCCTCTTGGTGATTTCCGGCACCGTCGACGGGCGACTGGTGAACAACGATGCCGGCAGTTCATCGGTTTCGGGAACAGTTGGATCGCTGAATGTCGACGAAGGTCTGGTCACGATCCAAAGCGGCGGTACGGTGACCGGTACGACGACAATTGATGGCGTCGATGCGACCGACACGGGCACAGTGAACGTTCTGACGGGCGGCAACTTGGGCGCAGGCGACGGCATGATGGTGGCACCGTCAACTGTGACCATCAACAACTTCGGCATTCTTGACGTCGATGGTGGTGACGTTGGCAACGTAACGCTGAACGCAGGCGGCACAGCCGAATTGGGCGGCGGTACACTGGAAAGCTTTACCCAGGACGCCGGCTTTACCGGCACGACCACCCTGGACGGCAGCACGGTCACCGGGACCACTGAGATCGACGGCGGCTCGTTCGTTTTCAACAGCGGGACGCTGGGCGACGTCGAGAACGCGGGCAGCTTCGAAATCACCGCGGATCAGACGGTCGGCGGCAACTTTACCAATGACGGGACGCTTGATGCGTCTGGTGTTGCCGGGGGCACGAACGTGACCCTGACCACCAGCGGCTTTGTCAACTCCGGCGATATCGACACGAACGGCGCCGACACCGTCACGATCAACTCGGTTGACGGCATGGGCGGCGATGGCGACATCACGCTGAACTTGGGCTCTACTTTCGACAGTGTGGCGCCGACCCTTGGCGGAAACGTCATTCTTGACGGCAACATCATCTCGAACGTTGATCTGACTATTTCGTCGGACTACGAGTTGCTGGGCGATCTGAGGAACAACGCGACTTTCAACGTGGACGCGGAACTCGACGCCGCGGGCAACGACATCACCAACTCGGCCGCCACCGGCGCGGGTGTGTTCAATGTCAACGGCACCGGCTCGATCGTGAACGGCGGGGACATCACCAACGAAGCAGGAGGCACTTTCGCCATAGACGAAGGCGCGTCCGTCGCGGCGACCACGCTAACCAATAGTGGATCCGGGTCGCAACTGACGGTCGAGGGTGGGCTGACGGGCAATCTCGTCAACGCGGACGGTGCGACCACGACCATCAACAACGACGAAATCGCCAACAACACCTCGGGCTTGGTGACTGGTACCATTAGCATCACCGGCGGGTCGGTGACCCTGAATGGTGCGACGACCGGTATCACGCAGGAAGTTGGCGTCGTCACAGTGGGCGGCGCGACCGCCAACACTGCCAGCGGGACGTTTACAGTCAATGACGGCAACGTTACCACCATCAACAATAACGGCTTGACGAACACCGGGATGGGGGATGCAACAGAAGTCACGATCAATGACGGTATCGTAAACAACTTCTTCAACAACTCGGGCGAGACACTGATCACCGGCGGTCAGGTCAGTGGCCCGGCCAGCATCAGTGGCGGCACTGTTACGGTGGACGCGACAGGTGGCGACATGGCACTTGAACTGGCCAGCACGACAACTGTAACCGGAGGCGCGCTGGTCCTGACGGACGGTGATATCGGTGCGGTCATCAACAGTGGCCCGACGAATACCGGGATGGGCGACGCAACCGAGGTCACGATCACTGACGGGACCGTTGCAAGCCTGACCAACAACTCGGGCGAGGCCGTGATCGATGGCGGCGCGGTGGGTGCCGTGATCGTCAACGCTGGTGCCGTCGATCTGAACGGTGGGTCGGTCACATCCGTCGACGTGAACGACGATGGAATGGGCGCGCGTGGCACTTTGAACGTGGGCGGTGATGCGACCGTTGACACCGGCGTTACAAACGGCGGCGATTTCAACATCAACACCGGCACGCTGACAGTGACCGCGGGCAATTTCGACAACGAAGCGGGCGGCATCTTGACCATTGCGGACGGCGCCGAACTGGACACCAACACGAGCGATCTGGTCAACGCGGGCACCGTCAACATCGGCGGCGTCGGCGGAGCAGGCGCAGAATTGACAGCCGACGGGATCGACAACAACGATGGCGGCATCATCAACGTCAACACCGACTCGACCCTGACCGGAACGGGCAACACCACCGACAACTCGGGCACCGTGAACGTCGCGGGTGGCGGTTCGCTGATCGAGGTGACCGGCAACTACAACAACGAGACCAGCGGAATCGTCAACTTCGACGGTCCGACCGACATGACCTTTGACGTGCAAGGCGCGATGGGGATCATCACCAACGAAGGCACGATCAACTTCAATGATGCCAGCACCACCGTGAATTCCACGGGCGGCGCGATCCAGAACAACGTCGATGGTCAAATCGTGATCGACAACGGCGCGACCATGAACGCGGCGGGTGACACGCTGGTCAACGATGCGACCGGTGCCGTAGGCGCGGGCGCGACCGTGACCGTCGAGGGTACGATGACCATCGACACCGTCACCAACCAGAACGGCGGTACCATCGTGGTCAACGATGATGCCGGCGCAACGACCACAGGCGTGATTTCGGGCGTCGTCGAGAACACCGCGACACTTGATATCAACGGTGGTCAGGTCGGAACGATCGACAACAATGTCGCCGGAATGGACCGCGGCGACGCGGACCTCGACGGCATCGTCACGGTCGACAACGGTATCACCAACGCAGGCGATCTGGACATCAATACCGGCAACACAACAGTGACAGCCGGCGGCACGACCAACGAGGACGGCGGCATCCTGACCGTCGCCGATGCGGGTGTGCTGACCAGCGATGTGGGCAACGAAGTCGGCGCGCAACTCGACGTCGAGGGCGATGTGGACGGCACGGTCACCAACGATGGCGGTGCCGTGAACCTGACTGCCGGCTCAGTTGGCTCGCTTGGCAACAACAACGTCGGAATGACGCGCGGCACGGTGACCAGCACGGGCGTCAGCGCGGTAGATGCAACCGTGACCAACGAGGGCGACTTTAACGTCAACTCGGGCAACCTGACCGTCACGAACTCTACCTTCACCAACGAGGCTGACGGGATCACGACCGTGGCGGACGGGGCGACCCTGACCAGTGACGTGGGCAACGAGGTCGACGCGCAGCTTGACGTCGAGGGCGATGTGGACGGCACAGTGACCAACGACGGCGGCACGGTCAACCTGACCGCAGGATCGGTCGGCGGGCTGGACAACAACAATGTGGGCATGACACGCGGTAGCGTGGCCAGCACAGGCGTCAGCCTTGTGGACAACCCGGTCACGAACGAGGGCGATCTGGACATCGATTCGGGCACGCTAAGTGTTCAGGACGGCATGGGCGGACGGGGCACGACCACGAACGAGAGCGGTGGTATACTGACAATCGACGCTATGGCCGAGCTTGACTCGGATGTGGACAATGAAAGCGGCAGTCTGCTGCAGGTCGACGGAACGCTGGACGGCGATCTGGACAACCAGGCGAACCCGAACGCGACAGTCATCTCGTCCACCGGGGACGTGACGGGCACGTTGGACAACGCTGGGATCGTTGCGCTTCAGGGCGGGACGGTCGGCACACTGAACAACAACACCGGCGACGTCGAAGTGACAGGCGGTGGCACGGTCGACAACGGCGTCACCAACAACGCAGACAGCTTCACCGTGAACTCCGGCACGCTGATCGTGACGGCGGGCGGGTTCGACAACCAATCGAGCGGCGTGCTGAACTTTGACACGGCGGCGGCATCCGGGCTGGATGTGCAAGGCACAGGTCTGCTGACCAACGCTGGCGCCATCAACTTCAACGCAGGCACCACGACGTTGAACGCGGCGGGTGGTCCGATCGAGAATAACGCGGGCGGTACGATCAACGTCGACAATGGCGCCACCGTGGATGCCGGCGGCGATACGCTGGTCAATGCCGGCGCAGGCGCAATCGTTACGGTCGAGGGTGATCTGACCATCGACACGATCACCAACCAGACGGGCGCGCAGCTTCTGGTGAACAACGATGGTGGCGGCACAACTTCAGGTGTGGTCACGGGCGACGTCAACGTCGAAGGCGGCACAGTCGTCGTGGACGGCACCGCAGACGGCACGTTGGAAATCGACGGCACCGTCACAGTTGGCGGCACCATGCCGGAAAGCGCGGGCGGCACCTTTACCCTGACGGATGGCGACGTGGGCCCGCTGGTCAACAACGCGATCACGGACGGCACGGCGGACATCACGATCACCGATGGCGCGGTGGCCAGCCTTGACAACAATTCCGGCGACTCCGAGATCAATGGCGGCGAAGTTGCGACCCTGACCAGTGGCGGCGGCACAACCACAGTGACGGACGGTGTCGTGACCGGCACCACCACCATCAACGACGGTGAAGTCGTCGTGGACGAGACCACTGCCAGCCCGATGGTCGTCGAATTGCAGGGTGACGTCACCGTTGAAACGGACGGCACGCTGACCGTGACGGACGGGCAGGTCGATGACATCATCAACAACGGCGGGACCGTGGCCCTGACCACTGGCGCGGCGGCGAGTCTGGACAACAACAACGCGGCCGCGATGGATCGCGGCGACGTAGATACGGACGGCGATTTCACCATCGCCGGAAACGTCACGAACGAGGGGGATCTGGACGTCAATTCGGGCACCCTGACCGTGACCAGCGACTCGACCACGAACGAGTCGAGCGGCGTTCTGACCATCGCGGACATGGCCACGCTGGATTCAAACACAGTCAACGAGGCTGGCGGCCAGTTGAATGTCAGCGGCACGCTTGACGGAACGCTCGACAACCAAAGCAACGGCATGACTTCGGCTGTGATCGAGGACACGGGCGACGTCACAGGTGTTGTGACCAACACCGGCATTCTGGACGTCAACGGTGGCGATCTGGGCGGGTTGCTCAACAATGCCGGTGGGGTCGCGGATTTCGATGGGGACAGCATTGTCGCCAACGGCATCACCAACGCGGAAACACTGAACATCAACGTCGGGACGGTTACCGTGCAAGACGGCATGGGCATGACCGGTCTGACCACCAACAACACGACTGGTACGCTGACCATCGCCGGGCCTGCAACGCTGGCCTCCAATGTCAGCAACAGCGGCGGCGTGGTCGAACTTGTCGGAGAGATTGACGGCAGTGTTCTGAGCAACACGGGCACGATCAATGTATCGGGCGCTGGTGCGAACATCACCGAAAACCTGAACACCAGCGGCGAGCTGAACCTTGAAGGATCAGGAACGGTTCTGGGTGTGGGCGGCGACGCGGCGCTGAACGGCAACGTCACGATTGACGCAACAGGCGGCACAGTGGGCAGCATCGCTGTGTTTGGGAACTCGAGCGGATCCGCTTCGCTGACACTGGACAACTTTGTCGGTGCAGCAGGAGATCTGGATAACGCCGTGTTGCTAACCTATGGCGGCACGAACACGTTGTCCTTCGGCGCACTGATCGGCTTCCCCGTGGGCGGCGGACTCGACTTCGTGGCCGAAGACGACCTGGCAGGCTCGATCGTACTGAGTGCCATCACCAGCAACTCGGTCAGCAGCGTCGCGGCAACGGTTGGTCTGACGCAATCGCTGGTCAACACAGTCGTGAACCGGCCCACCAGCCCGTTCGTGGCTGACCTTGCTGCCGGCGCCGAAGAAAAGCCATGTGGCGCAGGCGGCTGGGTACGTGCAACTGGTGGTACAGCCAATGCATCGGGTAACTTCACGGATGTCGAAGCCAATGCAACCGGCACGGCGCCTGTAAGCCTGAACTATTCCGGCTTGCAGTTCGGTGGCGACTTTGCCTGCTTTGGTGGACACTACAATGGCTGGGATCTGGCATTCGGCGGCATCGCAGGCTTCAACGATGCGAGCAGTTCGAGCAACACGTTCGGCATTGGCGGCGCACTGGAAAACGTCATCGACTCCGATATCTTCCAGAAATACGTGGGTGTGTATGCGACGGCGGCACGTGGGCGCTTCTTTGCGGACCTTCAGTTCCGTTTCGAGGACACCGACTATGAAACGTCCAACGTCCTTATCAGCGGAACGGGCCTGAGCGACTTCACAGACTCCGAATATAGCAACACGGGCCAGACGGTATCCGGGGCGCTCGGGTATTCCTGGCAAGGGGCCGAAGGGTCGGGTCTGACCTTTGTTTCGTCAGCTGGTTTCTCGTTCTCGAATAACGAAACCGACGACGTGGTGCTTGGCACGAACGGCACACTGAACTTTGAAGACGGCAAAAGCCAAGTCGGCTTCCTGAGCGCATCCGTCGCCAAAACCACGATCCTGCCGGATGAGTTGAGCCTGATCAGCTACTTCGGGACGGCCACGGTCTATAACGACTTTGCCGATGATCGCACGGCGTTCTTTACGCCTACTGGCGGTACGGCGCGCGAACTGGCGCTGGAAAACCTCGGCGCTTATGGCGAAGTCAGCCTTGGGGTGAACTACCTCAAGCTGCTGTCGCCGGGCGATGCAGGCAACGCGCGCCAGTTGAACGCGTCTGTCCGGGTCGATGCCCGGTTCAACGGAGATCTGGAAAGCTACGGCATCACTGGTCAGTTGCGTCTGCAGTTCTGACCGGAACGGACAGTCCGGGAACAGCGAAAGGGCACCTTGATCGGGTGCCCTTTTTGCCTTTCGGACGGGGTATAGCGAAAGTCGGCTTTGAGCCCAAAGTACTGGATGTTTCCTTTACCACGAATGACTGCTTCGACGCTCCGGGTCCAATTCGCTGTAAGGACAGACATCATCTTCGAACGGCACATGCCGGCGGCGAAAGCTTGTAGTCGGCACCGCTTCCGGGTTGCTGATCCTGTCCATGCGGAAATGGCGGAAGTCTTCGCGTGCAGGGTCCCAGCCGACGAGATACCATAGGGGTGGCAAGATCAGCATGGCTTGTGGCTCTACCCGGCGCCCGGTCTTGCGCCCTTTTGCATCTCTATAGTCGAACCGGATCAAGTGCCGGCCCAGAAACGCCATCTCAAAGGCCCCAAGCAGGTCGGGGTCCATTTTCCCCATGTCCGACAAATCCTGCAAAGGTGACAGCTGGCCGATGTGCAGGCAATCCAAAAACGCGCGTAGGTCTTTCACCTTGTCCGACGGCAAGGCCTTTTCGATCTTGGCCAACCCCGCGTCAGCAAGTTCCGAGAAGGGTAAATTCCCGGCCGCTCGCATTGCCGCGACGCTGATCAGCAGCGCGAACACTTCGGGCACGGACAACTTGGCCCGTGTCTGCATCGATTGTGGGTCAAGCTGGAGGCCACCGCCGCGGCCGACGTCGGAATGGATCACATAGCCTTCGTCCCGCAGTGCGCCGATATCGCGCAACACGGTCCGGCGGGAGGCACCAACCTCTTCCGCCAGCGCATCAACAGTGGATGTGCCGTTGCGGCGAAGGCTGCGCACGATGGCGTCATGTCTGAGTCTCACGCTCATATCTCGACCTTATCACAAATAGTGACAATATTTGGCACTATTTCGTTCTACACCGATTCCAGCAACTGAAAACAAGGAGATTGCGATATGGAACGGACGGCAGTGAACCCCTGGGACTGGTCGATCAAGCTGGGCTACAATCAGGCCGAGGTGATCGACGGCGCGACGCGGCAAGTGATTTGCGCGGGGCAGACCGCAGTGGACGACAACGGCGCCCCCCAGCATCCAGGCGATATGCGCGAACAGATCAGTCTGGCCTTGGACAATCTTGAAACCGTTCTCAAAGGGGCGGGCATGAATCTTGGCAATGTCGTCAAGCTCGGTGTCTATGCAACTGATGTCGACGAGGCGCTGAAGAACTTTGACCTGATGGGCATGCGGTTCGGACCCCATCGGGTCGCACCGCCAATGACCCTTCTGGGCGTTACCCGCCTCGCGATCCCCGGCTTGCTGTTCGAAATTGAAGCGGCGGCAATGGCGTAAAGCCGGTCATAGCGGCCATTTGGTTTCAAAACCCAAATGGCCGCTTTGTCTAAGGTTTGTGGCTGCTGTCAGCGTGAGCTGCAGCGGCGATAAATCTGACAAGGAGGAAAGCGCGGGCGGCTTTCGCGGCTATGGGGATTGTGCGTTACCGTCGCTTCGGTCGAGGCCCGGTGCGACAGCCACGTCGGTGTCAGGGCGCGTCGACCGATCGGTTTTTATGGGTAGATGGCGCCGTCTGGGCGTGCGCGCTGGTTTAAACGTGTCTTTCTCTGTCGACGTCATGAGACTGGTCGCAATGGTCGGTCCGGCGCCACCGGAAGGTTGGGCCGGGTTCGATTGATGGATCATGCGGCATCCTCCCAGGGTGGCGCGCGGGATCGCGGGGTTTGACCGCGCAGGAAGGTCTCGATGACCACCATGGCGCCGCCGCATTTCGGGCAAGGCTGAAGCTGGTCGTCTTCGTCAGCGCCGGTGAGCGGAGGTTCGTCGGCCATCTGATCCGGCTCTGGCTCACAGTCCAGCAAGCGCCTGATCATTGCGATCCTGTTACGACGGATGCCATTGGCGAGGAAGCCCGCATGGCGGATGCGGTGGAAGCCGGAGGGCAGGACGTGGATCAGGAAGCGGCGGATGAACTCCGCCGTTGGCAGGCGCATGACCTTCATGCGATCGCCCTTCTTGATCCGGTAGTCCTTCCACCGGAAGGCCACGGTGTCGGCATCTGCGGCGACGAGGCGGTGGTTCGAGATCGCGACCCGGTGGGTGTATCGGCTGAGGTAGGCCAGTACGGCTTCGGGGCCGCCGAAGGGTGGCTTGGCATAGACGACCCAGTCGGATTTGCGCAGCGGCGCGAGAAGGGCCTGGAAGGTACCCCGATCGGTCAACTCCGACAGATCGCCGAAGAAGCACAGCTTCCCCGCCTGGTGCAACCTGGCCAACCCTTCGAGGAACAGACGCCGGAACAGCCGAGACAGGACCTTCACCGGCAGGAAGAACCCCGGGCGACAGCCGATCCATCGCGTGCCATCTGGTGACATCCCGTCACCTGGCACGATCACATGCACATGGGGGTGATGCGTCATCGCCGAGCCCCAGGTATGGAGCACGCTGGTCATGCCGATGCGCGCGCCCAGATGCTTTGGGTCGGTCGCAATGGCCAGAAGCGTCTGGGCCGATGCCGTGAACAAGAGACCGTAGACCGCCGCCTTGTTCTGGTACGCGATGTCGGTGATCTGCGACGGCAAGGTGAAGACCACGTGGAAGTACTCGACCGGCAGCAAGTCTGCCAAGCGCGCCTGCAACCAGTCCCGCGATGCGGCCCCCTGACACTTCGGGCAATGCCGGTTCCGGCACGAGTTGTAGGCGATGTGCTGATGGCCGCACTTGGTGCAGGTAGAGACATGGCCGCCGAGAGCGGCGGTGCGGCAGGTCTTGATCGCGGACATCACCTTCAGCTGCGGCAGGTTCAGATGCCGAGAATGCGCGCGGCGATAGGCAGGACCATGGGCGCGGAAGATATCTGCGACCTCCAGTCTGGGGCGGGACATTGGACCGGGGTCAGCCGGACCCAGCCTCCCGCCTCGCCAGCAGATCAAGCGGGCTGGTCACATCCCGGATCGTCTTGGTCGCCACCTTGGTATAGACCGTCGTTGTCTCCAGCTTGGCGTGACCCAGCAGCACCTGGATCACCCGGATATCCGTCCCGCCCTCCAGGAGGTGTGTCGCGAAGCTGTGACGTAGCGTGTGGGGCGAGACCTTCTTCCTGATCTCGGCGAAGTCGCAGGCGACGCCAAACGCGCGGTTGAACTGCCGGGTCGAGATCGGGTCGACCCTGTTGCGACCGGGAAAGAGCCAGCCTGCGGGCCGGGCTTCACGGTAATAATCACGCAGGAGCTCCAACAGGCTTGGCGACAACATCACATGGCGATCCTTGCGGCCCTTACCCTGGTCGATCCGGATCAGCATCCGGTCGCTGTCGATATCCCCGACCTTGAGGTGCGTGACTTCACTCGCCCTCAACCCGCCGCCATAGGCCACGCTGAAGGCAGCTCGGTACCGCAAACCCGGCCCGGGTGCCGCTTCGAGGATACGCGCAACCTCCTCGGCGCTCAGCACAACGGGGATCTTCTTGGCCGCCCGCTGATAGCGCATATGCCGCTTCATCTCCGGGCGCGGGCATGTCGTCGCAAAGAAGAAGCTCAGCACCGTCAGCCGGTTGTTGAAGGTCGGCGCGCCAACGCCCCGCTCCTTCATGTCAAGCTGGAACGCCCGCAACTCTTCGGGCGTCGCGCTGTCCGGCGAATGACCAAGATACCGCGTGAAGTCGCGCATCGCCCGCAGGTACATCGTCTGCGTCTTGGGCTGCAACCCCTTGATCCGCATGTCTTCGAGAAAACGCTGGCGCAGCGCAGGCACATACCGGTCCGTCATCAGAACCTCCTGTCATCAGATTGAGAAGGTCCCAATCGTCAGACAGGCGCGCCCATCTACAAAATGCAGCGCCCAATTCAGTGCGCATCACCCGCCACAAGCGCCAGTACCGCGAGAGCGGTTTCGTCCAAGTCCCGCACATCAGACATCGCGCCAAAGCCTGTCGCTTTTTTGCGTTTCAACGATACATCTGTCAGCCCGCCGCGCGCATCACGCGCCGGGTTTACACGTTAGAGCGAATCCAGCGCCTGATTGTAGCGCCGCGCGAAGGCGTCCAGGAACGCATCCAGCATGCCGTTTTCGCCCTGTGCCGCCCGGCTTTCCCAGCGTTTGGTATATTCTTCCCAGCTTTTGCGCGCGCCGCTTCCCATCATGCCACCGCCGCCGCCCACATCCGCGGAAATCTCGGTCGGGGCCAGACCTTCGAGCATGTCCGCAAGGGCAGGCTGGATCGCGGCCATCATCGCCTGTTGGTGCTGGCGAATGTCCGTCAACGCATTGTCGAACCCGTCCGGACCAGTCTGGTAGCCGTCGCGTGGTTTGACGAACAGGGCCGTGAACGCTTCGTCCGGGTCAATCATGAATTTCATCGGGTTATTGCCGCTGGCAATTCGCATCGTGCGGTCCTCTTGCGCGACGAAAAGTTTGACCGCCGAGCGGTCCTGCAGCATCTGCATCATTTCCTGCGTGCCCAGCCGCGCGCAGCGCCCCAGCATCTCGCCCAATTCGCGCAGCGGGATGGCAAGCGTGTCCGGGTCATCCACTTCGGCCCCTGCAAGAAACCCTTCGAGCAATTCGTTTGTTGCAGGCGGAGGCGGGGCCGCCGGGGCGGGCGCAGGTTCAGGTGCCGCGTCTGCTTGTGGTGGAGGCGCGGCAGGTCGCGGGACAATCCGTTCCGGGCCGGGCGGCGTGGTTTCGGCAAAGCGTTCGCCTAGCCCGCGCGGGGTCATGTCCGTCTTTTCCACTACCGAAGCGGGCCGCTCAACAGGCCGTTCAGGTGGAATCACTGGCGCTGCCGTCGGATCAGACAGGGAAAACGGGCCGTCCGTACTTGGGGGCGTGGGTCGTGGCGCCGGTTCTGGCGCCCGGGGCGCTCCGCGCTCAGGAGCTGGCGGTGCAAAGGGATCATCATCCCGTGATGGCATCGGCGCCGGTTCAGAGTCGGACGTCGCAAACGGGTCATCGTTCTTTGGCAGAGGCGGAACCGGGGTGAGTTCCGGAGCTGCGGCCGGGGCGGGCGACTGTGGCGCGGCGGGATCATCAGCGGGCATGATCTGCGCTGCGGGGGTTTCATCGGGCTCGGGCGGAGTGACCTTTGGCGCCGGGGTGGCATCCGGTTCCGGTGCAGGGGCGGGTTCAGGTTCTGCGGATGCGCCGCCCCCCAACAGATCGTCATCAAAATCGTCCGGGATCACCGCTGCAGGAGACTTGGGCGGTGCCACGACAGGAG
Source organism: uncultured Rhodobacterales bacterium (assembly GCA_964351755.1). Classification (GTDB taxonomy): domain Bacteria; phylum Pseudomonadota; class Alphaproteobacteria; order Rhodobacterales; family Rhodobacteraceae; genus Tateyamaria. The sequence goes on along the minus strand of CAYGPT010000009.1, from coordinate 58,788 downwards.
GTTGCGAAACACCCCCGCCGGGGCGCTGCACACCCGTCATACCGGCTGCACCGGCCTGAAACCGGGAAAAGTCCGGCGTCTGCGCGCTGCGTGCGGATGTAGTCGTGGTGGTGTGGCGTTGAATTCCGGTGGTCGGCGTGCGCATCGTGCCCGCCATGGGCGGTGCCTGAACCCCTTGCGCGCCCTTGATCTGTGGCCGCGCTGATTCTTCGATTTGATCAATTTCAACCGCGACGATGTAGCTGCCGATACGGATCATATCACCGTTTTCGAGCGTATGTTTGCCCTCGACTCGTTTGGAATTGCCATTGATGAATGTGCCGTTCGTCGACACATCCTCAAGGACATAGCCGGTGCCATCGTAGCTGATGCTGATGTGCCGCCCGGAAATAAATCGAGTGTTATCAGGCAAAGCCCAGTCATTATCAGCCTTGCGGCCGATGCTGATTCCCTGTCCCAAGACCGAGATGTCTTCGGGCATGTCACCCGCCGCGTCAGACCGGTTTTCGATTCGAAGAGTCAGCCTGTCCATAGCTCGTTAAATCCTTGTGGCCGTGCTGCGGCCTAAACGATACGCGTCAGTTGATGCGCAGCAGTCCTGCCGCACGGTCCAGTACAAAATCAAGACTGGCTGTGCGGTTTTCTGTGCGTGTCTGCCCGACCGCCCGCATGATCGCGGAACTGATCGCACGCGGCGACCGCCATGGCGGAACTGTCACCAAATCGTTGGGTGCCAGCGGACCATCCGCCCAGCCAACCGCCAGACCAAGGTAAACAGCTGCCGAGCGTCGTGGAGCAAACAGCGCTATCTCCAAGGTTTTCCAGCGGTTTTCAGAGCTGGAGTCGCCCAGCCAGTCCGTTATCAGACTGATCAGTTTGGCATCTTCGTGGGGCATCTCGGGCGCCAGGGATGTCACGCAGTCCAGCCCCCAGCGAATCCCGGCTTTGGGCTGGAGGGCAAAGGCGGTAAAGGTCACTGCCTCCTCCGGCGTGTCCGAGGCGCGTAGTCGTTCTAGGAACCCGCGATACCCTTCGTCTCCTTCAGGTGGTGTTTCGATGAATTTGGCGATCTCCGGCATTTCTGCATAGAGTTCGCTCACGCGGTCAAAGCGTATGGCCCGTGTGGGGGGTAGCGTCTGTTCAGAATTAAGGTCGTCCATCACAGCCGTCATGAGGAAAATTGCATAATCACGTGACCGACTGTGCGATGTGCAGACGCATAGGTCAATGTTTTGCAACCGCATTTGCTCAGGTGTTGCGCAGGACAGTGTTTGTCTGAGCGAGGTGGGCCAGCACGTCGACATAGGAAGCGCCAGAACGGATTAAAAGGTATGCAATACCCCCATACGATTCGGAGTCGTTTCGCTGGTCAAACGGATTTTCTGTGATAAGCTTCAACTTGCTCAAGCACTTATAAGAGCCTCGTGCTCACCATATGATTTTGACAACTGGGGGAACTATGGACTTAGACGCGCTTCTTCAAAGCCATGGAGACGACGCACCAAGCGGCGAAGACCTGGAATATGATCCGGTCTTTACCGAGTTGGAGATTGCGGCGACTCATGGAGAAGAGCGTCAGGCGGGCGATGAAATCCTGCCGCCAGAGGACCCCGACTATAAGGAAGTCGCATCCAAGGCGATGGAGATCCTGGGCCGCAGTCACGACCTGCGCGCCGCTATTTTCCTTGCCGAGGCGAACCTGAGGCTCAAGGGCTTTCCGGGTTTTGCACAGGCCACCAGCTACTTGGCGCGCTGCCTTGATGAGTACTGGGACACTTGCCATCCCGAACTGGATGCCGATGACGACAACGACCCGACCATGCGCGTCAACGCTGTTCTCAGCCTTGTCGATGATGCCCGCATCCTGCGTGGTGTCCGCCGCGCCCCGCTGACTCAAAGCCGCACGTTCGGCGCTCTGTCCTTGCGCGACATTGCGGTGGCCGATGGCGAGATGACACCGCCGTCGGACATGGACACTGTGCCAGACGCCGGTCAGGTCGCTGCCGCCTTCCAGGACACGGACGAAGAAGTGCTGCGCGAGATTTCTGAGGCCGTGAGTCAGGCGCTGAACGATGTGACGGCGATCAGTGCCAAGTTCGACAGCGAAACGCCGGGGCAGGGGCCTGACCTTGATCCGCTTCTGAAGTTCCTCAAGCAGGCCAAGACAAAGATGGCCAACGCGCTTGGCGATCCGGTGGGCGATGATGCTGGTGACGATGCAGGCGGCGATAACCAGTCAGGCGGCGCGCCGGCCCTTTCAGGCGGCGGCGGCTCAAGCGGTGGCGGGGCCATCAACACACCGACCGATGTTCAGAATGCACTGGACCGCATTATCGGCTATTATGAACGTGCCGAACCATCGAGTCCCCTGCCCATCTTGCTTTTGCGTGCAAAAAAGCTTGTCGGCGCAGATTTTATGACCATCGTGCGGGACATGGCCCCAGATGGCGTGGACCGCGTGAATTTGATCGGTGGGCTTGAAGACGACGATTGAGACGGAAGATAACTATTTAATATCGCCCCCAAAGTGCGGGGCATCGGAAAAAACTGCAGTTTGCGAAGGAGAGACGGGACATGGCTAGCTCACAGAAATTCATAGCGCGAAATCGCGCGCCACGGGTTCAGATCGAATATGATGTGGAATTGTACGGTGCCGAGAAGAAGGTGCAGTTGCCGTTTGTGATGGGCGTTGTGTCCGATCTTGCGGGCAAGTCAGAAGTACCCCAGCCTGCCATTGCCGACCGTAAGTTTCTTGAGATCGACGTCGATAATTTCGACGAGCGCATGAAATCCATGGCCCCGCGCGCCGCCTTCACCGTGCCAAACACTTTGACGGGCGAAGGCAACATGGCCGTGGACATGACATTCGAATCCATGGACGACTTCAGCCCTGCCGCCATCGCGGCCAAGGTCGAACCGCTCAAGGAACTGCTGGATGCCCGCACACAGCTGAGCAACCTCATGACCTATATGGACGGTAAATCCGGCGCCGAGGATCTGATCGCCAAGATCACGCAGGACCCCGCCTTGTTGAAAACCCTTGCCGCGCAGCCAGCCCCCAAGGCTGACGCCGAAGACCAGGAGTAAGATATGGCCGAACTTGAAACAGAAGCAGCCGGTGGCGCAACGGAGACGGCCTTTGGCTCGTCCGATTTTGAGAACCTGCTGAAAAAGGAATTCCGCCCAAAATCCGATCAGGCCAAAACGGCTGTGGAACAGGCGGTCAAGACGCTGGCGCAACAGGCGCTCGCCAACACGGCCCTCGTGTCCGACGACGCGCTCCGCACAATCGAGTCGATTGTTGCACAGATCGATCAGAAGCTGACCGAACAGGTCAACGAAATCCTGCATCATCAGGACTTCCAGCAACTAGAAAGCGCGTGGCGCGGTCTGCACTATCTCGTCAACAACACCGAAACCGACGAGATGCTGAAAATTCGGGTCATGAACATCTCCAAGAAGGACATGCACAAGACCCTGCGCAAATACAAAGGTACCGCCTGGGACCAGTCGCCGATCTTCAAGAAGATCTACGAAGAGGAATTCGGCCAGTTCGGTGGCGAGCCCTATGGCAGCCTTGTCGCGGACTATCACTTCGACCATTCCCCGCCAGACGTCGAATTGCTGGGCGAGCTGGCCAAGATCGCCGCATCAGCCCACGCCCCGCTGATCACCGGTGCCAACCCGACACTGTTCCAGATGGACAGTTGGTCGGAACTGGCCAACCCGCGTGATCTGACCAAGATCTTCCAGACTCCGGAATATGCCGCATGGCGTTCGCTTCGCGAAAGCGAGGATTCCAAATATGTCGGTCTGGCGATGCCCCGCTTCCTGGGCCGTCTGCCTTATGGGTCCAAAACCGACCCGGTCGAGGCGTTCGCCTTTGAAGAGGACACCGACGGGTCAGATCACAGCAAATATGGCTGGGTGAACGCGGCCTACGGTATGGCCGTGAACATCAACCGGTCGTTCAAGGAATATGGCTGGTGCTCGCGGATCCGTGGGATCGAATCCGGCGGTGCGGTGCAGAACCTGCCCAGCCACACCTTCCCGACCGATGACGGTGGCGTCGACATGAAATGCCCCACCGAAATCGCGATTTCGGACCGCCGCGAGGCGGAACTGGCAGCGAACGGCATGATGCCGTTGATCCACCGCAAAAATTCGGACCTTGCCGCATTCGTTGGAGCGCAGTCTTTGCACAAGCCCGCCGAGTACGACGATCCGGATGCCACATCCAACGCCAACCTTGCGGCACGTTTGCCGTACCTGTTCGCGACATGTCGTTTTGCCCACTACCTGAAGTGCATCGTGCGCGACAAGGTGGGCAGCTACAAAAGTCGCGACGACATGCAGGTCTGGTTGCAGGAATGGATCAACCAGTACGTAGATTTTAACCCGGATTCTTCGCCCGAGTCCGTCAAGGCACAACAACCGCTTGCGGCGGCCGAGGTTGTGGTTGAAGAAGTCGAGGGCAATCCAGGTTATTACTCGTCGAAGTTTTTTCTTCGACCGCATTACCAGCTAGAGGGCCTGTCTGTTTCCCTCCGGCTGGTATCCAAGCTGCCGAGCGAGAAAGGATAATCCGTTCAGTCGCTTTTCAGCTCCCCCAAGACCCGTAAAACTATCAACAAAGAGGAAGAACCAAAATGTCATTTGACGCGTTTATGTATATGCCCGGAGAATCAAAGCTCGAAGGTGAGACTCAAGACGACGATATGTCCAAAGAAAAGGCATTCGAAATCCTGAGCTTTGAAATCGGGGCAGAAAACAACATCAACATCGGCTCGATTTCGTCCGGTGGTGGTGCAGGCAAGGCCACGTTCAAGGAACTGACCGTCACCAAAAAGACCGACACAGCATCCTGCGGCTTGTTCACACGTCTTTGCGAAGGCGGCCACATTCAGGACGTGCACATCGTGCTGCGTCGTTCGGGCGGTACTGCCGGTAAGTCCGGTGCGACCTTCCTGAAGTTCGACTTCAAACTGGTCATGATCCAGGACATCAGCTGGTCGGGTTCCGACGGCGACGACATCTGCGAAGAGACTCTGGTCATGCAGTATGGCGCGATGAAGGTCGAGTACAGCCAGCAGGACATCAAAGGTGCAATGAAAAAGCACAGCGATGCAATGTGGAGCCGTGTCAAGAACAAGGCCGAGCTTACCGTCTAAGCTTACGCTTTTCGACACTGTCAAAACAATCAGACAGGCCCCTCGGTGGGCCTGTCTTTCTAGACTTGTTTTTTGAGGGAGAAGCCGTGTGAGCGCCGAGGATCTATTAAAATCCGGTGATCTGGATGGCGCGTTGGCCGCGTTGCAAGAGTCGATCCGCGCAGATGCCGCGAACCCCGCCTTGCGCATTTTCCTGTTCCAGTTGTTGTGCGTGCGCGGCGATTGGAAACGTGCAATTGCACAACTGAAATTATCCGCCGAGATGGACGGGGCCGCCACTCACATGGCCCAGACCTATCGCGAGGGCATCATCTGCGAGGTATACCGCGAAAAGGTGTTCTCGGGCGAAAAGGACCCCCTGATCTTTGGCGAGCCCGCCGAGTGGATCGCCCTGATGGTCGAGGCGTTGAAATCCAATGCGGCCGGCAAAGCTGAACAGGCCGCCGAGACCCGCGCCCGCGCCTTCGACATGGCCCCGTCGGTATCCGGCAAGATCGACGGTGAGCCGTTCGAGTGGATCGCCGATGCAGACATGCGCCTTGGCCCGCTTCTGGAAATCGTCGTAAACGGCCGCTATTTCTGGATGCCCTTCACGTCGATCGCAATGGCCAAATTCGAAGACCCCATTGATCTGCGCGACGCAGTATGGACCCCGGCCGAGATCAAGCTGGCCAATGGCGGCGATATCGTCGCCTTGATCCCGACCCGGTATGCCGGAACGATCGACAAGGGAACGGACGCCGAAAAACTGGCCCGCTCGACCCAGTGGATCGACCTTGGCGCCGACACCTACGCCGGTCTGGGCCAGCGCCTGCTGACCACTGATCTGGGCGATACAGCGATCATGGACATGCGCCTGCTTGAGCTGGACGTGGAGTTGCCGGAAGAGCCCGAAGCGGAGCCCGCACAGGCGGAAGAGGACGAGGGCTGATCCATGTCCGACCGCATGATCGCCGAACGTTTGCAGCCATCGCTGCTGGATCGTCTGACCGATAACGACCCGTTCGAGGTCAAGGAAACCCGAGACAGCCGGGTCATCGACCTGCGTCAGTTGCGTGACATCCTGCAACGCGATCTGGCCTGGCTGCTGAACACGTCCAACAACGCCTCGTTCATAGACGAAGAGAAGTACCCGCACACCTTCCGATCCGTTCTGAATTACGGAATCACCGATGTGGCCGGGGACTATTCGACAACCGAACGGATCGAAATGATCCGCAAGTCCATCATCCAGGCCGTTCAGAATTTCGAACCCCGCATCCACCCCGGATCGTTGAACGTCAAATTGCAAGCCGGTCAAAAGAACCGGGATTCGGTCGTGTCCTATGACATCCGGGCCGACATGTGGGCCCAGCCGCTGCCAATTGAATTGTACCTGCGCAGTTCGGTCGATGTAACGACGGGCGAACTTGAACTGGAAAGGATCGGCTAGACCACGATGGATACCCGACTGCTCAAACACTACGAAGGCGAACTTGCCTTTATGCGCGACATGGGGGCTGAGTTCGCTCAGTCCTATCCCAAGATCGCGTCGCGTTTGGGCATGGACGGCGTCGAAGTGGTCGACCCCTATGTCGAGCGGATCATCGAAGGCGTCGCTTTCCTATCCGCCCGCGTGCAACTTGAACTTGAGCTGCAATACCCCACTCTCACCTCGCATCTGCTGGAAATCGTTTATCCCCACTATCTGTGCCCGCAGCCGTCCATGATGGTCGCCGCCTTTGAGCCGGACATGCAGAACGCCGCCCTCGAAGACGGCTATACGATCGAACGCGGGTCCGAACTGCGCAGCGTTCTGGGCGATGACGACACGACCTCCTGCGTGTTCCGCACCTCGACCGATGTCACCATGTGGCCAGTCAAGATCACTGAGGCCGAATATATCGACGGGCGCGGCGAACTGGTGGCCGCAGGTGTCGCCCGCGAAACCGAAGCCCGCGCCGGCATCCGGCTTCGCATTGCGCGATTTGGCGATCAGCCGATTTCGGAACTGACACTGGACAGCCTGACGCTGTTCCTCAACGGGCAAGAGGGCAAGAACTGGGAACTGCACGAGCTACTCAGCACCCAGGTGACTGGCGTTTTGGGTCGCTCGACCGACCGGCGCGCCGACTGGGTCGATGACCTGCCAAACGGCGTGGTGATCCCGCGGGGCTATGCTCAGGACGAGTCATTATTGCCCACGCCGCAGCGCAGCTTTGACGGATACCGCCTGTTGCAAGAATATTTTGCGATGCCCGAGCGCTACCACTTTGTCGAGCTCAAGGGCATTTCGATGGCCCTGCAACGGGCCAAGGGTGCGGACGTCGACATTTACATCCTGCTGCGCAATGGCGATTCCGAAATCGCCGCTGGCGTCACGGCCGAGGCGTTCACCCTGAACGCCACTCCGGCCGTGAACCTGTTTCACAAGCGCTGCGACCGGGTCCACATCACCCCGGCCGTCACGGAACATCACGTGGTTGCCGACCGCACCGCGCCGCTAGATTTCGAGATTTATTCGCTGGATGGCGTTGTGGGCATTTCCGGGTCGGGCGAGGACGACGTGCAGTTTCGCCCGTTCTATTCCGCCGACGACCTGACAGCCGCCGGGGAAACCCACGCCACCTATTACACCCAGACCCGCAAGATGCGTCAACGCGCGGAAAGGGAACGGCTGAAAGGCGTTCGCACATCCTATCTGGGGTCCGAAACCTACGTGACGCTAGTGGACAGCGGGCAGGCGCCGTATGGCACCCAGCTGGACCAGTTGGCCGTACAGGCGTGGGTCACCAACCGCGATTTGCCCCTCTTGCTGCCCACCGGCGCCAAGGATGTGTTCCATCTGCCCGGTGGCGGCCCCGTTGCCCACATCACGACACCCGTCAGCCCGACTCGCCCCCGCCCGTCGCTGGGGCAGGGGGACACGGCTTGGCGCCTGATTTCGCATCTCAGCCTCAATTACCTCTCCATAGCTGACGAAGGGGCCAAGGACAGCGCCGCCGCCCTGCGCGAGATGATCGGCATCTACGCACCGTCCGGCAACAAGGTGTTGGAAAAGCAGCTTGAGGGGCTGATCGCCGTGTCAACGCGCCCAATCGTGCGCCGCATGGCGGACGAGGTCCTGTCTACAGCTGTGCGCGGGCTTGAGATCACGATCACTTTTGACGAAAGTTTCTTTGAAGGCACAAGCGCCTACGCCCTGGGCGCGGTGCTTGAGCGGTTTTTCCGCAAGTATGTATCGCTAAACAGTTTTACCGAAACGGTGCTTGTCACCCAACAGCGTGGGGAGATTACCCGATGGCGACCGGAGACCGGTCTGGGACGGATCCTCTAACGCATCTTGAGCGGTTAGCGGAATCTCCTGAAAAGTATCACTTCTTTCACGCCTTTCGGGTGTTGGAAGCGGCGTTCCCGGACAAGGCCCGCATCGGCGAGGCCCGCCGCCCCCGCGATGACATGGTACGCTTCGGCCAAGAAGCCGATCTGCGCTTTCCGCCCTCCTCGATCTCCAAGTTCGAACCTCCGAAAGGCAACAAGCCTGGTCGCATGACCAACCGCTTTTTCGGCCTTTTCGGCCCAAACGGGCCTTTCCCGCTGCACCTGACCGAGTTCGCCTCGCAGCGTATCCGCCATCACCGCGACCCCACGCTGATATCGTTCGCAGATATGGTCACGCACCGCTTGACCACACTGTTTTACCGCGCCTGGCGGTCCGGCGAACCAGCGCCCAGCTTTGATCGCGGCGAAAACGACAGTGTGCAGCGCAAGGTCGCTGCCATCGGAGGCTATCACGCCGACAAGATGCGCGAAAAGGATGCGATGCCCGATCTGGCCAAGCGCCATTTCGCAGGCTTGCTCGCGCAGGGCCCAAAAAACGCCGAAGGCTTGCAGTCGATCCTGCAATCCTTTTTCGGGGCTAAAGTGCAAGTAATTGAATTCGTTGGCTGTTGGCTTGAGCTGGAACCAGGAGATCGCTGGAAGATGGGCATGCCCGCCCAATTGGGCCGTACCGCATCCGTGGGCGAACGGGTCTGGACGCGGTCCGCCAAGTTCCGGCTGCGCATTGGCCCATTGGGCTATGACGAATATCAGCGCCTGTTGCCCGGCACCGGATCGCTGGAACGCCTTCGTGCCATCGTGCGCAACTATGTCGGCGATGCGCTGGATTTCGACGTCAACCTCGTGCTGCGCGCGCAGGACGTGCCGCAACCCATACTCGGAGAAACCGTGCGGCTGGGTCAGACCAGCTGGGTGGGAAATACAAAAAGAAAAAAGGACGCGGATCAATTGTATCTGGAGCCAAACGCCCGGACCGCGCCAATACTGGAAGGGACAAGTTAAATGACAGAAATCAGCCGCGTCGCATTGTTCGGCAAGCTCAACACCCTGGGCTACAAAGCTATCGAAGGGGCAACGGTCTTTTGTAAAATGCGGGGCAACCCCTATGTCGAGGTCGTGCATTGGATTCACCAGATTCTGAACAATCAGAACAGCGACATCCATATGATCATCGACCACTTCAAGCTCGACACCGGCAAGATCGCGACCGAGATCACAGCGGCGCTGGACAAGCTGCCGCGCGGCGCGAGTTCAGTCAGCGACCTGTCATCCCACCTAGAGGACGTAATGGAACGCGCGTGGGTGTGGGGATCCCTGCTGTACTCTTCGAACCAGGTGCGGACGGGTCACATCATTCTCGGCATGCTCGAAACACCCAATCTCAAGAACATCCTGGTCAGCATTTCGCCCACAATCGCCAGCATCAAGCCTGACGATCTGGCCGACGATTTCCACGACATCACCGATGGCTCGCCCGAAGATGCGATGCGCCCGCAGGACGGCTCCGTCACTGGTGGCGGCGCTGAGCCGGGCGAGGCATCCGGTGCGATCAAACCCCGTGCGGACGAAGGAGAAGCGCTGGCGCAGTTCTGTACCGACCTGACCGAACAGGCCCGAAACGGCGAAATCGACCCCATCGTCGGGCGGGACGAGGAAATTCGCCAGATCGTCGACGTGCTGATGCGCCGCCGTCAGAACAACCCGATCCTGACCGGTGAGGCCGGCGTTGGTAAAACGGCGGTTGTCGAAGGGTTCGCCCTGCGCATCGCCCGCGGTGACGTGCCGCCTGCCTTGCAGGATGTGCGTCTGCTGGTGCTGGATGTGGGTCTGCTGCAGGCCGGTGCGTCGATGAAGGGCGAGTTTGAAAACCGCCTGCGCTCTGTCATCGACGAGGTTCAGGCCTCCACCACGCCCATCGTCATGTTTGTCGATGAAACCCACACGCTGGTCGGGGCAGGGGGCGCTGCCGGAACGGGCGATGCCGCCAACCTGCTGAAACCAGCGTTGGCGCGGGGCACTTTGCGCACAATCGGTGCGACCACTTGGGCCGAGTACAAGAAATACATCGAAAAGGACCCGGCCCTGACCCGCCGGTTCCAGGTGGTGCATGTCGAAGAACCGGACATTCCCAAGGCCATCCTGATGATGCGCGGCATCGCAGGCATGTTGGAGAAACACCACAAGGTGCAGGTGCTGGACGAGGGGATCGAGGCCGCCGTGACCCTGTCGGCCCGGTATATCCCCGCGCGTCAGCTCCCCGACAAATCGGTCAGCTTGCTCGACACCGCTTGCGCGCGTGTGGCCGTCAGCCAACACGCCGTGCCAGCGCAGGTCGATGACTGCCAGCGCCGCATTGAGTCGCTGGTGACCGAATTGGACATCATCGGTCGTGACGAGACGGCAGGCTATGACGTCGGCGAACGCCGCGCCAATATCGAAGCCGAGAAGGCCGCGGAAGAGGAACGTCTTGTCGGTTTGAAAGCGAACTGGGACACCGAAAAAACCCTTGTCACGGAGATCATCGATTTGCGCGCCAAGCTGCGTGCCGCAGGGCAACCCGTGGACAACACACACACGCCCGAAGGGATCGCCGCCGACGAGGCCGCCGAAACCGAAGTGCCAGCAGAATCGGCCATGTCCGAAGAAGACCGCGCCGCCATCATGGCCGAGCTGAAGGCGAAGAACGCCGAACTGATCACGCAACAAGGCGACAACCCCCTGATCATGCCCATCGTCGATCACCAGGCCGTCGCGAGCGTTGTCGGCGACTGGACCGGCATTCCAGTAGGCCGCATGGTCAAGGACGAGATCGAAGTTGTTCTGAACCTCGAAGAGCATCTGGCCAAGCGCGTCATCGGTCAGGATCACGCGATGAAGATGATCGCCAAGCGCATCCAGACATCCCGCGCCGGCCTAGATAACCCGTCCAAACCCATCGGGGTGTTCATGCTCGCCGGGACCTCCGGCGTTGGTAAGACCGAAACCGCGCTAGCGCTGGCTGAAGTACTGTATGGTGGTGAGCAGAACGTGATCACCATCAACATGTCCGAGTACCAGGAGGCGCACACCGTCAGCTCGCTGAAGGGGGCCCCTCCGGGCTATGTCGGCTATGGCGAGGGCGGCGTGCTGACCGAAGCGGTGCGGCGCAAGCCCTATTCGGTCGTGCTGCTGGACGAGGTGGAAAAAGCGCACCCCGACGTCCATGAAATCTTTTTCCAGGTCTTCGACAAGGGCGTGATGGAGGACGGCGAGGGCCGTACCATCGACTTCAAGAACACACTGATCCTGCTGACCTCGAACGCAGGGACAGATCTGATCATGGATATGTGCAGCGATCCGGAATTGATGCCGGACCCCGAAAGCATGGCCAAGGCACTGCGCGAGCCGCTGCTCAAGGTGTTCCCGCCCGCCCTGCTGGGCCGGCTGGTCGCCATTCCCTACTATCCGCTCAGCCCCGACATGATCGGCAAGATCACGGTGCTGCAACTCAACCGCATCAAGAAGCGGGTCGTGGCGGCACATGGCGTGCCCTTCGAGTATTCCCAAGGTGTCGTGGACGAGATCGTGAACCGCTGCCAGGAACTGGAAAGCGGCGGGCGCATGATCGACGCCATCGTGACCAACACCATGCTGCCCGACATCTCGGCGGAATTCCTGCGCCGGATGATGGAAGGCGGCACCATCGAGAAGGTGGCCATCGACGTGGATGGCCATGACTTTATCTACAGTTTTGAGTGAGCCCGGCATGACATCGACCGCATCGGCAGCAGGCGCGCAGGAACGGGGGTCAAGCGACACCCTGTTTCGGCGCGCGCGTGGGCGGTGCACGGTGCTTTTGTCGCGTCGCGTGAGTGCTGTAGGAAACCTGAGACGCGTCAAGGCACCCGGGCTTTGCCTTGATCGGACATTAGAGACACAAAAGCAATTGGAGCATTGAAATGGCTGACGACGGCAAAACCAAAATCGCGATAGACATGAAGCTTAACCCCTTTGGGGAATTCAAGGGCGCAAAGGCGCCGGACTGGTTCGCGGCCCGGCCCAAGCTGATGAACAAGGTCAAGGATATCCAGATCAAGAAGACGATGGTCCTGGACCCCAACAAGTGGAAAAAGAAGGTCATCGAACAGGGGGTCTATGCCGTTGCCCGGTTCGAACTGGCGCGTTTTGCGACCGCCTTGAACACGATGGAAAAAGACATCGACAAGGCGATCCCGCCCAAGGAGCGTAAGAACAAGAAATTCAGCTCGGATACCAAGAAGGAATCCAAGGAAGAAACGGCCGCGCTTTCCAATGCCGAGCAGAAGGTGACCAAGCTGTGGGGCAAGATCGCGGGCCTGATCGAAAGCAAGGTCGGTGATGCGCTGGACGAGATCGAAAGCGACAAGGGCGACAACAAGAAAGCCATTTCGCGTGGCAAGGCGGCTTTGGCCAAGTTCGACAAGCTGAACATCGACGGCATCTATGGCAAGATTTCCAAGGACGTGCAGACCGTGATGACCACCCTCGGTGCCGCGCTGAAGAAAAATCCCGAGGATACGGCGGCTTTCGGAACCGCCGAAAAGGGCATCAAGGCCTGTATCGCGGATTTCGAAGGCGACACCAAAACCGCGCAGGACGTGGTCAAGTTCCTGCTCGATACCGGCGCGGACATGAAGAAGAACAAGGATGCCGCACCCGAGATGCAGAAAGTCGGCGATTTGATCGTGTCCAAGAAAGGGCCGCTTGACAGCCTGTCGGACACTGTCGACGCCTTTGAAAAGGATTTGAACGACGTGCTGTCGACGGTCAAGGCGGGCAAGATGTCGCCCGATCAGATCACGTCGCGCGGGCGCAAGTTCGTGAGTGACAACAGTGGCAAGGACAAGGTGATCAAGGCGGCTTTCGGCGAGGTCGACAAGATCGGCAAGCAATATTTGGCCGCTGTGAAAGCCGTCAAATAGCGATGACATCCGTGCAACCGGAAGAGGGAAAGATGGCAGAGGAGCAGATCGGCGACCAGTCCTCAATACGCGCGAAACTGCGGGCATTTCTGGAGCAGGATCGTGTGGTCAACGCGATCATGACGTTGATCATTTTCAACGCCATTACGCTTGGCATCAGTACTTCGGACTGGGCGCAGGCCAATATCGGTGGCCTGCTATCCGTGATCGACAAGGCGGTTCTGACGATATTTGTGATCGAGTTGTTGCTCAAGCTCTATGCCTACGGGCTGAATTTCTTTCGCAATTCGTGGAACATATTTGATCTTCTGGTTGTCTCTGTAGGCTTGCTGCCGCAAACGACGGCGCTGTCGGCGCTGCGTGGTTTGCGCGTCATCCGTGCCTTGCGCCTTTTGTCCGTCATCCCACAGATGCGGGCGGTTGTTCAGGCTTTGCTTGATGCGCTGCCTGGCATGGGTGCCGTCATCGTCATGATCTCGATCGTGTTTTACGTGTTTGGCGTCATGGCCACGATCATGTATGGCAACGCGTTCGACGAATGGTTCGGCACGCTGGGTCGCTCGCTATATTCCCTGTTCCAGATCATGACTCTGGAATCCTGGTCCATGGGCATTGTACGTCCTGTGATGGTCGAATTCCCGACCGCGTGGGCCTTTTTCGTGCCCTTCATCGTCATCACCAGCTTTTCCGTGCTGAACCTTTTCATCGGTCTGCTGGTCAACACCATGCAGTCAGCCGTGGAGGAAGAGACCGAGGCCGAGTTCGAAAAACTGCGCACACTGGTGCGCGAGGAAACCGATCAGGTCGACAACCACGTGCTTGAGCTCAGCGAACAGATCAAGGAACTGCGCGAAGAGTTGCGCAAAGCGCGGGAGGGCCGGACATGAGCAGCAGTCAGAAGTTCATCGCCCGCAACCGAGCGCCCCGCGTACAGATCGAATATGATGTTGAACTTTATGGCGCGCAGAAAAAGGTGCAGTTGCCCTTCGTGATGGGCGTCATGTCCGATCTTGCGGGCAAGTCAGAAGTGCCCCAGCCTGCCATCGCCGACCGCAAGTTCCTTGAGATCGACGTCGACAATTTCGACGAGCGTATGAAATCCATGGCCCCGCGCGCCGCCTTCACCGTGCCAAACACTTTGACAGGCGAGGGCAATCTGGCCGTCGACCTCACCTTCAACAAAATGTCGGATTTCAGCCCCGAAGCGATTGCCGCCAATGTGGATGCGCTGAAACCGCTGTTGGACGCGCGAACACAACTGAGCAATTTGATGACCTACATGGACGGCAAGGCCGGTGCCGAGGCTCTGATCGAAGAGATCCTGGGCAAGCCCGAATTGCTGCAGTCCCTGACAAACGGCGTTGGCTCTGCCGCGGCCAATACCGATGCCGCCCTTGACGGCCTGCGCGCCGCAGCACCCGCGGATGCACCCGAAAAAGACGAGGCTGCCGATGTGCTGGCCGGGATTGAACGGGTTGAAGCGCCCGAGGAAAAGGACGAGTCAGCAGATGTTCTGGCAGGGATCGAGCGGGTCGAGGACACGCCCGAGGAAGACATAACTGGCGATGTACTCGCCGGGATTGAGCGGACCGCGGATGCACCGGAGCAGGACACAACCGGTGACGTTCTTGCAAGCATAGAACGGACCGAGGATGCGCCGGAACGGGACACAACAGCGGATGTACTCGCCGGGATCGAAGCGGTAGAGGAAACCTCAGAGGTCGACAACACGGCGGACATACTCGCCAGCATCGAGCAGGTAGAGGACACGCCGGAAGAAGATAACACTGCCGATATCCTTGCCGGGATCGAACAGGTTGAAGAAACCCCAGAGGCAGATACGACCGCAGATGTACTTGCGGGTATAGAGCACGTCGAGGACGCGCCGGAAGAAGACAATACTGCAGACGTTCTTGCCGGGATCGAGCAAGTCGAGGTGCCCACGGAGGAGGACATCACCGACAACGTACTGGCTGGTATCGAACAGGTCGAAGACACACCCGAAGTCGACACCACGGCAGACGTCCTGGCCAGCATCGAAGCGGTCGAGGACACGCCGGAGAAGGATAGCACCGCTGATGTACTCGCTGGGATCGAACAGATCGAGGATGCGCCAGAAGAGGACACAACTTCGGATGTGTTGGCCAGTATCGAAGCTATAGAAGAGGCTCCGGAAGAGGATACGACTGCGGATATCCTGGCAGGGATCGAGCAAGTCGAGGACGCGCCGGAGGAGGATACCACTGCCGACGTTCTTGCCAATATCGAAGAGATCGAGGACATCCCGGAAGAAGACACGACTGCGGATGTTCTGGCCGGAATTGAGCAGGTGGAAGACGCCTCTGAGGAAGACACTACCGCAGACGTTCTTGCGGGGATCGAGCAGATCGACGACAGCCCGGAAGAAAGTAACAGCGCCGATGATATTCTGGCCGGGCTCGACGCGCCGGAGCCTGAAGCGACAGATGAAACCTCTATCGACGACGTTTTGGGCGGGATCGAAGCCACGCCTGAGGTCGAAGATGATGACGGGCTTGATGAAATCCTGTCCAGCATAGACACCACAGAACCCGAAACGGATGACGCCGAAGATGTCGCTGATGTCCTCGCGGGGATCGAAGCCGCGCCCGAGACAGCGGAAGAAACCGACGATCTGGACGATATCTTGGGCGGCCTAGATGCGCCCGAAGTCGAGGCGGAGGACGATGCCGACGACATCCTCGCCGGAATCGAAGCACCGCCGGACGAAACCACGGAAACCGATGACCTCGATGATATTCTGGGTGGATTGGACGCACCCGCAGAAGATGCGGAGGCAAAGGATGACACCGATGACATCCTCGCAGGTCTGGATGCCGCCCCAGACGTCGAAGATAGAACCGATGACCTCGATGAAATCCTCGGTGGACTGGACGCCACAGAGGATGTGGAGACAGAGGACGACACCGACGACATCCTCGCAGGTCTGGATGCCGCCCCGGAGGCCGAAGAAGAAACAGATGATCTGGACGACATTCTTGGGGGCCTTGACGCACTAGAACCCCAAAAAGACGGCGGCGACGATCTGGACGATATCCTCAGCGGGATTGATACCGCCGCGCCGGAAACCGATGGCGCGGATGATCTGGACAACATTCTTGACGGGCTGGACGCGACCGAACCCGAGGCTGCTGCAGATGATGATCTGGATGATATCCTCAGCGGGCTTGGCACCGACGATGCTGAACCCGAAGCGGACACTGCCGACGATGACATGGATGCCTTGCTGGCTGGTCTGAGTGATGACGTGCCAGAGGTAGAAGCTGCTGATGACACCGACGATATCCTTGCTGGATTGGAAGCCGACGAACCCGAGGCAGATGGTGCCGATGACGACATGGATGCGTTGCTGGCTGGTCTGGGTGATGACACGTCGGAGGCGGAAACCGCTGACGACGCTGACGATGTTATTGCCGGGTTGAATGCGGACGAACCTGAAGCGGACATCGCAGATGACGACATGGATGCGTTGCTCGCCAGCCTCGACACACCTGATGAGGCTGAGGACGATGGGTTGGACGACCTTGATGCGCTTCTGGGCAGTCTGGACGATGACACGCAGGCAGATGCGGACAGCGCTGATGACGATCTGGACTCGCTGCTTGGCGATCTTGGCATAGATGATGACAGCGCGACCGAGGCCGACAGCGGCGCGGAAGGGGAAGACATGGCAGATGCAGAAGAACCGAGTGCCCCGGCACAATCCCCATTCGGAAAGATCACGGCCACAAGGCCAAACCGCGACGACCTGAACCGCACCAAGTTCCGCATGGCCGTGTTCGGCGATTTTACCGGGCGTGCATCGCGCGGCGCGATGGACACGGGCGACGCGCTGGCCGCGCGCAAACCCATCCCGCTGGACGTAGACACGATCGACGAGATCATCGAAGGGTTCGGCACCACTCTGGTCTTGCCCATCGGCGAAGGCGGCACCGGGGTCGAGGTCAAGCTGGGAGAGATGGACGACCTGCACCCGGACGAGTTGTATGACAACGTCGAGTTGTTCGATGCCATTTCGGGCGTGCGCCAGCAACTCGGTGTCGGGTCGATGGCCGACAAGGCGGTCGAAAAGCTGAAAACGTGGTCCGAGACTTATGCGACGCCGATCAAGCTGCCCAAGCGCTCAGCGGGTTCGAGCATGCCGACGAACCTTAAGCTGACCGATTTTCAGGCCCTGATCGGGGATACACGCGGCACGCTGACCCAAGCTGGACCGGCAGATGCGTTGATTGCCCAGATCATCGGCCCGCATGTGGTCAAGGCCCCCGATGCAGGGGCCGAAGCGATGAAGACGGCGGTGGACGAAGCGCTGAGTTCGGCCATGAACCTGATTTTGCACCACCCGGAGTTTCAGGCGATCGAGGCGCAGTGGCGCTCGCTTGACCTGCTGGCGCGCCGGATCGAGACAGATGTGAAGCTGGAAATCGTGCTCTATGACATCTCGGCCGAGGAACTCGCCGCCGACCTCGCCGCGCGTGAGGATCTGGCTGAAAGCGGGCTGTTCAAACTGGTGACGGACGTCACCGACCCCGAAGAGGGAGCAGGGGGCTTTTCAGCTCTGTTCGGTCTCTATACGTTCGAGGAAACCCCGCCCCACGCCGAGTTGCTGGCGCGGATCGGGCAGGTGGCCGCACATGTGGACGCGCCGTTCTTTTCCGCGATGTCGCCCAATTATCTTGATACCGCCCCCGAGGACCGGCATCCGCTGGTGGCCAAGAACTGGGATACCCTGCGCAAGCTTCCCGAGGCGGCCTATGTCGCGCTTGCCTCGCCCCGGTTCCTGTTGCGCCAGCCCTATGGCGCAAAATCCGACCCGGTCTACGCATTCAATTTCGAGGAGTTTTCGCCCAAGGAAGGCCTCAAGGGCATGCTGTGGGCCAACCCGGTCATTCTGGTCGCAATTCTGCTGGCTGGAACCTACAAGAAAGACGGCAAAGCGATGGACCTCGGGTCGATGATGGCGCTAGGTGATCTACCGTTCTTTTATGTGAACGACCGCTATGGTGATCAGGTTGCATTGCCGTGTACAGAACGTAACCTGACAAGTGATCCCGCGCAGGCTACACTGGGGCGTGGGTATATGCCCGTGCTCTGGATCAAGGGGCGCAACGAAATCCGTCTTGGGTCGTTCCGATCCCTGGGCGGTAACACCATCGCCGGCCCATGGGAGGCCAACGTACCGGCCCCGCGCAAGCAACCCGGCGCGCCGACGCTGGAAGCGAAAATACCTGCGCCCGATGGGGGCGCAGACTCCGGGGACGACGATACATCGCTTGACGATCTGCTCGCAGGCCTTGAGGATGATGCGTCGACGGGCGGAGACGATGACGACATATCGCTGGACGATTTGTTGGCCGGTTTCGACGATGACGGCGACTCGTCCGATGATGACGACGATATGGATCCTGACCTTGCTGCCTTGCTGGAGGGCCTTTGAATGAATGTCATGAGTGGAAAACCAGGAGACGGCCCGGGCGACGGGGACGAGCCCCCAATCATTTTGTTGGGGATCGACGGGAGCAGTTATTACCTTTTTCGGGGTGATGACTTTTTGAACCAGCTTTTGCTGGTGGATGGGGAATTTCCAAAGCCCATCCTGTGTTTGAACTTTGCGTCCATTTTTGACGCAAAGCGGTTTATGGGTGACGGATTTTCACTGGCGGCCTGCTGGGCCATTCACCCGGAAATCATTGCGCGACTGCGAAACGAAGATTGTTTGATCGAATCGGATGAATAGGGCCCGGCTTGGGGCCAAGGAGTATTGAAATGGCAAGTGATGATCTTGAACTTGAGGGCCGCGATGTCCGGATGGAGGGCACGTACAAGTCCACACCGGTCAACCTCAAGAACGCTCAAATTATCGAAGGGCTGAGTACCCTGACGGAGACGACAATCGAGTTCGTGTCCTCGAATGAGGCGCTCGACCTGCAGGATATCCTGGGGTCGACCATCCACCTGATCCAGGAGGACAAGGACCAGGAAGAACGGGTGTTCACAGGCACCTGCATTTCGGTGGACTATGTGGGCCTTTACCAGGGTTTGTCGCATTTCGTCGCCCAAGTGCGCCCGTGGCTCTGGTTCCTGACCCGCACGCTGGAAAACCGCATTTTCCAGGAACTTGATGTACTTGAAATCATCCAGAAGGTGATGGAGCCATACGGTTTCTGGTCGGATGTCGAGAAAAAGACGACCGGATCGTACAAAAAGCGCACCTATTGCGTGCAGTACCACGAGTCAGACTTCGACTTCATCTCGCGTTTGATGGAGGAAGAGGGGATATATTATTTCTTCATACAGGACGGCAAAAAGCTCAAGATGGTGCTGGCCGACAGCATCAGCGCGCACAAGCCGACACCCAAGTTTGCCAAGATTGAGTTTGCCTTCAAGGAAGTGACGGAAGTCAAAGATGGCAAGAAGCTCAAAGAGTATCGCCGCGACACTGACCACATTTTCGACTGGAGCGAGACGACGACAGTGACCACAGCCAAGGTCACACTCGAGGACTATGACTTTGACAAGCCCAAGACCGAGCTGAAAAAGGTCAAATCGATACCCAAGGGCACGCATTCGAACAAATCCAAGTTCGAACATTACCTTTATCCCGGTCGTAACCGGCTTGAGACCCACAATGTGGACGACGCCTTTGTCAAAGTTCGCATGGAGGCCGAGGCCGTGCGTCACAAGCTGTCGCGGGGTGCGGGCAACGTGCGCAACCTTGGCGTCGGCCAGACCTTCAAGCTGACGGACCACCCGCGCAAAGACAACAACATCGATTATCTTGTGACCCGCGCGGTGCACCACTTGCAGATCGAAACCGACTATGAGGACGTCGAGACGACGACCCCGTTGTTCGAAAGCACCTTGCCGGTGGACGAGGACAACACCGACACCTACCGGATCGTCTTTGATGTGATCCCCAAGGCGGAAAAATATCGCGCTCCACAAGAAACACCATGGCCGCGTTCAATGGGCATGCAGACCGCCGTTGTCACCGGCCCCTCGGGCGAGGAAATCTATACAGACAAATACGGCCGCATCAAAGTGCAGTTCCACTGGGATCGCCTTGGCGAGAATGACGAAAACACCACTTGCTGGGTCCGATGCGTCATGCCTTGGACGGGCAAGAACTGGGGCATGATCCATATCCCCCGCATCGGTCAGGAGGTTGTCATCCAGTTCGAGGAAGGCGATCCCGATCGCCCGATTTGTACCGGTATGCTCTATAACGCCGACACAATGCCGCCCTATGCGCTGGATGCCAACAAGACCCAGACCGGGATCAAGACCCGGTCGAGCAAGGGAGGCACCGGCGAAAATTACAACGAGCTGGTTTTCGAGGACAAAAAGGATGAGGAATTCATCCGCATGCACTCGGAAAAGGACTATTTCCAGACGATTGAAAACAATGCCGTCGTCAAGATTGGTCAGGATAAGATGGATCCGGGCGATCTGACCCAGACGATCTATCACACCAAGACCGAGACGATCGAGACGGGGGATCACCTGTTTACCGTTCAGACGGGCAATCAGGTCATCCACGTCGAAACCGACCACACGGAAACGGTCGGCGGCTCATCCGAGGTAACGATCACGGGCGATTACACACAAACCATCGAAGAAGGCAGCGTGACCCGCGCGGTGTCTGCGGGCGACGAATCCCACACGCTGTCGATGGGTAACTATTCGCTGGACACGTCCACGGGCTCGATCGCGATCACGGCGGCGATGGAAATCTCGCTGACCGTGGGGGGCAACTCGATTGTCATCGACCAGTCTGGGATCACCATTTCGGGCACCATGGTGACGGTCGACGGAACGGCCACCGTCGATGTCGGATCGCCCTCGACCACCGTGAAGGGGGACGTCATGCTGACCCTTTCCGGCGGCACGACCATGATCAACTGAGGTGAAACATGTCAAAACGATTTGAAAACCTCAAGAAAATCCCCGAGCAGCCCGCTGCGCGACTGCTTGCGGCGGCTAATGCCACGCTCAAGACCAAACTGACTTCGCCCGCCAGCGCCTCTGTTCAGATGGTTCTGGAAGAACTCGAAGCAGCGGATGCGCGCGTGGACATGCTGCGGCTGCTTTCGGTATCCCTGCCGCCGCGCGAATGTGTGTGGTGGGCCTGCATCGCAGGGCGTGACGTGTTGGGCCCTGAAGGCAAAAGCGTCTGCTTGAGTTCGGCTGAAGCCTGGGTGTTCGAGCCCAGCGTGGAAAACCGCGAACGGTTGCGCGTTGTTCTTGAAACCGAGTCGTCGGGTGATGAGACGGCACCCTGCGCCACGGCCGCCTACTATGCGCCGGGAAATCTGGGCGAGGGCGACATGGCCGATATGGCCGCCCCGATCGGGGTGGTATCGGCCTGCGCCTTTGGTATGAACCTCAAAACGCTCAAGGTCGGCCCCTCGCCGGAACGGTGTTTCGAAGTGACGATTGATCGGGCGCTCGATATTGCACGTGGCGGCAATGGCAAGATACAATTACTTGAAGAACCAGAAGAACCACAACCAACCAAGGAAGGAACAGCCTGATGCCCGGCCCCCCACAAGCGCGCGTTGCGGACATGCACACAGGGCCCTGCACCTTGGGCGCACCGATGCCGATCCTGCCACCCTGTTGTGTAACCGTTCTGGTGTGCAAGATGCCGGCAGCGCGGGTGACAGATTTATGCTCAGGTGTCACCCCTGTCGGCGCGCCCATGCCACCGCATCCACTTGCAAAAGGGTCCATGACCGTCATGATCGGCAAGTTGCCCGCTGCGCGCATTGGAGACCTATGCGGCTTGGGCGGCGCGATTGTTGCGGGCGCGCCGACGGTCCTGACGGGCGGCTAATTAAAGTATGGCAATAACACTACGCTTCCAGTCTACCGGCAGCATTCCGGGAAATGGCGATCCCATCTCGATGACCGGTCCAAGCCTGACGCTTGGGCGGGGCAACGAGAACGATGTCGTATTGCCTGATCCCAACCGCGAATTGTCCAAGCGTCACTGCGCGATCGAAGACCATAACGGCAATGTGATCGTCGTGGACTTTTCGACCAACGGCACTTTTCTGAACTATGGCAAGCTGGCTTTGGGCGCGACGCCCACGCCGCTGAACGATGGTGACATCCTGTCCGTCGGCCCTTACGAAATCCTCGTCAGTATCTCGTCAGCCAGCAACGACGACATGATCGCCGACCCCATGGCCGATGGTCCCGTGTCGCACGGCTCTGCCGATAATTCGCCCAGCAATGCCGATCTTCTGGATGCCCCCGGCGACGGCGGCGATTTTCTGGACGATCTGTTGGTGGGGCGCGGCGCGCCCAAAGGCCCCGGCAGCGTCGAACGTGAAGACGTGGGCGAAGACGGCCTGCTGCCACCCCTTGGCGATGAAGACGGCATTCTGCCTCCGGCCCCCGATCCATATGCGGGTCAGGGCGCAAGTGCGGGATCGCACAACGCCGCTTCGCAGGATCATTTCCTGATGCCCGGCCATTCCCAGTCTTCCGGATCGGGATCGGCCATTCCGGACGACTGGGACGACGATCTGCTGTCACCCGGCCCGCGTCCGCAGACGGCAATCCCGGCCGATCCCTTTGCCGCACCCATGCAGCAACCGCAGCGTGCGGCCCCGACAGCGCCTCCGGTGGCGCGGGCACATGTGGCACCTTCGCCAACGCCGGTATCGCCCATGCCCACAGAAGCGCTGGCCATGCAACAGCCTGCTGCACCTGTTCCGGGTGGCGGCGGACCCGACGCGGCATCGCGCGCATTTCTGCACGAACTGGGCGCGGACGAGGTGCAGGTGTCCGATCAGGACCTTCCGGCCACGATGGGCCGTCTGGGTCTTGTCTTGCGCACCATGATCGAGGGCTTGCGCGAGATCCTGATGACCCGCCAGTCGATCAAGTCCGAATTCCGCATCGAACAGACCATGATTCAGATGGGCGGCAACAACCCATTGAAATTCTCGATCAGCCCGGAGCAGGCGATTGAGGCGATGGTGCGCCCGACCGCGCGGGGCTATCTGAACGCATCCGAAGCGACAAACGAGGCCCTAAAGGACATCAAGGCCCACGAGGTCGCCATGCTGACTGGCATGGAGGCGGCACTCAAGGGTATCCTCAAGAAGCTGGACCCCGCGGTGCTCGAAGAGAAGATCAGTTCCGATAAAAGCTTGAGCGGAATGCTTAAAAGCCGCAAAGCCCGTTATTGGGAAATCTACGAAAGCATGTATACAGAGATTTCAGATCAGGCAGAGAATGACTTCCAAGAGCTGTTCGCCAAGGAATTCGCCCGCGCCTACCAGGAACAGTTGGACAAGTTGAAATGAATACCGATTTTAGACTGAGAGGCGCCTGATGTCCTGGGACAGCAAGGTGTTGTGGACCGAGGGCCTGTTTTTACAGCCCCACCACTTCCAGCAGGCGGACCGCTATACCGAAAGTCTGGTCGCCGGTCTGGCCCGCCGCGTCACGCCCTATGCGTGGGGCGTCAACAAGCTTGAAATCGATGAAGAGGTATTGAAGTTCGGCCAGTTCGCCATCACCTCCTGTTCCGGTCTGACCCCCGATGGCACCGTGTTTCGCGTGCCTGCGTCCGAAGATCACCCGCCCGCGCTTGAAGTGCCCGAAGGCATCAAGGATTGCGTCGTCTACCTGACCGTCCCACAGCGCCGCCAGGGCGCTTTGGAGGTCGACATGACCGGCGCCGAACTGTCCGCCGCGCGGATGCGCCCGGGCGAGTTGGAAGTGACAGACGTCACCTCGTCCGGCAAAAAGGCCGTGACAATGGGCGTGGGAAAGCTGCGACTGCAATTCGCGCTGGCCGTCGACGACCTTGCCGACCGTCTTTGCATTCCGATCGCCAAGATCATCGAAGTGAAGCCCGACAAGGAAGTGCTGCTGGATAAAGGGTTCATCCCTTCGTGCCTCGACATTCAGGCCTCTGCCGCACTTGGCGGGTTCGTGCGCGAACTGGACGGTTTGCTGAACCACCGCAAGACGGCCCTGTCCGGCCGCCTGTCCGAAGGGGGCAGCACCAAAGGCGTGGCCGAAATTTCGGATTTCCTGTTGCTGATGTCAGTGAACAAGATACAGCCCGTCATCCAGCACCTTACCAAGATCGAGAACGTGCATCCCGAAATGATGTATCGCACCTGTATCGGACTGGCTGGGGAATTGGCGACCTTCATGGCCAACACCAAGGCAGCGCCGGAATTTCCTCCCTACGCCCACGACAACCTGACCGAGACCTACAAGCCGGTGATACGCACCCTGCGCCAGTATCTGTCTTCGGTGTTGGAACAGACGGCGGTGTCGATCCCGCTCGACCCGCGCAAATACGGCATCAGCGTCGGCATCATCGCCGACCGCAAACTGCTGTCCACTGCCGGTTTCGTGCTGGCGGTTCAGGCCGACATTCCGGCGGAAAACGTCCGTCGGCACTTTCAAAACCAGGCCAAGATCGGACCCGTCGAGGAAATCCGGCAACTGGTCAACTCGGCCCTGCCCGGGATCCCGCTGCGCCCGCTGCCTGTCGCGCCGCGCCAGATCCCCTATCATGCAGGTGTCGTCTATTTCGAACTGGACGGGGACAGCGCCCATTGGGGCAAGATGTCGACGTCTGGCGGGATCGCGGTGCACGTGTCCGGGGAGTTCCCCGGTCTCAAAATGGAATTGTGGGCCATCAGGCAGGGCTGAGCGCAAACAAAACGGGGATGAAGACGAATGTCCGATAAAGACCCATTTGCAGAACCGGATGACGCCGACCGGACGATCATCAAACCAAATCCTGGCGGTCGCCGGGGCTTGCAGGCTACGCCGTCGCCATCTCCTAGTCCCAATTTCGATTCCACTCCGACCCCTCAACCCAGCACTCAAGGTGGTGGTGGACAACCCATGGGAATCCCCGCGTCCCAAACCAAGGAATCGAGCCTGAGCGAACCCGGTGTCGAACAGGGCATGACTGGTATGAACCGGATCAACGCCGCTGCGGCGACCCTGTTTTCGCTCGTATCGCGCATCCGCAACCGGGCCCAGCACATGGACCCTGAAAAACTGCGCCGCTCGGTCGTGGCCGAGGTGCGCGAATTCGAAAACCGCGCGTTGCAGAACGGGGTCGATGCGCAGGACGTCAAGATCGCGCGCTATGCTATCTGCGCGACGCTGGATGACGTGGTGCTGAACACCCCATGGGGCGGCCAGTCGATCTGGGCGCAGCAATCCATGGTCGGGACCTTTCACAAGGAAACCGTGGGCGGTGACCGCTTTTTCGACCTTCTGGCGCGACTTGAAAAAGAAGCGGCAAACAATATCGACCTGCTGGAATTTCTTTACATGTGCCTGTCGCTGGGCTTCGAGGGCCGCTTGCGCGTCGAACAGCGCGGTACCGAAAAACATATGGAGATTCGCGCTGGTCTGGCCCGCATCATCCGCGCCCAACGCGGCCCCGTTGAAAAGGACATGTCCCCCCATTGGGAAGGCGAGGACAAGCCGCACAAGGTCCTGTCGATCTGGAAACCGCTCTGGATCACTTCAGCCGTTGTGGCGTTGACGATGATGGCGGTGTTCCTGACATTCAGTTGGGTGCTGAACCGGTCGACGGACCGGGTGATCGGGCAGCTTTCGGTGCTGGACTCCGGACAGGTAGCAGAACTGTTCCGTCGTGCGCCGCCCCCGCCGCCTCCGCCCCCACCGCCAGAAGAACAACTGAACCGGGTGAAGGGCTTCCTTGAAAGGGAAATCAACGAAGGACTTGTCGAGGCCTTTCAAGACCAGCAAACGATCACTGTGCGCCTTGCCGGGTCCGGCATGTTCGGCTCGGGTTCGGACGTGCTGACGCAGAAATTCGTCGAACCGATGAAACAGGTCGCCGCGGCGTTGAACGACACGGCGGGGCCGATCATCATCGTCGGGCATTCCGACAACGAACCGATCAACTCGTCCCGTTTTCCGTCGAACCAACACCTGTCGCTGGCCCGCGCCGAAGCAGTGATGCGCAAGCTGTCCGAGTTGATCGACGACAGCACACGGCTCACCGCGGAAGGGGTGGCCGACAAATATCCTATCGCCGACAACGGCACCCGTGAGGGCCGAGCCAAGAACCGCCGTATCGAGATCGTACTCGTCAGGGAGGACGCAACATGATTTTCAGCAGGATCAAGCGCCTCGGCGCAGGCATATCGATCACCATCTTTGTTGCAATCGCCTTGTGTGCACTGACATGGTTCGTCGGGCCATTCATCTCGATGCTGGCCAGCCCGTTATCTCGTTTGATCACCATCGGTGTGATCATTTTGCTGTCGCTGTTCATCATCCTTCTTGTCATCATTCGTCGCGCCAAGCGCGAAAAGAAGATGGAAGAGGACATCGTCGAGTCCGTCGACGACACGGATGAAGATGACGAGTTGGTGCAGGCCGAACTGGTCGAGCTCAAAGGCAAGATGCGCGAGGCCCTGACCGCCCTGCGTAAATCAAAGCTGGGCCGCCGGTCCCTGTATGAACTGCCATGGTACGTGATCATCGGTCCGCCCGGCGCGGGCAAGACCACGGCGCTGGTGAATTCGGGCCTCAACTTTCCACTGGCCAAGACCACCGGGTCTGCCAGTATCGGCGGCGTCGGGGGCACACGCAACTGCGACTGGTGGTTCACAAATGACGCCGTTCTGATCGACACCGCGGGCCGGTATACCACGCAGGACAGTGAAGAATCCGAAGACAACGCAGGTTGGCTTGGCTTCCTCAAAATGCTCAAGAAGCACCGCAAACGTCAGCCCATCAACGGTGCCATCGTGGCCGTATCGCTGTCGGACCTGTCCTTGCAGGACGAAGCGAGCCAGAAAAGCCACGCCGCCGCGATCCGCCGCCGCTTGCACGAATTGCGCGAAAAACTGGGCGTTCGGTTCCCGGTCTATATCCTGTTCACCAAGTCCGACCTGATCGCGGGCTTTACCGAATTCTTTGACAACATGGGCAAGGAAGAGCGCGAACAGGTCTGGGGCTTTACCCTGCCGCTGCCGAAAAAAACCAAGGGTGAATTGTCACCCGTTGCTGCCTTTGACGACGAATTCAGCCTTCTGCTGGCGCAGTTGAACTCGCAGTCGCTGGAACGGATGCAGCAGGAAACAGACCACCAGCGCCGTGCGCTGATTTCCAGCTTTCCCGCACAGGTTGCTTCGGTACGGGCCACGGCGCGCACCTTCCTGGGCGAAGTGTTTCAGGACAACCGTTTCGAAAAGCGCCACCTTCTGCGCGGTGTCTATTTCACGTCCGGCACGCAGGAAGGCACGCCGATCGACCGGCTGATGATGGGCATGGCGCGTACCTTTGGCATCGGCCGTCAGGCCATTGGCAGCGGGCGTGGCACGGGCCGTTCGTTCTTCCTTACCCGCCTGTTCGAAGGTGTGATGTTCCCCGAGGCCGGACTTGTCAGCGCCGATGATAAGGTCGAACGCCGCTATCGCTGGACCAAACGTGTCGCCATTGCTGCTGCCATCGCTGGCGGCATCGGCATGACCACTGTTTGGGCGCGCAGCTATATGGGCAACGCGGAGTTGCTGGCGCAGGCCTCCGAAAGCGTGGAAAACTACCGCTCTGCCGCCTCGCAAATTCCCGGAAGCCCGATTCAGGACAGCGACCTGCCCAGCATTGTGCCCGCACTCGACATATTGCGCGCGATGCCCGCCAACCCCGCCGCGGGCGATCCAAGCCCGGACCGGTCGATGACCTGGGGCCTTTATCAAGGCAAAATCGTTGGCAACCAGGCAGGCCAGTCCTATCGTGCCGCGCTGAATGAACACCTGCTGCCGCGTCTGCTTCTGCGTCTGGAAGAGCAGATGCAGGCCAACATGAACAACCCGGACTTTCTGTATGAAAGCCTCAAAATCTATTTGATGCTGGGTCAACAGGG
This sequence comes from uncultured Rhodobacterales bacterium, assembly GCA_964351755.1. GTDB lineage: Bacteria > Pseudomonadota > Alphaproteobacteria > Rhodobacterales > Rhodobacteraceae > Tateyamaria. Next base: position 30,421 of record CAYGPT010000009.1, on the reverse strand, counting down.
CCCGATGAACACCAGCTTGATCAAGGAATGGATGGAACTAGACTGGTCCGTCGCCTTCCAAGGCAGCGGGCGCGATGAAATGCGCAACAGCCTGACCCAGCACCTTGATGCGATGCTGGATGCGCCATTGGATGAAATCGGCCTGAATGGCCCGCTGGTTGAACAGATTCAGGGGCTGCTGTCCGAAATGCCACTGGCGCAGCGGGTCTATAACTCGATCATCAACTCGCCGCGTGCCAAAGCGCTGCCGCAATGGCGCCTGACCGACATTGGTGGACCTGCCATCAGCCGTGTCATCGTGCGGTCGTCCGGCAAACCGCTCAACGACGGGATCGAGGGGATTTTCACCTATGACGGCTTCAACACCGTGTTTCTTGACGAGGCCTTGGGCGTCGCCAAGCGGTTGCAAAGCGAAAGCTGGGTGCTGGGTGCGCGCGGCGAGGCGGAACAGAGCGAAACAGCCCTCATCGCGATGAGTCGCGATGTGCTCGACCTCTACTATACCGACTACATCTCGCGCTACGACCAGATCCTCGGCGATATCGACATCATCCCGATGGAGAGCCTGAGCCACGCAGTAGAAGTCACCAACGTGCTGTCGGGGCCGACATCGCCGCTAGTCAATATCCTCGAAGCGATCTCGAGCGAGACCAAGCTGACAGAAGAGCGCAGCGCGCTTGGCGTCAACACTGCGGGTATTGAACAAGGGGCCAGTGACGTCGCCGCGATGGAGCTGCAGTCTTCGCTGTCGAGCCGCAGCCAGTTGCTGCTGCAGGCATTGTCCAGCAGCGTGACGTCCGGGGGCAATCAAGGCCCACCGCCCAAGAAACCCGGCGAATTCGTCGAGGAACGGTTCTCGTGGCTGCACACCCTGACTGCCGAAGTCGACGGCCAGCCATCGCAACTGGATGAATTGATGTCGCGCCTGACCGAAGTCTATCAAGAGCTCAACAAGCTCAGCTTTGCCGGCGGCGTCGGGGCAGGGGCGGGGGATGCCACGGCCATCGTGCGTTTTCAGGAACTGGCCAATCGTCTGCCCGGGCCGATCCAGCGCTGGTCGACGCAGATTTCGTCCGGCTCCAGCGGCATCACAGCAGACGGCACACGGTCTTCGATCAATGCGCAGTGGCAGGCACAAGTGCTGCCTTTCTGCGAACAGGCGCTGTCCAACCGCTATCCGTTCGAACGCGGGGCCAAGGCCGATGTGGCCATGGCTGACTTTGCGCGCCTCTTTGGACCGAACGGGCTGATCGACGGCTTCTTTAACGAAAACCTGCGCGACTACGTGGACACGCGCGCCCGGCCATGGGCGTGGAAGCGGGTGAACGACACCGATCTGGGGATCAGCCCGGCGGTTCTGCAGCAACTGCAATATGCCGCCGAAATCCGGGATGCGTTCTTTGCCGGTGGGGCAAACCCTGCTGTCAGCTTCCAGATCACACCAGAAGCGCTCGATCCAAAAGCCCAAGAGGTGCTGCTTGATATCGACGGAACAGAGGTGACCTATGCGCACTCCGTCGCGCCGAAACCGGCCGCCATCACATGGCCGGGTGCAGTTGGGTCGGCTCGCATAATCCTGCAACCGGTGGAAAACAATACCTCGAACGCGATCACGCGGGACGGACCTTGGGCTTGGTTCCGGCTGCTCAGCGCGGCCGAGGTCCGGCGCACCAACGTGTCCGACCGCAACCGCGTCGTGTTCAATGTGGGTGGGCGCATCGCCATCTTCCAGCTGCAGTCGGGGTCGGTGCTGAACCCGTTCGCGTTGCCCGCGCTCAGCAAATTCAGCTGCCCCAAGTCGTTCTGATGTCAGAGGGATTCGGCGCATTTGGCAAAATTCCCGGGATGGGGGATTTCATGAGGGTCAACCTGCCCTCAGGCTTCATCCAGCCCTGGGACACGTGGTTGCAGACCATCATGCTGGAGATCCGCGAACATCTGGGCGAAGCGTGGAACGAGGCGTACCTGTCAGCGCCGATCTGGCGCTTTACCCTGCCAGCGGGAGCCGCCGGGTCGCACTGCGTGACCGGCATCCTGATGGCATCAGTGGATCGGGTGGGGCGGCAATATCCGCTGACGCTGGCCATGCGCCACGATGCGCCCAACACGATTGTGTCGCACTATGCCAATGGCGCAGTGTTCGACCAGCTTGAGACCATCGCGCTGAATGCGCTTGAAGACGACAGCACCCGCGATAGTCTGACGGCGGCTCTCGCCGGTGTGCAAGTTGTCGCCAGCGGAGGCGTGGCGCCAGCTGCGCTGCCTTATGCCGGACCAATACCGTATTCCAAGGCCATTGCCGCACAGGCGTTGACAAACAAGTACGGGACATCCTCCGCGCTGTGGTCAACAATGATGCAGGATGACTATCGCATGCTTGCCACCCCCGGCTTGCCCGAGGGGCGCAACGCGACCGCGCTCTTTGACCTCTCCCCAGCCCTATGGAGCGCACCAGGCGTCATGGCCCAAGTATGACCTCAATCCGCTATTCCGCCGCAACCCATGTTGGGCATAAACGCAAGGTGAACGAGGATAGTATCCTTGCGCTTCCGGACCAGCGTATCTGGGTCGTCGCCGACGGTATGGGGGGCCACGCGGGCGGTGATTTCGCGTCGCAAACCGTGGTCGACAGCGTTGCGATGATTGATCCGACATTGGAACCGGTTCAGTTGCTGCATGCCCTGCGCGACATGCTAGGCAAATCTCATGAACGCATTCAGGCCGAAAGCGCGGCCCAAGGCGGGGTCACAATCGGATCGACCGTGGTGACCTTTGCCATAGCCGAAGGGCACTTTGCCGCCTTCTGGGCCGGCGACAGCCGCCTGTACCGTCTTCAGGGCGGCGAGATCGAGATGCTGACGACCGACCATTCCTATGTCGCCGAACTGGTGCTGGCGGGCGAATTGACCTGGGACGAAGCTGAACATCATCCGCAGTCCAACGCCATTACCCGCGCCGTCGGGGTGGGGGAGGAGTTGGAGTTGGAGAAAATCCGCGGCCAGATCTTTCCCGGGGATCGGTTCCTGCTGTGTTCGGACGGGCTGACCAAATATGCCGGCTTCGAAACCCTGCGGCGCATCCTAAGCACCGAACCCATCGAAACCGTATCCGAGTCGCTGCTGCACCTTGCGCTCGAAGGGGGCGGGGCGGACAACATCTCGATCATTGTGATCGACATTCACTAGGCAGCCTCTGCCCGACCAATTATTGACTTGATAAAGGCCCTGATCCACTGTCAGAGCATTGAGAAAAGGTAAGCCAAGCCGTTATGGAAAAAGGCGTAATTCCAATAATTCTGGGTGTTATGGGCGTCATTGTCATCGGCCTTGGCGTGCTCGTTTGGTTGCAATTGCGCCCGGCCTCCGAAGTGCCGCGCTATGCCTCGGACGGAGACGCGGAATTTGCCGGACCCGCCATCGACAGCGGCGCGCGCATCGAAATCGAAGTGCTGCGCGCGCAGATCGAGGCCTTGGGTGCACAGATTGAACAGCTTGAACAACGCATCGTGTCGAACCAGTCCCGCACCAGCACCGCCCCCCAAGGTGATCAGGAACAGGGCGCGTTTATTAGCGATGGCTCCAACGACATCATCGACGCCTATGCCCAAACGGTTCTGATCGCCAACCGACGCAACCTGAACAAGGGCATGAACATCGCCTCGCCCTCCTACCTTGAGGGCGTCTTTGGCAAACCCCGCGAAAACATGACATCCGAATGTCAAGGCATGACCAATGAACGGCTCAAGGCCCGTCTGGTCACAGCGCAGGTGGGCCCTATCCGCGTCACCATGCAGCAGCCCGCGCTCGACTCCCTGAATAACGTCTTTGAAAAGATCAAGGCGACCGACCCCGACCTTTATGCCCGCATCAACACGGCGGGGGCTTTGTGCGTACGGCATATCCGCGGCGCGCCGGGCCGCACATCCACCCATGCGTTTGGCCTGTCGCTTGATCTGAACATCGACGGCAAACTGGATCAACTCGGTGACGGCAAGACGCAACTGGGCCTCACCATCCTCGCTGACTTTTTCCGTACCGAAGGCTGGTACTGGGGTGCCGGGTTCTCGCGCGAGGACAGCATGCATTTCGAAGCCAGCCGCGATCTGGTCGAAAAGTGGATCGCCGACGGGTTGCTATAACCCGCGCGGCGGTCAGGGGCCCGCTCAACTTTCCGCCCAATAATGTGAATTATGTAATATTCGCGGGCCGGGTTTCTGTCGACCCGACGCGGGCGGCAAATTTCACGTACACAAACGCAAAGACGTCGTGAACCACGTAGCAAAGAGAACACGCACAGCCATTCTAGCGGTCAGGCCGCCGCAGACAGCGCCTCGTTCACCTTGCCAAGGCTGGCTACGGCAGCGCCGCGCACATTGACCGGCTTGAACCCGTTGTTGCTATCCACTGCCTGAAAGAAGGGCGTGTCGAGTTCTTTCTGATACTCGCTCAAGACCTTGCGGGCGTTGTCCTTCAGCTTTTCACGTTGCTCGCCATCGGGGGCTTGCACCAGCGCCTCAAGCGCATCCTCCAACCGATTGTCCAGCACATCCAGATACGAAAACAGCGCTTGGGACTCGCTTGAGATGTCAGGGAAGTCGTCACCCTGACAAACAGCCAAAATCTCGCCCTGGAGCTTGGTCAGTTCGGATTTGAGAGTCGCGCGGGTCTTGATCCACTCCAACCGCGCCCGCACGAAGGGGACGACATTTGCCGGTATGTCCTTTTCAGCTTCAGTTTTCTCGGCGTTCTCGGCATCCGCGATCAGCTTTTTGAGGCCGGGCACAGCCTTCATGGCGCCCGCGTAATCCTCGGCGTCGCCTTTTTCAATGAAGTACGCCAGAACACCGCGCATTTTGCCCACATCACCCAGACCGCGCTGGATCAAATCAAGGGCCAAAGGCTCTAGCTCGGCGCGGGCATCGCGATAGGCAACGGAGGGGTCGACGGCGGGCTCTTCCTTGGCATCCTCGGCCTTGGCATCTTCCGGCGCAGTCTGTGCCGCTTCGGCAGCGCGTGTAATTGCATCACCCAGGGCCTTGGCAGTTCCAGCCGCTTTTTTGGCATCACCAGCCTCGATCTGACCATCAAGAATTCCGTGCGCTGCGCGCAATTTGGGCGCAGTTTCGGAGTTGCCCAAATCTTCGATCCGTTTGAGCAATGTGGCTGACACTTCGGCCAGCCTGGCCAGTGCGGGATCATTTGTATCCGCACTTGCATCTTGCGCAACGCCCGCGCCGGCCATCTTGTCGAGCGCGGCATCCAGCTTAGTGAACGTGTCATCCGCCTTTGCCAGATCGCCGCTTTGCATGGCACCAACGGCCACCTTGAACACCGGAATCAGCTTGGCCTGCGCCTCTGGCGATGCGGCCTTGATCCCGCCCTGTATTTCGGCAGCACGCGCCTTCAGGGATTTGAGAAGGGCTGCGTCATCATCCGCGATAACGTCGCTGCCGCCTTCTTCAGCGGTTTCCTGTCCTTGGGAGCCGTCATCATCGTCATCGTCCCCATCGTCGACGAAAACATCTTCATCATCTTCGTCCTCGCCCAGATCCTCTATATCTTCTTCCAGAACCTGACCGCTCATATCCAGGACGATGATGTTCATGTTGATGGTTTCGGATTTCAGGAACTTCTTGAGTTTTTTGGCCAACTGCGGCAACTCGCGCTCGCAGGTCAGCGACATAACCTTGCCTTTGACTTTGGCGGTGCCAAACCCCAGCTTGGTGCCGGTTCCTTCGGCGCGCGCGACCCGTCCCATGACCTCTGGCTTTTTCTTGCGGTCCAGCACGAACACGTCCTCTTTGGGATCGTTCCCAGGACAATAGGCAAAGTTCAGGTCACGCTTTTTGGCCATGGCGACCATTTTCTTGAGCTCGGGACCCTTCAAGGCGATATCACCCATCACAACTCTCCTTTTCGCTTGCCTGGCTGCCCCCGGAATTTGAGCAAGCCATTGACTTCAGCCTACACGATAACGCGAAGCTGACAATTCCCAAAGGGGTTCCGAGCCGGTCAAAACAGGTGCGTGTCCACATCCATTCGTTGGTGCAGAATGCGAATGACGACCGCCTGTCCTGCGATCTCGCGATAAAACAGAACGTGGCGGCCTGAAATGGCCTTGCGATAACCTTCACGAACGTGTGCTGCATCCAGGCTGGCAGTCGTGCCGCTGACAAGGCCAGCGCAAGCGGCCGCGATGGCGCGTAGATAGATTTCAGCCTGCGCCTCACCCCATGTCGCTACGGTATAGTCCCAGATATCGTCCAGATCAGCTCGCGCGGCGGGCGTCAGCAGATAGGCGGTCATCCTGCCCCGCGCCGGGCCATCACATAGGCATCGACGTCAAAAGGTGCGGGCACGCCGGAGGTTTCACCGACATCAAGAGCCCCGCGCAGAGCCGTCAGCTGCGCCTCTCGCTCTTCCAAAAGGCGCAGTCCCGACCGTACGACATCGCTGGCGGATGCATAGCGGCCCGCAGCGACCTGATCCTGGATAAATTGGGCAAAGTGGTCCCCGAGGGCCACGGATGTGGTGCGTGTCATAAACCGCAATGTAGCAAAGTTTGGTACCAGATCAATGCCGCCGCTTAGCGCAGCACGCCCGATCCACCTATGGACAGTTTGGGTTTGGGCTTGGCCGCCGGGGCTGCCGCTCTTGGCGCGGGTGCCGCTGCACGCGGTTGGGTGCGCGTTGTCGTGGCAGTATTGGTGCGCGTGGTTGTAGCACGGGGCGCAGGGGCCGCCGCCACGGGCGTCGGGCAGGCCACGTCGCCATTCAGCAGAATGGCGCGGAACAATTCATTTGTCGGGGATTGATCCGGCCAATCGACAGACGAAAGTTCCTCGAAATACTCACCAACCGACCGGCGCGACCCGGGGCCCCAGGCACCGTCGATGCCGGAGCGGTAGCAGTTCATACGCGCCAGTTCCGTCTGCAGCACGCGATTCAACTGCGCCTCATCCGGATCCATGTGGCCTTCTTCTATGAGGCGGCGAAAAATCTCGGGTTGGTTTTCGCGCAGCGCTTCGCGTGCTGCAATATCGTCAAGGGAAAATGCGACTTGTTGCACCGTTGCGGGAAGCAGGGTCTCAAGTCCGAATTCCTCTTCCTGCCCCGGGGCGATCATGCCGACGATGATCGACGGTTGCGGCATACCAATCGCAGCCCGCGCCGCAGCAGGGGTTGCACCAAGCTGAACAGATTCGAAAACGGGCGCATTGTTCGGCGCAGCAAAGGCTGCGAGCACCAGACTGTCACCGTCATCAGCCACGTCGATGCCGATAGGCGCAATCTCAAGCCCTTGCGCATGTGCCATCGGGGCCGCATGCACCACAAGGGCAGCGACCAGACCACTCACAACAGACCGACACGAGCGCAGCACGCGATTCACCTCAGAAGCTTTGTTGACCCAACGTATACCCGGTCAGGCCCAAATCTGCAAAGAGTTGATGGCCATTTCGTGGCAATGCGCCCCTGATTCTCAACCAAGGGTTCAAAATTGTGCCTGTGGCGACGCCACGGCACATGCGCGCATTGGCAACAATCCGCCGCAACCCATTGAAATTGTACGCGTAGAACCACCGAAAATCAGCAAAGTGTTGCCGGAAATATGCATTTGACGGGTTTTCGATCTTATTCCCCCTCAAAACACGAAAAGGCCATGCTATATGTAAGTCATGAAAAACGTAGCCATACTCTCCCTCTCGCTGGTCGCCCTTTCGGGTGGTGCCGGCCTTGGTCTCTCCGCTCTGCACGAATTCAACATGAATGTGCAGACGTCGGCATTGTCGACACCGGACAATATTCCGTCCGACAGCGGGTTTGTGATCCCTGATTACGTACCGGATGCCGCGCAGTTTGCGGCTTTCGCTCCAACATTGGTCGCCCCCACCGTATTCGAAGAGCCTGCGCTTGAGCCTGTTCAGACAGCCGCGCTGGGTGATCTGGAAAACGTTGCGCCCGAAGCTTCGATTGAACCCGAGGTCGAACTCACGCGGTCTTTCGCTCCGGCAGTGCGTGAAGCGATTGCACCACCGGCCAAAGCGGTCAAACGCCGCACGGTCGCAAAACGCCCCTCGACAGAGGCTCCCGTGTTTGTGGCACAGGCCCCGGCGTTTGTGCACACGCCAGACGCAGCGACTCGCGTCGACTATGTGATTGGCGTCTACCGCTAAGGCAAGTACAAGAACGCGCAGGATTTTTCCTGCGCGCCTTTTGCCATCTTCCCAATCAAGAGTTGACACTCATCGGCGGACTCCCGCTAATGCAGATATCTTTTAGGATGTTTGCATTTTTGGAGGTTCACATGAGTCGTACCCTATTGGCATGTAGCCTTGCGCTTTTGATCGGTGGCACCGCAGCCGTCGCACAAGACGCTGAAAAGCCCGAAATCTCGCTCGAACTCAATCGCGCAACCGCCATCGCCGAAGGGGGATGCCAACTGGTATTCTTCGGGCACAATGGCCTTGCAGAGGATTTCGAGGAAGTCACTTGGCGTTTGGCCGTGTTTGGCTCGGACGGGGTGTTCCGCAACCTTCTGGGACTGCCTTTGGGTGCACTCAGTGCTGGCAAGCGCCGCGTTGTTCAGTATAACCTGCCTACAGAGTGCGAAGAATTATCCGAAATTATCGTCAACGACGTGGCCAGTTGCACACTTGCTGGCGAAGCGGGCAATGACAGCGATGCCTGTCTGACCCAATTGACCGTCACGACCCGTACCAACATCGCCTTCGGTCTGTAAACGACCTACCCGGCCCGAAACGAGATCATTCATGTCTATTTTCCAAATCGCTTCCCTTGGTGTCTATGGCCTTCTGGCAATCCTGTCTCTGGTGGCCATTGCCATCGGTCTCTACAAGATCGCGCAGTTCGCGCGACTGGGCGTGGGCAAACGATCCGAGGCGGAGCGTATCCTGGACGATTGGCTGAACGGTCGCGTAGACGAAGCGATCAGCGCAGCCGGGCGCCGCCGCTCGGTACTGTCACGCATTCTGCAGGCCGTGTTCTCGGGCATTCAGGCGCGTCCCACCGACGTGACCTATGCCGAGGAACTCAGCCGCCAGACGGCCATCATCGAACTGGCCACCATGTCAGAACGGATGCGCGCGCTGGACATGGTGGTGCAGGCCGCGCCGATGCTTGGGCTTCTGGGCACCGTGGTTGGTATGATCGACGCCTTTTCGGTGCTCGCCGTGGCCGAGGGCGCGGTGGACCCGACCACCCTTGCAGGCGGTATCTATGTCGCCCTGACCACCACCGCGGCAGGCCTGATCGTGGCCCTGTTTGCGTTTTTCATCGCCACTTGGCTTGAAGGCCGCATCGACCGTGAACGCAACATGATCGAAGCGCTGATGTCCGCCGCCATCCACGGACGGGTCGACCCGAACTCGGTCAAGTAGAGCGCAGGCCCCGAGGCGATGGCATCCCGCAGAGCCCCCCTGCCCGAGCGCCCCAGGCGCTACAAGTTCGTGCTGACACCGCTGGCCGATGCCATGTTTCAGCTGCTGATCTTTTTCATGCTCACGTCCAGCCTTGCTCCCTACTCCATGATCACCCTCAAGACAGCCGCCAAGGCCGTGTCCGAAGAGGACGTCGAAGCCGCCGGCGCCGGTGCGGGCAACGATCCATCGCAACCCGCGCCGCCCCCCGAAGCGGCCAACACGACCCTGTGGACCGTCAACAACGGCACGGTCCGCTCCGGCGGTCTTGACTACAACATGGATCAACTGACCGACCTCGCCTCGGCCCTTGGCGAAGGCAGGCCGGGGCGCGTCGTGCTGATCGTCACGAACGAGGCCCGTGTGCAGGACGTGGCCCACGCCCTCGAAGCGCTCGAAGGCGCCAATGTTGGCGCGGTGCAAATCAGCCGGGGGGGCAGCTGATGTCCAAGACCCGTCTTCCGATCGTCCGCCGTGCCAAGGCCATCGACAGCTCGCTTGCGATCGTGAACATCGTTCTGCTGATGATCTTCTTCTTTCTGGCGACAGGCACGTTGATCAGTTCGGATTCGGTGGAAATCGACCTGCCGGAAACCACGCAACTGCCGCTTGACCTGCTGCCCAAGCCCCTGCTGACGGTGGATGCGGACGCGCAGATGGCGCTGGATGGCATCCCCCTTGTCCCCGGCACCTTGGCCGAGGCGTTGATCGACTATCCGACCCTGCACGTGCTTGCCGACCGCGAACTGGGTGCAGGCACCCTGCTTGACATGCTGGCAGCAGAGGAGCTCGTGGCCGTCAACGTCAAGCTTGTGACCTTGCACGGCAAAGCCCCGGACGAGGATCAGCCATGAGTTTCCTGCCACACGGAAGCCCCAGCGCGCTCAGCTGGTATGGCTCTTTCGTGGGCTCGTTCGTGGCCCATGCGGGACTTGTGTCCTTTGTCCTGTTTTCGGGTGTGATCGTTTTGATTCCCCTGCCGCCGGAACCCGAAGAGGACGCGGCGATTACGGTCAGCCTTGAAATCCTCGACGCCAATATCGTCGAGGAACTGGAGCCGGTTGACGATACCAACCTCGTCCCCGAAGACGCGGTGGTCACCGAACCCGACGCGCCGGACGCTGAAACGCCCGAAGACCTAGCGGCCCTCTCTCCCGACGAGCAGGAGTTGCTGGCACCCGAAGAAGACACGCTGCTCGCTCCCGAAGAGGACGCCTTGCAACCGGAACTTGAGGCCGCTGAGCCCGACGTGCTGGAACCCGAACCGCTGGAGCCGGAAGTCACCGAACCCGAGGTGCTGGAGCCCGAAGTGGTCGAACCCGAACCGGTCGAGCCGGAAGTGGCAGAACCCGAAGTGATCGAACCCGAACCCGTTGAGCCCGAAGTGGCCGAAGTGCTGCCCGAGCCTGAAAACGAACCACTTCTGGTCCCCGAAGAGGTGGTAGAGCCCGAGCCCGAAGTGGTCGCGCCCGAACCAACGGAACCCGAGGTCGCCGAGGTGCCGGACCTGCCCGAACCGACCCCCTTGCCCGAACCCGAACCGGAAACCCCGCTGGCCATCGACGACCTCAGCCCCATCGACGACACAGTGTTGAACCCGCTTGCCTCTGGCGGCAGCGGCCCTGCCCCGGTCGAGGATGACGTGCTTGCCCTTGTCGCGCCCGAACCTGATGTGCCCGAGGTGCCCGTCCTCGAACCCGAAGTCGTCGAAGAAATCGACCCTGTCGCCCTGCCAGAAGAGGTGATCGAAGAGCCTGAGGTCGCACCCGAAGAGGCGGTCGAAACGCCCGAACCCGAACCCACGCCCGAACCCGAAGTGGTCGAAGAAACACCTGAACCCGTTGAGGAACCAGAAGTCGCCGCTGCCCCCCCTGCCCCTGCGCGCCAGCCGCTGGCCAACCCCACCGCTTCTGACGTCGCCATCGGCCAATTGCTGCGCCGCATCCGGGCGACCCCGCAGGAGCAGTGCACACTGGCTCTGCCCCGCCGCTTTACCGGCGACGGCGCGCTTGCAGGTCTGTCCATGGTCGGAGCGCGCGAGGAACAGCTTGATGCGCTGGCCGAACGGATCGTCAGCGGTCTCGACTTTGCTCCTGTCCAGACACGTGAGTTGCTCGACCCCCGCCAATGCGCCACGCTCGATGCCCTGCGCCAAAGCGAAAGCTACCCGGCCAACCGCATCGGGCTGTCGCTGGACACCACGACGCTGGCCAGCGGCGACACGCTGACTGGGCGCGTGATCGGCGCGGGCGGCTTGTATGTCACGCTGCTGTTGGTGGATGACAACGGCGTCGTGCAGGACCTTGCACAATTCGTCACTTTGGACGGCAGCACCCCGGTGTTCGAGGTCCCCGTGGCGCGTGCTGGTCCCTCGCGGGCCACGCGCCAAGTGCTGCTTGCCATCGGCACCGAAGGCACACCGCTCGATCTGTCCGACCGGATTGGACGAGAGGCACAAGACGTCTTTGGTCCGATCCCGGCAGCGACGCTGCGTGAAATGGTGTTCGGCGTGGCCACGGTTGATGTTCAATAGGGTAGCAGGCTGACGGTCATACCTTAGTGAGAAAGCACCAAAAAGAACGCCGGACATAAACAGAACTCGATACACGTCCAGCGGCAACTCATCGATTCTTCCAAGAAAATGCAACAAATTGCCTTATCCGCGCCCCGGTCTCCAAATATTGGCAAGTGCAAAAGTGTGGAGACAAAAAATTCCCGAAACGAAATTACTGAGAGACAGCTTGCAATCAACGCGCTCCGCGCCCGTCGAAGGAAAAGATGATGAACGGGGCAAGCGCGCAGCGGTGCTTGCATTGCTCTTTGTGCTCCTCGTGGCCTACACTGGGTTTCCTTTTTGGGTTCAACTCCTCACTGGCTATGACGAGACGATAACAGTCGAAAACATACCTGCATCAAGGACTTGCAGCGACCTTAACGGTCGATTTCACAAAAAGCATCGTTCTGATGCGCCGCCTGCCATGGGTCTTGGTTTCTGCGGGCACGTCGAAGCTGATACCGGCGCATACAAGCTGCCAAACTCCGGCGTTTTCTCATTCGCCGCAGCGCGAGAAGAGATTTTCGACGCATTTACGCCCGGGTGCTCGTACAAGGTACACATAGCGGGTTTCGGACCGCGCCCGAAGAAAGGTTTTCCAACGCGCGTCCCACTTCAAAAGACAATTATGCGCGTCAAAGACCCGCTTGGTTGCTAAACTGCCCTCGGACTGCTTTCTTCGCATCCCGGACTTCGCAGTCAAAAAAGCGACCCCGCATCAATGCGAGGCCGCCTCGGTCTTTCGGTAAAACCGCCCCTACCGCGTCAGCTCAAGAAACGAGATGTCCACAGCCCCCTGCCCGTCCAAGGCCAGTTCGCGCGTCATCAGCGGCAGGATCGTGTCGGCCAACGTGCCGTCCTGCATCGCACCCGCACGCACCAATGGTGCATCGGACGCGGTGGCCACGACCATGTAAATCCCCGGCGCAGCCGACGGCAGGCGGAAGGAAAAACGCCGCTCATCCCCGATGGGGTCATCCAGCTGACGCATCAGGGAAAAGACCTGTCCATTGGGATCAACCAGAGCCAGCCAGTTCTGACGGCCCGCACTGCCGTGCAACGTTCCCAGCACACCATTGGCGCGGGACATGGAGTTTTCCGACAGCGCCATCTCGATGCCGCCGCCGCGTGTACCCTGAAAGGCCTTCGCAAAGTCCAGCACAGCGCATTGGGATTCGTTGATACCGCGCGGAACGACCTCGGGATTGGAGCCGAACTGCGCACCAAAAGCGGAACTCAGACCCTGCAAAGCGCTAAGATCACGGGCGAACCCTTCGATCAAGCCAGCATTGGGACCCTGTGCGCGCAAGCCTGCGTAGGCACAACTCTCGGGCACAGCCGTGGCCAGGAACGATGCACGTGTACCCTCGACCCGCTGCAGCCCTTCCTCAACCGTTTCGGCGGACGCGGTTTCGGGCTCGCCTGAGGATGGAAGGAAATCACCACCAAGGAAGAACGCAGCCGCGCCAGCGGCGACCAATGCGACCACCCCAAGACCGACAATCAGACCCTTGCCACCGGATTTTTCCTCGGCCACCGGAGTCGACGGCATCGCTTTGGGCGAACTCGTTCCACCCCCACGGGCCGACATCGGCACAGCCTGCAGGCCCGGCACGACACGGTCCTCCACCGGTGGTTGGGTATAGCGCGGGCGTGTCCCACCCAGACCGGTTTCGCCCTTGATGACGCGCAATTCCTCGATCACGGCGGCCATGCTTGGAATCCGCTCTTTCGGGTCGGGTTGAAGCATATGCGCGATCAGGCCCTGAAACTCTTCGGGCAGAAAAGACAGATCCGGCACCGACTGGCGCTTTTGCACGGCCTCGACAAAGTTCGTGCCCATGGGCATCGGAGTGCCAGTCAGCATGCCGATCATCAAGAGACCCAGAGAGTAGACGTCGCTGGGACCTTCGGCTTGTCCGCCAAATGCGCCCATCTGCTCGGGTGAGACATATTTCAGTTTGCCGGCAAACTCGTTGCCGATGGTCGCTTCCTTGACGTTGTCGCTGCGCGAGATACCAAAGTCGATCAGCACGGGTTTGCTCAGATCGCCATCCTGCAACATCACGTTATCGGGCGACAAGTCACGGTGGATTACGCCGATATTATGGGCGCGGTCCAGGCCATCGGCCAGCTTCATCGTTAGGTCGATCACCTGATCACGGGTCAACGCGCCACCATCCTTGATGGTGTCCGACAGCTTGGTGCCCTCGATGAACCCCATGATGATGGCGTGTAGGTTCAAAGTCTCGTTCGGGGGGACATATGCGAAATAGCGTACGATCGCGTCGTGGTGCAGCTGGCGCATCGTGCGCGCCTCGCGGCGGAACATGGCGGTGACTTTTTCGTCCTCGGCCATTTCGGGCAGGATCACCTTGATGGCGACGTTTTCGCCGGTGCTGATCTCGCTCCCACGGAAAACCGAGCCCATACCGCCCTGATCCAGACGTTCCTCGACCTTGTACATGTTGTTGATGACGGTGCCGGGTTCGAGCGAACTGAGCGGTGTCGGACGCGCGCCAGGCGGCGGCGGGGCGACGTTGGCAGTGTCGGTGTATGTGACCGGCCCAGAACCCGCGCCGTCGTCGGTGGGGTTCTGCGTTGACGGTGGGGGCGTGGTGACGGCGGGCGCTTTTGCAGGACGCTGCGTGCCTCGACGCACGTCCGTCACGACAACGGTGCGGTCATCGTCGTCCTGCGCCGCCTCGGGTGTGGGCGCAGCGGCGTCGCCGGTTATGGGATCGAAATCATCGGGGATGACATTGGACGCAGGTGCGGGCGCATCCTCGGCGGGTGCATCACCTTTGGCCTCTTCCTTCTTGGGAACAGGCTGAAACAGAATTGTCTTTTCGTCGTCCGACCCGGAGTCCGACTCCTCGTCGGGGATCTGGTCCTTGTTGTCGCTCATAACTGTCCCCTGAATTCGGGATATTCACCTTCAATCGCCAATGCAGGAAAACCGGCCTTGTGGCAACGTACCATGATCACCGACACATTGTCCTTACCGCCCCGCAACAGGGCCATGGAAATCAATTGGTCACATAACGGTTCTAACGAGCCGTGCAGGCCAGTGTACAGCACATCCGCCAGCTCCGGGTCCTCAAAATACTCCGTCAACCCGTCCGAGCACAAAAGAAAGACGTCCCCTTCCAGCAACGCCCCCTCCACCATGTCACATTCCGGCAGTTCGGTCACGCCAATGGCTCTGGTGATCACATTTTTGCGTGGCCAGTTCTCGGCCTCTTCCGCGGTAATGGCACCGGTATCGAGCAGGGCTTGCACCTCGGTGTGATCGCGGGTGATCCGGGTCAACTGATCGCCGCGCATGCGGTAGATCCGGCTGTCCCCGGACCAGATGCAGGCAAAGTGATCCTGCTGGATCAGCAGGGCGACCACGGTAGAGCCAATGGTGCCCGAACCAAGCTCTTCGGCCTTGTTCTGAATGCGGGTGTTGGCCTTGGTCAGACGGGACATGAAGCGGGCACGCAAATCCATCGCGCCGGTGGGCAGACCGACAGTGCCCAGTTCCTCGCAGATGGTCTGGCTCGCGAAGTCGCCCGCCGTGTGGCCCCCCATCCCATCCGCCACGACCCAGAGGCCCGAGGCTGGGGCGGCCATCACGCTGTCCTCGTTCAGACTGCGCACGCACCCCACATCTGTGCGTATCGTTGTCTCAAAGGACATCATCTCATCAGAGGCGATCACCTGTTTGTCCATCATTCCTGCCCACTCCCTGCGTAATCTTCCTGCCCTGTATCCACGGTATTCTGCGGCCGTGTCCGAACCCGTTCAGCCAACAGCCAGCGCATCTCGGACGCACCGGGCAAGCCGTTTACACCCAGCCAACCGGCCTCGCGGTCGGGGGCACCGGGATGCCACCAGTGGCTGCGTCCGTATTGGGCGCAATAGGCGTCCGCCTCTGCCGCGTCACGAAACAGTCGGGCCAAATCATCATCCCCTCGCATACCCCATAGCATACCTGCCTCGGCCGCGTCATAGGGTGTGCCGGCCAGGGGTGGCAGATCCAGGCCCGCGACAAGGCTTTGCGCGCCCCCCTGCCCTGCCGTCACATCCCCGATTCCCGCCAGATGACTGGCAAGGGCGGCATAGGGCGTGTCTTCATGGGCTGGATGGACAGGCGGCGGAGTCACGGGACCAGTCAGGCCCAACATCAGCGGATACTGCCGCCCGACCTTGTCGGTCGAGGCACGCCAGATACCACATAAGGGTGCCCCCAGCACCTCGGGGCCGATCCAGAACCGCAGGTCGGGTGCAGCGGCCCACACAGTGTCCCATGCATCCCCCAGCACATCGCGTGTCGGCGGCATTACCTCCTGCAACCACGCCTCAAGAACACCCAGCGCAGACCGCTCCATCCCCCACGACAGGAAATCCCCGAAACCGGGGTGCTTGCCGTAGACGACGGCACTCATCAGACTATTCCATCGCGTTGGGGCACGTGATCTCCTGAAAGGCCTGCATAAGGAATGGGACATCATTGCCCTCGAACTCAAGCCTAAACGTCGCCGTATAGGGTCCAAGGCGATGGGCCACCTGCGCCAGGGGGCCGCGTGACTGCAACGACTCGCCACTCAGAAAGGTCAGAATGGACCAACCGCCGCCCGCCAATTCGGTCGGGGGCTGGTCGGGAACCGACAGCGAAATGGCCCCTGCCCCGGTCCATGCGGCGGGGGCTGGGGCACCTTCGGGGGCAAGGTCCAGCACCTGGTCGCCAAGCCTGACAGTCACAGGCGAAATCGACGGGCTGACGGCCATCAGACGGATGTTGAAGGGGATCGCGGGAGCCGCGACACCTTCGGTGAAAAACGCACGCTTCACCTTGTCCGCCGCATCAAAGCGAACGCGGGCGCGGGGTGATATGGGACCGGGGGCGGATTGCTGCAAACGCTCCATCTGCCCATCATAGCCAAAGACGGCGACAAATGCTTGCCCCACGGGCGGGGCACCGGGCACGCAGCGCGCGGCGTCCAGCGCCACCAATTGTGCATCGACAAATGTCGGGGACATCGCGTCGCGCACCTGCATCACGATCCGCCGGACCGTCGCCGGATAAGCCGGATCATCCACCAACACCGCCCCGAGATCGCCCTGCCCGGTCTCTGCGGCCCGCGCCGCCTCACCCAGACTGACCACAAGGCGCTCCAACGGGCTCTTGCCTACAGCCCCGATGTCCATCACATGCCAAGGGGCGAAAGGCAGGCCCGCTATGGATGAAAATTTATTTTTATCTTTCATTAGGTTATCTGAATCCTGCGCAAGGTGGGTCTGTTTTGTCACAGCACTCACCAACCGCACCAGCAACCTACCAGCGGCGTCGGCCAATACGTCGGGACCACCTTCGGGACGTATAAACGCCACCCGATTCAGCACCAGCGACCACACACGTTCAAAATCGCGGGCATAAAGGGCCTGTACATCCGCCGCCAACTGCGCGTCAGGAACGAGGGGCTGCGCATCGACAGGTCCCAGGACCCACGCATCCTGCTCAAGCTGCGCGGCAGCGCTCGCGACCGCGTCCTGAAAGAACCCCCAATAGCCCTCGTAGGTAAACAGCCCCGGCACCTCCAACGTCGCCAAGGGACGCTCATCGGTGGTCCCGAGCACGGGCGTATCGCCGATCGCTTCGGCAAGCCGCAAGGGCGGCAGTGTCCCGGCTTGCGAACGGATAGCGCCGTAGGCGCGCGCTGCCATAGGCACCTCGGCGATGGCCTCACGCACCCGCGCGATCAATGCACCGTTTGCCGCAACCAAGGGGGTCACACGCCCATCCAGTTCCAGCATCGCGGACAGGTGGGCATTGATGGCACGGTATTCCGCGTCGGCCCCCGCATATTCTCCGGCCCAGCTTTGGGCGAAATAGGACTGAATGGCGAGGTCATCTTCGCGCCCGTCCTGTTCTTTGGCGAGCAAGATATAGACCTTGAGAGCGCGATAGGCATCGACCTTGCGATCCTCTGCCAAAAACTGCGCCAGATCGTTTTCGACCTGCAACATCATGCGTGGCCGCAGCAACTGCTCAAGGCTGTCGGAATAGGCCTGTACGGTGGCCCCGCTCAGCACGTCCAGACGGGACAGGCCCAGATCATCGACAAAGTCCTGCACACGTGGACTGGCATAGCCCGCAGGCGCGGCTCGCAACGTGGCCAAGGCAGGCAATAGGGGCCGCGTCGCCGGATCGGTGACCACCTGCGCGCCCAGAAATCCGTCAGCACGCTGCTCATAAAGCTGCGTCTGGCCCGATACTTCGCGCACCAGCGTGGCATTCTTCCAGAAGCTGAAGCCAAGGATGCCCATCATGGCGACACTCGCCATGGTGATCACGGACTTCGAGACAGCGCGCGCAATGGCGCGGCGCACCACCCTGCCCCGGTCATAGCCGACCCAGTCGCGTTCGGCAAAAATGACCCGCGTCAGCAGGTCATGCAGGAAATAGCTGCGTCCCTTCCCTGAAAGGAAACCCGCCTTCGGCCCCCCTGCCCGCGCGCTCATCGCGCCCAATACCTGATCAATCGGCGTGCCATCCTGGGTGCCGGAGGTGAAATAGAACCCGCGCAGGATGGCCCGGATTTTCTGCGGCTTTTCAAACACCGCACTCAGGAAGGAAGTGACATTGCGCTCCAACAGCGCCATCTGTTCGGGAAAGCCGTGGATGGCGATGCGCGTCGCGCTGTCGGTTTCCTCCATCAGCCGGTCGGTGACCTCGTCCGACAGGCGCGCGATCAGCTGGTCGAACTCCTTGGACACGGCGCGATGCGTCTCTTCGCGCCGGTTCCGGGTCTGAAACGTGGTGCCCCAGACCATCTTGCGACGCTCTTCGTCAAAACTGCCGAAATACTCGCGGAAACCCGCGATCATGTCCGCTTTGGTGAATATCACATAGACCGGCACATGAGTCTTGAAGGACGCGTTCAATTCGGCCAGCCGGTCGCGCACTGTGCGGGCATGGAGTTTCAACGCCTCGGGCGTTTCCGTCATCATGTCGGCACAGGAAAATGCGAGGATCACCCCGTTGATGGGCTGGTCGGGACGCGCGGTCTTTAATTGACCAAGAAAGGCGGACCAACTGTTTGAATCCGCCGTCACATCGCTGTCCTGCGTGGTGTACCGCCCGGCAGTGTCGATCATCACCGCCTCTTTGGCGAACCAGAAATCGCAGTTTTTCGTACCCCCGAACCCGCTGATCGAAGCCGCATGTGCGCCCGGAAATTCAAGGCCCGAATGGACGAGGGCGGTCGTCTTGCCCGCACCCGGCGGACCGATCAGGATGTACCATGGCAGATCATAAAGGGCCGAGGCCCCGCCCGATTTCTTGAGGCGGACAAGGGCGGCGCGCATCCGTTCGGCCAGCACGGGACCATCGCCCGCCTGCGTGCGCAGCAGGCTCTCCTCAAGCTCGCGCGCGGCCCGTTTGCGCGCCCGCCAGCGCACGAGCCAGCCCAGCAGAAGCATACTCAGAATCGCAGCGATCAGGCCCGCCCGGACAGGTTCGGGCTCGAGCCAGGCAATCCCGGAAATCGGCAGGCCGATCCAGACAGCGACGCACAAGGATATGACCCCAAGCGTTGTGATCAGGGCCGACAGCCAGGTGAAAACGCGGGTCAAAGCTGCTGCTCCTTGCGCAAAAGGATATCAACTCGCCGGTTCTTGGCACGAGCTTCTGGCGTGTTGGCCGGGTCCAGCGGTTTTGACGGGCCTACGCCGACAACGGACAGGCGCACAGGGTCCGACATCAGGGGCGCCAGCACGTCGCGCACGGCGGCCGCGCGCGCCTCCGACAAGGCTTCATTGGTTTTGTAACGCCCGCGCCCACTGAGTGGAATATTGTCGGAATGCCCTTCGATGATGATCGCTCCCGGCTCACCTTCCAAGACTTGCGCGATGCGGGTCAGAACTGGGCTAGTGGTTTGCAAGTCCGGCGCGCCCGGCGGAAAGCTCAGTGCGTCACCCAGTCGGATCGCGATGAAATCCCCCTCTTCCTGCACGGTGGTCAGACCTTGGGCGATCACGTCACTCAGCAGCGTCTTGATACGGTCAAGCTGACCCGTGGGAGGGGCCTGATAGACCACAACCTCGGCGACGTCGGGCAGTTGCGCGCGCGTGATATCGACCTGTGGTACGGGACGGTGTAGGCTGATCAGCTTGTTTTGGGTGGTTTGCGCCTCTTGGGTCAGGATCCACGCGAACGAGGCAAACAGCGATACGACCATCGCTGCGGCCACTCCAGCCACGATCCACAGCGGCACCAGCGCCCGCATGCGCCGTCCGCGCAACAGCACTGGCAGCCACTTGCGGGACAGAGCCGGGGCAGGGCGGGGCACCGCGTTGCGCAGGCGTTCATAGCCCGCCTTGCGCAGCGTCCCCAACGCGCGCGGGCCGTCAGGGGCCCCGCGATATTCGCCCTGAAACCCAAGCGACAGACAAGCCAGCATCAGTTCCAGAAGCGGCGCCCGTTTGCGTGGGTTGGTCAGGAGATGTTCGTAGCGGTCGAAAAACCCGGTGCTCGGATCGGCATCGTCAAAAAGCGTTTTGACCAGAGCGTTTTCGCGCCAAAAGGTGGGGTCCGAGCCGGGCAGCGTCATGGCGATGTCATCACAGGTGGCCGCCAACGCATAGCGGGCATCGTCGATATCGTCCTGGCGGACCTTGGTCGTCTCGCAACGTTCTGCAAAACGTGAAATTTCCGTACGCAAATGGTCGCGCAGCGGCGCGCCGTGCATTTCGACCATGCCTGTTCGCAGTCGGCCCATCAGGCCCAGTATGTCACTGGCCGCAGCCAGAAGCGGGTTGGATCCTTTGCCCACAGTACGCCCGGACGTGCGCGCGGCGGTCAGCAGGGAAA
The DNA here is from genome assembly GCA_964351755.1 of uncultured Rhodobacterales bacterium. Classification (GTDB taxonomy): domain Bacteria; phylum Pseudomonadota; class Alphaproteobacteria; order Rhodobacterales; family Rhodobacteraceae; genus Tateyamaria. Next base: position 9,571 of record CAYGPT010000009.1, on the reverse strand, counting down.
CCTTGACTGGTTTCTCAACCTCTTTCTTCGCCTTTTCTTTTTCCCGCCGCCGCAATTCTGACGGCAACAGCGGCTTGGCCGCTGGGGGTGTAGGGTCGGGCAGCTTGGCCCCGATGATGGTGGTTTCGTCGGACGGCTTCAGCGCCTTGACCTGGTGCAAGGGAGTCTGGACCGGGGCAGGGCGCACGACCGGATGCGCCTCTGGCAGTTTTTGGCCAAAGATGGTGCGCTCACCGTCGTCGTCATCGCCGTCTTTACCCGACATGTGCCCTCCCGTTCGGAAGGGATTTGCACGCCAGTCCTTGAGGCACTGATGTAACCGTTGCGATCATTCCGCTCCGCCCTGTTGCAGCGGCTTTTACCTGCCAGCCTTGCGCCCCAAATACACGGGGGCGTGGCGCTTTTGCTGCTCTTTCTGGCACTGTGCGGCTTTCACTCCGTTGGGTCAAGTTTTGAAGAACAACAGGAGCTTGGAGCCAGCGTTGACAGCAGTCAACTTTCCACGGCCACGCGCAGAAGTTGACAGCTGTCAACTTGCCCGTCCTTCCACATGTGGAGATTGAATCAGTGGAGTGCCCCCACTAGTGGTCCGCCATCCGGGATAGTTTTATCCCTATTTCAGAAGGACAAAGAGATGGCTTCAAAGCGAAGCAAATCCGAAGATATCGCGCCTAAGTTGCGGCCCGTTGAGAAGTGTTGCATGGGCAAGGCAGTTCAATTACCGATGCCGTGCGTCAGATTGGCGTAACGCAGCTGACCTAAAATCGATGGTGTAAAGAGTATGGCGGCATGAGCCGGGACCAGCTCAAGAGGCTGAAAGAGCTGGAGGCAGAGAATAATCGGCTCAGGCGTGCGGTATCGGATCTGACACTGGATAAGTTGATCTTGACTGAGGCTGCCCGGGGAAACTTCTAAGCTCTTCGCGCCATCGCAATTGCATCGATCATGTTCGGCGGGCCCTCGGCATGTACGAACGCCGGGCCTGCCGAACATTGGGACAGCACCGATCCACTCAGCGCAAGATGCCCATCGGTCTTCCGGACGAAGAATGGCCGACAAAGGACATCATCGAGCTGACGCGAGAGTTCGGGCGCTACGGATATGGCATGGTCACCGGGATGCTTAACAACAGCGGCTGGCGTGTAAATCACAAGCGCGTAGAGCGGATTTGGCGGCGCGAAGGTCTCAAAGTTCCCGAAAAACAGGCCAAGAAGGGTCGACTTTGGCGGGATGAAGGGCCGTTTGTCCCTCTCCGGCCGAAACGCTCAAACCATGTTTGGTGCTATGATTTCGTTCAGGATCGGACCCACGACGGGCGAGTCTTTAGGACGCTCAATATCATCGATGAGTTCACAAAGGAGGCATTGGTGATCCGTATCAAACGCAAGCTCAACTCAACCGACGTGGTCGACGCCTTGACCGGCCAGTTCATCCTGCGCGGTCCGCCGGAAGCCATGAAATCTGACAACGTCCGATGGCGCGGAATTTATCGCCGAAAAGGAGCGCGCCTGGGTCGGCGCGGTCGGCGCCAAGACGGCCTTCATTGCGCCCGGATCACCGTGGGAAAACGGCTACTGCGACAGTCTCAATGCTAGGTTCCGAGACGAGCTTCTGAATGGTGAGGTCTTCTACTAGCTGCGAGAGGCTCAGATATTCTTTAGGTACTGACCTAGAGTACCCTGGGCCGAATTTTAAAGTCAAATTATCCCCAGATGCAAATTCAGCGCGATCATAATCAAGAGCGCCCCGCCAGTATAACCCAGGACCTCTCGGAACTTCTGTTTTCGGTTGATCATCTCCGCCATGCTGCCACCCATGAACGCAACCAGAATGTCGGAAGGAATAGCCGTCAACGGCACCAGCGCGCCCAATATGAGCAACTCCACCTGAACGCTGCCTTGGTGCGCGGGGCCTGTATCCATCGCGACAAAAGGCGGAAGGAACAGTGCAAAGAAAAGCACGGTCTTGGGGTTCAGAAGCTCGACCAACACGCCCTGCCAGAAGACCGCCGAGAACGGTCTGCCGGTGACACTATCGGTTTCGAGGACGGCCTGCGCTTGGGTGCGCGCCTCGCGGATCATACCCAGACCCAACCAGACGAGATATGCCGAGCCAATATATCGCAAGACGGGTACAAGCCATTCGACACTGGTAAAGACCACCGACAGCCCCAATGCGGTCGCCACGGCTAGGACCAGACCCCCCACCGCAAGGCCAAATGCTGACGCGAGGCCAGCCGCACGGCCCTGTCCGACCGTGCGCGACAAAACGTACAACATGGATGGCCCCGGCGTCGCACTCAAAGCCAGCCCGGCAAGCGAAACCGAGATGATGGACTCTAGCTGGGGCATGTCCCTCTTTCCGGCTGGATCAGTCGATTTTCGAACGGGTTTTTGGTCGACGCCATTTCCGGCCCCCCACGGCCGAGAGCAGAACCGCGTGGCTCGATATTGCGCAAGTATGGAAAGTCGCGCACCAGCATCCGCTCCAGATGTGCACCAGCCATGAAAGGCGCGTATTTCGATGGGTGTGCGGTGCTGACCAACTCGGGAAACGGTTCGATGATGGTGTCGTAATTCGCTGCAACGAAGTAAGGCAACGAATACCGCTCAGGACTGAGGTTGAGCACCCGGTGTGGGGTCGATCGCAACACACCGTTGCTCCAGGCCTCCATCATGTCTCCGATATTGACGATCAACACGCGCGGATCAACCGGGACATCTATCCAGCGATCATCCTGGGTCATGACCTGCAAACCTGCGTTGCGGGTGTGCAGCAGGGTCAGGCACTCATAATCGGTATGTGCGCCCATGTTAACTGACGTGTGATCTTTGGTTTCGGCATTGCGAACGTAGTGTAGCAGGCGCAGTTGAGAAATCGGCTTGCTCATACGATCTGTCATCGCACCGGGGGACAGACCCAGATGCAGCTCCAGCGCCGATGTCACCAAGCGGCCAAGTGCCGAAACCTCGGCGTAATATTGGCCGATGGTTTCCTTGAATCCCGCCAGATCGGGCCAAACGTTCGGTCCCAGCACCCTGTTGCCAGCCAGAAAATCGGGATCGTCACGGGGCAGATCCAGCCCGAGATCGAATGCCTCGTAACTGCGGTCGACTTCGTCGGGGTAATCGCCCTTTTCGGAAAAGGGCACATAGCCGCGATGATTGGAGCTGTTTCCTATGTAGTATTGGCGTTTGAAAGCTTCGGGAAGCGCGAAAAAAGTCTCAGCCGACCTATATGTCGCCTCGGTAAGGGTCGGGTCTATGCCGTGGTCACAAATCCGGAAAAACCCAATGTTACGTGCCGCCTGGCCGATGGCATGCGCTGTTTTCTCGAATTCCCCGGGATCATTCAACCGAAGTCCCCGAACGCTGATCAAGGGGAGATGCGTCGCTGACTCACCCGTTTCGCGCAATACTACTGACATCCTGCCCCCCAGCTTTGGTTCAGACTTGGTTAACCACGAGTGGTTACCAAATCGTTCACTCGGTCAGCGACAGCCGGGAAGAAAAGATGGAACGCAGACCCCTGATCCAGTTTCGAAGTCACCTCGACCGTACCCCCCATCTGCTTCATGAAGCCAAGTACGGACGACAACCCCATGCCAATGCCTGTGCCGACTGCCTTGGTTGTAAAGAAGGGATCAAAGATCTGATCGAGGCACTCTGCGGGGATGCCTTTGCCATTGTCCTCGACGCTCAGGCACACATATCGACCGGGAACCCTTTGTGCCGACAATGGCCGGTCTTCAGACAAGTCGTGCCAGACGTTTTTGGTCGTGATTTTCAGCTTACCACCGTTCGGCAAGGCCTCGCGCGCATTTTTGATCAGGTTGAAGACTGTGGATTCTGCTGCCGTTGGATCGACACTGACCAGCGAAAGCTCTGCTGAAAGATTCACTTCCAGCGCGATATTTTCGGTCAGGTCCTGTTTGCTCCGTTCGCTGGCAGCAAGCGCCAGCTTGTTTAAATCAGAGACTTGCGGCCTGCTATGTGTCCGCTGTGAAAAGGCAAGCATGTCGCCGATAAGGGTCGCGCCCCGTTTTGCTGCAACTTGAGCATCCGTGAGACACGTGAGTGAGTCCGGTTCCGACACTGACATCGCCAGAAAGTCGAGGTTTCCGGAGATGACCGTAAGCAAATTGTTGAATTCATGCGCGAACCGTCCGCTCAGCCGACCTATCGCCTCCAACTTGCGCGCTTCGAACAATGCAGTTTCAAGTGCTTTGCGATTGTTTACTTCCTCATTCAGTTGCGCATGGGAATGAACCAGGTCCGCATATCGTTGACGTGAACGATCCGCTTCCGCAAGAAGTTCGAGTTTTGCACTCGTCATCGCGGCAATCGTTGTCAAGATTTCCAGCTCTGCCTCACCAAACGCGCATGGATCAGGGTGTTCGCTGTCCAGTACCCCCACAATTTTTCCCTGCGATACCAGTGGGACGCAAATCTCCGAGCGGGCGGGCTGCGTATCGGGGATGTAGGTCAGATCCGTGGCGAGATCGTCAACGATGATTGCCTTGCGGGTTTGGGCAACTCTACCAGTGATCCCTTCCCCAAATGGAATTCTCAATGGGTTCAGTATATTGCGCCCAAATGGGTTTTTGTTCCCCAAAGCCGCTACCTGAACCAGTTCGGTCTGTTGTGGGTTGGCCCGATAGATGACGCAGTCCACGAATTTAAGCCGGCCGACAACGTTCTGCGCCACATACCAAAACAGATCTTCTGCAGTGGGAATCGACATGACATCAACCGCGAAAGAATTAAGAGTCCTTAAAGTTGCGGGCTCATCTCGGCGATTCGAGAAAAACTCGGAGGCAGGTTCGAGTAGAGGCAACTATGAAGTCCTTTTAACCGTAACTGAGCGCGAGCGCGTCGTCGCACACGCATAAGTTTAGCAACCTACCACACCACGGCCCAGCGAAAACAACTCCCCAAGCAACCAAAATTTTCTTTTTGGGATGGATGCGACCACTGATGCCAGACGTTGAAGTCGGCATTCTTGGCGCAAAGCCAAGCGGGCAGTCTTTTCCCAGTCGTCTAGGAAGTTAAATACAGGCTGTTTGTTCTCGACAAAACTTCCCTCTCGAGCTCTGTGGCCTCGCAATAACAAGAATGGTCGCTGTACGGCTTCGGTGTAATATCATCGGTTTCGAGTAAACTGATCGTATTAGATTCGAAACCAGGCTTTTCAGAACTTTTGGGTTTCATGAACAAGTAACGATAACTGAGAATTTTGAATAAAGTGGTAGCCTTTGATGATTTCTTTGAGCGAAGTTCAATTGGAGCAAAGACAGCTGTGTTGCTGGCCAATGAAACCCAAGCCAGTGCATTGCGTTCCGTTGAGGGCATCGAGCAGCTTGGGATAGCTTGCAAAGAGGAATTGAAAGAGTTGGCAGCAGCCCAGACTGACTTCTCAAAATCAGTGCATAGGACGGCTTTTGATAATAATATACTAGGTGTTGTAATAATATATTTTTGTATCTATGCTGAGACTCCCCTGCCAAGGAGCCTCAGCATGAGTGACCTATTTGGAATCCGACTTTTACCCCTGTTCGTGGCCCTTGCTTTGACAGGCATTTCGGTGTCTTCCAGCTCAAGGGCCCAAACATATCCCATTGATTGCGCGATACTGCTGTGCCTGTCTGGTGGTTGGCCAGCTTCCGTTCCATGTACGCGTGCGCGCGCCGAGTTTATCCGGCGGATCTCGCCCTGGCCAGTCGAACCGCCGCTGCAAATCTGGCGCTGCCCCATGGGCGCGTCTTATGAGACCCGACCGAATACAGTAGACCGCATCTTTAAAGCCTTGTACCAGACCGGCGGCCGACGACCGATGCAATCTTTGCCGGGAATTGATCTCGTTCCCGCCGACCATGTTCTCCGTCTCGTTCAAGATCGGGCGGACATCGATATCAGCGGGCCAGAATTCAATTTCGTGCGCTCCATCCGTGTCTTCGATGTGCGTTATGCCAGACAAAACCGCACAGGCAGTGAGGGTAATTGTCAGCGCAGCGCCGATGTCGTTGTCGGGACCTACGGAGCGCAAGGTGAATTCTCGTGGCGGCGTTCCTCACCAATTGCAGTGCCCGACGCGCACGTCGGTCTCGAAAATTGGGGACATGACTGTCCACGCATGAGTCACCGATCAGTTTTCGTTGATTGGCGAGACTCTCAGGGCCAATACGGCTTCGAGCAAGTCGACTATTGAACGTGCGAGGTGCGGGCTTCCGATGTATCCATCAAAGCACCTTCACCACCCGAACGAACAATGAACAAATGGAGACGAGGTAGACTAATGCATTTTGAGAACCACATCTCGTACTCGCTTTTATGAAGTAGTCACAACTGCCTGTTCCTCGCAATCTTCGGCTTTGACGCAACCAAAAAACACGCACATCTCGCGCAAGACCCGGGAGCGAATGCAGGGGATTTCAGAGAAGACATCGTGCTTGGAGTCTTTTACGATTTCCAACTTTCCCTCAGACCAACGTCGCATGCGGTCTCTTGCGGCGGAAAGATCGACTACTTCGTCCTGATCACCACAAAATGCAATGCAGGGAATTTTCGGCGAACTAATCCGGGATAACTTTCTTGTCTCCATCAGTGTTTCAAATAGCCAACCCAAACTCGGACCGCCGATCTGTTGATCCGTCAGCTTCGTCGCCTGGTTGATGAAATATTGGTACATATCCGCGTCGTGCGTGAGCCTGTTGTCCGGGAAGTTGGTTTTCAGAACATAACACTGTCCGTCGGTTCCAGGCGCGTAAAGATGTCCTTGGCCCAAGGCTTGCGCAGCCCACGATACAGGCCATCCGGCTACCCGCTTTAGGCTGGGCATATTGATGTTCCATAGCGGTCCGGTAAAGGCGCACGCCTCCATTGCGAGGCCTTCGGAAAGGGCGCGCAAACCGATGCACGCACCCATGGAGTGTCCTACCAAATTCCACGGTTTTGGCAGATGAAGCTGTTCAGCGGCGTTGACCATTGCTGCAACATCCATCTGATAGTCAGAAAAACTGTTCACGTGCCCAGACCTAGGATCATCAAGGAGTCTTTCTGCTAGTCCCTGACCGCGCCAATCGACTACGAAAACGCAGAATCCGAACCCGTCCAAAACGGAAATCATGCGGCCATACTTTTCGATGTACTCGGTGCGGCCCGGGAACACAAAAATCGTGCCATGTCGGGTGTTATCGTTCTGCCAAGCGCCAACTCGAAGTTGGACGCCATCTTCCGTATGAATCCGGTACGCTACCCCATGACTTGGGGCCTCAGCAATTTCAAGATTCAGGGGTGCGACTTGCATGAGTCAAATCCTACCTTCTACATCCGTTGCCGGTTGCTCGCGCCCAAACACCGGATTCAACAGACTGAGGGTTGAAAGCAGTATTGAGATGACCAAGAGCAACGAGAACCCTGAGGTCTGACCGATCAACAAGAAATTCGCAATCAGTAGTCCAACAATGCCCAACAGTGTCCGAGATGGAAACGGACTCAATCTGATCGTTTGCGAGCCAGAGGTGGAATGCGTGCCGCTCTCCAGAGTTCGAGAGATCTGGACGTACCCAAAGAAGAAAACGAAACTTGTTGAAAACATTAGAAGGAAGCTTGTGAAGTGGGCGAGCGCTCGCTGCTCGAGCAAACCATTGGGATCATTACTTATCCCAAGAGCAAAGGATGCGTCCTTAATCAACCATTTCAAGATGTTTTCCCCGTCCGACAGGAGGAACGTCGCCTGCAACTTGATGCACATCGCGATCCATATGCCAAGAATCGTACATCGAAAGAAATAGTGCATGAGTGTCTTGCCAACTTCGGCAACCAGGTTGTTATTGGCACTGTGGAGGTGATGGCCCGGCGTTTCACAAATCTCTTTGAAATCCTGAGCAACGGTGAACATCAGCACGAGGCCTGTCAGAAAAAGGTAGCAGATGGCGGCGGTGTACATAAATGCCAGCAGGGAAAGAAAAATCGCTTCCGTCACCGAAATGATCTCCGGGCGAACGAGCGCGATCAGATTCCAATCCACCATGAGATCTCCGACGTCGCGACTGAGCAGTGCTCGCAAATGCACACCAGACCATTGCAGCGCAAACACGATGAAGACACAGATGAACAAGACCGCCCAGTGTGAGACGGCAAAGGAGTCAACCCTGCGCACCCATCCGTCGTCTACGGGCGCGCTTGGGATGTCGCGGATGGCCAACAGAATTCTTCTGTGCTTCCAATACGCCAGCAACTCCACCACGTTCAGCAAGAACAAGGGCAGTAGGACCAATTCCAGCAGGGTCCAGTTCGGTGCCCAAAAGAAGCCGACCTGTTTCTCCAACCCGTCTTTCGGACTGTATGTAACACTGTGCACGCCCATGACATAAGCAACAATGCCGAGCGTCACGCATCCGGCCCAGACCGACGCGGGCAAATTCAGTTTCGAGCGGTTGCTGAACGCTGCTTCGGCCCTTTGGGCCAGGTTGAAGCGTCGTTCATCCTTGGTTTCGGATTTATTCGCTTTCTGACCTACTAGCTCTGTCTCCGTCGTTTCTGTAGGTGTTTTGATCTGATCAACGCCGGAACGCGGGTGCATTCGTTTTGTCTTCCGCCTTGCTATCAAGCGCCTGTGCGCCGCTGCGAGCTCAGCTTGCCATTCACTGGTCGCATCGGAATCGCCACACCCGAAGACCCGGGCGAGCCAACGGATGTTATCTCGACTGATTCCTCTGTCATTCTCCTGAAACCAAAGCTGTACAGTCCGCAGTTCAACACCAGAATCGTTCGTCTTTAATCCGGAAATGGCGTCGGCCAGAAGCTCAGGCGTCCACGGTCCGTCCGGGACCCCGTCCTTGTCCACCGGACGACCCGCACCTGCCGCTACAAGGACTTCAAAGATTTCCTTGAAGTCCTTGTCATCCTTCGGCGGTGGGAGATAATATTTTCCTCTAATTATCAATAGCTTGATGCAGTTTGTTTCGTTTCGGTTCGCGATGTTTCATGTGGCGTCGTGACTTGCCTTTCCCGAGCGTCTCTACTTTTACGGGAATTTTCAAGTTTGGTGTGAAAGAAGATTCTGTTCGTGCCCATGTCCAAAACTGTCCTGAGGACCAAGATCGCTCGGATCGTAGAGGTAGGAATTTTCGAAATCCGAGAGAAATCATTTTTGAAAATCGGAAAGCGGAAAGCGGAAACGATGCCAATGCCGCGGATTGCTTCATGGGTCCTTGACGGCAACTGTCATTCAACGCTGCCTCAAGTGCCCAGCGAACAGACAAGTGTGAGTGGATCATGATAAGTTCGGACCTGCTAGAGGCTGAAGCCGTGAACAAGCTGATTTGCCCTGACACCGGTAAACCGGTTGGTATCGAGTATCTATGGAATACAGGAGAAACCGCAATTCTTTGGTTCGACGAGAAATACCAGAATGTCCGTCGTCATCCATTGGGTCATAGCGCCGGTGGTCGAACATAAGGCTATTCACCTGCGAAATCCTTAAGAAAGTCACCGTAGTCTTTGCTGACCTCTTGCGCTTCCTCGAAAGCGCGGGCGCGTTCGCTGTCGAGGCAACGGAAGTAGCTCTG
>CAYGPT010000008.1:11877-80685 GCA_964351755.1 uncultured Rhodobacterales bacterium | reverse complement strand
AGAAGATCGGCTTGGTCAGGAAAAAGAACCAGCCCCAGTCGATGCTGTCGATGAATCCTTCGACGCCACCGCGCTGGTATTCGCGGATGGTTTCCCATTCCTTGGCCCCGGCAAAGAGTTGCGAGGTCACGCTGACGGTCGCGCCGGGGGCGACGTCCTGCGTCGGAAGGCGAGTGATCGCGCGGAAGACGTCCGTGCGAGGGGCGTATGTCAGTGCCTGTTCAAAGGTCGTCCCGCCGGTCGGGATCAGGATCGACTGCCAGAAGTGATCGGTGAAACCGATCCACCCTTCGGTCACGTCGCGGGTTACGATGGCCGGGCGGCTCCAGTCTGCATCAACGTCCGCATCCGAAATATCGTCCCAGTCGGTTTCGGCCAACTCTCCGTTCGCCATACCGACCGCGCCTTCGTGCAGGATAAAGAAGTTGCGAATGTCGGCCGGGATGCCGTGGCGGGTGATCATGCCGTATGGCGCGGCGCGCACGGTCGTTTCGGAAGTGTTGGTGATTGTTTGCGTTACGGTGAACATGTATTCGTCGTCGACGCTGATGTTGCGACGGAAGACCTGGCCCGCGCCATTGTCCCATTCGATGGTGATAGGGGTGGTTGCGGTCAGGCTGTCGCCCTCGACAAGTGCCCAAACGGTGTTCGGGTCGGGGACAGCGTCCGCGTCCAGACCGCTGCCCGGTGCCCAGCCGTGCAGGGCGTAATAGGCGTCCGCCGTGCCGACGGGGGACAGCATTGTGACGATGTCCGCGCCCGGTTCGAGGCTTTCGCGGTAGTCCTTGAGGCGCAGATCATCGAGGCGCCCACCCGCGAGGGATATGGAGCCGCTGATACGTGCCGTGTCGATGTTGACGCGCGGTGCATCTGGCGTTTCTTCGGCCTGTGTTGCGGATGGGTCGGCTGGGGTTGTCGCACCGTCGCTTGGGGGTGCCGGAACGGCGGCATCGCCGGTCTGCGTCGTCGACGCGGCAGGGGGTGTCACATCCAACGCCGGGTCGGGTTCCGGTGGCGGAAACAGCACGAACCAGACGAGGATCACGAGGAAACTGAGCGCCGTTGCAAGAATGAGGTTCTTGTTTTGATCGTCCATTGGGGACTGCCACCTGCTGTCTGAAACTTTGGTCGGGTTCAACAGAGTGCAGACCCAAAGGTCAAGCGGATTCGCCCAGTTTTACAGGTGGTGGGATGCCACATGAGTCGAAGATGAATGGCAGGCTGAGGCCGAAGCCTTTGTGTCGGGGACGGATTGTGCTCAATGTCTGCAGCGTGGATTTGCCAGCGTTTGACCCGCCAATGCCGTCAGTGCGAACGGCGCAGAGGAATGGGCGGGGTGTCGTGCAGCTTGGCCTCGTGCGCCCGCACCCAATCGAGCGTCTTTTCAAACGGCATGGGCCGCGCGATGCCAAACCCCTGCACATGATCACAGCCCAGTTGCGCTAGCAGCGCGTGTTCCCCCACCGTCTCGACCCCTTCGGCGAGTGTTTCGATGCCAAGCCGTTCGGCCATCGTCAGCACCGCGCTGATCATACGTTGCTGGTCCGGGTCGCGGTCAGCCTTCATGACAAAGGACCGGTCAATCTTGATCCGGCTCACTCCAAAGCGCTTTATCGACGAGATGGAGGCGTGCCCGGTGCCGAAATCATCCAGATCAATCTGGCAGCCTAGTGCGGTCAATGCATTGATATTGCGGGTGATCGTGTCGTCCAATGCATCCGTCACCACGGTTTCCAGGATTTCGACGGCCAGCCGGTCCGGCGTCAGATCAAAACGGTCCAATTCCCACCTGATCTTGTCTACAAGGCGCGGATTGCTCAATTCGGATCCGCTGAAGTTCACGCCCACATGCGGGACGCGAATGCCCGCGGCGTCCCATGCCTTGAGCGCGGTAAAGGATTGATAGATCATGACTTCGGCAAGCCGTTCAAGCAACCCGGCCTCTTCGACAGCTGGCAAAAATTCGGCGGGGGAAATCGCGCCGCGTTCGATGTGAATCCAGCGCGCCAGCGCCTCGAACCCGGTCACCTTGCCGGTGTCCGTGGAAATCTGCGGCTGGAACCATGGCTGGACCTGACCCTGTTCAAGGGCCATCACGACCTCATCCCGCAGCGTGGCACGATTTTTCAGGCGTGAATGCAACTCGGCAGAATAGGCCCGCACGGATGTCGGCCCGCGCTGTTGCGCTTCGTTCAAGGCCGCGATGGCCCCGTTGACCCAATCCTGCCCAGACACACCGGGCGCGCGCGGCAGCAGGCAGAATCCGACGCAAGCCGTCACGTATATGGCGGTACCGTCGATTGCGATTGGCTCTTCTATGGCCTGCTGGATACGCCCGCTCATCTGGATGCAGCTTTCCAGATCAAGGTGTTTGACCTGAGCAAGGCATAGGGCATAGCGGCAATCGCCGATCCGACTGACCGTATCGTTTGCACGTGCCACGGACTGAATGCGTTGCCCGATCATTGTCAGCACATTGTCGACGGCGCCCGGTTCGAACCGCCCTGTCAGCGTGGAAAAATCATCCAGTTCGATGGCCAGAACCGCGCTGGTCATGTCGGTGCCGGTCGCATCCTCGCGCACTGTTTGTACCTTTGGTCGAAATGCCTCCGGCGCGATCAATCCAGTCGCAGTCGCGCGTGCGATACGTCGACGGACGAGGGTATCAAAACCGCCCAAAACAACCCACAGAAACGGTATCCCAAGCGCGACGGTCACCAGCACGGCCTCACCTCCCAACCAGAACCCGGACAGGCAGAGGGCGGGCACGAAGGCCAGCATTTGCGGCCCTGAAAGCGCTGTTGTCACCCTGTCGCGGAATTCGGTCATGGTGTTTGGCAGACGAATGCGCATTGTCGGTTCCCTCAACTGATGCCAACCCGCCCTTGGCAGGCCCAAGCAGTCCTAAAGAGGGTTCCTTTGCCGCCCTTTAACGCAGGTCCGGAATGTCGTTCGAATTTTTCTCAATTTGATCCAAATTGCGCGTAAGCCCGGCAAAGTCGAACAGTTTGGGGTCCAGCAGGTGCGACGGGCGCGCATTCATCAACGCGCGGAACATGATCTGACGCCGACCGGGACTGTTGGCCTCCCATCCATCGAGGATCTGCTTGACCTGTTGGCGTTGCAGGCCGTCCTGGCTGCCGCATAAGTCACAGGGAATAATGGGATAATTCATCGCGCGCGCGAAGCGTTCGCAATCGGCCTCGGCCACGTGCGCCAGTGGGCGATAGACGAACAGGTCGCTGTCTTCATTGACCAGTTTGGGCGGCATCGTCGCCAAACGCCCGCCGTGAAACAAGTTCATGAAAAATGTTTCGAGAATGTCGTCCCGGTGATGGCCCAGCACCACGGCCGAGCATCCTTCCTCACGCGCGATCCGATATAGATTGCCGCGCCGCAGCCGCGAACACAGGGCACAAAAAGTCCGCCCCTGAGGGATCTTGTCCATGACGATGGAATAGGTATCCTGATATTCGATCCGGTGCGGCACCCCCATCCGGTCAAGGAACTCGGGCAGGACCGTCGCCGGAAAACCCGGTTGCCCCTGATCCAGATTGCAGGCCAATATTTCGACAGGCAACAGACCGCGCCATTTCAGTTCATAGAGGACGGCCAGCAGCGTGTAGCTGTCTTTACCCCCCGACAGGCAGACCAGCCATCGGGCACCGGGTTCGATCATGCCATACTGCTCGATCGCCTCGCGCGTGTTCCGCACGATGCGCTTGCGCAGCTTCTTGAATTCCGTGCTGGCGGGCGCGCCCGCAAAAAGCGGGTGGATATCGTCGCTGTCGTCTAACATGGTGCGCCCTCGGGTTGTGGATCATGCTTTCTATACCACGCTGTGGGTGAACCAAAAGGGGTGCGCGCACGTAACCGTTCAAGCTGCGAAGGGAATTCATAATGTTGCGTATCGTTCTGGTGCTCGCCTTTGGCTTGTTGGCCGCGTGCACGGGCAAACCTGCCCTCGATGACGAAAAACTGTCCGGGGCCAAGCTGAACCTCGAAGAGTTCTTTGACGGGCGGGTCGTGGCCTACGGCCAGTTTCAGGACATCTTTGGCACCGTGCGCCGCCGGTTCGAAGTCGACATCAACGGTACGTGGGATGGGCGGACGCTGACGCTGGTGGAGGATTTCCTCTATGAGGACAACAGTACCGAACAGCGCGTCTGGACCCTCGAAAAGACCGGCGATGACACGTGGCGCGGCACCGCCCCCGGCGTGATCGGCGAGGCGACGGGGGAAGAACGCGGCGATACCTTCAACTGGCAATACGAGATCGACCTGCCCGTGCCCGATGGCACCTTGCGCGTCACGTTCGACGACTGGATGTGGTTGCTGAGCGAGGATCGGTTGCTGAACCGCGCCTATATGAAGCGTGCTGGCATTGACATCGGCGACGTGATCATCACCTTTGAAAAACAGTGACTTACGGGTCGTCCCGTTCCGGTACCGGGTCGTAACCGTCCCCGCCCCATGGATGACAGCGCCCGATGCGGCGTGCGGCCATCCATGTCCCCTTGATCCCGCCGTGTTTTTGTAGCGCGTCGAGTGCATAGGCACTGCATGTGGGCTGGTAACGGCAATTGAAGCCCACCCATGGCGAGAAGATCAGCCGATAGGCCCGGACGGGCAGGGACAGGACAAACGCCAGCGGGCTCATGTGGCGCGCGCAAGGGCTGAGCGCAGATCGCCGAGCATGGAGTCGAACGGATGGGTGGCTGTGACCCCCGCGCGCCCGATCAGCACGTAGTCGGTGCCGGGCGTGCCATGGGTGGGCAGCACAAGCCGGGCGATTTCGCGCAGGCGGCGCTTGGCCCGGTTGCGGGCTACGGCGTTACCGACTTTCTTGGAACAGGTAAAGCCGACCCGGATCGCATCGCCTTCCCCGCGCGGACGGTATTGCAGGACAAACGCAGGCATCACGACCCGCCGCGCCCGTGCTGCGCGCAGAAAATCGCCGCGCGCGTTCAGCGTCTCCAGACGCAAAAGCCCCGCCGGTGGCGTGGCCTGTCCAACGGGTTCGTTGGGCGAGGAAGCCTCCGGCGGGGTCATTTGAAAAACCTGTGGTGGCGCGCGTTTACGCGCTCAACGACTTCCGGCCGCGGGCGCGGCGGGCGTTGAGGATCTTGCGGCCGGCCTTGGTTGCCATGCGCGCACGGAAACCGTGACGCCGCTTGCGCACGAGGTTCGAGGGTTGAAAGGTGCGTTTCATCGCTTTGGCTCCGGATCTATTGGCCCATGCCCCGCGGATTCGGGGAAGCGGGCAGTATTCGAAGCCCGTCCTCTAAAGCGCGCCCGCGGGCAAGTCAAACCCTTGGGCGGTAAAAATCTGCCTCGCTTGCAACAATTCCACGCGTGGCTGCGTTCTTTGTTTCATGAAGCTGATCAAAGCCCCCGATTTCAACACGTGCGTTCAACGGGACGTGATGCGCCTGTTTTCGGGGGTGTGAAGCGCACAGTTTCACGTCACAACGGCCCCAGAACGCGGGGCTGGGCCATGAGTGACGACAAAAAGGAAGACAAGATGTCAGATACCAGTCAGCCCGGTAGCAGCGGTTTGATGCGCAAATTGCCACTGATCGTCATCGTGGCCGTCGCGGCCATCGGGGCTTTTACACTTAAGGATTACCTGAATTTCCAGACTTTGGCTGACAATCGCGAGGCGTTGTTGTCGTTTCGTGACAGCAACTATCTGCTGACGGCGTTGGTTTTCATTGCGGCCTATGCCGCCATTGTTGGCTTTTCCCTGCCGGGTGCCGCCATCATGACGCTCACGGGCGGGTTCCTGTTTGCGAACTTTCCGGGCGCATTGTTCAACGTGACCGGCGCCACCATCGGGGCGATCGCCATCTTTCTTGCCGCCCGCTGGGGTCTGGGCGAACGTCTGGCTGCAAAAATGGACACAAGCGACGGGCTGATCAAGCGGATCAAGGCAGGGATCGATGAAAATCAATGGTCCATGCTGTTCCTGATCCGCCTGGTGCCTGCTGTGCCGTTCTTTGTCGCCAACCTTGTACCTGCGCTGGTGGGCGTCCCACTCGGCCGCTATGCCATTTCTACCTTTTTGGGCATCATTCCGGGAGCGGTGGTCTATACGTCCGTCGGGGCGGGTCTGGGCGAAGCGTTCGACCGGGGTGACACGCCGAACCTCGGCATCATTTTCGAACCGGCGATCCTGTTGCCGATCCTTGGCTTGTGCGCCTTGGCGGCGCTCCCCATTGTGCTCAAAGCCGTGCGTGGCAAAAAGGGCCTGTAGTTCATGAAACGTATCAAAGCGGATATCCTTGTCATCGGGGCTGGTTCGGGCGGCTTGTCCGTGGCTGCCGGTGCCAGCCAGATGGGGGCGAAAGTCGTCCTGCTGGAAGGGCACAAGATGGGCGGCGACTGCCTGAACTATGGCTGCGTGCCGTCCAAGGCGTTGGTCGCCAGCGCCAAGGTCGCACACGCGCAACGCCAGAGCGCGCAATACGGGGTAGCCAATGTCGTTCCACGGGTCGATTACGCCGCCGCCAAGGACCACATTCAGGGTGTTATCGACCAGATCGCGCCGGTGGACAGTCAAGAACGGTTCGAAGGGTTCGGGGTCGAGGTGATCCGGGAATTCGGCCACTTCATTTCGGACAACGAAGTTCAGGCCGGTGGCACTGTTATCACTGCGCGCCGCATCGTGATCGCCACAGGCTCCGGCCCCTTTGTGCCTCCTATCGACGGCATCGACTCGGTGCCTTACCTGACCAACGAAACTCTTTGGGATCTGCGCGAACGCCCCGGACACCTGCTGATCATCGGTGGCGGGCCCATTGGGATTGAAATGGCGCAGGCTCATGTGCGCCTTGGCTCTAAAGTGACGGTGATCGAAGGGGCCAAGGCACTTGGCAAGGATGACCCGGAACTGGCCGCCATTGTGCTTGATACTTTGCGCGACGAGGGCGTTGAGATCGTCGAGGACGCAACCGCCGACAAGATCGAAGGCACGGACGGAGACATCACCGTCCACACCAAGGACGGTCGCAGCTTTTCCGGCTCTCACCTGCTTGTGGCGGTCGGGCGCAAAACGAACACAGACAGGCTTGGGCTTGAGGCAGCCGGGATCGAGGCAACCAAGACCGGGGTGAAGGTGGACGCGTCGCTGCGCACGACCAACCGGCGCGTCTATGCCATCGGCGACGCGGCGGGGGGCATGCAGTTCACCCATGTGGCGGGTTATCACGCCGGGGTCATCATCCGTTCGATGCTGTTCGCCCTTCCGTCCAAGGCCAGGACCAGCCATATCCCCTGGGCGACCTACACGGACCCGGAACTGGCGCAGGTCGGTCTGACCGAGGCGCAGGCCAAGCAGGAACACGGGAAAAAGGTGGAGGTTGTGCGATTTCACTATGACCACAACGACCGCGCCATTGCCGAGCGCAAGACCAAGGGCCTGATCAAGGTCATGGTGGTCAAGGGGCGTCCTGTCGGGGCCTCTATCGTAGGGTATCAGGCGGGCGAGTTGATCAACCTGTGGTCGCTGGTGCTGGCCAACAAGATGAAGATGGGCCAGGTCGCCGCGATGGTGTCGCCATATCCGACCATCGGCGAGGTCAACAAACGCGCTGCCGGCGCCTATTTCAGCCCGCGACTGTTCGAAAGTGATCTGGTCAAACGCGTGGTCGGGCTTGTGCAACGCCTCATTCCCTGACCACATATACGCCATGTTGAATTCACTCTCAGGCCGTTTCCTTATCCTGACCACGATCTTTGTGATGTTGGCGGAAATTCTGATCTTTGTGCCGTCCATTGCACGATTCCGCGAAGACTACCTGCAAAACCGGCTGGAGCGGGCACAGATCGCGTCGCTGGCCCTCTTGGCCGATGACATGATCGACAGCGAGTTGGAACAGGAACTGCTGGAGAACGCGGGCGTGTTCAACGTTGTGCTGCGCCGTGACGAGGTGCGCCAACTGATGTTGTCCACACCCATGCCGCGCCCCATCGATGCGACCTTTGATCTGCGGGACGGAACCGCCATGGTCCTTATCCGCGACGCCATGATGCGGCTGTGGGAGCCCGACAACCAGGTCATCCGGGTGATCGGAGCGCCGGTGCGCGAGGCGGGCCTGCTCATCGAAATCACTGTTGAAACCGCGCCGATGCGCATGGCGATGATCGACTATGGTATTCGCATTCTGGTCCTGTCGGCGGTTATTTCGGTGTTCACCGCATTTTTGCTGTTCATTGCCGTGCGCGCGCTGATCGTGAAGCCGATCCGGGGTGTGGTCGGGCATATGCAGCGCTATGCCGCCTCGCCCGAGGACGCGCGGCGCATCATCATCCCCAACGCAGGCGTGACCGAACTGCGCGAGGCCGAAGAGGCGCTGAAAGCAATGCAAACCGAGTTGATTTCGGCCCTGCGCCAAAAGGACCGGCTGGCCCAGCTTGGCTCTGCCGTGTCCAAGATCAGCCACGATCTGCGCAACATCCTGACCTCGGCCCAGTTGTTCACCGATCGCATCGAAGGGTCGGAGGATCCGCTGGTGCGGCGCATGGCGCCCAAGCTGGTGGGTTCAATCACCCGCGCGGTGCACCTGTGCGAAAGTACGCTGGCCTTCGGCAAGGCCGAAGAACCAAGCCCCACGCTGACCATGCTGACGCTGGAGGACCTTGTGGCCGACGTGCTGGACAGCGAACGCCTTGCCGTAGGCGATCATGACCTGAGCCTGAGCGAAAACATCCCGCCGCTGTTCAGTCTGCGCGCTGATCCCGAACAGCTGTTCCGTGTGGTGTCCAACCTTGTGCGAAATGCCCGTCAGGCCATCATCGCCAATGGTGCTGCGGGGGAAATCAATGTCTCGGCCTATGAAGACGAAGAAAACTGGTGGATCGAGGTCGCCGATACCGGTCCCGGTCTGCCCAAAAAGGCCCAAGAACACCTGTTCACCCCGTTTCAGGGCGGCGTCAGCAAGGGCGGCACGGGGCTGGGGCTGGCCATCGCATCCGAATTGATCCGCGGCCACGGCGGGGCGTTGGAACTGGACCGTACTGGGCCCACTGGCACCGTATTTTCGATCCGTTTGCCCAAGGGTGATGGATTCTAAGGACCCGGACTGATTTGACAAAGAAGGCCCTTGCAAAGCGGCAACCACGCGACTAAACCGCCCGCCAGTGGACCGATAGCTCAGCTGGATAGAGTACCTGACTACGAATCAGGGGGTCGGGGGTTCGAATCCTCCTCGGTCCGCCACCTAAAAAAACGCCATTGATTTGACTGCACATGTTTCCCGTTTTTGCAATTGGATCAGGTGCGTTGCCCAAATGTAGTCCCGAAATGATCCGGCGGGCGTCCGCCTTGTTGCTGAACTCACGGGTCTGCGCGATGGTGTCATGGACCGGAATCGCCATGCGCTGCACCGCGGTCGCGGCTTTTTTTCTCATGTAAATTACAAGCGCCTTGCGCACACCAAGCGCACTTTTTTCCTTTTTTGCCTGCGGCCCGTGCGGCCTCAGCAAAACTCTGCCCGGTCGATTGTGCGCTGCGGCTTCCTAGAAGTCACAGTCTGACTCTGGCTGAACACAAAAGGCGCTTCATGGGGCCCGGTATTTGAAGAAAAAGGCATAAGTGATCTTCACACAAAGCACTGCCTAATCCGGCACTCGCCCCCGATAGGTATATCCCGTGGGCCGAAACCACGACGGCAGCAGCCCAAATTTCATCAACGGGTGAAAAGCCCGCATAAGAGTGCTGGCTCTTGAGCAACATCGCTTTTGTGCGTGACTTTTGCCAAGGTGTGCTAGTTTTTGTCTAGGCGAATGGTTCCTCTTAAGAAGGCGGCGACATGTCCCTTGTACGGCAACTATTTCTAAGCGTGGCTGTAATATGTGCTGCGGGTTACATCTGGATTCGGTATGTGCCGGAGGCTGCGCCGTTTCTTGAAAAAACAGGCATTCTGGCGGTCATTGGACTCGACGTTGTACCGGCACAGGCAGCGCAGGGCTCAGACGGCGCGCGCCGAGGTGGCGGAGCCGCGCAAGTCATCGTTGGCGTGGTCGAAGCCCGCACGCAAGCCGATAAGGTGACCGCCATCGGTGATGGCCGCGGGCTGCGCAGCGTGACCGTGCGATCCGAAGCCGTGGGCAAGATCACCGAAATCGGACTGAATGCGGGCAATCGGGTCGAAGCAGGCACCGTGATGTTTCGCCTGGATGACGAGGCCGAGGCGATTGCGCTGGAACGGGCCCGGATCACGCTGGACGATGCAAAATCGGAGGCAGAACGTGTCAAGCGGCTGGAAAGTACCGGTGCGGTGACGGAGGTGCGCGCGCGTGAAGCTGAATTGGCACTGCGCACCGCGGAATTGAACTTGCGTCAAGCAGAGTTCGATCTGACTCAGCGTCGCATTATCGCCCCGATCTCCGGTTGGGTCGGCATCATCGACGTCGAGGTTGGCGACCGCATCGCGGCTCAGGAATCGCTTGTGTCGATTACGGATCGCTCAAGTATTCTTATTGATTTCCGGATACCCGAGCGAGTGATTGCGGACATGTCGCTTGGCATGCCGGTTGCGATCACGCCCCTTGGCTTGCGTGACTTGGAATTGCAGGGCGAAATCAGCGCCATCGACACCATCGTGGACCGTGCCAGCCGCACCATGCGGGTGCAGGCGCGCGTGGACAATGCCGACGATCTGCTGCGCGTCGGTATGGCGTTTCATGTCAGCCTCAATTTTCCCGGCGAAACGCTGCTGTCGGTCGATCCATTGGCGCTGCAATGGTCCAGTGACGGTGCGTTCGTCTGGGCCATACGCGAAGACAAGGCCGCCCAGGTCAGCGTCACCATCCGCCAGCGCAATAGCGACGAGGTTTTGGTCGAGGGCGCGCTGGAACCGGGCGAGGTTGTCGTGACCGAAGGCGTGCAAAACCTGCGCCCCGGCGCAGACGTCACAATCAGCGGCGACAGCGCGGCGCAAAGCGCAGCGCTGCCCGCCTCCAAGACCTGAGCCGGGGACATCGCATGAGCGCTTCGAAAACCGGTGACGCCTTCAGCTCGGGTACGGCCCTTTTTGTGCGCCGCCCAATTCTGGCATTCGTGCTGAATGCGCTGATCGTGCTGGCGGGTGTCGCCGGTCTGTTCGGCGCTGAAATCCGCGAGCTTCCCAATGTGGGCCGGCCAGTTGTCACAATCACCACGCCTTTTTCCGGCGCCTCGCCGGAAACCGTGGATCAAGAACTGACCGGACGAATCGAGGGTGCAGTGGGCCGTGTGTCCGGCGTGCGGGCCATCTCGTCCAATTCCCGCTATGCCCGCAGTCGCGTGACGGTCGAATTCGAAGAGACCGTGAACATCGACGTGGCCGCAACCGATATCCGGGATGCGGTTTCGCGGATCGTGAACGACCTGCCGGACAACGCCGAGACCCCGCAAATCGTCAAGGCCGATGCCAACGCCGACCCGATCATGCGGATTGCAGTGACGTCCTCCGGGCGGTCACCGCAGGAGTTGACGCAGATCGTCGAAGAGCGAGTGCAGGACCGCCTGATCTCGATCAGCGGGGTGGCCGATTTGCAGATCTACGGCGACCGGTTACCGATCTTTCGCGTCGATATCGACCAGTTGGAAATGGCCAGTCGGGGCCTGACACTTGCGGACATGCGAAACGCGCTTTCCGATGTGGCCTATGATGCGCCAGCTGGGGATCTGTCGAGCGCGCAGCAGTCGATCAACGTGCGCACCACCGCCACCGTTGCAACCGCAGAAGCGTTCGAAGCCTTGCAAATCGCCGACAACGTGACCATCGGCGACGTTGCAACCGTCACCCTTGGCCCCGCGCCGGACGAGACTGTGTTGCGCGCCAACGGCGCCCTTGGGCTGGGTATGGGGGTCATTCGGCAGGCCACGTCCAACACGCTGGAAATCTCTGCCGCCGTCCGCGAGGTGGTGGCGGAACTGAACGAAACGCTGCCCGATGATATCGACATTTTCGTCACCTCCGACGACGCGCTGTTCATTCAGGGTTCCATCGACGAGGTTCTGAAGACGCTGGGACTGGCGGTGCTGATCGTGGTCGCAGTGATTTTTGTGTTTCTGCGCGATGCGCGCGCGACGCTGATTCCGGCCCTGACGCTGCCCGTGGCCCTGATCGGGACGGTTGCGGCGATCTATCTGGTCGGATTTTCGATCAATATCCTGACGCTGCTGGCGCTGGTTCTGGCCACCGGCATGGTGGTGGACGATGCCATCGTGGTACTGGAGAACATCGTGCGCCGCCGCGCCGATGGCATGGGGCCGCGCGCTGCCGCCGTGCTGGGCACGCAGCAGGTGTTCTTTGCGGTGGTGACCACCACGGCGACGCTGGCGGCGGTTTTCGTGCCGCTGTCCTTCCTGCCCGGTCAGGCAGGCGGCCTGTTTCGTGAATTCGGGTTCACGCTGGCCATCGCGGTGATGCTGTCATCGGTTGTCGCGCTGACACTGTGTCCGGTTCTGGCCAGCCGCCTTCTGACCGCGGATACAACCACCCAAAAGCGCGGGCCGATCATCTGGTTGGGCAACCGGCTGGGCGCACTCTACAAGGCAAGTCTTCGCGCGACATTGGCCATGCCTTGGGTCGTTCTGCTGATCGCCGTCCTTTTTGCCGTCACGGCCGCAATGGTGTCGACCGGGATCAGGCAGGAACTGACCCCGCCCGAGGATCGCGCCGTGGCGCTGCTGCGCGTGACCGCGCCGCAGGGCGTGTCGCTGGATTACACGACCGGAAAGATGCTTGAGATCGAGGAGGCGGTGCAATCCTTGCGCGACTCGGGCGAAATCACCAATGTTTTCTCGATCACCGGGTTCGGGGCGGAAAATCGTGGCTTCATGGTGTTCACCCTTGCCAAATGGGACGAACGGGCGCGGCCGCAGTCGGAAATCGTGGGCGAAATCAACGGCAAGCTGCGCCAGATAATCGGCGTGCGCGCCTTTGCCATCCAGCCCAACAGTCTGGGCATTCGCGGCGCCGGGCGCGGTCTGAGCTTTGCAATCACGGGTGACAGCTACAGCCAACTGGCGGACGTCGCAGACCAGCTTGTCAGCCGCTTGCAGCAGAACGAAGGTATGGGGCAGGTCCGGCTGGAATATGAAACCACCCAGCCACAGATATTTATCGAGATCGACCGTGCGCGCGCCTCTGACCTGGGCATCGACATCACCGGGCTTGGTCAGGCGCTGCGTGCCGTGCTGGATGGCAACAGCATAGGATCCGTCTTTATCGACGACACCAGCTATGACGTCCAGATGCTCTCGACCGGTACACCGGTGGACGATCCGGGCGATCTTGAGAACATATTCGTGCAGACCGGCAGCGGCCAAATGGTGCCGATGTCGACCTTCGTGCGGCTTGAAGAGCGCCCCGTGGCCCCGGAACTCAACCGCGAAGGTCAGAACCGCGCGGTCGAGATCTCGGCAGGCCTGACACCACAGATGTCGCTGGGCGATGCGATGCAGGTCGTACAGGCCGCCGCCGAGGATATACTTGACGAAGAAAACCGGATCGTCCCGCTGGCCGAGGCGGCCACGCTCGATCAGACCAACTCGGGCCTTCTGCTTACCTTCGGGTTCGCGATCCTGATCGTGCTACTGGTCCTTTCGGCACAGTTTGAAAGCTTTGTCTCGGCCATCGTCGTGATGGCTACGGTCCCCATTGGATTGGCCTGTGCAGCCTTTGCCCTGCTGCTGACCGGGACCAGCCTGAACGTCTACAGCCAGATCGGTCTGGTGATGCTGATCGGGATCATGGCGAAGAACGGGATTCTGATCGTGGAGTTCGCCAACCAGTTGCGCGATCAGGGTCAGGACGTGGCCAGCGCGATTTTCGACGCTTCGACCATCCGGCTGCGGCCCGTGATGATGACGATGACCTCGACCGTCTTTGGCGGCGTGCCACTGATCGTTTCCACCGGCGCGGGGGCGGAAGCGCGCGAGGCCTTGGGGTGGGTCATTGTTGGCGGATTGGGGCTGGCAACAATATCCACGCTATATCTTACACCGGTCGCCTACCTGTTGCTGGCAGGGCTATCCAAACCCCGCATTGCCGAAGAAAAGCGGCTTCAGCGGGAATTGGGAGAGGCGGAAGCGACCTGACCGGACGGGCGCTGCGTGCCCGCTTCCACCACATAACCCGGGTTATGGACGCAACGACACGCTAGCCTGCGACCCACTCCTGCCGTTCCCAGGCGCCGTCGAACTGGTCGCGGGCGATGCAGGCTTTGGCTTCCATCGCTTCGGCATAGGTCTTGAAACTGGCATGGGCCTCACCGTCGGTATCCAGCGGCTTTATGCGCCCGAATGTCTGCATACACACCGTCGCAGCATCCGTCGCGCGGGTGTAGACAGCCGGGTTCGGCTCGACCATCGCGATCTGCTCGGGTTTGACGTATTCGGGCCCATCGCCCTCTTTGCCGTCCTTTTCCCACTTCGCCTTGGCCTCGCGAAAGGTCTTGCTGGCAAGCTCCATGGCCTTCTGGTTGGTGACGACGGCCTCGGCATTGGCCTTGGTCGCGTCCAGAATTTCCTGTGCAAAGGCCTCTGCCGCTGTCTCGTAACCGCCCAGCGCGCCGGATGGTCCGGACATGTCAAACTCGGCCAGTTTGGCGTCCTTGACCGCCGCGCGGTAGAATTTCAGAAAGCTCCGGAAGGTGAATTCGACATCGCCAGGGTGCCAGTCGTCCTTGATCGGAACGGCGCGCAACAAGACGGGATCGTCGGCATAGATCATTTCCAGATATTCAACGACCTTGCCCACGTTGGTTTCCGGCTGAGCAAGGGTGCGTTCGTTGAGGCCACAGCGGCGCATCGCCTCTTTCGCGATGGGATTTCCATCCTCGACCGCGCCCCAGGCCATGGCGTATTTGGACAATGTCGGGTTTGATCGCATGGTCTGGCGAATGGCCTTGCGTGACTTGGGGTTTTCCAGCGCTTTCTTGTAATCGCGCCAGGCTTTTTCCATCTCGACGACTTCGACGACCTTTGCGGACACTTCCAGCACGCTTTCGGCCAGATCGGCCCCTGAGGAAATCGCAAAGCCAACAGGTGCGGCCTGCCCAGCAAGCTTGGTGGCTTCGCCCGCGACCTTCACAGCTTGAATGCCGACCTTGATATTGGCGATCACCGTCTGCTTTTTCTGAAGACCAAGCCGGTTCATCATCGCGTCCATCTGCGCAGTGCGCGCCGTCTTGGCGTCGCTGACGTTGTCCATCCAGATCAGCAGTTGTTCGGCGTGTTTGATCGCTTCACCGATGGAGAAGACGAGTTGGGTGACAGCAGCGACAAGTCCCATTCCCGGCACCAGATCCGCCACGAAAGCGGGCCCGCCCGTGCATATCTTCTTGGCGAGGTTGAACATCATTTCATCGCGTTTGTAGACAGCGACAATCTTTTCCAGACTGTCGACCCGCTTCCGTTCGGCGATGTCAAGCTCTTCATCCTCGTCATCGGGGTCGGCGAAGCCATATTCGAGGGCCTCGGCAAATGCGCGGTCCTCTTGCCGCATGAACTCGGCAAAGTTCTCTTCTTGCAGCTTGGCGTGCTCGAGTTTCATCTGCTCGAGCTTTTCCTTGTCGATCTTGGCAGAGACCACTTTCTGCTGCGACATGAGGTCGGTGAGATCGGAGAGCGCAAGCGCGTCTTCGTCTTCTTCCTCCTCTTCCTCTTCGTCTTCTTCATCGCTTTTGGCAGGTGCGGTGATGGTGGCTGTCAGGGATGCCGCGCTGTTCATCAGGATCAGAAGCGCTTCGGACGGATTGTCCTTGAACTTGGTCGCGGCCTCCTTTGCCTTGGGCAGGGACCTGATACTTTGTCCGATGATCTTGCCGATCTTGGCGACGTCGTCGTCGCCCAGTCCCCCAAGGCTGTCGGTGATCGCGTCAGCCAGTGCGTCCAGCCCGCCATCAATGTCGCCCTTGGCAAATAGCGCACCGGCCTTCGAGGACTTGATCGCGCCCGAGATCAGACCTTTGGTCAGATCCGCAGTCGCTTCATCCAACGTCGCGCCAAGGATTTCGCCGACCGCGCCGTTGATTGCTTCGGCGACGGCAAAGCCGTCCTGTTCCTTGAGCGCGCCCTTGACGATGCCAGCGGTCGAGGTCATGCCGATCTGGACCCAGCCCAGCACTTCCTTGGCTTCCTTTGCGCCGGAAATCACGTCCTTGTTTTCCGTCAGGGCCGCGATGGAACCGGCAAAACTGGCCGCCGACCCCGCCACCTTGAGCAATCCGGATCCGATGGCCATGGCGTCGTCAAACCGTTCAAGGAACGCGCCATACTCGCCCAGTTCCTTTGAATATTCCTGCAACCGCTCTTCGTACAGCGCGTTGGCTTCTTCGAACTGGCGGCTGACTTCGGAATACTTGTCGGGGATAAAGCTTTCCGGCATCACGCCTTCGCGTTGCAGCGGGTTCCACAGGTCTTCGGCCATACGCCTCTGGGCGATCTTCAGGTCGGCCTCGTAGGTTTCCAGCTTGGCCGCATAGGCCTTGCGCTGCTCGGGCGTCGACGGTTCGACCGGCATTTCGGGCGCTTCGGGCTCGGCGTAATAGGGGTTCTTCTTCAATTCGGTCTGAAGGTTAAGGATCTTTTCGTAGTTCTGACGCAACAGCAGCAGGTCCTGCTCGTTGATGCTTTTCACATCAGGGCCTTCGGTCCAGGTGTCGAAATCCTTCATCGGATCGTGGTCGGGGTCGGACAGTGTCATCTCTTTGGGCTTGCCGATGAGTTGGCGCAGCGCGCCTTCGACCTTGTTGGTCTTCATCTGGACGCTGATCTGATCGAAGGCGTTCTTGATGTTGTCGCGCTCGGCGCCAAGCTGGTCTTCGATCAGCTTCTGCCCTTCGGCCTGCCGTTCGGCATTTTCAAGGGCCTTGTCCGCTTGCGCGATGACACCGGTCAGGTCTGTCAGCCAAACCGTCTGTTTCGGGGAAAGAACATCAGACACCGCGCTGTACCTCCAGGTCGATTTGGTTGAGCGCCCGGTAAGGCGGTGATGCAAAGCCCGGAACGTTGAACGGATTCTGAACGCAGGCCTGGATCAGGGGGTTGCTGGTGATCCGGTCGCGGTTCAGGCGCACCATGTTTAGGGCAATTTCGCGATGGCGCAGCCGGTCCTGTTCGGTCGCGTCATCGTCGCCCAGTACCTTGGCCGCATTGTCGAACGCGGCCAGATCGAAGGTGGCGATGACCCGGGCGATCTGCTGGTTGAACTTGTCCAGACCATCCAGATATTCCTTCTTCTTGGCCTCATCTTCCAGCTTGCCGACAAAGTCGTTCCTGACCGTGTTGATCAGGGTCTTCTGATTTTCTGTCAGACGGCCAACGGCGTCTTTCCACGTCTTGTCCATGCTGCCTAGCGACTTGCGATTGATCTTGGGCGGGTCTTTCAGGATGGTCTGCATCCGCTGCTGATAGCCACGGTATCGTTTTTCGGCGGTGCCACTGTCCATCGCGCGTTTCTTGGGGTCGGTGGTCTTGGACGCCGTCTTGACCTCTGAAATGAAACCCGACACCTGCTTCATCAGCTGATCGTAGTCGTCTTTGTGCGTCTTGGCGGTTTTGGAGGCCTTGTATTGCGCCTTTGAGACGTCCTTCCATCCTGAAATGGATTGATGCAGGGCCTTGAGGTCGATGATCTCCTGATCTTTCGCGGCGACGTTTTCGTCATATTCGTCGGACAATTCCTTCAGCGCCTTCATCGACTCAACCTGACTGCCCTTCAGCCGTTCAAGCAGTTCTAGGATCGCAACCTGCGCCTTGCCGATCTTGGTCTCGGTAGGCTGCTGCCAGCTTAGCGCTTCCTTGGTCAAAAACGCCTCTGCGTCATCCAGTTCTTTTTTCAGCGCCCCGTCGTAGCCAGCGAATTTCTTGCCTGTGGCTTCGACCTGTTTCTTCAATTCCGCCTCGACCTGCTTGAGGTAATTGCGGGCCTCGGTGATCCTGCGCTGCTGGCTTTCAATCCATGTGTGCTGGCCCGCCTCGCGGGTCTCTTCCTGTCCACAACGCAGCACAAGGTCCATCGCCTCTGAACGGGCAGAGGCAGGGCGTTTGGAGGGCCAGTCGCTTTCGAAACTCTTGATCTCCGCGTCCAGCGTCGCCCACGCGTTCACCCGGATCGTGCCCTTCTTGCCATTGCGCTTGCCGACGATTTTCTTGGCTTCGGCGATCGCCTTTTTCACCTCGCCGTTGATCATGCCCATGCTGCCAAGGTCGTTGGCGATATTTTCGGCATCCTGCACCATCTTTTCAATCGCGGGCAGCGCGTTGACGTTCTTGCCCGCGTCCAGCGCCTGTCGGGCCGCATTTGCGACAAACGCGAATTCCTCGGCCTGTTCCGGCATCGCTTCCTTGGCGTGTTTCTTGCGGAAGGCTTCGACCGTCTTCCACATCGCATCAAGGCGCTTGTCCAACTCTTCCTTCTTCTTGTTGTATGCGCCAGTCGCATCGATCCGCGCGCCTTTGATTTCGTTGAACAGATCGTCACAGGATTTCTTCAGCCCATCCAGATCGCCATGTTCGGGATGTGCGGATTTGCGTAGATTTTCGGCTTTCTTGATCAGTTCCGCTGCCTTGGGCGATCCCCAGTTCAGCAGCTTTTCAAGCTCGGACCCCATACTGTCGATGTCCTGCTTGATCGCGTCGGCTTTCTTGACGTTCTCGATGTGCTGTTTGATGATCTCTTCGCTGCCGGCGAACTCGGCGAGTTCCTTGCGCAGATCGGTATCCGTCTGGCGGATATTCTTCACCACGTCGTCAATGATGCTCTTGGCCAGTTCCAGGTCCATATCCCCGGACGCGGCGGCGGTCGAAAGCGGATTGATGGTGCCGATGGCGCTCGACACCGCGTTGCTCATCTTCAGGGCCAACTTGGGTTCCGGAATGACAAGATCGGTTCCACCGGCAAGCTTGCGTATATCCTCTACAACAGTGTCGACTTCGGCGTTGAAAGCGTTTGAGATATCGTAGATTTCGCCAGTTCCCTTGGCGACGAAGAACCGCACCTGGCCGGGTATTGAAAACTTGTAGGCGTTCTTCTCTTCGTTGGCGATGTGCTTGAGCAGATCGAGAGTTATGAGCTGCAACTCCTTGGTCGCCTGCGCCAGTTTCTCGGTGGTCTTGCCCTTGCCCTTGATTATCTCGTCGGCCTTGTAGACCCGGTTGGAAAAGCCTTGGCGCATGGTGTCGTTGTCAGCCAGTCCGGCGATCTTTTTGCCAAGCACCTCGCGTTCGCGCTGGTAGATCTGAAGCAGCTTCTCGCGTTCGGCGTTCTTCTTTTCCTTGTTGCGAGCAAAGACGCCCTTTTTCATCACGTAGGTTTCAAGAAAGTCCTGCTGCAACGGCGTCAGTATCGACTGGACTGTATCTGGCATGTTCTCAGGTCCCTCATGTCGCGGTACGCTCGAATCCTGCGTGCGGCCGCGGTTACTTGGCCATAGTCTAGTCAGTGTCTTTGCCAAAAAAGAAGGAAAAACGGGCTTTCGTATTGAATTCTTTTTCTTTGTGAATGCAGCACGATCCTTGCAGTGGTGGTGAGAAGCCCATGCCGCAACGCAACAGGCAAGCGGTGATCGGTACACAGGGCAGCACCCTCAACGGGGCGCGCCACCTGTGATCTCTGGGGCGACTGGACGAGACGAGCGCTGTAAAGGGAGATCGCGGGCGGGCTTCTCAGGCGGCTCTTCTTGATTTCAGCCTGGTCCTACGGAATACGGTACGACGCCGTCTGGGCCCACTACTTCTTGACATAAAACAGGTGTTTGTCGGTGCTCGTCAGCGCTGGTCATCTCAACCAGCGCACGCGGTCGGGACAGTTTTTTCCCACAGCCCGTAGCTTT
The DNA here is from genome assembly GCA_964351755.1 of uncultured Rhodobacterales bacterium. Taxonomy (GTDB): domain Bacteria; phylum Pseudomonadota; class Alphaproteobacteria; order Rhodobacterales; family Rhodobacteraceae; genus Tateyamaria. The sequence goes on along the minus strand of CAYGPT010000008.1, from coordinate 60,855 downwards.
TTCAAGCGATGTTTTGCGTCCGGACTCCGTGTCTTCGGATGGTCCTTTTCCAGTGTCGGGATGCGCCAAGATTTTTCGAGGCGTCGTCGGTTTTGGTGCCGTCGACATGATCGGCTGCGACCACCTTTGACCCGGTCAGGATCAGTCGGCCGGGTGCAGCTGGATGCGCAGTTCGGCCAGCAAGTTGGCCCACTGCGCGCCGTGCATATCCCGATCACGCAGTGATCCTTGCACGGTCGGCCGCGGGACCGAGAATTTGATGACGTGCAGATCGGGAAGTTCGAACCGCTTGAGGGTTTCGGGCTTTGCCGCCAAAAGCCCGGCCACCTGCACATTGTCCAAATAAGCCGCAATATGTTCAAACCGAGCAGCATCCCCGCAGAACACGTCGATGGTCAGCCAGAAAGGGCCTGCGTTTTTCGATCGGACCTTGTCCGCGATCTGGCCAAGTTCAACCATGACTCACCTCTAGCGTTTCGATCCGAAACGCATCCATAGGGTCCTTCAGGTGCAAGACATGGTGCAGGCAGAACTCATAGATGGCCCCGCGGGACATCTCGGGCGGGGAAAAGGCAAAGGCAAAGGTTGGCATCGGCTCATCCTCGTCCAGCGGGTGATGCAGCAGATAGGGGTTGAGCATTTTGGCGATCTCCTGTGCGATCTGTTGGCTGGGGGCGGTGACGATGCCCAGTATCCCGACTTCCTGAGGGAGTTGCGTCGCGGTTTCCAGATCGCCAAGGACGGAATTGACCCCGATCAGCCGCAATTCGATCTCGAACGCATCAGGCTCGAGCCCCAGTCGCCGGATTACCTTGGCACGGCACTGACGGGTGATGTCGTCGGCCCATGAGCGCGCGTTTTCAACATAGCGCCGTTCGCGCAGCATGGCGAGGCTGACGCTTTGATAGCCTGCAATGCGGGCGCCCTCCAGTTTGACCGTATAGGGTCCGGGCACCCAAGTGGAGCCTTCGACCCGCACCGTCCGGTCATCCAGCGCGTGATAGGTTGACCCGGTCACATCCAGGTGCCCACCCGGTTCATGCAGGATGAACGGATCGGCGTTTTCATAAAGCATATGGGCCGACACGCTGGCCGGCGTGGCAAATGTGTCCTTTGCCAGCGGACGGATCGTGAAGCCCGTTGCGTCAAAATCAATCTCGATCACGCCGGTATTGGGTCTGCTGGTGGCGATGGCCCCGCATTCACCGACCTTGGCCCCGTGCCACGCAGCACCCGGATGATCGCCGCGCATCAACGGCAATGCGGCGATGGTGGCCGTGTCCGTTGCGCGCCCGGCGATAATGACATTCGCACCCGTCTTGATAGCCGCCTGTATCTGTTCGGCCCCCGCAAGGGCCACGATGTTGGTACAGGTCTGAATGATCTGCCCATCGACGACAGGCGCGGCGTCGAGCGCTCGCAGGTCGCCTTTTTCGAAGGCCGCGGCCATCGCGGCAGGGTCTTGCCCCGAATAAAGCAGGGCGACCTTGAGGCTCAGCCTTTCTTCCTTCGCGATCTGGCGAGTGATGTCGAACAGCCAGTCGACGGTTGAATCGCTGCCACACGTGCCTGCGGTGCCGATCACCAGTGGCACATTCGCCTGTTGGCGCGCGATCAGAAGCTCTTTCCATTCGCCCTTGGTGGAGGCGGCGGAGTATTTGGACACGCCTTGACCCAGATAGGCCGGGCCGCTGTCGGTGGACCCGCCGTCAATGGCGATGATATCCGGTTTGTTCGCGATACCCAGCATCAGCGCGTCATGGTCAAACCCCAGACCAAGGGCACCGGAAGGGATCAGAACACGGGTCATGGGGTGGGTTTCCTTCGAGTAAAAGCGGCGCAGAGGCACCGCACGCAGGGCGATGACGCTTTGTAAAGCATATCTCAATGCACTGCACCCACAGAAAAGGACTGGTCCAGACCCGGGACTGCCCACCCGCATGCACAGATGTCCCTCTATCTCGCCGTCACGTCTTGCAAATCGTTCTCAAAAACGACAAAGTCCCGCAGGTTTGCAAGAACAGTAAACACGCTTGGCGCGCAATGCCGTGCCGTAATGGGAGGAATATTAATGACAAAACATCTGTTTAAGGTGCTTCTGACGGGTGCCGTCGTGGCATTTTCGGCGACCGGAGCTGTCACCACGTCGGCGCAGGCCGCAGAGTGTATCGCACCGGCCAACCCCGGCGGTGGCTGGGACTTTACCTGCCGCCAGATCGGCAAGATCATGTTCGACATCGGTGCGGTGGACAAGCCTGTGCAGGTCACCAACATGCCCGGCGCTGGCGGTGGTCTGGCCTATGGCAACGTCGTGAACGAACGCGGTGATGACCCCGATCTGATTGTCGCGGCGTCTTCTGCAACAACAACACGTCTGGCGCAGAACGCCTATGCGGGCATGACGGCGGATCAGGTTCGATTTGTCGGGGCCATCGGTGCCGATCCCGGCGTGATCGTTGTGGCGGCAGACAGCCCGTTCGAGACGCTTGGCGACATGGTCGAAGCGATCAAGGCTGACCCCGGTTCCGTGGCTTTTGCCGGCGGCTCTGCCGTAGGCGGGTTTGACCACATGAAGCCGCTGATGGTCCTGCAGAAAGCCGGTTTCACAGACATCACCAAGATCAAGTATATTGGTGTTGACGGTGGCGCCGATGCGATCACCCAGACCGTCGGCGGCTTTACCCAAGGCATGACCGGCGACATGTCCGAAGTGGTCAGCTTTCTGTCCAACGGCGACATCCGTGTGCTGGCGGTCCTGACCGAGGAACGCGTGCCCGGCTTCGAGGATATCCCCACCGCCAAGGAACAGGGCTTTGACGTCGTGGCCGTCAACTGGCGCGGGCTTTACGTGCCCAAGGACATCTCGGACGAGCGGTTTCAGGAATGGGCCGACAAGCTGCAGATGGTCGCCGACAGCGACGAGTGGAAGCAGGCGATGGTCGATAATGGTCTGGCTCCCTTCACTAAGGTGGGCGGCGACTTCCAGGCCTATGTCGACGGTCTGGTTGCGGACATCGCGACCATGTCCAAAGAACTTGGGGTCACGCAATAATGGCCTCAGACCGAATATTCGGTCTTGTTACTCTGATCACGGCAGTCGCGTATATCGCGGCTGCCACCCAGATTCAGACCAATTTCTTTTCCGGTGAATACCTGCCCAAACTTTTCCCGCTGATGATCGGTGCGGTGGCGGCTGTCTGTTCACTATTCCTTGTTTTCAAGCCCGACCCGGACCCGGAATGGCCCGCGTGGCGTACATTTGTGTCGATGGGCATCGCGGTTCTGATTCTGTCGGTCTATGCGGTCCTGCTGACGCCGCTCGGCTTCTTGCTGCCTACTGTCTTTGCCGCTGGAATCCTGAGCTATCAGATATCGCCGCGCGCCGGGCCTGCAGCGTTGGCGGGCATCGGCCTGGCGCTTGGCCTGTTCGTACTGTTCAAATACGCACTCGGCCTCGGCAACATTGTGGCCTATCGCATTCCCACGCCTGAAAAGCTGTGGAACGCGATTTCGGTCCTTATTCCTTTCGTAGGGCACTGACATGGAAATTTTTTCAAACCTCGCGCTTGGATTCGGGGTCGCGCTGTCACCCTTCACGCTGTTTCTGGCCGTCTGCGGTTGCTTCTTGGGCACGATCATTGGCGCGCTGCCGGGACTTGGACCGTCGAATGGGGTCGCGATCCTGATCCCGATCACCTTCACACTTGGCCTTGATGCGACATCGGCGCTGGTGCTGATGACATCCGTGTACTACGGCGCGATGTATGGCGGGCGGATCAGTTCGATCCTGCTTAACATTCCCGGCGACGAGCCTGCGCTGATGACCACGCTGGACGGCTATCCGATGGCCAAGGCGGGACGTGCGAGCGATGCGCTGGTGCTGTCGGGCGTTGCATCCTTCGTAGGTGCGCTGCTGGCGACCATCGGACTGATGGTTTTGGCCCCGACATTGGCGCGCGTGGCGTTTCTGTTCGGTCCGGCGGAGTATTTTGCGCTTTACTTGCTGGCGTTCTGTACGCTGGGCGGTATGGCCTCGAACAACCAGGCAAAGGCGGCGCTTGCGGCCTGTCTGGGCCTTGGTATCGCGATGATCGGGGTTGATTCCTCGTCCGGCCTGCCGCGTCTGACGGGGGGAAACCTGCACCTGTTCGACGGGATTGATTTTCTGGTTGCCATCGTGGGCCTGTTCGCCATTGCCGAGGTCTTCTTTTTCATTGAATCCCACGGCAAAGGGTCGTCCATCGGCGTGACCCTTGGCAAGGTCCTGATCCCGTGGAAAGACATCTGGGACACGCGCTGGACGATGCTGCGGTCCTCTGGCGTGGGCTTCATCGCCGGGATCCTGCCGGGCGCCGGCGCATCGCTGGGGTCGTTCATGGCCTATATGACCGAAAAATCCATTGCCGGTGAAAAGGGCGGTTTTGGCACCGGCGTGCCCAAGGGCGTCGCCGCGCCCGAGGCAGGCAACAACGCCGCCGCCGGTGGCGCTCTGGTGCCGATGCTGACACTGGGTGTGCCCGGTTCGGGGACCACAGCGGTGCTGCTGGCGCTGTTGATGACGCTCAATATCACGCCCGGCCCGACGCTGTTCACTGAACGGCCCGAGGTGATCTGGGGCCTCATCGCCTCACTGCTGATAGCCAACGTCGTGCTGCTGCTGATGAACGTGCCGATGGTGAAAATCTTTGTACGGATCCTGATGGTTCCGGCATGGATCCTGTTGCCGGGGGTCACGATGGTTTCTTTCGTGGGCATCTATTCGTTGTCGGGCAGCTATTTCGATCTGTTGCTGATGGTGGGTTTTGGGGTGCTCGGCTACGTGCTGCGCAAGCTTGACGTCCCGACGGTGCCGGTGATCCTCGGCATCCTTCTGGGCGGCAATATGGAGGACGCTCTGCGCCGCGCGATGACGTTGTCCGATGGGGATGTGACCTATCTGTTCTCCAGTCCCATCGCCATTGGACTGTGGATTGCGGCCATCGCCGGCTTTGTGGCACCCATGTTCCTGCGTGGAGTTCTGAAAAAGCCACCGGCCGTGACTGACTGATCAACGCCTGCGTCAGATTGCAATTTCTTCGCTCAGGAGATGCTGCATGCGGTCGCAAATCGGTGATGTTGCATGGCCCTTTCGTCGGATCAGATAGTAGGGGGACAGGATCAGCTCCTCAGATAGCTCAATCTCTGTCAGCCCGTCCGGACGGGTGGACAGCAGCAGCTCGGCGACTTCTGCCGTCACCGCAGCCAATGCGTCGCTGCGCATCAGGAAGCCGACGGTAAAGACCAGCGATGCGGTATCGATCACGTCCTGCGGCGGGGGCAAGTTACGGTTGATGAAGGCTTGCTCCATCGCGCCCCGGATAGGCATGCCGGTGCCTTGGATGATCCAAGCCTGGTCAACCAGATCGTGAAAGGTCAGGCGGGTTTCGGTTTTCAGCGGGTGCCCGGCGCGCGCCAGTACGCGGACTTCCTCGACCCGGCCACGGCGGGTTTCCAGCAAGCGCGGATCGACGTTGGCGGGAATGCGGGCCAGCACCATGTCGTAGGAGTCGCGCAACAACCCCTCGACCAGTTCCACGCTGGGGGCGACGTCGATGCTGACTTCGGCCAATGGTGCCTCGGCTTTCAGCGCTTGGACGGCAGGCACGACATACCCCACCGCGGGGCCTGTGACAGCACCGAGCCTCACTTTGCCCGCAAGCCCTGTGCGAAACGCATTCAGGTCCGACACTGCCGATCCAAGCTGGCCGACGACTGCGTCCGCATGACGGCAAAAGACATGACCGATCTGGGTGGCCACCATGCCTTTTGGACTGCGCAGGAAGAGCGGCTCGCCCACCAGCGCCTCGACCTCCGACAGTGTTCGGGACGCGGCGGGCTGTGTGATCGCCAACCGTTCGGCCGCGATGGACAGTTGCCCCTCGGTTGCGATGGCATGCAACAACCGCAGATGGCGCAGGTTGAGGTTCTTGATATTGAGTTGCACGGCACCCTCTCATATCATTTTTGGTATGGAAGCGCGCAAATATGTAATTTGATTGCTATGAAGTTTGGATACACAGTGCGCAGCATCCGGTCAAATCCTGACCGCTGCTGAAGGGCGTCGATGTTCGACGTTGATGGGAGGATACTCATGAAAAAGTACGTAACGGGGCTTTCCGCCCTGGCAATCTCGTTTGGGCTGCTGGCAGCCCCGGCCATTGCGCAGGACAAGGGAACAATCGGAATCGCGATGCCGACAAAGTCGTCGGCGCGATGGATTTCGGACGGCGAGTCGATGGTGAAGCAATTTGAAGCCGCAGGTTACACAACCGATCTTCAATACGCGGAAGACGACATTCCAAACCAGCTTGCACAGATCGAAAACATGATCACCAAAGAAGTCGACGCGCTGGTGATTGCGGCCATCGACGGAACAACACTTTCGAACGCGCTGGCCAACGCCGCCGCCCTCGACATCCCGGTGATCGCCTATGACCGGCTGATCCGCGACAGTGGTGACGTCAGTTATTACGCCACGTTCGACAACTTCAAAGTCGGCGTGCAGCAGGCCTCATCCCTTGTCGGCGGGCTTGAGGCACGCTTTCCTGACGTGTCGCCTTGGAACGTGGAACTGTTCGGCGGTTCGCCCGACGACAACAACGCCTACTTCTTTTACAACGGCGCGATGAGCGTGCTGCAACCGCTGATCGACGAGGGCAAGATCAACGTAAAATCCGGCCAGATGGGCATGGATACCGTTGGGACGCTGCGTTGGGATGGTGCTGTCGCACAGGCGCGCATGGATAACCTGTTGTCTGCCCACTATACGGACGCGCAGGTCCACGGGGTTCTGTCCCCCTATGACGGGCTGTCCATCGGCATCCTTTCGTCGCTCAAAGGTGTCGGATACGGCTCTGGCGGCACTGCAATGCCCATCGTGTCCGGTCAGGACGCCGAAGTGCCTTCGGTCAAGTCCATCCTCGCAGGCGAGCAATATTCAACCGTGTTCAAGGACACGCGCGAATTGGCACGGGTGACTGTAGGCATGGTCGAGGCGCTGCTGGAAGGCAGTGAGCCGGAGATCAACGACACCGAAACCTATGACAACGGTGTTCTGGTGGTACCGTCCTACCTGCTGGAGCCGGTATCGGTCGACGCGACAAACTGGGAAGAAATCCTGATTGGCTCGGGCTACTACACCGCCGACCAGGTCAAGTAATCTCCAACGGGGTGTGCCTTGACTGGCGCACCCCACATATCAGGAACCGCTCAATGCCGACGCTTCTGGAAATGCGCGAGATCACCAAGACGTTTCCCGGTGTCCGTGCGCTGGATAACGTTTCGTTTTCAGTGGCCGAGGGAGAAATCCACGCGCTGGTCGGAGAGAACGGGGCAGGAAAATCCACGCTGATGAAGGTCCTGTCCGGCGTCTACCCGCATGGTCAGTACGACGGCGACATCATCTATGACGGCGAAAAGATGTCCTTTGGCGGTATTTCCGACAGCGAACGCCGTGGCATCATCATCATCCATCAGGAACTGGCTCTGATCCCCCTTCTGTCGATTGCAGAGAATATCTTTCTGGGCAACGAACGTGCCAGCGGCGGCGTGATCTCGTGGCAAAAGACGAACCAGCGCGCGGGTGAGTTGCTCAGGAAAGTCGGACTGCGTGAGGCGCCCCAGACCCTTGTCGACCAGATCGGCGTGGGCAAGCAGCAACTGGTCGAAATCGCCAAGGCGCTGTCCAAGGAAGTGCGGTTGCTGATCCTCGACGAACCGACGGCGGCTCTGTCGGAATCCGACAGTCAGGCGCTGCTGGACCTGATCCTTGAGTTGAAGGTGCAAGGCGTCACCTCGATCATCATCAGCCACAAGCTGAACGAGGTCCGGCGCGTGGCCGACACGATTACGGTGCTGCGCGATGGTGCGGCTGTGGCCACGCGGGACGCGAAGAAAGAAAAGATCACCGAGGACCAAATCGTGCGCGATATGGTCGGGCGCAGCATGGAGAACCGCTATCCCGTGCGGGAAAGACGCGCAGGCGAGCGGCTGTTCGAGGTTGAAAACTGGTCCGTCACCCACCCCGATCACGCCGAACGACAGGTGGTCAGCGACGTGTCCTTTCACGTGTGCGCCGGCGAGGTTGTCGGCATTGCAGGGTTGATGGGGGCAGGGCGCACCGAACTCGCGATGAGCCTGTTCGGGCGAAGCTATGGGCGGAATGCGCGCGGCACCGTCAAGATGGACGGGAAAGAGATCGACGTGTCATCTGTGCGCCGCGCCATTGATTCGGGTCTGGCTTACGTCACCGAAGACCGCAAGGCGCTGGGTCTGGTGCTGGACGAAACGATCCGCGAGAATATCACCCTGTCGAACCTGCCAGCCGTTTCGAAAAACGGAGTGCTGCAATCGCGCGAGGAGACCAAGGTCGCTGAAAAGTACCGCGAGGCGATGAACATCCGTACCCCCAGCGTGTTCCAGAAAGTGGGCAACCTGTCGGGTGGCAACCAGCAAAAGGTCGTCTTGTCCAAATGGCTGTTCGCCGGACCCCGTGTGCTGATCCTGGATGAACCGACACGCGGCATCGACGTGGGCGCAAAGTTTGAAATCTACGGCATCATCAACGACCTGTCGGCTCAGGGCAAAGGTGTCCTTATGATCTCGTCCGAGATGCCGGAACTGCTGGGCCTGTGTGACCGGATTTATGTCATGAACGAAGGCCAATTCGTTGGCGAACTGACCGCCGAAGAGGCCACCCAGGAGCGGATCATGTCGCTCATCGTTACGGAACAGGAATGAAATGACCGAAACAACTTCCACCGAGACTGTCCAAGCGCAAAAGGACACCGGGATTCTGAATTATCTTAGCGGGCACTTGCGCGAATACGGGCTGTTGTTCGCACTGATCGCCATCATGGGCTTCTTTCAGATCATGACGGACGGGACGCTGCTGCGCCCGGTTAACATCACCAACCTGTTCCTGCAAAACAGCTACATCATCATCATGGCGCTGGGCATGCTGATCGTGATTGTCGGCGGCCATATCGATTTGTCCGTGGGGTCGGTCATGGGATTTGTCGGCGCATTGGCAGCGGTCATGATCGTGGAACTGGACATGTCTGTGGCGGCCACGATTCCTGTCTGCCTGCTGGCCGGTATCATTATCGGGGCTGCGCAGGGCTATTGGGTGGCCTATTGGAATATTCCGTCCTTCATCGTGACCCTTGCGGGCATGCTGGTGTTTCGCGGTGCCTCGCTGTGGCTGCTCGAAGGGCAGTCGGTGGGGCCGTTCCCGCAGTCGTTCCAACTGTTGTCCACCGGTTTCGTCCCCGACCTTTTCTCGCCTCTGGGCGAGGTGGTCGCGGCGATGACCGGTTCGAAACGGGTGAACGGGTTGGCGATCCTTGTAGGCCTCGTTGCGGTATTCGTCATCGTCTGGACGGGTATGCGCGCACGGGCGCAGAACAAGACCTACGGCATCGAGGACGAACCAAGTGCCTTTTTTGTCGTGCGCAACGTGATTGTCGCAGGTGCCATCCTGTTCCTGCTGTTCAAACTGTCGACATTTCGCGGGCTGCCGAACGTGCTGATCACCATGGGCATCCTCACGATCATCTACGCCTTCATTACCGAACGAACGACACTGGGGCGGCGCATCTATGCGTTGGGCGGTAACGTCAAGGCGGCGAAGTTGTCTGGCATCGCGACTGAGCGGCTGACGTTTCTGACCTTTGTGAACATGGGTTTTCTGGCGGCCCTTGCCGGGTTGATCTTTGCCGCGCGGCTGAACACGGCCACACCCAAGGCCGGGTTCGGGATGGAGCTGGACGTGATTGCCGCCGTGTTCATCGGTGGGGCCTCTATGTCGGGCGGTGTGGGCAAGATTGTGGGGGCCGTCGTCGGTGGATTCATCATGGGTGTGATGAACAACGGCATGTCCATCATGGGCATCGGCATCGATTATCAGCAGATGATCAAGGGGCTTGTTTTGCTGGCTGCGGTCATCTTTGACGTCTACAACAAGCAAAAGCAGGGCTGACATGGCATTTGAACCAGCCAAGTGGCCCCGCAAGCTGCGGTCGCAAGAATGGTATGGCGGCACGAGTCGCGACCACATCTATCATCGTGGCTGGCTGAAGAACCAAGGCTACCCGCACGACTTGTTCGACGGGCGCCCGGTGATCGCGATCCTCAATACGTGGTCCGACTTGACGCCCTGCAACGGCCACCTGCGTGAACTGGCAGAAAAGGTGAAGGCGGGCGTGTGGGAGGCGGGCGGTTTTCCCCTTGAGGTGCCGGTGTTTTCGGCGTCCGAGAATACCTATCGGCCTACTGCGATGCTGTACCGCAACTTTGCCGCTATGGCGGTCGAGGAAACAATGCGCGCCCAGCCGATTGATGGCGCGGTGCTGATGGTGGGTTGTGACAAGACAACGCCATCGCTGTTAATGGGTGCGGCGTCCACGGATATTCCGTCGATCGTGGTGACCGGTGGCCCCATGCTGAACGGTTGGTTCAGGGGGGAACGGGTGGGGGCAGGCACCCACCTTTGGCGATTCTCCGAGGCGGTGAAAGCCGGGGAAATGACGCAGGACGATTTTATCGAGGCCGAGGCGGCCGTGACCCGCTCGACCGGGACTTGCAATACGATGGGCACTGCGTCGACCATGGCCAGCATGGCCGAAGCGCTGGGCATGGCTCTGTCGGGAAATGCGGCCATCCCAGCGGTGGACGCGCGCCGCCGCGTGATGGCCCAGATGACAGGTCGCCGGATCGTTCAGATGGTCAAGGATGACCTCAAACCCTCCGACATCATGACACGCGCGGCCTTCGAAAATGCGGTCCGGGTCAACGGGGCTATTGGTGGGTCAACCAACGCGGTGGTGCATTTGCTGGCCATGGCCGGCCGCGCCGGGATCGATCTGACGCTGGATGACTGGGACCGGCTTGGGCGCGAGGTGCCCACAATTGTAAACCTCCAACCCTCGGGTGAGTACCTGATGGAAGAGTTTTTCTATGCGGGCGGCTTGCCGGTCGTCGTGAAACGGCTTGCAGAGGCAGGCCAGTTGCACAAGGACGCGCTGACCGTGTCCGGCGACACCATCTGGAACGAGGTCAAGGATGCGCGGAACTGGAACGAGGACGTCATACGCCCCGCGGATCGCCCGCTGACCGACAATGGCGGGATCGCCGTGCTCAAGGGCAACCTCGCCCCGCTGGGTGCCGTGCTGAAACCGTCCGCAGCGACGCCCAGTCTGATGACCCATACGGGCCGTGCGGTCGTGTTCGAGGATATCGACGACTACAAGGCGCGCATCAACGACGACGCGCTGGATGTGGATGAAACGTGCATTCTGGTGCTTAAGATGTGCGGCCCCAAGGGTTATCCGGGCATGCCCGAGGTCGGCAACATGGGCCTGCCGCCCAAGGTGCTCAAAAAGGGGATCAAGGACATGATCCGCATCTCGGATGCGCGCATGTCCGGGACCGCCTATGGCACGGTGATTCTGCACACCTCGCCCGAAGCGGCGCAAGGTGGGCCACTGGCCGTTGTGCAGAACGGCGACACGATCACCGTCGATGTGCCCAACCGCAGCCTGATACTGAACATTTCCGATCAAGAGCTTGCCGAGCGCCTTGCAGCGCTGAAACTGCCCGACCTTGCGCCAAAGGGCGGCTATTCAAAGCTGTTCCACGATCACGTTCAGGGCGCAGACACCGGTGCTGACTTTGACTTTCTGGTCGGATGCCGGGGCAATGACATTCCAAGGGACAGCCACTGATGACGTATAACCTCGCAATGGTCGGGATCGGCAAGATCGCCCGCGACCAGCATATCCCGGCCATCGCGGACAACGCTGACTTTCAACTGGTTGCGACCGCCAGCCGCAATGCCGAAGTCGGCGGTGTGACTGCCTATCGCAGCCTTGCCGATCTGTTGGAGGGAGAGCGGGATGTCACCTGCGTATCACTCGCGACCCCACCGCAGGCGCGGTATGACGATGCGCGCCGTGCACTGATGGCGGGTCGTCACGTGATGCTGGAAAAACCACCCGGTGCGACTCTGTCCGAAGTGCACGACCTGCAACGCCTAGCTGCGGCTCAGGGCGTCACGCTATTTGCCACGTGGCACTCGCGCCACGCGGCGGCGGTTGCGGCAACCCGTGACTGGTTGAAAACCCAAACGATCCGCAGTGTGCATATCGAGTGGAAAGAGGATGTGCGCCACTGGCATCCCGGCCAGGACTGGATCTGGGAGGCGGGCGGCCTTGGCGTCTTTGACCCCGGCATCAATGCGCTGTCTGTTCTGACGGCGATCCTGACGGATCCGCTGCATCTGACGGACGCAACCCTGCATTTCCCGCAAAACCGCGACACGCCAGTTGCGGTCGACCTGACATTTGCGGGCCTTGGCGGCGCCCCTGTCACAGCCGCGTTCGACTGGCTGGAGCAAGGGCCACCGAAATGGAACATCAACCTTGAAACCGATGCGACCACCGCCGTTCTGAGTGAAGGTGGCGCGAAGTTGACCATCGACGGTGTCGAAACAGCCGGGGGTGAAGATCAGGAGTACCCTGCCCTTTACGCCCGTTTCGCAGAGTTGATCGCGACCGGCAAAAGCGAGGTCGACCTCGCCCCGATGACCCATGTGGCCGATGCGTTCACGCTGGGCCGCCGCGTCTCTGTCGCCCCTTTCGAATGGTAGAACTGAACATGATGAAGACACCCTTGACCGGCATCCTTCCGGTCGCCCCCACCCCTTTCTTGGACGATGGTCGCGTTGACGAGGCCAGCATGCGGCGGGTCGTCGATTGCCTGATTGATCAGGGCGTCGATGCGATCTGCATTCTGGCGAACTATTCCGAACAGTTCCTGCTGTCGGATGAAGAACGCGACACGCTTGCGCGCGTCAGTCTGGAACACGCCGCAGGGCGGGTACCCGTGATTGTCACGGTCAGCCATTTCCATACCGGAATTGCAGCGGCGCGCGCCCGTGCCGCGCAGGATTTGGGTGCGGCCATGGTTATGATGATGCCGCCCTATCACGGCACGGGATTGCGGGCTGATCCAGAGGGGATCATCGAGCATTTTGCCGCTGTATCCGATGCAGTCTCGATCCCCATCATGGTACAGGATGCCCCGCTTTCGGGCGTGGACCTGCCGGTGCCCCTGCTGGCTCGCATGGCGCGTGAGATCGAGAATGTGAGTTATTTCAAGATAGAATGCCCCTTTGCCGCCGACAAGTTGGCCGCTCTGATTGCAGAAGCCGGGAAGCACATCCAAGGCCCCTTTGACGGCGAAGAAGCGGTCACGCTGCTCGCCGATCTGGATGCGGGCTGTACGGGAACGATGACGTCGGGGCTGTTCCCCGAACACCTGCGCCCCATCGTCACCCACCATCTGGGCGGCGACAAGGACGCCGCCCTAGCGCAGTGGCAAAAATGCCTGCCACTGATCAACCATGAAAACCGACAGTGCGGCCTGCGGGCTTGCAAGACGGTCTATGCCGAGGGTGGAGTGATCACCAGCGACCACGTCCGCCATCCGCTCCGCCCGCTGTCGGCACGTACCAAAGACCGGCTGTTGTCGCTCTCCAGGGATCTTGACCTGATTGCGCTGCGCTGGGGGAAATGAAAGGACATCCAATGCTCGACAACTTTCAACCACGAGGAAAACACCTGATCGCGGGGAAATGGATCGGCGCGGATGCGACGTTTTCGTCTGCCCCGGTCTCCGGTGATCCGCAGGAGTATTCCGCAGGATCCAAGGACATGATCCATCGCGCCGTCACCTCAGCCGAAGAAGCGTTTGAAACTTTTGGATATTCAAGCCGCGACTCCCGTGCGGTCTTGCTTGACGCGATCGCGGATGAAATCGAGATGCGCGGCGTGGCCATCACGGCCATCGGTACAGCCGAAACCGGCCTGCCAGAGGCTCGTCTGAATGGAGAGCGTGGGCGCACAGTCGGCCAGTTGCGCCTGTTTGCCGAAGTGCTGCGCGATGCCAGTTATCTGGACAAACGCCACGACACCGCACTTCCCGACCGCCTGCCATTGCCGCGCCCGGACATGAAGATGATCCAGCGCCCCATTGGTCCGGTAGCCGTCTTTGGCGCGTCGAACTTTCCGCTCGCCTTTTCGACGGCGGGGGGCGATACGGCCTCGGCCCTAGCTGCGGGCTGCCCGGTTGTCGTCAAAGGGCATGAAGCCCATCCCGGAACCTCTGAAATCGTGGCCGAGGCGATTGCGGCGGCGGTAGAAAAAACCGGAACCCATCCGGGCTGCTTTTCGCTGGTGCAGGGCGGAAGCAAAGAGGTCGGTCAGGCGCTTGTCGAACACCCCTTGATCCGGGCGGTCGGCTTTACCGGCTCACTCGGCGCAGGCCGAGCGTTGTTTGATCTGTGTGCCGCGCGCCCCGAACCGATCCCGTTCTTCGGGGAACTCGGGTCGGTCAATCCCGTCTTTGTCCTGCCGGTCGCCGCTGCAAACCGGGGCGCCGACATCGCCGCGGGCTGGGCCGGGTCGCTTTTGATGGGGGCTGGGCAGTTCTGCACGAACCCCGGCCTATTGGTCATCGACGAGGGGGCTGACGGCGATGCCTTCGTCGCAGCAGCCCGAGCCGCATTGGAGGACGCCGCCCCGCAGACCATGCTAACGGATGGAATTGCGCACGCCTACCGGGCTGGCGTTGCCGGAATGAGAACTCAGGACGGGGTCAGGGACGTACTGACCACCCATTGCGACGGGCGCGCTGCAACCCCTGTCATTGTCGAAACCGACGCCAGCACGTGGCTCGCAAACGCGGCTTTGGGCCACGAGGTCTTTGGCCCGTTCGGCATCGTCGTCCGAACCAAGGATGCTCAGGACATGGCTAACGTGGCGAAATCCCTGCAGGGCCAGCTGACGGCAACCCTGCAGATGGACGACGCCGACACCGATACGGCCGCTGCCTTGCTGCCGGTGCTTGAGCGCAAAGCGGGCCGACTGCTTGCCAACGGCTTTCCCACTGGGGTCGAGGTCGCGTCCGCCATGGTCCATGGGGGCCCTTATCCGGCCTCGACCAATTTCGGGGCCACGTCTGTTGGCACGATGGCCATCCGCCGCTGGTTAAGACCGGTCTGCTATCAAAACCTGCCCGACGCCCTGTTGCCTGTCGATTTCTAGAACCCGAGCGCTGGGTGCGCCGTTGGCACGCAAGACTGGACAGCATTGCAACGCCCCGATGCTTGCCCAGCGTGCCCAAGGAAAGAGAGGGGGCAACTTGGTTGTCCCCCCTTTCCTTTCGTTTGCGGGTTGCTTGCTTTGTGAGAAATGCCCCCGCGTTGCAGTCCGGCCAAGAAGTTGTCATCCTGAACCGGCGCCAAAGGAATCTGTCTCAAAACAATGGTCCTTTTGGGCTGGTACTTCGGCGGCTCGTTCGAGCGACGCAGGCTTTTACGTGCCCACCCTGAGCAACAATTCGCGCACCGGGGCCCAATAGGACCCTATGCAATCCACGCACAAACCCTGATAATGCCAGCACGGCACGCGATTTCGCCCGTTTGAAAGACGACCCCAGCAACATTTGGCTGCATAGGTTGAAGGGGAGATGGTTGGGTTTACTGCTGATTTGTTATAATGTTTCCACAGGTTGATCGTGAATTTTTTGAAGGAACTGCCACAATGACATCCATGAAATGCACGTTGTTTGCCGTCGCTGTTGCGGTGGTCGGTTTCGTCGCTCCTGTGATGGCGCAGGACGATACCGGGCAATCGGTCGAGGAAATGGCCGAAAACTTCAAAAAGCAGAAAACGCGGGGCTTGTTGATTGCAACTCCCGAAGAGGCAGTGACCGAAGAGGCGGTTGTCGAACCGGTCGAGGATGTTGCGACGATCGTGCCAAAAGACGAGCAGGTGAATGTCAATGTGTCCTTCGACTTTGACTCTGCTGCCCTGCGTGATGATCAAAAACCAAAACTGGTCGCGTTGTGCCAAGCGCTCAAGGCTGCTGATGTGCAAATGGTCCGCATTCTGGGCCATACGGATTCGTCTGGATCGGCGAGCTACAACGAGCGCCTTTCGAAACTGCGCGCAGAAGAAGTGAAGCGGTTCCTCGTCTCCGATTGCGGATTTCCCGAAGAGCGGATGGAAGCCCTTGGCGTTGGAGAACGTGCGCCGTTCGATCCCGATGACCCGCTTGCCGATGTCAATCGACGCGTCGAATTTCAGGCGCTTGGCTAAGCGTGACACCGAGCGCCGCAGCATGACAGTTCCCAATCGGCGCGAGGCCCAGTTGTGAGTTCCGACACCAACCCCGGCATCTTCGAAATCGGGGATGTGTTGAACAACACATACCGGATCGACAAGGTGCTTGGCCTTGGCGGCACCTCGGAAGTATACCGCGCCGTCAGCGAGATTTCGGGCCGTGTGGTCGCGGTCAAGGCTTTGCGGTCCGAGTTTTCCCGCAACGAGGACTTTCTTGCGCTGATGACGCGCGAAGAGGCGATGCGCGAAATCCGCCATGACGCCATCGTGCGCTATTACGATAACCAGCGTACCGATGATGGTCATGTCTATCTTGTCATGGATTATGTCGATGGTCCGGGTCTGGACGCAAAGCTGAAAAGTGGCGGCATGTCAGCCGAAGACTTGTTGGTCGTCTGCCGGAGGGTGGCTGAAGGGTTGGTGGCCGCGCACAAGAAAAACATCGTTCATCGCGACCTGTCCCCCGATAACATCATCCTGCGCGATGGTGACCCTGCCGAGGCTGTCATCATTGATTTCGGTATCGCCAAGGACACGAACCCCGGCGCCGAAACCATCGTTGGCAACGAATTCGCGGGGAAATATTCCTATGCCGCGCCCGAGCAGCTGGAGGGGAAGACCGATGCCCGCGCCGATATCTACGCATTGGGCGCGCTATTGCTGTCTACCTTCCGTGGTCAAAAGCCAAAGATGGGCAAGAACGTCATGGAGGTGGTCGAGAACAAGGCCAAAGCCTTGGACACAAGCGGTGTGCCAGAGCCGTTGAAAACGCTTCTGGATCGCATGACGCACCCGGACCGGGATCAGCGCTTGCAAACGGCGCAGGCGGTGGTGGATCAGATTGCGACGTTTGGGGCAAATGTTGCTGGGGACGATGAGGAAACTGTCGTAGTCCCGCGCCCCGCATCTAGAACCGAAACGGCAGAGGTGTCCAAAACCGTTGTCGCTCCGCCCCCGCCGGGCGTGGAGCACAAACCGGAAAAATCGGAAGCGCCTGACAAAAAACGCGGAGCGTTGATGCCTATCCTCGTAGTGCTGGTCGCTGCAGTGGTCGCGGTTGGCGTTTTCCTGTCGGGTGCTTTGGACGGGCTGCTTGGTCCCACGTATCCGGTGGCCGACCCCTACAGCCTCGTGGTGTCGCGCACCGAAAACGCTCAGCCGGTGGCCGTCGGCAACGTCCCCTCCGAACCGGCGCGCGACGCGTTGGATGCAGTGATGACGCAGCAGGGCGGCAGCACCGACCTGACCCTCGCAAGCGGAGACATCGCACAGACTTGGGGTGACGACATTCTGCGCCTGATCACAGCCGTCAGCCACCTGCCGGAATGGCGGATCAGGGCAGAGGGCAACCGCGTACAAGTCAGCGGGCTGACTTATGACACGGCAGAAAAGGAAACGCTGACGGCGGCGCTGACACAAAGCGAAATGCAAGGTGCGCTGGAGGTGCGGGTGGGGATCGACCTTGGCCCGCGGGTCCTGAACGCGCAGGCGTTGGACCCCGTTCTGGCCGCGCATCGCAACTGCGGCGACCTGCATGTGATCGACGCACCCGTCACCGGTTACCCGAATGGCAGCCAGGTGCGCGTTGCCGGGCGCGTCGACAGTATGGCGACCCGCGATGCACTGGACCAGCAGTTAACCTCCGCCATCGGCGAACGCAGCTTGGTTCTGGATGTCGAGGTGTTGAACCCGACTTTGTGCCTGATCGACACCGTGTTGCCGAATGTTCCGGAGGCTGGGATCAGCATTGATTTTCGAAACGGCGCCGACAACGCGCTCAACAGCTCGGGCGACTTTCTTGTTGGTGAAAACCCGGTCATCGATGTGGTGATCCCGCCCGAGTTGACGAGCGGATATCTGTTCGTCTCGGCGTTGGATGTGTCGGGAAACGTCTATCATCTGTTGCCCAATCTACTGTTCGAGGACAATAACGTCATCGCGTTGCGCGGTGGGCGTGATGGGGATGTGAGAATTCGCGTGGCCTATAGCACGGCAGAGGCGGGCAATGGTGAAAAGCTGGCCTTTGTCGTGGATGATACATCGCTGGGCAAGACCAAGATCATCGTGATCCATTCCGATCAGCAAATCTTTGACGGATTGCGCCCGACCACTGAATCCGCGGGCGGATACGCCGATGCGCTCGCTCGCAGAGTTGGTGTGGTCAATTCGCTCGACAGCCGTATTCTGACGACGGCCGCGCGTCAGTAACGCCTATCCCGCCGGGGCGAAGCTGTCGGCAAACATATCCCGCAGCACGTTCTTCTGGACCTTGCCCATCGTGTTTCGGGGCAGGGCATCAATCGTGACCAGTCGCTTGGGCTGCTTGAAGCGTGCTAGGTCCCGGCCAATCGCGTCCATGATTGCCTCGGTTGACGGCGTGTGACCGGGTCGTGCGACCAGTACGCCGATCACGCCTTCGCCGAAATCCGGGTGGGGCACGCCGATCACAGCGCTTTCCAGCACACCTGGCTGGTCGTCCAGCAACAACTCCACCTCTTTGGGATAGATGTTGTAGCCGCCCGAGATTATCAGGTCCTTGTTGCGGCCCACAATTTGAACGTAACCGTCGCTGTCCATCAGACCCAGATCGCCGGTGATAAAGAACCCGTCGCTGCGCAATTCCTCGGCTGTTTTTTCGGGCATCTGCCAGTAGCCTTTGAACACGTTGGGGCCACGCACTTCGATTTGTCCAATCTCGCCTGAGGGCAGTTCGTTGCCGCTGGCGGGGTCGGTGATTTTCAACTCGACCCCCGGCAGCGGGAACCCGACTGTGCCCGCGCGCCGCTCGCCGTCATAAGGGTTAGACGTGTTCATGTTGGTTTCCGTCATCCCGTAGCGTTCCAGAATGCGGTGCCCCGTCCGCTCTTCGAACTGGATATGGGTTTCGGCCAGCAAGGGGGCCGAACCAGACACGAACAGGCGCATATGCGCGGTTAGTTCGGCGGTAAAACGGGGATCGTCCAGAAGGCGCGTGTAGAATGTCGGCACGCCCATCATCGTGGTCGCGGCAGGCATGTGCGCGACCATCTCGCCCACGTCGAATTTGGGCAGGAATATCATCGACCCACCCGCCATCAGCGTTACGTTGGTGGCGACGAACAGACCGTGGGTGTGAAAGATCGGCAGAGCGTGCAGCAGCACATCGCGCTGCGTGAACCGCCAGTAGTCCGCGAGGGTCTCGGCGTTGGACATCAGATTGTCCTGGGTCAGCATCGCCCCTTTGGAACGACCCGTGGTGCCGGAGGTATAAAGGAATGCGGCCAGATCGTCGCTAACCCGGTCAACCGTGTCAAAACTGCTGGGCTGATCTTGTGCTGCATCTGCAAAATTGCCCGTGCCGTCTTGCTCGAGGGTCATGAGGGTCGCGCCATGTTTGGCGGCAACCGGGGAAAGGGCGTCAGCGGCTTTGCCAGTCGCCAGCACCAGCCCTGCGCCTGAATTGCCGATGAAATAGTCCAGTTCGGCTGCGGTATAACCTGTGTTCAGGGGCAGAAAGATGACGCCGGTCTGTACGCAGGCGGCATAAACGGCCAGAGCTTCGGGGGATTTGTCGATCTGTGCAGCCAATCGGTCGCCGGCCTTTAGTCCCTTAGCGGTGATCACATGGGCATAGCGTGCCGCCACGTCAAGAAACGCCGCGTGGGTGATGGTCGATCCATCGACCAAATGCAGAAAGACCGAAGCCTGGCCCGCGTAACGTCCGAACATGGTGTCATAAAGTGGGTTGGCCATAAAACGTCCTCAGGCGATCGCGGGCAGCGGCTGTGCAGCAAGCTTTTCGATCTCGGTCGCTGCGACGACGCGCGCGTCTTGCGCAAAAAGCTCGTGATTTTCAGTGACCCGTTTAAGGTCGTAATGATAGTTCACCATGGCACCGTGCGACTGTTCAACCCCGCGCGCCGAGGTATCCGCGCCGGCATGCACATTCAGCACCGATGCGCCGTTCTTAAGGTGGAACCGGGCTACAGGGTCCAGCGGCGTGCCATTGGGGCGCTTGGCGTGCACAAGGTAGTGGGCGGCCAGCCTGCGCAAAGCGTCCACCGAAGTGGATTGCAGCCCGGCTTCGGCCATCCAGCGGGCAAGGCCGGGGATCGGCGACAGGGTCACAAAGGTCTGAAGCTGCGGCAACTCGCGGCTTAGGTCCTGTGCAACCTGTTTGATCAGCGAATTGCCGAATGAAATCTGCGCCAGCCCGGCCTGACAGTTCGAGATGGAATAGAAGGTGGCCGTGTCCGCCGTATTCGGGTCCAGCGGAGCGCGATCATCGGCAAGAATGCTCTGCACCGACTTCGGGATGCCCCTGGTAAGGGCCACCTCGACAAAGATAAGCGGCTCGTTCGGCATGGCGGGGTGAAAAAAGGCGAAACATCTGCGGTCGGTGGGTTGCACGCGGCGGCGCAGGTCGTCCCAACTGTCGATGGCGTGCACGGCCTCGTAGGAAATGATGTCTTCGAGGATCTTGGCGGGGCTCGACCACGTGATGGGCCGGAGCACAAGAAATCCCCGGTTGAACCAACTTGACAGCAAATGGACAAGGTCGAGGTCCAGCTTGCCCAGGCTGTTGTCCTGGTGCATCAGCCGCAACAGGTCGGCGCGCATCGCGACCAGCCTAGCCGTGGCGCCGGGCACCTGATTCAGCCTGCGTGCCAGTTCCTGCCGCGCCGGTTCAGCGGCCGTCATGAAGGCGCGGTAGTTTGTACGGTCGGCCATGTCGCCATAGGCCTTGAGCGCTGCGGCTACAGCACCCTGATCCACGTCCATCTCGGTGTTCAGAAACTGGAAGAAGGCCAGCTTTTCTGCATCATCAAACGCCTCGTAGGTGTCAAGGATGGCGCCCGCCAGCGCATAGCCCGACACCTCACCGCGGCTGCCCAGCAGATCGCTGCACAACTCGGACATGGGCCGCCTGTCCGCGCCGGTCCCAAACCGCGTCCGCTGGTCGGCCAACGTGGCCAACAGATCGGCCAGCAGGCTCATATCGCGGCACCCATCATCGCGTCGGGCAACCACGTGGCTAGGCCTGGAAACAGGCACAGGATGACGATGGCGATGATCATGCATGCCACAAAAGGCATTGATCCCTTGAGGATGGTTTTCAGCGGAATGTCCGGGGCGATCCCGTTGATCACGTACAGGTTCAGCCCGACGGGGGGCGATATCAGCCCGATTTCCATGTTGATCGTCAGGATCACCGCGAACCAGATTGGATCGAAACCGGCCGTCGTGATGATCGGCAGCAGGATCGGGGCTGCCATTAAGATCACCGCCACGGGGGGCAGGAAGAACCCCGCCACCAGCAGGAACAGGTTGATCACCCCCATCAGCACCCAGCGGTTCACGTCCAGCGTTCCGATCCATTCGGCGATGCTTTGCGTGATGAACAGGGACGACAGCATATAGCTGAACACGCCTGCCGCGGCGATGATGAATAGGATCATCACGGATTCCTTGGTCGAATCCCGCAGCACGACCCACAGGTCCTTGGGGTTCCAAAGCTTGTAGATGATCATCGCAATCATCAGGCACAACAGTGCCCCGACAGCCGCCGTTTCCGACGGTGTCGCGATGCCGCCGTACATGGCATAAAGCACCCCGATGATGATCACGAGGAAGGGCAGGACGCGGGGTAGGATCTCGAATTTCTGTTTCCAGGAATAGGTTTGTGCCGTCAGCAGCGCGCGGTCGCCGGATTTCCATGTGGAATAAAGCGACCACGCCATGAACAGGGCCACCAGCAGAAAACCGGGCAGGACACCCGCCAGAAACAGCCGCCCAATCGAGGTTTCGGTTGCGATGCCATAGACGATCATGGTGACCGAAGGCGGGATCAGGATCCCCAGTGTGCCGCCTGCGGCAATGGACCCGGCGGCGACCCCATCGGGATAGCCGCGCTTGCGCATCTCGGGAATACCCATCTTGCCGATGGCGGCGCATGTGGCGGGTGACGATCCGCTCATCGCGGCGAACAGCGCGCAGGCCCCGAGGTTGGAAATCACCAGCCCGCCGGGCACGCGCGTCAGCCATCGCTCAAGTGCTTCGTAGAGGTCAGCACCTGCGCGGGTGGACGCGATGGACGCCCCCATGATGATGAACATCGGGATGCTGAGCAGGGCGAAGTTGTCCAGCTTGCCGAACAGGATTTCCGGCATCAGTTCAAGCGATCGCATGCCGTCGAACACCATCAGGAAGCCGGCGGATACGATCAGCAGGCCGATGGCGACGGACACGCCTGAAAACAGGACTAGGATAGTGGCAACGGCGACCAGTGCACCAAGCAAGAGCGGGTCCATCAGGAGTCCTCCAGCCCAAAGGGCGCATCGATGCGCAGGGCAACTGCGACCAGATCGG
Organism: uncultured Rhodobacterales bacterium; assembly: GCA_964351755.1. Taxonomy (GTDB): domain Bacteria; phylum Pseudomonadota; class Alphaproteobacteria; order Rhodobacterales; family Rhodobacteraceae; genus Tateyamaria. The sequence continues at coordinate 38,284 of CAYGPT010000008.1, read as the reverse complement.
CCACCAGCTGCAGAAATAGCAGGCCCAGACCTATGGGGATGGACAGATAGGGGATCCACAAGCGGACCCCCCAGACGGTGTCCGACCGCCAGCCGCGATCCCAGGCGAAGTGCCAGAATTCGTAGCCGTAAAACAGCATGATCCCGATGATCCCCGCCGACATGGTCAGAGTGAACATCGCCATCCAGCGCCGTGCAACGGGTTTCAGAATCAGCGGAAACAGATCAACGTTCACATGCCCGCGCAACCGCTGCACATAGGGCAAGCCGACCAGCGTGGCCGCGATCACCAGATAGATCACCGCCTCGGTCTGCCAGATGGTCGACCCGTTCAGCACAAAGCGGACAAAGATCATCTGGCAGGTGATAGCGACAGCCGCCACGATCATTCCAGCCGATGTCCACCCCGCCAGAGTGGACAGGACAGCGACCAGTTTCAGAAACGGATTGTTGCCCGTCTTGGCCACGACAACAGAGCTTTGCCCGGACATGGGTGTTCCTTTGATCGAAAGTAGGTGTGGTTGGTCACGGCAGCCGGCTTTGACGGACTGTCCCGCCTGCGTGCCCCAGAATGAATGACGCGCGCCGGGCGGACCCGGCGCGCGATGCGATCACTCGACAGACAGGGCGAGGTCCAGCAGGGCCTGACCGTCCGGTGTGCTTTCCACAAACGCTTTATAGGACGTCTCTTTGGCCAGTTCGCGCCATGCGTTGAAATCCGCTTCGGACATGGACGCGATTTCGACACCGGCCTCTTTGAACACCTCGGCGGATGCCGCGTCTTCCAGCTTGGCCTCTTCCAGATAGAAGGCCTGCGCTTTTTCGGCACCGGCTTGAAGGGCGGCCTGTTGCTCGGCACTCAGCCCCTCAAAGGTAGACTTGTTGATCAGCAGGGGCTGATACATGAACCACAGCGCATATTCGGACGCAGGGGTATAACAGGCGACCTGCTCGTAAATGCGGTAGGACACGAAGGACGAAGACGACGTGTTCGCAGCCTGCAAAACACCGGTCTGCATGGCGTTATAGATTTCCGACGACGACATCGACGCGATGGACGCACCGGCACCGGCCAGCATCTGTTCGAACGCTTTACCAGCGGCGCGGGTTTGCAGGCCCGGCATATCTTCGGGCTTGGTGATGCACTTGTCCTTGCCTGCAAAACCGCCTGCCAGATATCCGTGGACCAGAACCATCACGTCATCTTCGGCCATCTTGGCCTCGATTGCCTCCATGAAGGGGGATTCGTTCAGGCGTGCAGCGTGGTCGTGGTTTTTGACCAGACCGGGCATCAGCGTCAGGTTATAGGCGGGCTGTTGTCCGCCTGCATAGGATAACGGCAAGACAGTCATGTCCAATTGGCCACGGCTTAGCGGGGTATACTGCTCGCGCGCCTTGAATAGCGATTGCGTGGGGAAAATCTGGATGTTCAGGTCGACATCGGCGGCGGCGACTTCGTCCGCGACAATCTTGGCGACCTTGTGGCGGATGTCCTTGTCGGACCACTGGTGGGACAGGCGCAGGTCTTCGGCGTGGGCCGTCGCGGCAAGCGTAAAGGCCGCGGCAGCGGCAAGCAGGATCGATTTCATTGTTTTCCTCCCAGAAAATATCGTGCGGCGCAAAGCAGCCCCGCAAGGCTTCATGAGGTATCATCGGCGCATACGTTGTCAATGTTTTTGTATACAAGCGTTGTTATCTTGCATTCCGGAATGCAAAACCAGATAGTCACACTCATGGATGTCCGCCGCGCAGATACAATTCTGGAAGACCTCGAACAGATGATCGTGACAGGCGATTTTGCTGATGGCGAACGGCTGGATGAAATCAAATTGGCCGAGCGGTTCGGCGTCTCGCGCACCCCGATCCGGGAAGCGTTGCAAAAGCTTGCCGCTTCGGGACTTGTTGAACAGCGCCCACGGCGCGGCGTTTTCGTGCGCCAGCCCGGCCCTGTGGATCTGATCGAGATGTTCGAGGCGATGGCCGAATTCGAAGCCGCCTGTGGCCGGTTTGCGGCCTTGCGCATCTCGGATGCCGACCTTGAGGATTTGCGACGGGTGAACGAACAGTGTGGCGACAGTTTCAGGGCCGATGATGCGGATGGTTACTATCGTCACAACGAACAGTTTCACCACCTGATCTATCGCGCGAGTGAAAACAGTTATCTCGAAAATCAGGCGCTGCGCCTTCACAAGCGGCTGAAACCCTTCCGCCGGATGCAGTTGCATCTGCGGGGTAGGCTGTCGCAATCCATGGCCGAACACGAGGCCATCCTCGCCGCCCTTACAAAAGGGGATGGAGAAGACGCGGCCCGTCTTCTGCGCGATCATGTTGCGGTGCAGGGCGAAAAGTTCCGCCGCCTGCTCAGCAGTTTGAAATCAAGCACCTGATGGGTGCTAGTTGATCCGTTCGTGTTGCGCGGACGGAGTGACCCCGTAGGTTGCGCGGTAGACGCGGGTGAAATGGCCGGTGCTTTGAAATCCGCAGGCAAGTGCGACCTCTGTTACCGATCCTTCGGTCTGTATCAACAATCGGCGACCTCGTTCCAACCGCAAGTCCATGTAGTAGCGCTGGGGCGATGTGTTGAGGTATTTGCCAAAGGTCCGTTCCAATTGACGCATGGAAATGCCCAGTTCGACAGCGATGTCGGCGGGGGACATGGGCGCCTCGACCGAGGCATTCATAATCCCGATCGCCTTGACCAGATGGGTATTGCGCCTGGGCATCAAACGTCTTGGACCCGCCAAGCATGTTCGGGGTGCGCCAAGGCACGTCGTGGAACCGTGCCATCTTGCCGATCATGAAGTTCATCAGACTGATTTCGGGCGTGCCTGCCATGGGTGCGCCTGACTTCATGCTGACCGTTGATTGGTAGTGCCCATAAATCGCCGGGCAGCCCTTGCGGATCACTTTGGTGTAGGCCAGCGCCGACAAGGCCTCGGCATTCAACTGCGCTACCGTCGCGGGAACAGACGCAGGCGTATTGGCTCCGCCCAGCACGAAGGGAGAGCACAACACAGGCTGGTTGCGCTTGCAAAACGCGCGCATGGCACCCAGCATCGTTTCATCCCACACCAGCGGTGAGTTGCCTGTGGTCACGGAGTGGGTTTCAAGGAAATCCGCGCCGAACAGGATCGCACAAAGCTCCATCATATCTTCGGCGTTTTTGGGGCTGGTGGTCATCCCCATGAATGTCTTGTCCGAATGTTTCATCGACGAATAGGTGATACGCAGATGGCGTTGCGAAATAGGGTGATCGTAGGGTTCGACGATGTGATGGGCCGAGGAATGCTAGCTTGGCAGCATATGGCTCAGCTTGTGGAACATCGCCAGATCGTCCAGCGTCGGGTTGCGCCGCACATCATTCAGATCACGCAGGTAAGGCGCACCGGTCATCGGCACGAAGATCGCGTTGCGCCCGCCAAGGGCCGCGTTCTTTCGCGGATCGCGGGCGTGATAGCTGAACGTCGCCGGGTTGGTCGAGATCAGATCGCGCACCAGCGCGCGGTCCAGATAGACCATCTCGCCCCGCACATCCGCGCCGATGGCCTTCCAGTCGGCCAGCGCGATTGCGCAGCGAAACTGCACACCGACATTTTCAAGGATATCCATCGAGGCCGAGTCGATGCGCGCCACCTGTTCGTCGTCCATCACTTTGCAATGGGCAGGGTGTTCATCAGCCCCGGCAGCATGTCAAAATCGGGGGCCGAGCGTATGGCGCGGCGTGCCGAGCGTCGGCCTGAGCGGGTACGAATCGTGGTGGTCATCGGCGGACTCCTGTTCCGCTTCAATTTGCACGGTTTCGCGCGCCAAAACGTGCCGTTTTGCGAAACATCCTTGGGGGAAACGACAACGGGTCCTAGGCCACTTCCAGCCAGACCATTCCGTATGGCGCAAGCGTCACATCGCTGCTCCGGGCAATTGGGGTGTCGCTCAGCAAGTCACGCAGGCGCGCGCCGTGCGCAAGCCCCAAGGCGGGCAGGGCAACGTTGTGGGTTTGGTCGGTGAAGTTGGCCACGCAGGTTAGTGTGCCGTCGTCCCCCAACCGCGCGAATGCGAACAGGCCCGGCCCTGGCGCATCAAGCACCCTTGTGGGAACGTACGAGGCCAGTCGCGTGCTGGCCTTGCGCCGCGCCATGATGTGCTGCACGCGCCGAAACAGACGGGCCGAGGGCGCGGAAAGGTCCGCGTGATCGGCAAGCGCCCAGTCCATGGCGGGCCGCTGCATCCAGCGTCCGTCATCGGCCTGCGCCGGGTCATTTAGATAGCTGTGATCGTTCACCAAGCCCAGCTCGTCTCCCATGTAGATCAAGGGAATACCACCAAAGGATGCCATCAAAGCGAAGCCGAGAGCGATGCGATCCAGTGCGGTGTCAATGATGACCCTGTTCCCGCCCTCCAAAGCCGTTTCCAGACCGGCAAGGCTGGCGAAACTGCCGTTGGTGCGTCGGTCCCCCGTCTCGGGGTTGGACTGGAAATCCGCACCGCGCGCGAAGCTGCCGACGAAGCTGCCATTATAGAAATCGGCGAGAAAATTCCGGTGCGCGGGGGCGGTCATGTAGGGTATGTGGGCCACGTCCTCTTCGGTTATCGCCCATCCGATATCGTCGTGACAGCGGATGTAGGTGGCAAAACAGGCCCGCCGAAAGCTTTCCGGAAAGTGGTGGCGCAGCACATGGGTCATCAGGCGCGTATCCTGTGACGCCAGCGCCGACCAGTACTGCACCATCAGCGAGTTGTGATAGGCCAACTGGCTTTCGCGCCCGGCATGTTCCCCGGTACCCAGATACGGAACCAGATCGGCTGGCGCCACGATCGCCTCAGCCTTGTGGATTACCGCGGGGGCGGCCACACGGGTGGCTTGGGTGATAAGTTGCAACAGGTCGTGCACTTGCGGAAGGTTCTGGCAATTCGTTCCCATCTGCTTCCACATGAAAGCGACCGCATCAAGGCGAAACACCTCGACCCCCTTGTTGGCAAGGAACAGGATCGTGTCGAGCACGGCCAACAGCACTTCGGGGTTTTCCCAGTTCAAGTCCCACTGATATTCGTTGAACGTGGTCCAGACCCATTTGTCCATGTCGGGATACCAGGTGAAGTTGCCGGGGGCCTGATCGGGAAATACCTCGGTCAGCGTCGCCTCATACTGTTTGGGCAGCGTGTCGTCGTCGAACATCCGATAGAACGCCTGATAGTACGGATCGCCCGCGCGGGCCTTTTGCGCCCAGTCATGGTCCTTGGCGGTGTGGTTCAGAACCATGTCAATACAGGTGCTCATGCCTGCGGCGCGCAGCATCATCGTGGTCTGTTGGAAATCGGCCATGTTGCCGAGGGCGGGGTTGATCGCGCGGTAGTCCTGCACTGCGTAACCGCCGTCATTGGCCCCGTCGCGCGGTTTGAGGCAGGGCATCATGTGCACGTAAGTGACCCCCAGCTCCTGCAAATATGGGATGTGATGGGGCACATTGGCCAGACGGCCTGCGAACTTGTCGATGTAGAATATGTAGCCCACCATATTCTGCGATAGGAACCAGTCCGGGTTCAGGTCGCGTTCAAGGTCCAGAGCCCTTAGGGATGCGCTGCGCTGTTTCCAGTGGCGCAGCAGCATGTGGCGCAGGCGGTCGGCCAGGTCTTCGGGATTGTGCGCATCGCCGAACAGCCGTCTAAGCGGCCCAATCAGGTCCTTGCGCCCGCGCTGCCAGCGCAGATCAAAGAGCTGTTGGTTGCTGATGCCAGGGCGGCGTTGGGTCGTCATGTCAGGTGATCACGTCGGGTGTGGTGCGCCCGGTGTGGCCTTCGATCCCGATGATGGCATGGGCGGCCGCGATCACGTCCGCCAACGCGGTTTGCGGTTCGAGGTCCAGCGCATCCGTTTCCAGCTTTTCGAGATATAGGCGCAGGGTCGCCCCGCTGGTGCCCGTGCCCGACAGGCGGGCGACAAAGCGCGCGCCGCCTTCGAAAACCACGCGTACACCTTGCTGGGCCGAGCTGCTGCCATCTACGGGGTCCAGGTAGGCGTAGTCATCTGCGGCCTCGACTTTCATGGGGCCAAAGCTTTGGCCCGGCAGGTCCGCGAGTTTGCCACGCAGCGCGCTCATCAGCGCGTCGGCCTTGTCGCTCTCGATGCCTTCGAAGTCATGGCGCGAGTAGTAGTTGCGCCCGAAGCGCGCCCAATGATCGGCCATGATCCGGGGCACGGATTTACCCGTTTCGGCCAGAATGTTGAGCCACATCAGAACAGCCCACACCCCATCCTTTTCGCGTACGTGGTCCGATCCCGTGCCAAAGCTTTCCTCGCCACAAAGGCTCACGCGCCCGTCATCCATGAGGTTGCCAAAGAATTTCCAACCCGTGGGCGTTTCATAGCAGTCGATCCCTAAGGCCTTTGCCACCCGGTCCACGGCAGCCGAGGTTGGCATCGAGCGGGCGACACCTTTCAAGCCATCGCTGTAACCCGGCGCGTGATGCGCATTGGCCGCAATGACCGCCAGACTGTCTGACGGACTGACATAGCAATCCGGCCCGACGATCATGTTGCGATCCCCGTCGCCGTCCGAGGCGCAACCGAAATTAGGTGCGTCTGACCCCATCATCTCGGCCATCAACTCGTGCGCCCATGTGGGGTTTGGGTCAGGGTGCATACCGCCGAAATCGGGCAGGGGGGTGCCGTGAGTAACGGTGCCCGCAGGTGCGCCAAGTGCCTTTTCAAGGATCGCCTTGGCGTAAGGCCCGGTGATGGCGCACATCGCGTCGAACCGGATGCGAAAGCCGCCAGCGATCATCTTCGCGATGGCGGGGAAGTCGAAGAGGCCTTGCATCAGCTCGACATAAGCCTCGACCGGGTCGACCACGTTGACCTGCATGTCGCCCAAGGTTGAGACGCCGATGGCGGAAAGGTCGACTGGGTCGGCCTGCAGGATGTGGTATTCGGTAAGTGTCTTGCTGCGCTCGAAGATCGCGTCTGTCACGGATTCCGGCGCGGGCCCGCCATTGGGCATGTTGAACTTGATACCGAAATCCTCGTCCACGCCGCCGGGATTGTGGCTGGCGGACAGGATGACGCCGCCATCGGTCTTCATGGTCCGGATCAGGTTCGATGCCGCAGGCGTGGACAACAGCGCGTTCTGGCCGACGATGCAGCGCGCGGCTCCGTTCGCCGCGGCCATGGCCAGAATGGTCTGTGTGGCCGTGTCGTTGTGAAACCGCCCGTCGCCGCCCACAACCAGCGTCTTGCCCGCGACACCGCCGATCCCGTCGAACATCGCCTGCACGAAATTCTCAAGATAATGGTCGCCCATGAACACGCGGCATTTCTTGCGCAGTCCAGAAGTGCCGGGTTTCTGGCCTTCGATGGGGCTTGTGGCAATTGTTGCTGTGGTCATCGGGTGAGGGTCCTTCAGGTGATGGCGGTCAGGGTGAAGACGCACACCGATGCGGCCGCGACCTGCACGGTGTCGCCGACGGAACATTGCGGCCCGTCCTGTGGGGCGGCGGTGTCCAGAATACGCTCCCACGTCTTGTGAGGCACGCAGGGGGGCAACACGACGTCGATGTCGTCGCCATTGTTGAACACAAGGAAGATCACGTCGTCCGAGGCCGCGTAGTAAGGCGTGGTCGAGGAGGTCCGCAATTCGACTCCGATGGCGAGGGTTTCGGGGTCTTCCCACTGCTCGCGGGTGGGCGCGGTGCCATCGGGCAGGCGCCAGAACACGTCGGGCTTGCCATCCTTGCTGCGCGGGCGCGAATGCAGGAAGCGGGTCTGGCGCAGCACCTTGTTCTCGCGCCGCAACTTGCTCAGCTTGCGCACGAACTCCAGCAATTCTTCGTCCGTGTCCGCCCAGTTGACCCAGCCCAGCGGATTGTCCTGCCCGAATGTGTTGTTGTTGCCGCCCTGTGTATTGCCGATTTCGTCGCCCGCCAGCAGCATCGGTGTGCCCTGGCTCAGGAAACCGGTGGCCAGCAGGTTGCGCACCCGTTGGGCGCGGGCGGCCTTGATCTTGGGATCGTCCGACGGCCCCTCGACACCCATGTTGTCGGAATAGTTGTCGTCCTTGCCGTCCTTGTTATCTTCGCCATTGGCGTGATTGTTCTTTTCGTTATAGCTGACGACGTCGCGCAGGGTCATGCCATCGTGGCAAGTGATGAAGTTGATCGACGATGTCGCGGCGCGCCCGGAATGGTCGAACGTGTCGGCACTGCCGGTCAGACAACGACCAAGCTTGCCCGTCAGACCAGCATCCCCGCGCCAGAACTTGCGGATGCCATCGCGAAACTTGTCGTTGTATTCGAGGAACGGATGCGGCCAGTTGCCCAGCTGATAGCCACCAGGGCCAAGGTCCCAGGGCTCCGCGATCAGCTTGACCTTGCTTAACACCGGGTCCTGCCCAAGGGCGTCGAGGAACCCGCCATTGCGGTTGAACCCTTCGGTCTCGCGCCCGAGCACGGTGGCAAGATCAAAGCGGAAGCCGTCCACATGCATCACTTCGACCCAATAGCGCAAACTGTCCATGATCATGCGCAGCACCATGGGGTGGCGCACGTTCAGCGTGTTCCCCGTGCCGGTGTCGTTGATGTAGTAGCGCCCGTCGTCCAGCAGACGGTAATAGGACATGTTGTCGAGGCCCCGGAACGACAGGGTCGGCCCCAGATGATTGCCTTCGCCCGAGTGGTTGTAGACCACGTCGAGGATCACCTCGATGCCTGCCGCGTGGAACCGGCGCACCATGGTCTGGAATTCCCAGATACCCGCCTGATCCATGTATCGCGGTTCGGGAGCGAAAAAGCCGATGGACTGATAGCCCCAGTAGTTGCGCAGGTTGGCGTCGACCAGGAACTTGTCGTCCAGAAAGGCATGGACAGGCAGCAATTGCACCGTGGTCACGCCCAACTTGACCAGATGGTCGAGGATCGGCTCGCTGCACATGCCCAGGAAATGGCCGCGCTGCCCGGCGCGAAGGCCGGGGAATTCGGCCGTCATGCCCTTGACATGGGCCTCGTAGATCAACGTCTCGGACTGGCTGACCATGGGCGGGGCATCAGTGCCCCACTCGAAACTCGGGTCCACGACGACGGAACGGGGCACATAGGCCGCGCTGTCACGCCGGTCAAAGCTGAGGTCCGCCGTCTTGGCCCCGATGGAATAGCCCATGACGGCGTCGTTCCAGATCACCTCGCCGATGATACGCTTGGCGTAGGGGTCCAGCAGCAGCTTGTTGGGATTGAAGCGGTGGCCGTTTTCGGGGTCATATGGCCCGTGCACGCGGTAGCCATAGGTCGTGCCGGGCGTCAGGCCCGCCACGTAAATGTGCCAGACATCGCCGTCCCGCTCCATCAGCGGTATGCGCGCGATTTCGATCCAGCCGTCATGGTCGAACAGGCACAGTTCAACCCGTTCGGCATGTTCGGAGAAGACGGCGAAATTGACGCCCTCGCCATCAAAGGTTGCGCCGATGGGAGACGGGCGCCCCGCGGACATAGAATGGTGTTTGAGAACTTTGGGAAGGTTGTGTTGGGCGGAGACGTTCACGTGGTCAGCCTTTCATACAATGCAGCATATGCTGCGGACGAGGCCTCCCACCCCAGATCCTGTTTCATGCCCCGTTTCTGCAACCGGGTCCAAGTTGGTTTGTCCCTAAATAGGCTTGCGGCATTGCGCAAGCAATGACCCAACGCCAGCGCATCGACGGGATGAAACTGAAATCCTGTCGAGGCGTTCGACGATTGCGCCATGGCATTTGCGTTGATCACACTGTCGGCAAGCCCGCCAGTCGTCGCGACGACCGGCACAGTGCCATAGCGCAGCCCATAAAGCTGGGTCAGCCCGCAGGGTTCGAACCGCGACGGTACCAGCACGATATCGCCCCCTCCGAACATGCGATGCGAAAGTGCTTCGTCATAGCCGATGCGCAAGCCTACCTTGCCGGGATGGTTGCGTGCGAGCAGCCGCATCTGGTCCTCGATACCCGGATCGCCGCTGCCAAGGATGGCGAGGCCACCCCCATCCGCGATGAACTGGCCCGCGGTCTGTGCGATCAAGTCCATGCCTTTTTGCGCGGTCAGGCGGCTGACCACAATGGCCAGCGGTCCGTCGATCCCGGACAGGCCGAATTCGGCCATCAACGCCTTGCGGTTCTTGGCCTTACCCTTCAACGAAGCGGCGGAATAGGGCGTGATTTTCGGATCGGTTTCGGGGTTCCAGATCTCCGTGTCGATACCGTTCAGAATCCCGCTGAGATCGCCGGCCCGGTACGTGATCAGCCCCTCAAGCCCCATGCCGAATTCGGGCCGCATCAGTTCGGCCGCATAGGTGGGGCTGACCGTGGTAATCGCATCTGCATCAACCAGCCCAGCCTTGAGCGTGCTGATCTGGCCCCAGTATTCCAGGCGCTCGGACGTGAAGACGGACAGCGGCAGGCCAAGCGCGCCCAGCATTGCCGCCGGGGCCAGACCTTGGAAGGCTATGTTGTGCACGGTCATGACAGTGGCCACGTCATGGTCGCCTGCAAGGTTCAGGTAGGTAGGCGCAAGGCCTGCCTGCCAGTCATGAGAATGCAGCACTTCTGGCCTCCAGCCATCGGACAATCCCTCCCGGGCAATTGTCGCGGCAGCCATGGACAGGGCGGCAAAACGCACGGGGTTGTCCGGGAAGTCGGTCGGATTGCCATAGGGACCGCCAGGGCGATCAAACAGGTGCGGAGCATCCAGAAGCAGCACATCAAGCCCTGCCGCCTTGCCCGCCACGACGCTTGCAGGCCCGCCCATCAGGTCGTTGAACTTGAACATCACCTTTTTTGCGCCCGCCTTTGCGATCAGACCGGGATAGGCGGGCAACAAGGTGCGCATCTGCCAGCCTGTTGCGGCCAGTCCTGCGGGCAGGGCACCGGCTACGTCGGCCAATCCCCCGGTCTTGATCAGGGGGACGCATTCCGATGTGACGGACAGGACGGGGCGCATGCGCTCAGTCCAACGCCGCCGCGCGTGCCGCGATCATGTTCTTGGTGATCAGCACCACACCAGTGTCGGACACGCGGAACCATTTTGCGTCTTCTTCGGGGTCCTCTCCGACGACCAGGCCCGCAGGGATTTCAACGCCCCGGTCGATCACGCATTTGCTGAGCCGTGCCTCGCGGCCCACGTCGACATAAGGCAAGGCCACGACCTGATGCAGGGACGAGAACGAGTGGCTGTGAACGCCGGTAAAAAGCAGCGATTCACTGATGTCAGAGCCTGAGATGATGCAGCCGCCCGACACCATGGATGACACCGCCATGCCCCTACGCTTGTCCTCGTTGTGGATGAACTTGGCCGGTGGGACACTTTCGGCATAAGTCCAGATTGGCCAGGAGTTGTCATATAGATCGAGCGGAGGCGTAAATTGCGTCAGGTCGATATTGGCGCGCCAGAAGGCATCAATCGTGCCCACATCGCGCCAGTAGGGTTCGGTTTCGAGACCCGACTGCACGCAGCTTGCCTCGAACCGGTGGGCCTGCGCCTTGCCGTGCTGGACCACGTGCGGGATGATATCGTTGCCGAAATCATGGGCCGAGTTGTCATCCTCCATGTCCTTGATCAGCAATTCCCGCAGGAAATCCCATTTGAAGACGTAGATGCCCATGGACGCAAGCGCATGATCCGGATCGCCCGGAATGCATGGCGGATCGGCGGGCTTTTCCAGAAACGCGGTGATGCGATCCTTTTCGTCGCAATGCATGACGCCAAAGGCCGTCGCTTCCATTCGGGGCACGGTCAGGCACCCGATGGTCACGTCCGCGTCGGTGTCCACATGCTGTTGCAGCATGATCTCGTAATCCATCTTGTAGATGTGATCGCCCGCAAGAACGACAATATATTCAATGTCATAGCTGTCGATGATGTCGATGTTCTGAGCCACCGCATCTGCGGTGCCCAAATACCATTTGTCTTCGGATGTACGTTGGCTGGCGGGCAAGATATCGAGGTATTCGTTCCGTTCAGCCCGCAGAAACCCCCAGCCACGCTGGCAATGGCGGATAAGGCTGTGGGCCTTGTATTGCGTGGCAATGGCCATCTTGCGGATACCGGAATTGAGCGCATTCGAAAGGGCGAAATCCACGATCCGGGTCTTGCCCCCGAAATAGACTGCAGGCTTGGCCCGGTTGTCGGTCAACTCCTTCAGACGGCTGCCGCGTCCGCCTGCCAGCACAAAGGCCATCGCGCGGTTGGAAAGTCTGTGGTTTGGTGTCGTTGTCATGTCTCGTCCTCCCCTTCTATCAATATGATGGCCGACAGCGGCGGCAGCGTGACATTGGCCGAATGAGCTTGGCCCATCCACTCAATGCCTTCGGCGTTCACCCCGCCAAGGTTGCCGCGCCCACCGCCGCCATATTCGACCGCATCCGTGTTCAGCGCCTCGCGCCAGTAGCCCCCGCCGGGCAAGCCGACCCGGTGGTCAGGCCGCTCGACCGGTGTCATGTTCAGCACCACGACCACGCGCGGGTCGCCGGGGCCGCCACTGCGTTGATAGACATAGATCGAATGTTCCATGTCGCCCCCGTCGATCCAGCCAAAGCCCGAGGGGCGGCAGTCGTTGACGAACAGGGCGGGCGTCGCGCGGTAGAGCGTGTTGAGGTCGCGCACCAGCGTCTGGATGCCACCATGACCCGTTCCTTCCTCCAGCAGGTGCCAATCTAGGCTCTGGTTGTGGTTCCATTCCGCCCGTTGCGCAAATTCTTGTCCCATGAACAGCAGTTTCTTGCCCGGATGTGACCACATGAACCCATAGTACGCGCGCAGGTTGGCAAATTTCTCCCAGTCATTTCCGGGCATCTTTTCCAGCATCGACTTTTTGCCGTGCACCACCTCGTCATGGCTGATCGGCAACACGAAGTTTTCCGAAAAGGCATAGTCGATGCCGAAGGTCATCATGTGGTGGTGGTATTTACGGTTGACCGGGTCCTCTTCCATGTACCGCAAGGTGTCGTTCATCCACCCCATGTTCCACTTGAACCCGAACCCTAGGCCCCCGTGATAGACAGGCCGCGATACGCCGGGAAAGGCGGTGCTTTCCTCGGCCACGGTCATGATGCCTTCCGCCTCGCCATAGACGAAGCTGTTGACGCCTTGCAGGAAAGCAATGGCCTCAAGGTTCTCGCGCCCGCCGTGCACGTTGGGCACCCATTCGCCTTCCTTGCGGGAATAGTCGCGGTACAGCATCGAGGCGACCGCATCCACGCGGATGCCGTCCAGATGGTATTCTTCCAGCCAATAGAGTGCGTTGGAGCGCATGAAGTTCACTACCTCGCGCCGCCCGAAGTTGAAAATCAGCGTGTTCCAGTCCTGATGAAAACCTTCGCGTGGATCGGCGTGTTCATAAAGATGCGTGCCGTCGAATTGGGCGAGGCCGTGTTCGTCGGTGGGAAAATGCGCAGGCACCCAGTCCAGCAAAACGCCGAGGCCCTTCTTGTGGGCGGCTGTCACCATCGCACGAAACTCGTTCGGGGTGCCGTGACGGATCGTGGGGGCGTACATGCCGATGGGCTGATAGCCCCACGAGCCGTCAAAGGGGTGTTCGGTGATCGGCATCATCTCGATATGGGTGAATCCCATGTCAGCGACGTAATCGACCAGATCGCTTGCCAACTCGTCATAGGACAACGGGCGGTTGCCCGGTGCGCGTTTCCAACTGGCGAGGTTCACCTCGTAAATGCTGATCGGCACGTCTGTGTTCTGATGCGCGGCCCTTTTATCCATCCACTCCGCGTCGTCCCAACTGGCGTGGGTGATGTCGCGCACGATCGAGCCGGTCTTGGGCGGATGTTCCGACCCGAATGCCAGCGGGTCCGCCTTAAGAGGCAGGTCATGTCCGTTCGCACGGATCGCGTATTTATAGACGTCGCCGGGCACGACACCGGGCACAAAAATCTCCCACACGCCGGAGATACCAAGGCGACGCATGCCGTGGCGGCGCGCGTCCCAGACGTTGAAATCGCCCACCACCGACACACGGTCGGCGTTTGGGGCCCAGACGGCAAAATGAACACCTGCGACCCCGTCGATCTCTGTCACATGCGCGCCGAGCGTTTTCCACAGGCGGTGCATGGACCCTTCGCCAAGGTAGTAAAGGTCATCGTCACTCAGCACGCGGCCAAAGCGATAGGGGTCCTCGAAACCCCATTCGGTGTCACCTGCCCTAGCGTGCAGGCGATAAGGTTGGTCCTTGGACAGTAGGGTGCAGAACAGTCCCGGCGCACCCGCAACGGGTTCAAGCGGCGTCTTGGTGGATTTGCCGGTGATGCAGGTCACAGCATCGGCACCGGGGACAAACACGTTCAGCGCATATCCGTCGACGTGATCGCGCAGGCCAAGATAGTGGAACGGATCGCCCAGATGCCCGTTTAACAGTGCCTCGACCACGTCTGCCGGAGGAGCAGCCCGTAAGGCCATGTCGCGCGTCACAGGTTTTGCCATGCGATATTGGTCTTTCCAGTCTGGAGCGTCTTGCCGCACCTTTGGCAGGACACCGTCGTCATTGAGTTCGAGTTTAGCGGCAAGTTGCACCGGATGATATGGCCCATGTCGCAGCCGCTGTTTTCCGTCAGCCAACCGGGCTTTGATCCCCGCGCGAGTCAAGATAGGCATAGCCGAAGGGCGGCAATTTCAACCGACCTTTGGAAAGCTCACCTTCGGCTGCACCTACGAGGGTCGCCTCGCCCGTCACTTTCAACGATTGTACCTTGTCTGACAGGTTGAACACGCCCGTAAGGTTGACACCCTCATGGGTCCGGCACACCGCCAGCAGCGGGTTGCGCACCTTGGGAAAGGTTGTTGTGCCCAGCGTCAGTTCGGGCCGGGCTTTGCGGAATGCGAGAGCCGCTCGGTAGCTCGCAAGCACGGAGTCGTTCTGTCCCTCTTGCGCGGCAACCGCATGGGCAGCTTGCGGCGGTTTCACGGGCAGCCAAGGCTCGCTTGTGGAAAAGCCCGCATTGGGCTGGCTTTCGTCCCAGACCATCGGCGTGCGGCAGCCATCACGGCCCTTGTAATCGGGCCAGAAGTCGATGTTGGCGGTGTCCTGCAGTTCATCGAACTCGATATCCGTTTCGGTCTGCCCCAGCTCTTCGCCCTGATAGACGCCCAGTGTACCGGGAAAGCTGATCAGCATGTTGATGGCCTGACGCGCCACAACGTCTTCCATCTCGGGCGACTTGGCCCAGCGGCTGACATGGCGGGGCACGTCGTGGTTGGAAAAGGACCAGCAGGGCCAGCCATCGGGCGCATCGCGCATGAACCCTTCGATGCAGTCGCGAAAGTGGCGCGGCGAATGGTCGGGGCTAAGCAGGGCAAAGGAATAGGCCATGTGCAACTTGTCGTTGCCCGATGTATATTCGCCCATGATCTCGATCTGGCGAAGACCGTCTTCGCCCACTTCTCCGATCAGCATTCGGTCGTCATACTTGTCCATTAGGGCGCGCAGGCGCTGCAGAACGCCGATATTCTCGGGTTGCGTCTTGGAATGGATGTGGCGCTGGGCACCGTAGGGATTGCCCGGAAAATCCTTGTATTTCGCGGCTGGATTGTTGCGCAGCAGCTTGTCGTGGACATAATAGTTGACTGTGTCCAAACGAAAGCCATCCACGCCCAGTTGCAACCAGAAATCCATCGCTTCGATCAGGGCATCAACAACTTCGGGGTTGTGAAAGTTCAGGTCGGGCTGCGTGGCCAGAAAGTTGTGCAGGTAATACTGGCGACGGCGCGGGTCGAACATCCATGCCGATCCGCCAAAGACCGATGGCCAGTTGTTGGGCGGGCTGCCGTCTTTCTTGGGATCGGCCCAGACATACCAGTCCGCCTTGGGATTGGTGCGGTTCTGGCGGCTTTCCTCGAACCACGGGTGCTGGTCGGAACTGTGCGACAGTACCTGGTCGATGATGACCTTAAGGCCCAGATCGTGGGCGCGCGTCACCAGCGCTTCGAAATCCGCGACGGTGCCGAACAGGGGATTGACGCCGGTATAATCGGACACGTCATAGCCCATGTCTCTGTCAGGCGAGGTAAAGAAGGGCGAAAGCCAAATCGCATCGACACCCAAAGAGGCCACGTGATCCAGACGGCGCGTGATACCGGGCAGATCGCCGATGCCATCGCCGTTGTCGTCCTGAAACGACCGGGGATAGATTTGATAGATTACCGCGTCCCGCCACCATTCACGCATTTCCGGTCTCCAGTCATCTGGTTGTTCCGCGCCACATTCGGCGCAGTCTGTTAGCGCTAGCTATGCGCAAGCAGCCAGACATGACAACCGATTAGCCGCTCAACAGCGGCAGATCGGTCACATATCGTCAAACCATACGATGACATGACGGGCAGATGGGCCAAAAGGTGGCGAAACGCCGCCGATGTCCGCGCAACCACACAGGTTTCAGGCCGGTTGACCCATGACCTGTGCCAGCACTTCGATTTCAGACGGGCGCAGTTCGTGCCCCCCTTCATGAATCGCCGTGGTGACATTCGCACCCTGTTCAGTGAACCACCCGATCAGCCGCTCGCTTTGCGGCCAGGGGCAGATCGGGTCGCGTTGCCCGGCGGATATCATCACCTGACGCCCAACAAGGCCCGGGACGGGGTCCGGCGCCCACGGGATCAACGGGTGCAGCAATCCGATCCGGTCAAACAGGTCGGGGGCCTGCATCGCGACCGAGGCAAGGATATTCGCACCGTTGGAATAGCCGAAGCCATAGATTGGCGCACCCGGATGCACCGCTTTGTGCGCGGCGATGAAACCGGCCATCCGGCTTGTGCGCAGGGCCAGATCGTCCATGTCATACACCCCTTCACCCGTGCGCCGGAAAAACCGTGCTGCCCCGTGTTCGGACACGTCCCCACGCGGCGACACGACGCCTGCGCCGGGAACAAGCTGCCGGGTAAAGTCAAAGAACTGGTGTTCGTCCCCACCCGTGCCGTGAAAGGCAAAGATCAGCGGCGCGCCGGGGTCGGGGGCGTGGGTCAGGGTCGTGTAGGCATCAAGGGACATGGCTTAATCCCTGATTGCGGGCAGCAGCGCCTCGATCTGGGCGCGATGAGTTTCGTAGCGGGTCGGCAGTTTCAGCGCCTCGCCCAGGTGTGCGGTGTCTTCGTCCCGATCAAAGCCGGGCTCGTTCGTGGCGACTTCGAACAGAATGCCTCCTGGTGTGCGGAAATAGATCGCCCAGAAATAGTCGCGATCAATGATAGGCGTGACTTGATATCCAGTGTCCATCAGGGCCTTGCGCACCGCAAGCTGTGCGGCACGATCTTCGACTGCAAAGGCGATGTGGTGGACTGATCCGGCCCCTTGATCGGCGGCCTTGGCAGTTGGCAATTCCTCAAGGTCGATTACGTCGGCGGCATTGCCACCTTCGATCACGTAGCGTGTTACGCCGCCTTCGGTTTCGCCTTTTTGGTAGCCCATATATGTCAGCAATTCACCAGTCGCAGCGGCGTCATTCAACCGGAACCGCGCGCCGCGGAAGCCGAGAATGCCTGCGTCTTGCGCCACATCCGCACCGGTCCACGCTGTGCGCCCTTCCGGGTCGCTCTCGACCAGCGCAAACTGATCGCCGTCGGGACCCTGAAAGCCTAGGTGCGCCTCACCCAGAAACGACCCGGTGCTTAAGCCGGTGACGCCCAGCGTGGACAAACGATTGCTCCAAAAGGGCAGGGATCCCTTCGGCACGGCGAATTCAGTCACGCCAACTTCACCCGTGCCGCGTGTGCCGCGCGGCATCCGGCCAAAAGGGAAATAAGTCATGACCGAGCCGGGCGTGCCGACTTCATCCCCGTAATAAAGATGGTAAACTTCGGGCGCGTCAAAGTTCACGGTCTTCTTGATCCGCCGCAGGCCAAGGACCTTGGTGAAAAACGCATTATTGTCGTTGGCATCGGCGGCCATCGACGTGACGTGATGCAGGCCTTTGATGTCATTGATCATACGGTATCCTTTCGCGGCATTGATGTGTCTGGGCCAAATGTTGGTAGACCCATCGTGTTCGCGGCCAAAGATAAGCGGAATTCCGAAATTGTCATTGTGCAGGGCTGCACAGGATCGGTGATCAGGCGCATGTTGATGCGTGAAATAGCGCAGCGGGGTTAAACATCCTGCCGGCTTTCCAACAACGTAAAAAGTCGCCCGACCCGGACGCGAGGGAGGAGGAACGCGTGACCCGGATCGGACGACTTGGCCGTTTACGAAAACTTTCCCGAGGAAGGCGTTACGCTTTTTTAGCCTGTTACTGCTATCAGGCTATGGTCATTTCCGCTGTTGCCACAACAGTAATCTGACCGGCGCACCTCATTTTCTGCTGCATTGCAGCAAGTGCCTGATTTTTGATCAATTTAGGCCCTCAAAGACGCAAGATTTGCCAACAAGGCAATCCTTGCACCACTGACTGGCAAACAGGACGCGCCAGACGACGTGACATA
This sequence comes from uncultured Rhodobacterales bacterium, assembly GCA_964351755.1. Taxonomy (GTDB): domain Bacteria; phylum Pseudomonadota; class Alphaproteobacteria; order Rhodobacterales; family Rhodobacteraceae; genus Tateyamaria. Next base: position 19,856 of record CAYGPT010000008.1, on the reverse strand, counting down.
TCGCTCTGGCGCGTGTCGATTTTTGTCGGCACTGTGGCGACAAAACTTTCATCCGCCACACTGGCCCGAGGCTCCGATGACACCACATGCCACTTTGCCCAAACGCAGGGCCTATGACGTCGTTGTTGTCGGCGGAGCGATCATGGGGGCCTCGACCGCGTGGTTCCTGATGGACAATCCCGACTTTGACGGCGCGGTCCTCGTGATTGAACGGGACATGAGCTACGAGTCGTGCTCCACCGCTCATACCAACAGTTGCATGCGCCAGCAGTTTTCGACCGAGCTGAACGTGCGCATCAGCCAGTTCGGGGCCGATTACGTCAAGAACGCGCGCCGTTATCTTGGAAATGATGCGCGCGTGCCTGCTCTGCCCATTCATAGCTTTGGCTACATGTATCTGGCCGACACGAACGCCTTTGCCGATATATTGCGCACAAATGCAGCCGTGCAGCACGCAGCGGGTGCCAAGACGCAGTTGATGACGGCCGATCAGATCAAGGCCGCCTATCCCTTCTACAACGTCGACGACATCTTGCTCGGATCCATCAATCTGGTCGACGAGGGGTATTTTGACGGTGCGGCCCTCTTTGAATACTGGCGCAAGTTTTCGCGCGAACGCGGCGTGGAATACGTACAGAACGAAGTGGTCGCCATGACCCGTACCGGCGCGCGCATCGACAGCGTTACCCTCGCAACCGGAGATGTGATCGCCTGCGGGCAGGTCGTCAACGCATCCGGCCCACGCGCTGCGCGAACGGCTGCAATGGCGGGCCTGAGTGTCCCGGTTGAGCCGCGCAAACGCTTCACCTGGATTTTCGCGGCAGAAACGCCACTCGATCGCGATTTGCCGCTGACCATCGATCCATCGGGCGTGCACATGCGCGAGGCTGGAGGGGGCACCTATATGTGCGGCGGACACGCGGACCACGACCCCGCAGTCGACCCGGAAGATTTCACTATGGATCATGAGCTGTTCGAGGGCCACATCTGGCCCGTGATCGCCGCGCGCATTCCCGCCTTTGAGGCGATCAAGGTCACCCATGAATGGGTCGGGCACTATGCCATGAACACGCTGGACCAAAACGCTATTACCGGCCCGCACCCGGAGGTGAACAATTTCATCTTTCTGAACGGCTTTTCCGGGCACGGGCTGCAACAGTCGCCCGCGATGGGGCGTGGCACCGCCGAATGGCTGACCTACGGGACCTACCGGTCGCTGGACCTGACCCCGTTCCATTACGACAGGGTTGTGGACAGCCGTCCGATCCTTGAAAAGGCAGTGATCTAAGGCAGGAGAGCAACATGAAAAAACTGGTTTTGACCGGGGCAGCGGGCAATTTAGGGTCGCGTCTGCGACCAGCCTTGGCGGCGATGTGTGACGAGTTGCTGTCTACCGACATGGTCGAAAGCGTCGGCGACCTGGCCGGGAACGAAACTTATGTGCAGGTCGATCTGGCTGACATGTCCGCGATCAAACCGTTGCTGGAAAAAGCCGACATGGTGGTCCATTTCGGCGCGCTGGTGGACGAAGTCCCGTTCGAGGAAATGCTCGGCCCTAACTTCATCGGGGCCTATAATATCTGGGAGGCGGCGCATATCCACGGTGTGCGCCGGGTGGTCTATGCCTCCTCCATCCACGCGGTGGGGATGTATCCCAAGACCGAGGCCATCGGCATCGACGTCCCGCATCGTCCCGACACTTTCTATGGTCTGGCAAAGTGTTTCGCCGAGGATCTGGGCCGTATGTATTGGGAAAAGCGCGGGCTCGAGGCCGTGTGCCTGCGCATCCTGTCCTGCGCGCCGGTCACCAACCCGCGCGCGGTGGGCAGTTGGCTGAGCTATGATGACATGATCCAGCTGGTGCAGAAGGCGATCACCACCCCGATCACCGGTTTTTCAATCGTGTACGGTGTGTCCGACAACGACCGAGCGCCCGTGGATAACACCGCCGCGCGGCATCTGGGCTATCGCCCCAAAGACAACGCGGAACAGTTCGCCGAAAAGATCTATGCCGAGTTTGGCCCGCTCGACCCGCAGGACCCGTCGAATTATCGCCATGGCGGTCCCTTCGCGGGCATTCCGCTGGGTCAAAGTGCCATGGGCTTGTTCAATTTCGACAAAGCAGACGAAGATTAAGCCATGCGCATCGACAATCTTCAGTACTGCAACTGGTCAGAGAAGATTTTCCGCCAGTTGCGTGAGGGGGGTGTGGATGCGATCCACGTCACCATCGCCTATCACGAGACGTTCCGCGAAACGGTGCTGAACTTTGAGCGATGGAACCGCTGGTTCGAACAATATCCCGACCTGATCACGCGCGGTCTGTGGGCTTTGGACATCGACCGGGCCCGCGCAGCCGGGCAAACGGCGGTCTTCTTCGGCTTTCAGAACCCAAGCCCGATCGAGGATGACATCGGCCTTGTCGGAATCGTGCACCAGCTTGGCGCGCGGTTCATGCAACTGACCTATAACAACCAGTCCCTGCTGGCGACCGGCTGTTACGAGGCTCAAGACGGCGGCATCACACGCATGGGCCGTCAGGTCATCAAGGAAATGAACCGCGTCGGGCTGGTCATCGACATGAGCCATTCGGGGGACCGCTCGACCATCGAGGCTGCGGACATGTCCCAGCGTCCAATCGCCATCACCCACGCCAACCCACACGACTGGCACCCGGCCTTGCGCAACAAGCGCGACGATGTGATCCGCGCGGTGACGGAAAACGGCGGCATGCTGGGCTTTTCGCTTTATCCGCATCACCTCAGGGGCGGGTCCGGTTGCACCTTGCAGGATTTCTGCGAGGCCGTGGCGCGAACGGCCGAACGCTATGGCACCGACCGCATCGGCATCGGGTCGGACCTGTGCCAGGACCAGCCCGATTCCGTCGTTGAATGGATGCGGGTAGGGCGCTGGAGCAAGGAGATCGACTATGGCGAAGGCTCGGCGTCGGCCTCCGGGTTTCCGCCCCAGCCCGGCTGGTTCCGCGATAACCGCGATTTCGGCAATATCGAGGACGGATTGCGCGAGGTAGGCATGAGTGACGGTGAGGTTGCGGGCATCATGGGCGGCAACTGGTATCGCTTTTATGCAGATAATTTCACGCCTAAGCTCTGAGACATGTCGCAAACGGAACGGACAACGTGCTTTGGCCCTGACTGTCTGGGCGCAACAAAATGCCGGAGGACAGTATGAAAATCGGATTTATCGGGCTTGGCAATGTCGGTGGCAAACTGTCGGGCAGTCTGCTGCGCAATGGCCACGATGTGGCTGTGCATGACCTCAACCCCGAATTTGTGGCCCAGAAGGTCGCATCGGGTGCTGTGGACGGGCAAAGCCCGGCGCATCTGATGCAGACCTGTGACGCGGTGATCACCTGCTTGCCCAGCCCTGCAGCGTCGGCTTTGGTTCTGGAGCAGATGCTGCCTCATGTCGGCCCCGGCAAGATCTGGATGGAGATGTCGACGACGGACGAGGCGGAAGTCAAACGGATCGGTGCGCAAGTGATTGCAGCCGGAGGGGCGGCGGTCGATTGTCCGGTCTCGGGCGGGTGTCACCGGGCAGATACCGGCAACATCTCGATCTTCGCTGGCTGTGATCGCGCCACGTTCGAACGCATCCTGCCGCTGCTAACCACGATGGGGCGAAGGGTGCTGCATACCGGTGATCTTGGCAGCGCCTCTGTCCTCAAGGTGCTGACCAACTTTCTGGCCACAGCCAACCTTGTCAGCGTTGCCGAAGCTCTGACGGTCGCAAAGGGGGCTGGCATGGACCTTGGGGTGGCATACGAGGCGATGGCGATCAGTTCGGGCACTTCCTTCGTGCATGAAACCGAAAGCCAGGTGATCCTGAACGGCAGCCGGGACATTTCATTCACCATGGACCTTGTGGCCAAGGATATAGGTCTGTTTCAGGACGTTGCGGACCGCGCAGGCGTGCCGCTGGAATTGAACCCGCTGCTGATCAGCATCTTTAACGACGGGATCGCCCGTTTCGGGCCGCGCGAACTGTCCCCCAACATCATCAAACGGCTAGAAGAGGCCACGGGCCTTGATGTGACCGCGCCCGGGTTCCCTGCGGAAATGGTCGATGATGAACCCGAAGAGGTGGGCGCAGAAGTGATCGTGCGCCGCTGACAGGGCTTGTGAGCGGGCGGATGCCGGGCTAGGTGCCTCGCATGACAAACATGATCCATGACAGTGACGAAGTGTTAGCGACGATCAAGGCATCGCCCGGGCGGCGTATCCTTGGGATCGGGTCGCTTTGGGTCTTGTCGCTTATGGTGATTTATGTGGGTATCGTACAGCCGCCCGTGCTGGGCTGGCAGTTGTTTCTGTTCGCCCTTGGCGGTGTATCGATTTGGATCGCGGAACAGATGCGCCGGTCGACAGCTGTCACGCTGGAATTGACCCGAACCCAGTTGCGCGACAGCGCGGGCGCGGTGCTGGCCCGGATGGACGAGGTGACGGGCCTAGATCGCGGCATGTTCGCCTTCAAGCCGTCGAACGGCTTTTTGCTGCGTCTGAATACGTCAAAGCCCAGGGCATGGCGTCCCGGGCTTTGGTGGTCTTTGGGCTCTCGCGTGGGGGTGGGCGGTATGACGCCCGCGCATCAGTCCAAGTTCATGGCCGAGATCATCGCGACCCTATTGGCCGAACGCGATCCCGACTGATCAATCCGACCAGAGCACACGCGGCGCATAGCGGGGCCGGGTGAAGACGAAGTTGTGGATCGTCCGCTCTTGCAGGCCGGTCTTGAAGGGCGGGTCGTATTTCACGAAAGTCTCCACAACCGTGACCCGTTCGTTGTGCGGCATCGTAGGCAGATCATCCTTCAGCTCTTTGACCGCATTGTTGGTCAGTTCGGGCATCCAGCCTTTTTCCTTGGACCAATCGCGTTTGTAGACGTCGTTGACCTCATCATATTTGACGCTGGTGATACGAATGGCGACATCGTCCACGTGGTTCACGGTAAGATAGGCCAACATCTGACGTGATCCCAGCAGATAGGCATTATCAATCGGTGTGGTTTCGCGCGAGATGATGTCGCTGATGGTAAAGGCGGCCTTCTGGTTGATCGAATGCTGGCGATAGGCGTCGAAAATCGCGAACATCGACAGATAGGCCCAGAACAGGATCGGGATTATCAGGATCGTTTCAACCGCGATACTGCCGGTTTCATCATCGCGGAAGTCGCGAAAGACTTTGTTCAATCGGGTCATGCGCCTGGCTCCTGTACAAAGGCCGAAAGCGAATACATCGCAACCCGACCACTGCCATCCTTGGTAAAGGCCTTGCCCAAACCAGTGCTGGGGAACACGGGCTTGAAAACATAACACGCCCGCATCAGCATCAACTGGTGCTCTGAGCCGTGTACAAAGATCTGGGATGGGGTCACGGGCAGTGACACGTCCGCACATTCCGCGTTGCCGGCAATGCCGGTGAAACCGCGTGGGTTGACGGGCGTCATCTGCAGTTTCAGCGCGATATCGCAATCCGGCAAAAATCCGGAATAGCCGCAAATACGATCCTTGATCTCTTGGTGGGTGAAAAGCGTTCCGGTATTCAGGCGGACATCACGAATGGCCATGTCCAGCCCGCGATCCAGAAAGTTCTGGCGCACGGCGTAGATACCCAGCTCGACCGAGGTCAGGAAGAGAGTGAAGACCAGCGGTATAGCCAGAGCGAATTCGATCATCATCTGACCATCTTCGCCCTTGCGAAACCGGGACAGGAATTTTGTGGCTTTACGGATCATTGGGTCAGCCTCAATTGGTTGATTTGTTTGGCGATCGCTTTGAAAGCTTCCGTGATTTCGACACCTTCGACCTCGAAGTAGTGGCTGGGCGACGAGGCGCAGCTTTCCATCACGTCAGACCCGTGTTGGTCCACTTCAAAGCCGATCGACCAGATGACGATGCCCTTCAGCTTAGCCGCGTCACAAATTTGGTCCAGCAGCGTGTCACCAGTGGCGGCGTTGTATTTCTGGTAGTCGAGCGAGCCGTAGTAGTTGCTGTTCCAGTAGTTGTTTTCGTACCAGCGGAAATTGTACTTGTCCCAATGCGCGTATTCGCTTGCGCTGTCGTAGGCCCAGTCGACGATACGGTTCGAATTGCTGTTCTTGCCGTCAGTCATCAGGATGACGGATTTCAGCGTTTCGGGATCTGTGTAATCGGCGGGGCGCCCTTTAAGCGGGTCGTTGCCCGTCATGGTGTTGGTCACGATGCCACGCATCGACGGGTCGAGCAGTGCCACGCCCCATTTCATGCCGAGGAAGATGGACGTACCGGCCCGTGGTTGCAGCGCCTTGATCTGGTTCACAAGCGCAGACTTGTTTTGGGTAACAGGTCTGATCCGCTCGTAGTCGTATTGCGGGCAAATCGTGTCTTCGACCAGATACCGGTAGTAGGTTCCGGAATCGCCGGGGTTCCACTGGAAGTGCTGCACCTGGTCATAGGTCAACGCGGTGTTGAATTTTTCGCTCAGGAATTCGCTGTTCGGGATTTCCAGGCAGTGTGAAAAATCGTGGCGGTGGATTGTGTTCAGCTGGTTGAAAATCTGCGGACCTGCATTCACGTGTTCGGAATAGGGGATCAGCGAAATCGACACGAGATCTTCCGTCGAGTCCGTCAGGACGGTGTCTACAAACACTTCGGCTGCGTCGCGCAGGTTTTCGATCTTGTCGTTGTCATCCATAGACCCCGAGATATCGAGAACCATGGAAATCTCGACATTGGCGATCCGCTCTTCGGCTTGACCCCGAACGGAAACCGGCAAAGTTTCCACACCCATCAGGCGCATGAACTGCGTTGGGGTGGTTGTCCGGGCGCTCGCGGTGACGGTGCGGTAGTTGATCCCATTGTCGGGCGTAACCGATACAAGGTAGTCGGCCATATCCGTTTTGGCGAAGTAGTCTTCCACCACAGCCTTGGGGTCCAGTGTCTGGTCAAGGTCGGCGGAGGCAAGCACAGCGCGGTCCATCACACCCTGGACTTTGGTTCGCTCCATCTCGTTGCGCATGAGGTCGACGGCGATACCGCCAACAAGCAGCATCATCATCAACATCATCACTGCGAAAATGGTCATCGAACCGTTGTCGCCACGTACAAAGCGCGACGCGCTGCTTATCAACGTGGTTCGGACCGATGGTTTCAATGTCGTACCCTTGAGCATGATACACCTTGCTTTCTTCGCGGTTTTCCGGCGTTTGCGCCTTTTTATCCAAGTTTCCTTGTGATCGCCCAATGTGTCTGAATTTGGGCGAAATACGGATCGCGAAATGGTGTTTTTGGGGTAATTGTATTTAATCCAGGTCTGAGCCGCTTACTGTTTACGGAATGTTAACCAATGCGTTCCCAACTGACCTCCGGCCCCTTTTTATTTTCCGCACAAAAAGTTGGCAGTGACGGGTCGAACCGTCATAGGCTTGTGTCACGGTACCTGCGCGACCTGTGCAGCAGAACGAAAAGGAGCCATCGCATGTCCACCCCGAACGAGCCGAGTTTCCGAGAGAGCGTCGATATCATGTTCAACCGCGCCGTGGCGTTGATGGACCTGTCGCCCGGGCTTGAGGAAAAGATACGCGTTTGCAATGCCACCTACACGGTGCGGTTCGGGGTGCGTTTGCGGGGCCAGATACAAACCTTTACCGGATATCGGTCGGTCCATTCCGAACACATGGAGCCGGTCAAGGGCGGGATCCGCTATAGTATGGGCGTCAGCCAGGACGAGGTCGAAGCTCTGGCCGCACTCATGACCTATAAGTGCGCTCTGGTCGAAGCGCCTTTTGGCGGCTCCAAGGGGGGACTGTGCATCGACCCGCGCGAATATGACGAACACGAGCTTGAACTGATCACCCGCCGGTTCGCCTATGAGCTGATCAAGCGCGACATGATCAACCCGGCCCAGAACGTGCCCATGTCAGGGGCGGGCACGTTCTGGGCCGGGTTGCTCATGTCGCGCTTGGTCAGCTCATAGGCGAAC
>CAYGPT010000008.1:0-11867 GCA_964351755.1 uncultured Rhodobacterales bacterium | reverse complement strand
GGGCGAGCGCGAGATGGCCTGGATCGCCGATCAGTACAAGCGCATGAACACCACCGACATCAACGGCAGCGCCTGCGTCACCGGCAAACCGATCAATGCGGGCGGCATTCAGGGACGCACCGAAGCGACCGGGCGCGGCGTGCAATATGCCTTGCGCGAGTTCTTTCGTGACGCAGATGGCGTCAAAAAAGCGAACATGTCAGGCACACTGGATGGCAAGAATGTCGTCGTGCAGGGTCTGGGCAATGTGGGCTATCACGCTGCGAAGTTCCTGAGCGAGGAAGACGGCTGCAAGATCGTTGGCATCATCGAACACGATGGCGCGCTGACCGACCCCAAGGGCCTGGACGTCGAGGCGGTGCGCAACTGGATTGCCCGACACGGCGGTGTGAGCGATTACCCGGGCGCCACGCACGTGGCCGAAGGTGCGTCGGTACTTGGGAATGATTGCGACATCCTGATACCGGCCGCCCTTGAGGGTGTGATCAACCTTGGCAATGCCGAGCGGATCAAGGCGCCTTTGATCATCGAGGCTGCGAACGGGCCTGTCACCGCAGGCGCCGACGCGATCCTGCGCGAAAAGGGAACTGTAATCATCCCGGACATGTACGCCAACGCGGGTGGCGTGACAGTGTCCTATTTCGAATGGGTCAAGAACCTGAGCCACATTCGATTTGGCCGCATGCAGCGCCGTCAGGAAGAGGCGCGTCACCAGCTTATCATCGACGAATTGGAGCGTTTGAGCGCGGACAGCGGCATCGGCTGGCAGCTCAGCCCTGATTTCAAGACGAAATACCTGCGGGGCGCAGGCGAGATGGAACTGGTCCGTTCGGGTCTGGACGACACGATGCGTGCGGCCTACCAGTCCATGGCGTCCGTCTGGCATGAACGCGGGGACGTGGACGATCTGCGCACCGCCGCCTACCTCGTAGCCATCGGCAAGGTGGCAGCCAGCTACCGCGCGAAGGGACTGTGACGGACGAAAGGTCGGCAGTCGCTCGACTCTATTGTTCGGGCAGTCCGGCCAGACGCAGGGCGGCAAAATACCGTTTGCCGCCTTCGGAGCGGCCATAATTGTTGTTGGCCTCCCATTTTTGCAGCGTCCGTTCTGGTTCCATGCTGATAAAGTGCGCCATGACTTCACGTGCTTCGTCCAGCCGCCCCAAATTTGCCAGTGCGGCGCTCTTTACGACGTAGAGGGTGGAGTATGCATCCGATTTCGCCAATCCTCGATCGACGTATTCCAAAGCTTCAACGTCGCGGCCAAGCTGTAGGCTGGCCAAACCAGCGCCAGCCAAAGTGGCGACGTAGAACGGAGTAAGCCGACCGAATTCAAGAGCTTTGGTAAAACACTGTTGCGCCTCTTCGGTTTGCCCGGACCATAAATTTGCCCAGCCGCAATAGCCTAGAACGCGGGCGTCGAAAGGTGCCAGCCTTAAAGTTTGTGCAACGGCTGTTCGCAGGGGAATGACCTTTTGGTCCTGCGTATAGGTGCCAAGCGCAACGGCCAGAGTGAGAAAGGCGTGGCCGGGTGCCAGGGCGCGTCCCGACTCTATCCATTGGGGCATTTTGTCCAGAAAAGGCTGTATGTCGGGATTGCTGGACATCGTTCGTGCGGCGTTCGTAACGATGATGGCTTCGGCATAAGCATCGGCTAAGTCGGGTTTTGCCTTGATCGCACGGTCGTGAAACATGATCGACCTCAGGTAAGAATTCAGTGAAAAGTCGCGCCATTCCATGATGCCCATCAGCACGCATTGCTCTGCCGTCATCTGGTCATCAGGGATCGCAGTGATCCGCATCGTTTCCGCCTCAAGGATCATCCCGATGCCGTGGTCTGCGATGGCCGCAATCACGCTGTCCTGCCAGTCAAAGGCATCGTCGAGACTGCTGTCGGATTTGTGGGTCCAGATGACGTCTCCATCAGGGGCTTGCAGGCGGGTTTCAAGCCGAATGCGGTCGCCGCGCGCCCGCAAAGTCGGGCGCAGCCGGTAGCCTTTTTTGGTCTCGGCACTGCTGATCTCTGTGTTCAGCCAACTGATACCGGAAAAGTAACTGCCCAGATCGGCGGTCAGCGCGTCAGACAGGTCACGCAACTCGCCACGTGGATCACTGTTGCTGACGGGATGGATGCGAAGTTTGGGTAGGCTGGAAATCTGCTCCGGAGCAGCCGCATATGAATACGCGTTTCTGTCAGAGGGTTGTCGTACCCAACTGGCGACAGGACGCGCGATATTTTTGAGTGTCAGCGAGCCCGCATCCTCAAAAGACGGAGACAACGTCCCATCTAGCCCCGAATAAACAGCATCCGAAATCAGAACGCCGCCTTCCGGTGCCAAGGCCTCGAGCCGCGCTGCGATGTTTATCCCGTCGCCGTACAACTCGCCGTCACTATGGGTGACGTCTCCTATGTGGATGCCCATGCGCAGCGCAATCATCGGGTGCCCGCGCAATCGATCCTGCACCTGCATGGCGGCGTTCACCGCGCTCACAGCACTGGAGAACTCGATAAGCCAGCCGTCGCCCATACTTTTGACCACCTGCCCGCGATACTCGGCAAAGACCGGGCCGAAGACTTCGTTGCGCAAGGTGCGCAAGGCCGTGAGCGTTGCCGCCTCGTCTTGGCCAATCAGGCGCGAATAACCCACGACATCGGCGGCGAGGATGGCGGCAAGTTTGCGCGTGGTTGTATGGGTGGCGGATGTATTCATTGATCAAAGTTTATGAGGGAAGTCTGATCAGCACCAGCGTTCAAATCCACGTATGCTGATCTGCGCTGGGACAGATTTTGTGCGTTTCCGCTGCAATCGGCAGCCCCCGCCCTCCAAACCGTCGCGGACAGACCCAACCATGTCGAAAAGCACTCGGGCAGCTGCGCACCCCCTTGCTACACCTGCGCAGATGTTGATGGTGTGGTGCCAGAGACGAACGGGGATGCACATGCGCTTTTCAGGGCTGAAGGTTCTGGCCGAGGGGCTGACCGGTAACAAGGGGTGGGGGCCGCATTGGCGCAGTCCCGAACCGAAGGCCGAATATGACATCGTCCTGATCGGCGGCGGCGGTCATGGTTTGGCGACCGCCCACTACCTTGCGAAAGTGCACGGGATCACCAATGTCGCCGTGCTGGAAAAGGGTTATCTTGGCGGCGGCAACGTCGGGCGCAACACCACCATCGTGCGCGCCAACTACATGCTGCCGGGCAATTCCGAGTTCTACTCCCATTCGCTCAAGCTGTGGGAGGGGCTGGAAGAGGACCTGAACTACAACGTCATGCATTCGCAACGCGGGATCATCAATCTGGTCCACTCGGACGGTCAGCGCGATGCCTTTGTCCGGCGCGGCAACATGATGGTCGGGCAGGGCGACGATGCCGAGATGCTGGATGCCGCAGGCGTCAGGAAGCTGGTACCATCCATCGACTTCGACCAGACCCGGTTTCCCATCTTTGGAGGCTTGTATCACCGCAGAGGTGGCACTGCGCGCCACGATGCCGTCGCTTGGGGCTTTGCCCGCTCGGCCTCGGACCGGGGTGTCGATCTGATCCAGCAATGTGAGGTCACCGGGATCGACGTCGAGAACGGTATGGTAAAGGGCGTGCAGACCACGCGCGGACCGATCCGGACCAAGAAGGTCGGGATGGTAGCCGCCGGGCGTTCGTCACAGGTCGCGGCCATGGTAGGCATGCGCCTGCCCATCGAGTCCCATGTCTTGCAGGCCTTTGTGACCGAAGGGCTCAAGCCCTGCCTCGATCATGTGGTCACCTACGGCATGGGACACTTCTATATCAGCCAGTCCGACAAGGGTGGCCTTGTCTTTGGCGGCGATCTGGACATGTACTCCAGCTATGCCGCGCGTGGTAACCTGCCTTTGGTCGAACACGTGGCCGAAGCCGCGATGACCCTGATGCCGCAGATAGGCAAGGCGCGGATGCTGCGCAGCTGGGGTGGGATAATGGATATGTCGCCCGATGGCTCGTTCATCATGGATCGGACGGACATCGATGGTCTGTTCGTGAACTGCGGCTGGTGTTACGGCGGGTTCAAGGCGACGCCGGCCTCGGGCCACACCTTTGCCCATCTGCTGGCCACCGGTAACCCGCACCCCACCACCGTGCGCCACCGGCTGGATCGTTTCCGCACAGGGGCGGGGATCATGGACGAAGAGTCCACCGGCTCGCAGCATAACCTGCATTGAGTGATGGTTGAGATGACGGGAGCCTCCGGCGGGAATTTATTCGGCGAGATGAAGCAGGGGTTGCGCCCCTCTGGAGACATGTAATGCGACTGTCCTGTCCAATCTGCGGTGAGCGTGATGTGCGCGAGTTCTATTATCAGGGGGCTGCGGTGATGCTGCACCGCCCCGACCCCGATGCGGGAGAGGGCGCATGGGACGACTACCTGCATCTGCGCGAGAATTTGCCCGGTGATCTGGAAGAGTTGTGGAGCCATGATGCAGGCTGTGGGGCGTGGCTGAAAGTCGTGCGCAACACCGCCTCGCATGAGGTCCAGAGCGCCGTGCTGGCGACGGAGGTCAAACGATGAGGGTTGATGGCAAGGGGCTGATCGACCGTTCGCGCTCGATCTCGTTCCGCTTTGACGGCAATGCCTATCGCGGCCATCCCGGCGACACGCTTGCCTCGGCCCTGCTTGCCAATGACGTGCGCATGGTGGGCCGGTCGTTCAAATACCACCGCCCGCGCGGTATCCTGACCGCCGGGTCAGAAGAGCCCAACGCGCTGGTCACCATCGGCACCGGCCCAGCCACCGATCCCAACGTGCGTGCCACGGTGCAGGAGATCTATGAGGGTCTTGAGGCGCGCAGCCAGAACGCGTGGCCCTCGCTGGCCTTCGATCTGTTGAGCGTAAACGATCTGGCCGCCCCGTTTCTGGGAGCCGGCTTTTACTACAAGACCTTCATGTGGCCCCGCGCCTTCTGGGAAAAGCTGTACGAGCCCGCAATTCGCCGCGCTGCCGGTCTGGGGGCGCTGGGCAAGACCAAGGACGCGGATCATTATGAGAAGGCCTATGCGTTTTGCGATCTGCTGGTGATCGGCGCGGGACCTGCCGGGCTGATGGCGGCTTTGGTCGCCGCACAGTCTGGCGCGCAAGTGATCCTCGCTGATGAAGACAGTTTGATGGGTGGGCGTCTGAACGCCGAAACCCTACATGTCGATGGCGTGCCCGGCGCAACCTGGGCCGCCCAAACAGTCGCGCGGCTTGCGGCGATGGAAAACGTGCGTCTGATGCCGCGCACCACCGTGACGGGGGCCTATGACGGCGGAACATTTGGCGCGCTGGAGCGTGTGTCGCATCATGTGGATGACGTACCAAAGGGCGGCGTCAAGGAGACGTTCTGGCGGATTGTCGCCAAACGCTCTGTTCTGGCCGCAGGCGCGATCGAGCGGCACATCGCATTTCAAAACAACGACCGCCCCGGCATCATGGGTGCGGGAGCGGTGCGCGCCTATCTGAACCGTTGGGGCGTGGCACCTGGCAGTGCGGTTACCGTATTTGCCAATAATGACGACGCGCATCGCACCGCCCTCGATATGGTTGAGGCGGGGGTGCACGTGGCCACTGTTATCGACAGCCGCGCAAATGCAAAGGCGCTGGGCGGCTACCGCGTCATGGCAGGCGCGATGGTATGCGGCAGCGCCGGCCGCAAGCGGCTCGAGTCGATCACCGTGCGCACCGATGCGGGCGAGGAAAAGATCGCAACCGATTGTCTGGCTGTTTCGGGTGGCTGGAACCCGACGGTCCACATGACTTGTCATATGAATGGCCGTCCCACTTGGAACGCCAGTCTTGCCAGCTTCGTGCCAGCACCCGGAGCCATCCCGGGCATGAAAACCGCAGGGGCCTGCAACGGCGCGTTTTCCACCGCCGCCTGTCTGGCCGAAGGGGCCAAGGCCGCCCGCGCCAGCCTCGACGCACTCGGCATGAAGGCCGCCGATGTCGAACTGCCGCAGGGCGATGACACCTCCTATGCCGTCGCGCCCTTGTGGGCCGTGCCGGGAAAGGGACGCGCGTGGCTCGACTTTCAGAACGACGTGAGCGTCAAGGACGTGAAACAGGCCGCGGTCGAAAACTTCACCTCGGTCGAGCATATGAAACGCTACACGACCCAAGGCATGGCCACCGATCAGGGCAAGAACTCCAACGTGACCGCTTTGGCGCTGCTGGCGGATGCAACTGGGCGGGGCATTCCCGAAACCGGCACGACCACATTCCGTCCGCCTTACAGCCCCGTGGCACTGGCGGCATTGGGCGCGGGCGCGCAAGGGACAGGGTTCGCACCCGAACGCAAGACCACCAGTCATGCCGCCAGCGTTGCCATGGGCGCGCCGATGATCGCGGTCGGCCTGTGGTATCGTCCTTCCTACTTCCCGAAGTCCGGCGAAACCACGTGGCGGCAGTCCTGCGACCGCGAAGTCGGCTACGTCCGCGAGACGGTCGGGGTCTGCGACGTCTCGACCCTCGGCAAGATCGACATCCAGGGATCGGACGCCGCCAAATTACTCGACTTCGTCTATACCAACATGTTCTCGACCCTGCCCGAAGGGCGCGTGCGCTACGGGCTGATGCTGCGCGAGGACGGGCATGTGATGGACGATGGCACCACCGCGCGGCTGGGGGCCAACCATTACGTGATGACCACGACCACCGCCGCCGCAGGGCAGGTCATGCGCCATCTGGAATTCGTGGGCCAAGCCCTGCATCCCGAATGGGACGTGCGGATCATGTCGGTGACCGAGCAATGGGCGCAATTCGCCGTTGCCGGGCCAAGGGCGCGAGAACTGCTGAATGGGCTCTTGGATAACACTCTCGACGGTGACACGTGGCCCTTCATGGCCTGTGGTCCCGTGACGGTGCAGGGGGTCAAGGCGCGGCTTTTCCGCATCTCGTTCTCGGGCGAACATGCTTACGAACTGGCGGTGCCGTCGCGGTACGGCGACGCGCTGTTCCGTCTGCTGGTGGCGCGGGCCGAAGCGCTGGGAGGCGGGGCCTATGGGATGGAGGCGCTCAATGTCCTGCGCATTGAAAAGGGGTTCATCACCCACTCGGAAATCCACGGCCGCGTGAATGCCCACGACATCGGCATGGCGCGGATGCTGTCGCAGAAAAAGGATTTCATCGGCAAGACCATGGCATTGCGTCCCGGTTTCGTCGCCGACGGGCGCGAACAACTGGTCGGGATGAAACCGGTCGGCCCGGTCAAGCAGTTGACGGCGGGGGCCCATATCTATTCGGACGGGGAAGAGCCGGTACGCGCGCATGATCAGGGCTATATGACCTCGGTAGCGTTTTCGCCGACCTTTGGGCATTACTTGGGACTCGGCTTCGTGCGGGACGGTCTGTCGCGGCATGGCGAGGTGCTGAACATGGTGGACCACCTGCGCGGCATCCAGACAAAGGTGGAATTGTGCGATCCGGTGTTCTTTGATCGGGATGGAGGGCGCGTGCGTGGCTGAACTGATCGCAAAGACCCCGCTTGAGGGGATGGAAACGCGGACCATCGGGTCCGTAACAGTGGCCGAGGCCAACCTTGGAACGCTCACCTCCATTGCGCCGTTCAAGGGGCAGGACAAGGATGCGAAGACAGTACTCAAGGATAAGCACGGGCTGGCGTGGCCCGCGCCCTTGCGCGCCACGGGCAAGGAGGGCGCGCGCGCGATCTGGTTCGGGCGGGACATGGTGCTGCTGGCTGGGCCTGTGCCCGACGAAGCGTTGGGCCAAAATGCCGCGCTTACGGATCAGTCCGACGCGTGGGTGGCTGTGCAGCTTTCTGGGGCTGCGGTCGAGAACGTGTTGGCCCGCATCGTTCCTGTCGATGTCTCGGCCGCCGCCTTCAAACGCGGCCATACGGCGCGCACGCAGGTTCAGCACATGAACGGCTCGCTCACCCGGATCGGGGCGGACAGCTTTCTGATCCTCGTCTTCCGCTCGATGGCCGGGACGCTTGTTCACGATCTCGAAAGGGCCATGGAAAGCGTGGCGGCGCGCGGATAGGGTCGCGAAACGATTCTTGTTTTGTACCGGAGCCCGCCATGACCCGTTTCGCCCTGATCCTTGCCGCCACAGCTTTCGCAGCACCTGCGCTGGCGCAGGAAAGCAAAGAGGAAACCTGCGGCTACCAAGCGCAGGTCGTGGCGGCGATCCAGCAGGCGCGTATTGATCGGGTGGCAGAACGCGGCGTGCAGGATCACATTCTCGCCCAGTCGCCAGACTGGCCCGAAAACTACAACAACGCCATCCCGCTGATCACCCCATGGGTATACGAACAACCCCGCCGCGTCATCCGTAACGAAGATCTGAGCGCGGCGTGGAGCGAGCTTTGCCTGCAGCAATAGGCCGCGCGGCGCTGGCAGGGACTCGACTCTGCACCTGTCTATACCAATATACTAGGCTATGAGCCTGCCCCCTGGATTTCTGGACGAATTGCGTACCCGCCTGTCGCTTGGGCAGGTCGTCGGGCGCAAGGTCATGTGGGACGCGCGCAAGTCCAATCAGGGCAAGGGCGACCTATGGGCCCCGTGCCCGTTTCACCACGAAAAGACCGCCAGCTTTCACGTCGATGACCAGAAGGGCTACTACTATTGCTTTGGCTGCCACGCCAAGGGCGACGCCATCAGCTTTGTGCGCGAAACCGAGAATGTCGGCTTCATGGAAGCGGTGCAGATACTGGCGGGCGAGGCGGGCATGCCGATCCCCGAACGCGACCCGCAGGCACAGGAAAAGTCCGACCGACGCACGCTGCTTGCCGAAGTCATGGAGCAGGCGGCGCAGCATTTCCGGCTGCAACTCAAGACCGGAGCCGCGTCAGAGGCGCGGGATTATCTTGAGCGGCGCGGGCTGAAGCCCGAGGCGCAGGACCGCTGGGAGATCGGCTTTGCCCCCGATGCATGGCAGGGGCTTTGGGATGCGCTCAAGGCCAAGGGGGTGGCGGACGATCTGATCCTTGATGCGGGTTTGGCCAAGCCCAGCCAGAAGGGCGGCAAGCCCTATGACACCTTTCGCGGGCGTATCATGTTCCCGATCCGCGACGTACGCGGGCGCTGCACCGCCTTTGGCGGGCGGGCGATGGACCCATCAGACAACGCCAAGTACCTGAATTCACCCGAAACCGAGTTGTTCGACAAGGGCCGCAGCCTTTACAATCACGGCCCCGCTCGCACCGCTGCGGGCAAGGGCCAGCCGTTGATCGTAGCCGAAGGGTATATGGACGTGATCGCGTTGGGTGAACACGGGTTCGGTGCCTCCGTCGCCCCACTTGGCACGGCGATCACCGAACACCAACTGGCGATGCTGTGGCGCATCGCGGATGAACCGATTATCGCACTGGATGGGGACACGGCAGGTTTACGCGCCGCAATGCGCCTCATCGACTTGGCCCTGCCTGCGCTTGAGGCCGGGAAATCCCTGCGCTTTGCCCTGATGCCTGAAGGGCAGGACCCGGACGATCTGCTGAAAGCCCACGGGGCAGGGGCGCTGCAAAAGCTGTTGGACGATGCGATCCCGATGGTGCGCCTGCTGTGGCAACGAGAAACCGAAGGGCGCGTGTTCGACAGCCCCGAACGCAAGGCGGCGCTGGATAAGTCCCTGCGCGACAAGATCATGCTGATCCGTGACCCATCCATCCGGCAGCATTATGGTCAGGAAATCAAGGACCTGCGCTGGGACCTGTTCCGAGCCAAACGCGCGCCGGCTGCGCGGCCTGCGGGCGGACAAGGCGAGTATCGCAAGGGCAAATGGCATGCCCCGCCGCCCGTGCCCATGGCCAGCACCAAATCTTCGGCCCTTGTGGCGGGGGGCGCGCAGGTGGGGGTGCATTTGCGCGAATCCGTAATCCTTGCGGCACTGATCTGCACGCCCGATATCGCCGAAGAGTTCGAAAGCGGGCTGGAATCGTTGACCTGTGGCGACCCCGATCACGGAGTCCTGCGTGACCTGATTCTACGCCATGCGCAGGACGGTTCAGAGGTGTTGCGCGAAAAGATTCTGAGCGCACTGGGCCCACAGGCCCTTGATAACCTCATGGGTTCGCGCCATGTGGCTTTGATACCTTGCATCCGCACCCCAGGTGACGCCGACATGGCCCGCATGACAGTGGCCGAAGAGCTCGCAAAACTCAGCGCGGCGAAGGGATTGGATGCCGAAATCGCGGATGCGATGCAGGACCTGGAAGGGGTCGCTGACGAAGGGGTGACCTGGAGGTTGAGTCAGGCTGCGGCGGCAGCGGAAAATGCCAGCCGCACCGGCAAAGAGGACAACGCAGAATATGACGTCAGCGCAAATGGCGCGCGAATCAGTAAACGTGAACGCGATGCATTCGCTTCGCTGATGGACCAGATAAGCTTTTCCAAGCCGCGCCGGTGATGCGTTTTCGCCGCGAACGCTTAAGAAAATGCATGTAAGAGGGTGGCCGAATCACCCGAAGCACTAAATGATTCTCTAAGCGATTCGGGGGAACGAATCGTACAGGAGCCCCGATAAAGGAGCCCAACATGGCCGCGAAAGACACCAACGAAGACGTTAAGGCAGACGATCAGGATAGCGGGCACTCGCTTGATATGAGTCAGGCCGCCGTCAAGAAGATGATCGGAGAGGCCCGCGAAAAGGGCTATATCACCTACGACCAGCTTAACCATGTTCTGCCGCCCGATCAGGTCAGTTCCGAACAGATCGAGGACGTGATGTCGATGCTGTCGGAAATGGGCATCAACATCATCGAGGACGAAGAGGCGGAAGAGGAAGAGCAAAGAGGCTCGACCGACGTCACCACGACTGAAGGGACCCGCGACCTGACTCTGGGTTCGACGGGTCAGGAAAAACTCGACCGGACGGACGACCCCGTGCGCATGTACCTGCGCGAAATGGGCAGCGTCGAACTGCTGAGCCGTGAAGGCGAAATCGCCATCGCCAAGCGGATCGAGGCCGGGCGCAACACCATGATTGCAGGGCTTTGCGAAAGCCCGCTGACCTTTCAGGCGATCACCATTTGGCGCGACGAACTTCTGAGCGAAGAAATCCTGTTGCGCGACGTGATCGACCTTGAGGCGACATTCGGCACCCAGATGGGTGAAGAGGGTGAAGGCGTTTCTGAGCCTGTGGTCGACGCCGGGTCAGGCAGCGATTCCAAATCCGACGACAGCCCCGAACTGGATGCGGACGGCAACCCGATCGCCAAAGATGACGACGACGACGAGGACGAACAGGCCAACATGTCGCTTGCCGCGATGGAGGCTGCGCTGAAGCCGCAAGTGCTGGAAGCGCTCGACATCATCGCCAACGACTACGCCATGCTTTCGGAAATGCAGGACAGCCGGATTTCGGCGACCCTGAACGAAGACGATTCATTCTCCAAAGGCGACGAGGCGACCTATCAGAAGCTGCGCGCGGAAATCGTGCTGCTGGTCAACGAATTGCATCTGCACAACAACCGTATCGAGGCGTTGATCGACCAGCTTTATGGCATCAACCGCCGCATCATGCAGATCGACTCTGCCATCGTGAAACTGGCCGACCAGGCCCGGATCAACCGCAAGGAATTCGTGGACGCCTATCGTGGCCGCGAACTTGATCCCGGCTGGCTCGAGGAAATGGGCGACAAGGCAGGTCGCGGCTGGCAGATGTTCATCGAACGCTCTGCCGACAAGGTCGAGGAACTGCGTGGTGACATGGCGCAGGTTGGTCAATATGTGGGCCTCGACATCTCGGAATTCCGCCGCATCGTGCAGCAGGTCCAGAAGGGCGAAAAAGAAGCCCGGCAGGCGAAAAAGGAAATGGTGGAGGCCAACCTGCGCCTCGTCATCTCCATCGCCAAGAAATACACCAACCGTGGCCTGCAATTCCTCGACCTCATTCAGG
>CAYGPT010000007.1:0-81695 GCA_964351755.1 uncultured Rhodobacterales bacterium | reverse complement strand
GGACACCGGACTACCGCAAGCCAGGCGAGCGGATCGACTGGTGGTATCACAACATGGGTTCGGTGACGGGCGCGGGCGTGGCCGAGATCACGAACCAGATGGAATATGACGACGAGGTCGCCTATCACGCCACCCGCAAGGTCTATGATCTGGCGCGCGGCCATGACGTGCGGCCATGGTGCCTGACGGTCAGCTTTACTCACCCGCACGACCCCTATGTCGCGCGCAAGAAATACTGGGACCTCTACGAAGATTGCGAACACCTGATGCCACAGGTCGCCCCGATCCCTTACGAGGAACAGGACGCCCATTCCAAGCGCATCTTTGATGCCAATGACTGGCGCGGTTTTGATCTGACCGAAGACAACGTGCGCCGCTCGCGCCGGGCCTATTTCGCCAACATCTCTTACCTCGATGACAAGATCGGCGAAGTGATGGACGCGCTGGAGGCCACACGACAGGAAGCGATCATCCTGTTCGTGTCTGATCACGGCGACATGCTGGGCGAACGTGGGTTGTGGTTCAAGATGTCCTTCTACGAAGGGTCGGCCCGCGTGCCGATGATGATCTGCGCACCGGGCATGACACCGGGGCTGGTCAGCGACCCGGTCAGCAATATCGACGTCTGCCCGACACTTTGTGATCTGGCGGGGGTAGACATGTCCGAGGTCTCGCCCTGGACGACCGGGCAAAGCCTTGTTCCGCAAGGGCAGGGGGTCGCGCGCACGGAACCGGTCGCCATGGAATACGCCGCCGAAGGCTCCTATGCGCCGATGGTTTCGCTGCGCTACGGCAAGTGGAAATACAACCGCTGCGGGCTCGACCCCGACCAGCTCTTCGACCTTGAGGCTGACCCGCACGAGCTGGCGAACCTCGCCGAAGTGCCTGCACATCAGGGCACCCGCGATCAGCTCAAGGCCAAGTCCGAAGCGCGTTGGGACCTTGATCGCTATGACGCTGACGTTCGCGCCAGTCAGGCGCGCCGCTGGGTGGTCTACGAGGCGCTGCGGCAGGGCGGCTATTACCCATGGGACTACCAGCCGCTACAAAGGGCGTCCGAACGCTACATGCGCAACCACATGGACCTGAACACCGTGGAAGAAAACCAGCGCTTTCCACGGGGCGAATGACCCAGGCTTCTTCTCGTTAGATACACTCCCGCCGGAGGCAAATATGAACTATCCAACCCAACCCACCGCCAGCCATTTCATCAATGGCCAGTATGTCGAGGATGACACAGGCACGCCAATTGACGTGATTTATCCCGCAACCGGGGCCGTCATCGGGCGGGTCTATTCGGCGACGCCCGCCATCATCGACGCAGCCCTGACATCAGCGCGGGCCGCGCAAACGGCCTGGGCCGCAATGACGGGCACCGAACGGGGCCGTATCCTGCGCCGCGCCGCGGACATCATGCGCGAGCGCAATCACGATTTGTCGGTGCTGGAAACCTATGACACGGGCAAGCCGTATCAGGAGACCTCCGTCGTCGATGCCACCAGCGGCGCGGACGCGCTGGAATATTTCGGTGGCATGGCTGCAACATTGACGGGCGAACATATCCAACTTGGCGAGGACTGGGTCTATACCCGACGCGAACCGCTTGGAGTCTGCGTCGGGATCGGCGCGTGGAACTATCCCACCCAGATCGCAAGCTGGAAGGGCGCACCGGCCCTCGCGTGTGGCAACACCATGGTGTTCAAGCCGTCCGAAACCACCCCGCTTTGCGCGCTGAAAGTGGCCGAGATCCTGCACGAGGCCGGTGCACCTGCGGGAGTCTACAACGTCATTCAGGGACTTGGGGATGTGGGGGCGGCATTGGTCGCGGATGACCGCGTGGACAAGGTATCGCTGACGGGTTCCGTGCCAACTGGGCGCAAGGTTTACGCCGCGGCTGCAGCGGGCATCAAGCATGTGACGATGGAACTGGGCGGCAAGTCGCCCCTGATCATCTTTGGAGATGCTGATTTGGAGAATGCTGTTTCCGGCGCGATCCTCGGCAACTTCTATTCTTCCGGACAGGTCTGTTCCAACGGGACGCGGGTGTTCGTGCACAAGGATATCAAGGAGGCGTTTCTGACCCGCCTTGCCGAACGGCTGAAGGGGGCGGTGATCGGCGATCCGCAAGACCCAGATACGTCGTTTGGCCCCATGGTCTCGGCACGTCAGCTTGGTATTGTCGAGAGCTATGTCGCCAAGGGACAGGCCGAAGGCGCTCGGCTGGTCTGCGGCGGCAAGCGTCTGGAACGCGACGGGTTTTACATCGAACCGACCGTCTTTGCCGACGTCACCGACGATATGACCATCGCGCGCGAAGAGATTTTCGGCCCGGTCATGGCTGTGCTGGATTTCGAAGACGAAGCGGATGTGATGGCGCGCGCCAATGACACCGAATTCGGCCTGTCGGCGGGTGTATTCACCCGCGATCTGTCCCGCGCCCATCGCGTCGCGGCGGGGTTTCAGGCAGGGACCTGCTACATCAACACCTACAATGACGCGCCGGTCGAGGCACCATTCGGTGGATCGAAGCTGTCCGGCGTGGGGCGCGAGAATTCCAAGGCGGCGATCAATCACTACAGCCAGTTGAAGTCGGTCTACGTGCGCATGGGCGATCTGGAGGCTCCGTTTTGAGAACTGCGGAGCCCTTTTTCGGAATGCCGGAACAGCGCGGCGAAAAAAGGGTGCGTCGGTCTAGAACGGCGTTCTGCATTGAAACGATTGGATTTTTGCTGAGAAGTGCTTGAGGGCGCCATGCGCGCCTCATGTCACCGCGTCAAGAATGAAACGCGATTCCGCAAAGCTGCAAGGACGAGCCGCGCGATGCGCTGGGCCTCGCTTCCTTGACCCTCTGCGGGATCACCGGAAGGTGAGAGATGGAAGCGGATTACGTAATCATAGGGGCAGGATCGGCGGGATGTGCCGTGGCCTACCGGCTGGCAGAGGCCGGGCAATCGGTGCTGGTCATCGAACATGGCGGCACCGATGCGGGACCGTTTATCCAGATGCCCGCCGCCTTGTCCTATCCAATGAACATGGCGCGCTATGACTGGGGGTATTCCTCCGAGCCTGAGCCGCATCTGGGTGGGCGTCGTCTGGTCTGCCCGCGCGGCAAGGTCATCGGCGGGTCCTCCTCGATCAACGGCATGGTCTATGTCCGCGGGCATGCGATGGATTTCGATCACTGGGCCGAGGTGGGGGCCCAAGGGTGGGCCTATGCCGACGTGCTGCCCTATTTCAAGCGGATGGAGCATTGGGACGACGCAGGCCACGGCGGCGATCCGCACTGGCGCGGTCACGACGGCCCCTTGCACATCAAGCGGGGCCTGCGCACCAATCCGCTGTTCGGCGCCTTTGTCGAGGCCGGGCGGCAGGCGGGTTACGAGGTCACAGACGACTATAACGGACAAAAGCAGGAAGGTTTCGGCCCGTTCGAGCAGACCGTCTATAACGGGCGGCGCTGGTCGGCGGCCAATGCCTACCTCAAACCCGCCCTCAAGCGCCCGAATTGCGATCTGATCCGGGGGCTGGTCGAAAGGGTCGTGATCGAGGACGGGCGGGCCACCGGCGTGTCCCTGGCCGGAGGGCAGGTGGTGCGCGCGCGCCGCGAGGTGATCCTTGCCGCGTCGTCCATCAACTCGCCCAAGATCCTGATGCTGTCGGGGATCGGCCCTGCGGCCCATCTGCGCGATCACGGGATCGAGGTGATTGCCGACCGTCCCGGCGTGGGGGCCAACCTGCAGGACCATCTCGAGATGTATATCCAGATGGCCTCGAAACTGCCGATCACGCTTTACAAGCACTGGAACCTGTTTTCAAAGGCGGTGATCGGGGCGCAGTGGCTGTTGACGGGCACCGGCCTTGGCGCGTCCAACCAGTTCGAAAGCTGTGCCTTTATCCGCAGCAAGGCGGGCGTGCCTTACCCTGACATCCAGTACCATTTCCTGCCCATTGCCGTACGTTATGATGGCAAGGCTGCGGCCGAGGGGCACGGATTTCAGGCCCATGTCGGGCCGATGCGTTCGCCCTCGCGCGGGGCGGTCAGCTTGCGCTCGGGTAATCCCGCGGACGCGCCTGTAATCCGGTTCAACTACATGAGTACGGATCAGGACTGGGAAGATTTTCGCCGCTGCATCCGCCTGACGCGCGAGATTTTTACGCAGGAGGCGTTCGCGCCTTACGTGAAACACGAAATCCAGCCCGGTGCAGCAGTCCAAAGCGATGACGAACTGGATGATGTCATCCGCGAACATGCCGAAAGCGCCTATCACCCGTGCGGCACCTGCCGTATGGGGCGGGCGGATGACGAACATGCTGTGGTCGACCCAAAGGGGCGCGTGATCGGTGTGGACGCTTTGCGCGTCGTGGACAGCTCGGTCTTTCCGCGCATCACCAACGGGAACCTCAATGCGCCGTCCATCATGACGGGGGAAAAGATGGCCGATCATATCCTTGATCGCGCCCCGCTCGCACCCAGCAATGATGTGCCATGGATACATCCCGATTGGGAGACGGCGCAGCGTTAAGGACAAGCTCGAATAGCGTTTGATTTCTGTGGCACGCCCCGCCACATTAACCAAATGTTAAGGATTTGTTCCATTCTTGTTCTACTGTGCGTCAGCCTGCCGGCGTGGTCGCAGATCAAGGGTACGGTGCGCGTGATCGACGCGGACACGTTCGACGTGGGCGCGGTGCGGGTGCGCCTGCATGCCATCGACGCCCCCGAGATGGACCAGACTTGCATGACCCGCCAGGGTGACGTGTTCGACTGCGGTCTATGGGCCGCCGGGCAGGTCATCGCACGGTTCCAGGGGCGCCGGGCGACCTGCATCCAGACCGACACCGACCGTTATGGCCGCACAGTTGCGCGATGCCGCGCGGATGGCGTGGACATGGGGGCCGAGATCGTCGCGCAGGGCTGGGCCTTTGCCTATCGCGCATATGGCATGGACTATGATCTGGATGAAAAGGCCGCCTATGTCGCGGATCGCGGCCTGCATGGGTTTTCCGTGCAATCGCCCGCGGCCTTTCGACAGGCGCAGCGCCAGCCTGCCAGCGCAAAGTCGGGCGACTGTGTGATCAAGGGCAACATTTCCAAGAACGGCTACATTTTTCACGTGCCCGGTCAGGAATTCTATGACCAGACCCGGATCGAAACGGGCCGGGGCGAGCGGTGGTTTTGCAGCGTGGCCGAGGCGCGCGCGGCAGGCTGGCGCGCCGCACGGCGTTAATTGACGGTATAGGGCAGCACACCGCGCGTGTCGGGATCGACCGAAAGGTGCCGTTCCAGCGGCGGGACCGAGCGTTGGTGGCATTCCTTGCGCTCGCAGATGCGGCAGGAAATCCCGATGGGTTCGAAGGCCTCGTCCCGACTGATGTCGAGGCCATCGGTGAAAACGAGGTGCGGCGCGTGTTTCACCTCGCACCCCAGCGCAATGGCATAGCGGCGCACGGGTGCACCGAACCGCCCGCCGGTCTTGGACACATCCCGCGCAAGGCTGACATAGCGCACCCCGTCCGGTGTTTCGGCCAGTTGCCGCAGGAACTGGCCCGGCTGTTCAAAGGCACGGTGCACGTTCCAAAGCGGGCAGGCCCCGCCAAAGCGGGCGAATTGCAGGCGGGTTGCCGAATGGCGCTTGGTGATCGTGCCCGCCTGATCAACGCGCACGAAAAAGAACGGGATGCCCTTGGCCCCGGGGCGTTGCAGCGTGGACAGGCGGTGACAGACCTGTTCGATGGACGCCCCAAACCCGGTGGCAAGTTGTTCCAGATCGTGACGGTTGGATTGCGCCGCACCCAGAAAGGCGGTGTAGGGCATGAGGGCTGCGCCCGCGAAATAGTTGGCAAGGCCGATCTTGGCGATGGCGCGCGCCTCGTCCGAATGAAAGCGGGCAAGGTCCAGCGTCGCCTCAAGCAGCGCGTCCTGACGGATCAGCGCGACCTGCAGCAGCATCTGGAAAGTCTGGCTTTGCGGAGCCGCGCGGGTCGAGATGTGCAGCTTGCGCGCTTGCGCATCATAGCGGCGCAACATGTCCGCGTCGTCGAAAGTGACTGACACGCCCGCATTGGCCAATGCAGACACGGCGGCCACCCGGATGTTGCCGTGCCGCCCTTCGGCAGTGGCGAATCGTTCGGCGGCGCGGTCGACGGCGTCGATGTAGTTGTCGCAATAGTGAAAGAAATCACGCACCTCTTCCCATGGGGACGGGCGGGCGCGGGCGTCTTCGCGCCCCAGCGCCTCGTCAAGCGAGGCAAGCCGTTCGTGTGTCTGGCGATAGGCCCGGTGCAGGTCCAGAAAGGCATGCACCAGGGCAGGGGCGTTCGAGGCGGCCAACCGCAAATCAGCCAAAGGTGGGGTGTCAGCGACAAAGACCGGGTCGGCCAGTGCCTCGCGCATGTCCGACACCAGCCGCTCTCCATCGCCCGAGCTGAGTTCGGTCACGTCCAATCCGAATTCCTGTGCAAGGCTCAGGACCACGGAGGTACTGACAGGCCGGTTGTTGTTCTCCATCTGGTTCAAGTAAGGGAGGGACACGCCCAGCTTGGCCGCGAAATCCTTTTGCGTCAGAGCCACGCGCGTGCGCACTTCGCGCAGCTTGGCACCGGCATAGAGTTTGGGGCTGGCCATCCGAATCCTGACTTCGCAAATTTGCAGGTACGTCAGGCTAGGTTTGCAAAGTTTGGGATGCAACCCTTAGGCGAGGATAATGCGCCGTTCACGCCGATAGACGGCTGCAATGGAAAACAACGCGCATATCCCGGTCGTGCACATGATCATCAGCAGCGGGAAGGCTCCGGTTTCCGGAGTTAGCAACAGCCCGGCCAGCGCGGACAGTCCCGCGCCGCCACCGATCATGATAGCACCACCAAGGCCGGATGCGGTGCCTGCAAGATGCGGGCGCACTGATAACATGCCCGCGGTGGCGTTTGGGATCACGAGGCCGTTGCCAAGGCCGACGAACATCATCATCCCGAAAAAGCTGAATGGCGTGCCAAGCCCCGCGGCAAAGATCGCCAGCGACACGAAGGTTCCGAACGCGTTGGCATAGCATCCCCACAGCACCAGCTTGTTCACCCCGAAGCGCGTCGCATAACGTCCCGAAAAGAAGTTGCCGAGAAAATAGCCGATGGCCGGGGCACCGAAGAAAAAACCCAACTCGGACGGGCCCATGCCAAAGACGACGCTACCCACGAACGGAGCGCCGCCAAGATAGGCAAAGAACGATCCCGAACAAAAGGCCGCCGCGAGCGAATAGCCCCAGAACCGGGGCGAACGCAGCAATTCGGGGTATTCCTTGAACTGTTGAACCAGCGATTTCGAGGATTTCTGCGCTGTTTCACCCAAATCGATATAGACCAGCCACAGCATCAGTCCGCCCACAATGAAAAAGAACCAGAAGACCGATTTCCAGCCGAACACCTCATCCAGAAGGCCGCCCAATCCGGGAGAGATCATCGGCACCACCGCCATACCCATGGTCACATAACCGATCATCGAGGCGGAATGGTCCTGATCATAAAGGTCGCGGATCACAGCACGGCTCAGCACCATGGCGACCGCCACGACCGCCTGACACATGCGGAAGATCAGAAAGACCGTCGCATTCGGGGCATAGATACAGCCCAATGTGGCCAGCATGAACAGCCCGATACCCCAAAGCAGCACTTTGCGTCGTCCGATATTGTCCGAAATCGGCCCGATCACCGTCTGCATCAGCGCCGAGATCGCGAGGTACAACGCCACGGACAGCTGCATGACGCTATAATCGGTTTCAAAATAGGCGGTCATGTTCGGCAGGCTGGGCAGGAACATGTTCATGACCATGGCCGAGACCCCGGCCAGCAGGATCAGCGTCGATATATGTGGTGGGGTCGAGCGATCCAGGAACCGGACCTTGCGGGCGTTTTGCATGGAAACGGAAGTAGGACGCCGTTTCTGAACTGTCCAGTGCAGTTTTGCAGGAGGGTCTATGCTTTGCAGGTTTGCAGTTTGCAATTCGTTATGTGAAAACAATTTGCAAATATTCCAAAAGCCCATTCACGCGCGCCTGTACCGCCTGTATGCTGCCGCAAAACAATCAGCGGGGGACAGCATGAACCATATCCTGACCGAATTGGAATCGCGACGCTCGAATGCGCGGCTAGGGGGCGGGCAGGCGCGCGTCGACGCACAGCACGCCCGCGGTAAACTGACTGCGCGCGAGCGGATCGAACTGCTTCTTGATGACGGGTCGTTCGAGGAATTCGACATGTTCGTCACCCACCGCTGCACAGATTTCGGGATGGAGAAACAGAAACCCGCGGGCGATGGGGTCGTGACCGGTTGGGGCACGATCAACGGGCGCATGGTCTATGTGTTTTCTCAGGACTTTACCGTATTCGGTGGCTCGCTGTCGGAAACCCACGCCCAGAAAATCTGCAAGATTCAGGACATGGCGATGCAGAACGGCGCCCCGGTGATCGGCATCAACGATTCCGGCGGAGCGCGCATTCAGGAAGGGGTCGCATCCCTTGCCGGTTACGCAGAGGTGTTCCAGCGCAATATCATGGCGTCCGGCGTGGTGCCGCAGATCAGCCTGATCATGGGCCCTTGCGCGGGTGGGGCCGTTTATTCGCCGGCGATGACCGACTTCATCTTCATGGTCAAGGACACGTCCTATATGTTCGTGACCGGCCCCGACGTGGTCAAAACCGTCACGAACGAGGTCGTCACGGCCGAGGAACTGGGCGGCGCCACGACCCATACCCGCAAGTCCTCCGTCGCGGATGGCGCGTTTGAAAACGATGTCGAGGCACTGGCCGAGGTCCGCCGCCTTGTCGATTTCCTGCCGCTCAATAACCGTGAAAAACCACCCGTGCGACCGTTTTTTGACGAACCCGGACGGATCGAAAAGTCGCTTGATACGCTGATCCCGGCCAACCCTAACAGCCCCTACGACATGAAAGAGTTGATCCTGAAAGTCGCGGACGAGGCGGATTTCTATGAAATTCAGGAGGAGTTCGCCAAGAACATCATCACCGGGTTCATCCGGCTTGAGGGGCAGACCGTGGGCGTCGTTGCCAACCAGCCGATGGTGCTTGCCGGGTGTCTGGATATCGACTCAAGCCGCAAGGCTGCGCGCTTCGTGCGCTTTTGCGACGCCTTCGAAATCCCGATCCTGACGCTGGTCGATGTGCCGGGCTTTCTGCCCGGAACGGGTCAGGAATATGGCGGCGTGATCAAGCACGGGGCCAAGTTGCTGTTCGCCTATGGCGAAGCGACGGTGCCGAAAGTGACCGTGATCACGCGCAAGGCGTACGGTGGGGCCTATGACGTGATGGCCTCCAAACACCTGCGCGGCGATTTCAACTATGCCTGGCCCACGGCGGAAATCGCGGTGATGGGGGCGAAAGGTGCGACCGAGATCATTCATCGCGCAGACCTCAAGGACTCCGACAAGATCGCGGCGCACACCAAGGATTACGAGGATCGCTTTGCCAACCCGTTCGTGGCCGCCGAAAAAGGGTTCATCGACGAGGTGATCCAGCCACGTTCGACCCGCAAGCGGGTAAGCCGGGCCTTCGCGTCACTGCGAGGGAAGTCGCTGCAAAACCCGTGGAAGAAACACGACAATATTCCGTTGTGAGGGAAAGGTGATCCCAATGCGATTATTTCCTGGAACTCCTGTTCTGTGGGCCACGTTTGTCCCGAGAGGAGATAGATATGGCCAAAGACAACAGACCCACCATCAAAAACGAAGACACCTACGAGGCACTGCGCGAGGATGGCGCGTCCAAAGAGAAAGCTGCGCGTATTGCCAATGCTCAGGCCTCAAAGGACCGGTCTCCATCGAAAAAGGGTGGCAAGGCCAAGTCATACGAAGATTGGACCAGGGACGACCTGTACGACCGTGCGAAGGACATCGGGATCGAGGGGCGGTCGGACATGACAAAGGACGCTCTGATCAAGGCGCTTCGCAACCACTGAGGGGCCGGGCATGAGCGGCCCATTGTTCCACATGGTCGCCAACGGCCCCCGCCCCGTCGCCCCGTTCTCGCACGCCGTCGAGTCCGACGGCTGGGTGATCCTTACCGGGCAGATGCCGACCGACCCTGCTGCCCCCGATGCACCACTGTCGGAAGGAATCGAGGCGCAGACGCGGCGCGTCATGGACAACCTTGCGCTCATCCTCAACGGCGTCGGCCTTGATCTGTCTCACGTGCTGCAATGCCGCTGCTTCCTCACGCATTTTGAACGCGACTACGCCGCCTTCAACGCCACCTACCAGACCTATTTTCCTGCGGCCCGGCGTCCGGCGCGCACCACCATTGGCGTCACCGCCCTTGCCGTGGGCGCGCTGGTCGAAATCGACTGCGTGGCGCGTCGACCATGAGTGCGCGCTGGCATACTTTGCGTGAGGGCGACAGCCTGACACTGGCCCGTCACCTGCCGCCGCGACTGGAACTGGCGGTGCAGACGACCTTGCCTGCGTGCAATCCGGTGCGCCTTGCCCATCAGATCCGGCAGGATTTGTGGCGGGCTTTGCAAAGCTTGCGTGGCTTTTCGCCGGTAGTTCGCTTGGACCCGGTTCAAGATGGCTGGGCCGTGACCGCCGGAGGGCGAGCACCACAGCCCATTGCGGATGCGATGTTCGATCGTGCCCGCGCCGTGCTGGACGATCCTGCCAACCGCGCCCGCTGGGTGGCCCAAGCCGGAGCGAAAACATGAGCATGTGGAAGGGACAGGCGTTTAGCATCGCCCACGCCGACAGTGGCACGTTCGAAGGGGCGGGCCTGCGCCCGTTCTTTGAATACCGCCAGTTGGGGATCAAGGAGGCGACGGATGGCAAGTTCGGCGCGCATGTGATCCGTGCCGTGCCGGGGATGGAAAGCGAAGGCAAATGGCATTCTCACGATCTGGACTTCCAGATGGTCTATGTCACCCAGGGCTGGGTCGTGTTCGAATACGAGGGGCAGGGCGAGCATGTCCTGCGCGCCGGAAGCTGCGTTTTGCAGCCCCCCGGCATCACGCACCGCGAGGCCCGCCACTCCGATGACCTCGAACTGATCGAAATCACCTCACCCGCCATCTTTACAACGCGGCAAGAAGGTGCAGAATGAACGCCCTGTATTTGCAGAATTTTCTGAACAGAACAGTGCGCTGGCGTTTCTTAGCCCGCACAGCAGCCCCGGAGGGAGGAGCCCGAGACCAGAAATGGGGCCGGGTCCGGGGCTGCGCTTTAGTAAGCCTGCTGGCGGCCCCCCTGATGGCACAGGATGTCCCCTCGGGCCAGGCCGTGACTCTTGAAGACGTGCTGATCGACACTGTGAATAATGAAAGCTGGCTGCGGTTCCGCTTTGTCGCGCCGCAAATCGCGCGCGACGGGGGCGACGTCACCTATGACTCGGCGGAACTGGACTTCGCTCATCTGTGCGAAACGGTTGCCCGGCCATACCTGGCCGAGTTCGATTTGTCCCCCGATGTGGTGGTGATCACGCTCATGGATCGTCCGGTCCCGTTCGGGCAGACCGATCCGCAAGCCACACAGTTCATCGAGGCGTTTCGCATCGCGGCGGATGCCTGCAGATGGGAAGCGTTCTGATGGTGGCTTTGCGCAACCTACCGACGTCGAGCGATGCGGCTTTGTGGCCACAACCCGCGCAAGTCGTTGCGATACCGTTTCTTTTGGCCAACAAATCACGTATATGGTGCGTAAGGGGTCCCCAAGACCGCCTTACCTCGCAGGGGACGTGTGATAACACCCGTTCAAACGTTGACTACAGGAGAGACAGATGTCGAAGAGCATCAAAGTATTGGGCATGGTTAGCCTCATGGTTCTGGTCGCAGCTTGCGGTCGCAACAACAACGAAGAGTTCGTGGTTGTCGATCCCGAGCCCATCAGCCAGGAACCTGTCCACACCGGCAAGTTCAAGTAATTTTGCAGGGCGGGCCGACCGGCCCGCCCTGACACCCCCATCCGCGGGGGCCGGCCCATGCTGAAACATCGCGGATTTCCCGGGCGCCTGCACGGCACCGATTTCCAATTCACAATTCGACGTCCCAACCCCAAAGGTGTGACACCGCTGACGCGGCGCGAGCGGTTTTCCGACCGTCGTCCGCCGGACAAGCGCGCGGATGCTGCATTCATGGCTGCTCTGTGGGCTCAATTCGGATCCGAACCGTTCGAGCGGGGCAATCTGGATGCGGGCCGTTTGTCATGGCTTTTCGGGCGCGAAGTGATTCCTGCGACCGAACCATTCGATGTGGCGGACTATGGCGCCCTTCTGGTGATTGACGAAAATGTCGCCCGCGCGTCCTTCCCCGAAGCGTTCGAGGGGGGGTAAGGCGATGAAACGGCCCGAAATCGGCGCAAAATCGCCGTTTGAAACCCCGATATGGCGAAACCCGGCTTATTCCCGCTTGGCGGGAACTTTGGGATTTGCGTCAAGCGAATCCTCGTGCGACGGTCAGTACATAGCGGCGGTTCCCCAGGTTTATCCCGCCGTTAAGTACCATTTCCGTACCCCTTCCCCTGGCGGGCAGCAGTCGTTTTCCAACGTCCTGCTGCCCGCCTTTTTTTCGTGGCTGCGCGCGTCTGCGGCTGCCCGTCGGACGGATATTGGCCCATCACAATATGCCCATCGGCGGGAGGGCGCGCATCGGGCACGTCCTTGCAGGGAACAATTGATCTTTAAGCGCGTTTGTCTAGGTAAAAAGAAAACGAGCAAAGGAATAAATCCATGGCGATCAAACCATTCATCATCGCGACTATTGCAGTTCTTGGACTTGCCGCGTGCGGCGACTCCGTTGGCGAGCAGGCTGTTATCGGCGGTGGCGTCGGCGCTGTCGGTTCCGCAGCGCTTGGCGGCAACGCCATTGCGGGTGCGGCCGTTGGCGCTGGTGCCAACGTTCTGTACTGCGACCGGTATCCCAGCAGATGCTGACCCTCTGACGCGCGCCGGGCGCGTTTCGATCTACACGACACAACGCCGTCAAGCTTGCCAGCTTGGCGGCGTTTTTCGTGCAAAACACAAATCCAGTGAGGCCCCATGTTCCAGAAGCTTCTGATCGCCAACCGCGGCGAAATCGCCTGTCGCGTCATCAAATCCGCACGCAAGATGGGCATCAGCACCGTTGCGATCTATTCGGATGCCGACGCCAAGGCGCTCCATGTCGAAATGGCTGACGAGGCGGTACATATCGGTCCGGCCCCGGCCAACCAGTCCTATATCGTCATCGACAAGGTGATGGCTGCCGTCAAATCCTCGGGGGCCGAGGCCGTGCATCCCGGCTACGGCTTCCTTTCTGAAAACTCAAAATTCGCAGAAGCTTTAGACGCTGCCGGTGTCGCCTTTGTCGGCCCGCCCGTGGGCGCCATCGAAAAGATGGGGGACAAGATCACCAGCAAGAAGATCGCTCAAGAGGCCGGGGTCAGCACCGTACCCGGTTATATGGGTCTGATTGCCGATGCGGACGAGGCGGTCAAGATTTCCAACGAGGTTGGATATCCCGTCATGCTCAAGGCCTCTGCCGGGGGCGGCGGCAAGGGTATGCGCATCGCGTGGAACGACGCAGAGGCGCGCGAGGGTTTTCAAAGCTCCAAGAACGAGGCCGCCAACAGCTTTGGCGATGACCGCATCTTTATCGAAAAGTTCGTCACGCAACCCCGCCACATCGAAATTCAGGTGCTCTGTGACAGTCACGGCAACGGCATCTATCTGGGTGAGCGGGAATGCTCGATTCAGCGCCGCAACCAGAAGGTCGTCGAAGAGGCCCCGAGCCCGTTTCTGGACGAAGCCACGCGCCGCGCCATGGGCGAACAGGCCGTCGCATTGGCCAAGGCCGTTGGCTATGCCAGCGCGGGCACTGTCGAATTCATCGTGGACGGGTCCAAGAACTTTTACTTCCTCGAAATGAACACCCGTCTGCAGGTGGAACACCCTGTGACCGAGCTGATCACCGGTGTCGATCTGGTCGAACAGATGATCCGGGTCGCAGCGGGTGAAAAACTGTCGATCACGCAGGACGATGTGAAACTGACTGGCTGGGCCATCGAAAACCGGCTGTATGCCGAAGATCCCTATCGCGGTTTCCTGCCTTCGATCGGGCGTTTGACCCGCTATCGCCCGCCAGCCGAGGTCGCTGCAGGACCGCTGCTGGAGACAGGCAAGTGGCAGGGCGATGCACCCAGTGGCCCAACAGCGGTGCGCAATGACACCGGCGTCTACGAAGGGGGCGAGATCAGCATGTATTACGACCCGATGATTGCCAAGCTGTGCACATGGGGCCCGGACCGCGCCACCGCGATTGAGGCGATGCGCGTCGCATTGGACAGTTTCGAGGTCGAGGGGATCGGCCACAACCTGCCCTTCCTCAGCGCCGTGATGGATCACCCGATCTTTATCAAGGGCGATATGACGACCGCCTTTATTGCCGAGGAATATCCCGACGGGTTCGAAGGGGTAACACTGGAACAAGCCGAACTGGCCCGTGTCGCCGCCGCCTGTGCCGCCATGCACCGGGTCGCCGAAATTCGGCGCGCCCGCGTGTCGGGCCGGATGGACAACCACGAACGCAAGGTCGGCACCGAGTGGAACGTCGCTTTGCAGGGACATTCCTTTGACATGACCATCGCGGCGGATCACGACGGGGCAACAATCACTTTTCAGGACGGTGCCAGCATGCGCGTGTCCGGCAACTGGACGCCGGGCGATCAGCTGGCCAGCATGACGGTCGATAACAAGCCACTGATCCTCAAGGTCGGCAAAGTGTCGGGTGGTTTCCGCATCCGCACACGCGGGGCGGACATCGTTGTGCATGTGCGCACGCCCCGCCAAGCCGAACTCGCGCGCCTTATGCCCATCAAGGTGGCTGCCGACACGTCCAAGCTGCTGCTGTGCCCGATGCCCGGTCTGGTCGTCAAAGTGCATGTCGAGGAAGGCGAAGAGGTTCAGGAAGGCCAGGCCTTGTGCACCATCGAGGCGATGAAGATGGAGAACATCCTGCGCGCCGAGCGCAAGGGGACGGTATCCAAGGTGAATGCCAGTGCCGGTGACAGTTTGGCCGTCGATGCGGTGATCCTCGAATTCGAATGACGGAAACAGGGGGCATATCGGGCTGGATATCGGCCATCGACCCACGGGTGTGGCAGGCTGTTCTGGCGGGCCTGTTTGTGGCTGTGGGCTGGATCGTGAACGGGGCGCAGAACCGCGCCGATGCCCGCCGCCTGCGTCGTGAGCGGCGCGAGGATGTGCAGCGCGCGCTGGTGGCAGAGATCAAGCACTATCTGGAAGTGCTGGAGACCGAAGACGTGGACGCCGCATGGGCGGCCATGCAGCCCCGCATCGCTGCCGGTTATGTGCCGTTCTTGCCGAGCGAGGCCAACGACATGGTCTTTCAGTCCGTTCTGGAAAACATCCACATCCTGCCCAAGACTGTGATCGACCCGGTGGTGAAATATTACTCCCAACTGCGCGCGATCGAGATGCAGATCAACGACTCACGACTCAGCGCTTTCGTCGAAGGAACTGACCAAGACAGCCGCGCCCGGCGCGAAGCGGTTTACGAGGAATATCTGGGGATGAAGGTTCGCGCGCGCAAATATGCGCTTGCGGCGTTAGCGGAAATGGGTGTCGATCCCGGGCTTAATAGCCCGGACGTGGCCCATTCCGGCCGAGAATAGGAGTGGAACGTTTGGTCGTATCAGCCATATCCGTACCTCTTTTTCAACCTCGGCAGATGCCGCAATCTTGCCCTGATAATATAGGCGCGTCCCATGCATACCGCAAGGACTATGGGTCTTCTAGCGTCGCGGGGCTAAGCTTGGGTAAATGCCCCGTTCAACCGCCGTTCGTGTCGCGCATTTCGCGCCGTTCCCGGATTTCGCGTTGCCGCACGGGCATCTTGTCAATGGAGCGTGTGATCTCGCGTACGTCCCATGGGTACGGCTTGCGCATCTTGACGCCACCGTCTTTGCCAATCAGCACCAGCATGAAGCCGCGCGGACGCAATTTGGTGCGCAACGCGCTGTTTGCGGACGGGTCCGTGTCGGTAAGCACGATCACGTCCCGCGCCGCCAGATCGTCGGCGCGATTTTCAAGATATTCCATCTGCAAGCCGAAATTGGGGTCGTTTGGACTGTCGGCAAACACGATCACGGGCCGCTTTTCCCAGACGAATTGGCTCAAATCTTCCACGTCACCCTCCATGAAAATGGACGGGGCGGGCACTGCGTCGCTTTGTGCGGCGACCAGTGAACCGCCGAAAAGCCCAGCAAGAACAATGGGTAGTATGTGTTTCATGCATTCTCCTGTTGCCTTTAATGTAGAGGTATTTTTGCCGATTGCGACAGGGTGCGACATCAAATTTGGTTTTAATCGTCCCGTAATGCCCTGCATGGCAGGCTCAGGCCCGGTGCGCATGCGACATGTGCGCCCGATTGCCTTCATGGCGCCACGAGGGGCACGTATGAAAACCGTTTTGCATATTGGCGCGCACCGCACCGCCACGACCAGTCTTCAGTCTTATATCCGTCGCCATGCGGCGCATATGCAAGACAATGCCATTGGATTCTGGGGGCCTCAGAGGACACGCAAGGGAATGTTCGCAGGTATCCAGCCCACACCGGGCTTGGGTTTGAACGCGGCGCGCCGGGCGCGGGGTCGCATCTTGTTGCAGATGGACAAGGCAGCACGCGCGGGCATGCAGACGTTGCTGGTAAGCGACGAAAACATGATGGGTTCGGTACGGCTGAATATGCGGACCGGGGCGCTTTATCCGGATGTCGGGCAGCGGTTGTCGCGTTATATCTACGCCTTTGACGGTGCCATCGACAAGGTTGTACTGACGGTGCGCGGTCTTGACCACTTTTGGGCTTCGGCGATTGCCTATGGCGTTTCGCGTGGACACACTGTGCCCGATGCAGCGCGGTGCGAAGGGATCGCACATGGGCGACGCACGTGGCGTGACGTGGTGGGCGATGTGGCCTGTGCTGCCCCCCACGCCCTGATCGAGGTGATCCCTTTCGAAGCCTCGGCAGGCCGTCCCGACCTGACGCTGGCCGTCTGCACCGACCGCGCTGCCCCGCGCGATGTGACGCCCGATTGGCTGAACCGGGGTCCGGATGCCCGGCACCTACGCCGCTTGTTGGCCGAACGGGGCGATGATGCGAACGCAATTCCAGACACCGACGGGCGCTGGACACCGTTTGACGCGGCCGCGCGCGCTGCCCTGCGCGAGGCCTATGCCGACGATATGCACTGGCTGGTGGCCGGCGCGGACGGTTTGGCAAAACTGACAGAGGAACTGGACCAGACACGCGCGGGGCAAACCCCGCCACTGGCTCCGAACAGAGGACAAGGACATGACATCGAAGAAAGACGCATGGCGCACCCTGGCTAAGGCCGAACTGCGCGGCAAGTCGCCTGACGATCTGACATGGAAAACGATCGAAGGTATCGACGTCGCCCCGATCTATACCGAAGACGATCTGGCGGATGTGGCGCATCTGGGCTCGATCCCCGGTGAAGCCCCTTTCACCCGTGGCGTCAAGGCCACGATGTACGCAGGCCGCCCCTGGACCATCCGCCAATATGCGGGCTTTTCCACGGCCGAGGAGTCCAACGCCTTTTATCGCCGTGCACTGGATGCGGGTCAGCAGGGCGTGTCCGTCGCCTTCGATCTGGCCACGCACCGGGGCTATGACAGCGATCACGACCGGGTGCAGGGCGATGTCGGCAAGGCCGGTGTGGCCATTGATTCCGTCGAGGACATGAAGATCCTGTTCGACGGCATCCCGCTGGATAAAGTCAGCGTTTCCATGACGATGAACGGCGCAGTTATTCCGATCCTCGCGAACTTCATCGTCGCAGGAGAAGAGCAGGGCGTGGATCGTGCCGCCCTGTCAGGCACCATTCAGAATGACATCCTCAAGGAATTCATGGTCCGCAACACCTACATCTATCCGCCCGAACCCAGCATGCGGATCATTGCGGACATCATCGAATACACCTCTGCCGAGATGCCCAAATTCAACTCGATCAGCATCTCGGGCTATCACATGCAGGAGGCCGGGGCGAACCTTGTCCAGGAACTGGCCTTTACCCTTGCCGACGGACGCGAATATGTGCGCGCGGCTATCGAACGGGGCATGGATGTGGATGCATTCGCAGGACGTCTGTCGTTCTTTTTCGCCATCGGCATGAACTTTTTCATGGAGGCGGCCAAGCTGCGCGCTGCGCGTATGCTGTGGCACCGCATCATGTCTGAGTTTGAGCCCAAGAACCCCAAATCCTCCATGTTGCGCACCCATTGCCAGACCTCCGGTGTCAGTCTTGCCGAACAGGACCCCTACAACAACGTGGTGCGTACTGCGTACGAGGCGATGGCTGCCGTGCTGGGCGGGACGCAGTCGCTGCACACAAACTCCTTCGATGAAGCCATTGGTTTACCAACACAATTTTCGTCCCGCATTGCGCGCAACACGCAGTTGATCCTGCAAAACGAAACCGGCGTGACCAACGTGGTCGACCCGTTGGCGGGCAGTTACTACGTAGAAAAGCTGACCCACGATCTGGCCGACGCGGCGTGGCAACTGATCGAAGAGGTCGAAGAGATGGGCGGCATGACCAAGGCCGTCGCGTCCGGCATGCCCAAGTTGCGGATAGAAGAGGCCGCAGCCACACGTCAGGCCATGATTGACAAGGGCGACGAGGTCATCGTGGGCGTGAACAAGTTCCGCCTTGAGAAAGAAGATCCGATCGACATCCTTGATATCGACAACGCCGCCGTGCGCGACAGCCAGATTGCGCGGTTGAACCGCATCCGCGCCGCGCGTGATGAAGCCGCCTGTCAGGCCGCACTGGACAGCTTGAGCGAAGGGGCTGCCGCAAGCGGCAACCTGCTGGAACTGGCGGTCGAAGCTGCACGTGCCCGCGCATCCGTAGGAGAAATCAGCATGGCCATGGAAAAAGTGTTCGGTCGCCATCGGGCCGAGGTCAAAACCCTCGCCGGGGTCTACGGCGCTGCCTATGAAGGCGACGAAGGATTTGCCGCAATCCAGAAATCGGTCGAGGCGTTCGCTGAGGCCGAGGGCCGCCGCCCGCGTATGCTGGTGGTCAAGATGGGGCAAGACGGCCATGATCGCGGCGCCAAGGTCATCGCCACGGCCTTTGCCGATATCGGTTTTGACGTCGATGTCGGCCCACTGTTCCAGACCCCTGCCGAGGCGGCACAGGACGCCGTGGACAATGACGTGCACGTGGTCGGAATCTCGTCTCAGGCCGCCGGTCACAAGACCCTCGCGCCGCAATTGGTGCAGGCCCTCAAGGACGCCGGGGCCGAGGATATCATCGTCATCTGCGGCGGCGTGATCCCGCAGCAGGATTATCAATTCCTCTATGATGCGGGGGTCAAGGCGATCTTTGGCCCGGGCACCAATATCCCGGATGCCGCCCAGAAGATCCTGAAGATCCTCGGCGAAACAAGGGGCTAGACGATGATCTTTGACCATCTTGTTGTCGGCGGCAAAACGCTGGAAGAGGCGCAGGCCCATATCGAGGATGCCCTTGGCCTGCCCATGCAACCCGGTGGTGCCCATACGGTGTTTCACACCCATAACGCGGTGATGGGGCTGGAGGGTGGTCTGTATCTTGAGGCCATTGCGCCGGACCCGGCCAAATCTCAGCCGGATCGGCCGCGCTGGTTCGACCTTGATCGGTTCGCAGGCCCAGCGCGTCTGTCGAACTGGGCCTGTTCGGTCGAAAGCCTCGACACCGACCTGCCGGACATGCCTGCGGGGTTTGGTCCGCCGGTGTCTGTGGCCCGTGACGCGCTCAATTGGCGGATGGCGATTGGACAGGACGGCACGACTCCCTTTGACAACCTGTGGCCTGCGCTGGTGGAATGGCCGGCGGGGATGAACCCGGCCAAGCGGCTGACGCCGAGGGGGGCGACGCTGAAACTGGTGACCTTGATTCATCCTGACGCCGACAGACTGCGTCGCGAACTGGCCCGCCATCTGGATGACCTTCGCGTTGTCGTCGAAACCGGGTCGGTCGGGATGCGTGCGCTGTTCGACACGCCCCATGGTGAGCGCAGCCTATGATCGGTTCGGCGATACCGGATGATGCGCCATGGATCGCGGCCCTGTGGAATGCGATGATCGCGGACACGCTGTTCACCTTTACCACCGACCTCAAGACCGACAGCGTTGTTGCCCAGATGATCGCGACCCGCCCGGTTCTTGTTCTGCCGGATCAGGGCGGTTTTGCCACATACGGGCCGTTTCGTGCAGGCCCCGGGTACGGCGCGACGGTCGAACATACGATCCTGCTTGACCCTGCGGTGCAGGGACGTGGGCAGGGGCGGGCCTTGATGGCGGCCTTGATGGACCATGCCCATGAAGCGGGCCATCACGTCATGGTGGCCGGGATCAGTGGTGCGAACCCCAATGCGGTTGCCTTTCACGCGGCCCTTGGCTTTGGAACCACCGGGCACATGACCCAAGTAGGGCGCAAGGCTGGTCAGTGGCTTGACCTGATCCTGATGCAAAAGCTGCTCTGACGGCTGGGTTAGCCCTAACACACCTGCCCGTATTCCACTATAAACTGTCCCCATGTCACTCTGGACTCGCATATCAGACGCCATTGCCGCCCTGTCCGCAGGCGAAGGTCTGGCGGCCGTATTCGACCGCCTGCGCACCCCGCCCGAACGCAGCGTGGCTTTTGCCATCGCCGTGATCGCGCTGGGGGCCAAGATGGCCAAGGCCGACGGACAGGTCACCCGAGACGAGGTCACGGCCTTTCGTGACGTTTTTCTGATCGCTGCCGAGGACGAGGCGGGGGCAGCCCGCGTCTTCAACCTGGCCCGGCAGGACGTGGCCGGATTTGAGGACTATGCCACGCGAATCCATTCGATGTTTTCCGACCAGCCGGACACGTTGATCGACCTGATGGAGGGGCTGTTTCACATCGCCATGGCGGACGGATTCTATCACCCGAATGAGAACGCATTTCTGGAGCAGGTGGCCCGGATCTTTGACATCCCCGACAACGAATTCCGCGCCTTGCGCGCCCGGTTTGTGCCTGATGCGGTGCCGGACCCCTATTCGGTTCTGGGCGTCACACCCGGCACCAGCCTTGAGGACGTCCGCCGCATCTGGCGCAAGCTGGTGCGCGAAAACCACCCCGACGCCATGATGGCCCGCGGTGTCCCGCAAGAGGCGGTGCGACTGGCCGAAAAACGCATGATCGACATCAACCGTGCGTGGGAAGAGATTCAGAGCGGCGCCGCCTGATGCGTTTTGCGACCTATAATATCGAGTGGATGAACAGCCTGTTCGACGATCATGGCGCATTGCTGGACGACGGTGGATGGTCCGGTCGCCATGACGTGACGCGCAGTCAGCAGATATCGGCCCTCGTCACCGTGTTTCGTGCCATGGATGCGGATGCGATCATGGTCATAGAGGCGCCAGATGATGGGCGGACGCGCAGCACGGTACCCGCTCTTGAAATCTTCTCCGAAGCTGCGGGGATCAGGGCGCGCAAGGCGATCATGGGCTTTCCCAACGACACGCAACAGGAAATCGCGCTGCTGTATGATCCGGATGTCATGACGGTGCGGCACGACCCGCAGATCCATCCAAGCGCGCCGGGCTTTGACGATGCGTTTTCCATTGATCTTGATATCGACGCCACCAAGGACCGCGTTGTATTTTCAAAACCTCCCCTCGAACTTGTCGTCGATGCGGAGCAAGGTTTTTCGTTTCGCGTGATCGGCGCGCATCTGAAATCCAAGGCGCCGCATGGAGCAACCAACCGGGACGAGGTCTTGCGCATCTCGATCGCCAATCGGCGCAAACAATTGGCGCAGGCGATCTGGCTGCGCACACGCATTACCGCCCTGTTGGACGCGGGCACACCGCTGATGGTCATGGGCGATCTGAACGATGGCCCCGGTCTGGACGAATACGAGCACTTGTTTGGTCGCTCTTCGGTCGAGATCGTCATGGGGCAGGGCGATCAGGCCCTGTTCGATCCGCATGCGCGGCAGGGATTACAGCGCCGTCTTGGGGCCACACCAACCACCGCCCGGTTCTGGATACATCAGGAGGGTCGGTTTTTGCAGGCGCTGCTGGACTACATCATGGTATCGCCGGACCTTGCGGCGCGTTCGGCGCGCTGGCGCATCTGGCATCCGCTGGATGACCCGGAGTGTTGGGCGCAAGCCGAACTGCGTGATGCGCTGGTCACCGCGTCGGATCATTTTCCGGTCAGCTTGGATATCAACCTGGATGCCCCCATATGTATGCCATGAAAAAGCTTATCCTGATCGCTACACTTGGTCTTGCCACGCCTGCCTTTGCCCAAGAGGGCGAAGATGACGGAATGTCGCTGATGGAACGCGGCGCACAGATGTTGATGGAAGGGCTTATGCGCGAGATGGAGCCTGCACTGGAAGACCTGCAAGGGCTGGCCGAAGAGTTCGGCCCCGCCTTGCGCGACTTCACTGCCCAGATGGGTCCGGCCTTGCGTGGTTTACTGGACGAGGTTGAAGACTGGAGCGTCTACGAACCACCCGAAATGCTGGAAAACGGCGACATCATCATTCGACGTAAACCGCCCGAGGATGCGCCACAGCCAGATATGGACGGGCAGATCGAGCTGTGAGGGGGGATTGGCGGATCAAGAACCGCCTGACTTGCCGTCCGTAAGGCGCACCGGCCCCTGCGCCTAGGCCTTGCGTGTTTTCACTTTGACCTCGGCTTGCAGCGAGTCGGCCAGCGAATTCAGCCGCGCTTCGGCCACTTCACCGAACAGGGGCATTGCATAGGGCGAAAGATGCAGTTCAAGCTGTTTTTTCTTTGGAAACCAGCGGAATTCGCCAAGGTTTGCGTCCTTGTCCATCCACAGCATCGCCCCGAACCGCATCGCCTTGCCGAGAATTTCTGCCTGATGTTGCGTCTTGTCGTCTACCAGGTCGTAGAGGTCTTCAAAATGCGTGCCTTCGCGCTTGTTGGTGTAGCGGTGCAGCAGGGCCAGGCCCAGAAAGATGCGTTCGGAGTGTTTCAGGCCGCCCAGATTGGCGCGCGTTGCGTTGTCGAAACAGACTTCGGCCCGGTAATCTGGATGGGCGCGCCAGCTGACATCGTGCAGCAGGCAGGCCGCCTTGATCAGCCGCTTGCGCGCGAAAGGGGCGGACTTGAAGAGCGGCTGGATGAATTCGAACAACAACTTGCCAAAGCCGGGCATGCGCGCGTCCTTGGATTCAGCGAAGTAACACGCCTCGATCAGCGGGTCGCGGTCGCGCAGGGGCTGGGGCATCTGTTCGTAGAGCATGCCCTCGCGGATGCCGTAGCTTGAGACCGCGATATCCTTGGGTTTGAAGGTCTTGACCAGCCGCACCAGCACTTCGGTCGCCAGCGGCACCAGCGCCATCCGCGCCGAAGAGATGCCGCATTCGGCCCGCAGTGCTTCGTGGTCCTTTTGTGCGGCGATGAATTTGGCCGTCTGGCGCACCGCCTTCGGCGTCATGCGGTATTCGTGCAGCACCTGCAGCGGATAGCCGCGCCTGTGCATGTCGACCTTTGCGATGGCACGCCATGACCCGCCCACAAGGAACAGGCGGTCGCGCTGGATGCCCATCGCCTCTTGCAGCCGGTCCATCGTGGCCTTGATGTGGACGGTTCGGGCCTTTTTGCCGCCCTTGATGGTTTGCAGCTTGAGCGGGCCAAGGTCGGATGTTTCGCGCCGACCCACGATACCGCCGGAGATTTCGGCCAGTTCCATGGACGACCCGCCGATATCGCAGACCAGACCATAGGACCCCGGCCAGCCCAGCAGCACGCCTTGGGCAGACAACCGCGCCTCTTCCCGTCCGTCGATGATGCGCACCACCAGTCCGGTTTCGTGCAGCACGTCCGCGCAGAATTCCGCACCGTCGCTTGCGTCACGCACCGCCGCCGTTGCCACCACCGTCAGGTCGGACAGGCCCATCCCGTCGGCGAGCCGCTGAAACCGGCACAGCGCGCTTAGCGCGCGCACCCGCCCCTCGGGGTTTAGGCGTCCTGTATCGGACATTCCGGCGCCAAGGGCGCACATGATCTTTTCATTGTAGAAATAGGCAGGTGAGCGCGCCGCCCCGTCAAACACTACCAGCCGGACCGAGTTCGACCCCACATCGACAACTCCGACCCGAGCCAGTGCGCGTGCGGACGCATCCTTGAACAGGGGGCGACCGAAAAGACCCCCGTCCTGGTGCGGTTCGATCAATGCGTTCATGGACCCCCCGTGGTTCCGCCTTTATGCCCTGTTGATGGACCAGCCAGCAGGCGGGGTCAATGCGCCCTCCCGTCGACCTAATCCTCGGTGTGGGTCAGTTTGGGAACGTCCGACGCCCCGGCCGATCCACGCCCGGACAGCGACGGGTTTTCCATAAAGAAGCGGTGGCAGTTGAAGGCGAACGTGCCTTCGGGCAAATCTGGCCTTGTGAACGTGCCGTCCGGCGCCATGACCCAGCTTTGCGCAACGTCTGCGAGGTTCGCGGCCATCACCTGGCTCACGATCTGCGCCTTGACGGTGGGGTTTTCGATTTCGACAAGTGTTTCGACCCGCCGGTTCAGGTTGCGCCCCATCCAGTCCGCGCTCGAGATAAATACGCGTGCCTTTTTGCTCGGCAGGCCCTGGCCATTGCCGAAACACACGATGCGCGAGTGTTCGAGGAACCGGCCCACGATGGACTTCACCCGAATATTGTCCGAAAACCCCTTGATTCCGGGGCGCAATCCGCAGATGCCCCGGATCACGAGGCTGATCTTGACCCCGGCTTGGCCTGCCGCATAAAGGGCGTCGATCACCTCGGCATCGACGACAGAGTTCATCTTGGCCCAGATTTCCGCCGGTTTGCCGTTGCGGGCATGCTCGGCCTCGGCTGCGATCATTTCCAGCAGGCGAGGCTTCAGTGTCGTGGGCGAGATGGCGAGGTTATCGAGCCCCTCGGGCGGGGCATAGCCCGACAGGTAGTTGAACACTTTGGTCGCATCCAGCCCCAGTTTGGGATCACACGTGAACAGCGACAGGTCCGTATAGATGCGCGCCGTGATCGGGTGGTAATTGCCTGTGCCGTAATGTGTGTAGGTCACCAGCCGCTTGCCT
Organism: uncultured Rhodobacterales bacterium; assembly: GCA_964351755.1. Classification (GTDB taxonomy): domain Bacteria; phylum Pseudomonadota; class Alphaproteobacteria; order Rhodobacterales; family Rhodobacteraceae; genus Tateyamaria. Next base: position 56,564 of record CAYGPT010000007.1, on the reverse strand, counting down.
TCACGCCGCACCACGGTGCTGATCTTGGCATGTGTCTTTAGGTCCAGAAAGCCATAGACCACATGCGCACCCGCGCGCTCGAGGCGGCGCGACTGGCGGATATTGGCGGCCTCGTCAAAGCGTGCCTTGAGTTCGACAAGGGCGGTGACCGATTTGCCGTCTTCGGCGGCTTCGCACAGCGCTTCGACAATCGGTGAGTTTTTCGAGGTGCGGTACAGCGTTTGCTTGATCGCCACGACATCCGGGTCGCGTGCGGCCTGTTGCAGGAAGCGCACCACCATGTCGAAGGTCTCGTAAGGGTGGTGCAGCAGCATATCCTTTTGCCGAATGGCCGACAGCATATCGCCATCGAAATCTGTCACCCGTTCCGGCACGCGCGGTGTGAATGTGGGCCACAGCAGGTCGGGGCGATCATCGAGCACAAGGGCCGACAGGTCCGCAAGGCCGATCATGCCGTCAACCTCGACCACTTCGGCGTCGGTCACCCCAAGTTCGGCTTTGATCACGGACATCAGTGCGTTGGGTGCACCGGCCGAATGGGTCATGCGGACAACTTCACCGCGCCGGCGACGCTTCAGCGCCACTTCGAATTCGCGCACGAGGTCTTCGGCCTCTTCCTCGACTTCCAGATCGCTGTCACGCAGGACGCGGAATTCAAAATACGCCTTGAGCTTGTAGCCCGGAAAAAGACTTGGGATGTGCAGGATCAGCAACTCTTCGAGGGGCAAAAAGCGCTGACCGGGACCAGGCAGGGCGATAAAGCGGTCGATCTGGGCCGGGATCGGCAGCAGCGCCTGAAGCGTGCGCTTGTCGGCCTTGCGCTCCATCTGCAGCGCCAGTGCGTAGCCGGTATTCGGGATGAACGGAAACGGATGTGCCGGGTCGATGGCCAGCGGGGAAAGGACGGCGAACACTTCGGCCAGGAACACCTCTTCAAGATGCGCGATGTCCTCAACCGTCAATTCGTCGCGTGTCAGGATGTTGATACCTTCGGCTTCCATCGCGTCGTACAGGTCGACCAACACGCGCTGTTGTTCCATCAGCAGTGCGCGCGCGTTTTCATTGATCAGCACAAGTTGCTCGGCGGGCGAGAGTCCGTCGGCGGCGGGTGTGGTGTTGCCCGCGATGGCCAGTTCGCGCAGGCCGGCCACGCGCACGGTATAAAATTCATCGAGGTTACCAGCGGAAATCGACAGGAACCGCAGCCGTTCCAGCAGAGGCACACGGGGGTTTTCCGCCTCCTCCAGCACCCGCCAGTTGAAGCCCAGCCAGCTGAGTTCGCGGTTGAAGAAGCGCCCCGGCCCGATGGTGTCGATATCTGGCAGGTCGACCGGTTCGGGGAAGGGCGAGGCAAGGAAATCTGCGTTGGTCATGGTCGGGGTATGGCGTTCACATATGACAGTTAAGTGACGCTTATCCCCTGTTCGTGGTGTCGATGTCCAGCATCTCGGAGGCGAGGGAGCGGGTGATCGGCTTCTTTCGCGCCAGGCTTGCCGCATCTAGGGCAGCGACGATGCGACCTGCGGCTGCGAAACTGCGTTCCATCCGCGCGACCAGGTAGGGGATCACGTCGGCGGGCGGGGTCAGTTGCCGGTCGTTGAACAGTTTGGCGAGGACGGCGGCCAGAAGGCTGTCATCCGGGGCATCAAGGCTGGCATGGCCTGCCGCGTCGATTCGGCTTTGCAGGTCGGGCAGTGACATGGCCCAAAGTGAAGGCGCGCGTGCACCGGTCATGAGCAGCGGCAGGTTTGCGTCCTGCAACATGTTGTGCAGATGAAACAGGGCAATTTGGGCCGCATTGTCGGTGCGGATGTCCGGCACGTCCTCGACCGCGATGGGCGTTGTGGCCAGTGACGCGACGGTGTCGTCGCGCAATTCCGTTGCATGCACAATACGCGCGTCCGCGTTGGCAGCCCAAACATGGGTCAGGTGGGTCTTGCCCGCCCCGTCCGGTCCGCTGAGCATCAGCTTTTTCTGCGGCCAGGAGCGCCAGCCGTCGATCATCGCCAGCGCCACGGCGTTGGAGGGCGCAACCATGAAATCATCACGTCCAAGGGCTGCGCGCAGGGGCAGGTCCAGTCCCAGTTGTGTGGCCATGATCAGTCCTGCGCCGCCGCGTCGCTGTCGGCGTCATCTGTCGCCAGACCCCGGTAAAGACGGCTGTCCTGATACTGCTCGATGACGAAGCGCACCAGTACGCCCAGCGCTGCGGCAACGGGTACCGCCACCAGCATACCGACAAAACCGAAGAGGGCCCCGAAGACGGTCAAAGCAAGGATCAGCCAGACCGGATGCAAACCGACGCTTTCGCCTACCAGTTTGGGCGTCAGAACGTTGCCCTCAATCACTTGCCCGATGACGAAGACCACGGCAACGCCGATCACGGCATACCATTCCCCCCAGAATTGGAACAGCGCGAGGCCAATGGCCAGCGCCCCCCCGACCAGCGCGCCCACGTAAGGAATAAAGGTCAGCAAACCCGCAACGAAGCCGACCACGAGCCCGAATTGCAGCCCCAGCAGCATCAGCGCGATGGCGTAATACGTGCCAAGAACGACGCAGACCGTGCCCATGCCCCGGATAAAGCCCGCCAATGTTGCGTCGACTTCCGAGGCGAGGCGGCGGATCGTGGGCGCGTGGTCGCGCGGCAGCAACTCGTCCACCCGTGCGATCATCCGGTCCCAATCCAGCAGCAGATAGACGGCCACGACCGGAACGATCACGAACAACACCAAGATATTGATCAGGCTCGCAGCCGAAGACAGGGCCGAGTTCAGCAACGCGCCCCCGCGTTCGGAAATCGTCTGCCCGAGTGTGTTGAGCGATTGGCGCACGGTCGACCCTTCATCCAGCAGGCTGGGAAAGCGTTCGGACAGGAAGGAGCCGAAATTCCGCGCGAGGTCCGGCGCGGTGGTGAACAGTTGCACGGCCTGTTGCACCAGCGTCGGGATCACCAGCAGCGCCAGCAGCACGAAGACGATGATCCCGGTGACGGTGATGATACCCGTGGCCACCGCCCGGCTGCATCCCCGCGCCTCAAGCCAGTCCGCGACCGGATCGAGGAAATAGGCAACCGCCGCGCCGAGGAAGAACGGCAGCAACTGGTTTCCAAGTGCGTAGAGCAGCAGAAAGAACACCGCCGCGGCCCCGCCCCAATATTTGAACTGTTCACGCACTGGCAGTGCCATGGTCGCCCCGGTGTTTTGCGTCTCGTCTTTGATGCTGGGTTTTGTTCCCTTCTGCAAGAGGTGGGCTGATCCGGGCCATTGTCAAAAGGAGCGCGGGCGCGCACGCCATTTCATGAGGGGCTCTGCCCCGCCGCTTGCGCGGCCCCCCGGGATTTTTGAAATCAGAGAAGGGACGTTGCGGGCGCATCCCCTTTGCCCTAATCAGGGCGCGACTTTTATGGGAGTGTAACGCCGTGCGCCTGAGCCGCTATTTTTTGCCCGTTCTCAAGGAAAACCCCAGCGAGGCGCAGATCGTAAGCCATCGGTTGATGCTGCGTGCCGGCATGATCAAGCAGGCCAGTGCGGGCATCTATTCCTGGTTGCCGTTGGGCTTCAAGGTTTTGCGCAAGCTGGAAAATATCGTGCACGAGGAACAGGCACGGGCCGGACACATGGCGATGCTGATGCCCACTATCCAGTCCGCCGATCTGTGGCGCGAAAGTGGGCGCTACGATGCTTACGGGGACGAGATGCTGCGCATCAAGGACCGGGGTGGGCGCGACATGCTGTTCACCCCCACGGCGGAAGAATTGATCACCGACATCTTTCGCGCCCATGTGGGCAGCTACAAGGATCTGCCGCTAACCATGTATCAGATCCAGTGGAAATTCCGCGACGAGATCCGCCCGCGGTTCGGCGTCATGCGCGGCCGCGAATTCCTGATGAAGGATGGTTATAATTTCGATCTGACCAAGGAAGACGCGCTGCATTCCTATAACCGCCATCTGGTAAGCTACCTGCGCACCTACGAGCGGATGGGTTTGCAGGCGATTCCAATGCGCGCGGATTCCGGCCCTATCGGCGGGGACGACACGCACGAATTCCTTGTGCTGGCAGACACCGGCGAGTCCGAGGTGTTCTATGACAGTGCCGTTACCGATCTGACGTTCGGCGACCGCGAGATCGACTATACTGACCGCGAACAATGCGCTGGCGTTATGGAAGAGTTCACCAATCTTTACGCCCGCACGGACGAAACCCACGACGAGGCCCTGTTCAACGCCATTCCAGAAGAACGTCGCCGCGTCGCGCGCGGGATCGAGGTGGGGCAGATCTTTTATTTCGGCACCAAGTATTCCGAGCCGCTGAATGCTGTGGTGCAGGGCCCCGATGGCAAGCAGGTGCCTGTGCACATGGGCAGCCACGGCATTGGTGTCTCTCGTCTGCTGGGCGCGATCATCGAGGCCAGCCATGACGACAAGGGCATCATTTGGCCCGAAGGTGTGACCCCGTATCACTGCGGGATCATCAACCTCAAACAGGGCGACGCCGAGGCAGATGCCGCCTGCGAGGCGCTTTACAGGAGCCTTGAGTTGCTGGGCCTTGAGCCGCTTTATGACGACCGCGACGAACGCGCCGGGGGCAAGTTCGCCACCATGGACCTGATCGGCCTGCCATGGCGCATCACCGTCGGTCCGCGCGGGTTGAAGAACGGGGTGGTCGAGTTGACCTCGCGTCGCACCGGGCTCAGCGAAGAGTTGCCGCCCGAAGAGGCGATCAAGCGCGTAGCGGAGATTTACGCGACCCACTGACCGCATCTGAGATACGGTAAGGATTAATGCAGTCGCTTGTTCGAACAGCTTTGATCTTGATCTGGTTGCCCTGTGCGGCTGTCGCGCAGGGGGCTGACGACATGTCCGCCCTGCGATCGGCCTATGCGTCATGGCTCGTGCGCCACGATTTGCGCGGCACTGGAGTCTTTGCCTATGCAGGTGTGCCCAAGACCGCCGTCGGCGATGCCACCACCCCGGTGGAACTGGCCAGCGTCAGCAAGTCCATCACCGCCTTGTGCGCGGCAGCATTGGTGGATGCGGGGCAGCTGGATTTTTCCGAAAGCGTGCATGACATTCTGGGTCGCGGCCCGGACGTGAGCGTCGCCTCGCTTGTCACCCATACCAGCGGGATTGTGGCGGATATCACCCAGCCGCTGATGGCGCTGTGGCTTAACACAGAAGGAAATCGGGCTGGTATCGTGTTGAACATGATGCAACCACCGGCGGGTCCGCCGGGTGCGTATTCCTATAACAACGTCAACTATGCCCTTCTGTCGCTGGTGATCGAGGCGCGGGGGCATGGCAGTTATGAGGACATATGCCGCCGCCTTGTGCTGGAACCTGCGGGTGTGCGTGGTTTTGCCTCGCCCCGGACGGGCGGGTTCATTGCGTGGGGCGGGTGGATGATGTCGCCCTATGACTATGCCCGCCTGCATGGGCACTGGTTTGGCCCCGCCACCCCCACGGGGCGCACGCCGTTCGACTATCCCCACGTCGATGTCAGCGACGGCGAGGTGTTCTATGGCCTTGGTACCGTGTTTCGGCGAAGTGGGCAGGATGAGGGGCACCATAATTTCTGGCACTTCGGGGCCTTGTGTTTTCCGGGCCTGTTCAGTGTCGGTTCATATGCGGTGACGTGGGGTGGCGCTTGGACGTTGATGCTGGCCCATGACGGTTGCATCGATGACGCGGCGCGGCGCGAACTGGACGCCGTGATGGCGCAGGCTGCGTTCGGTTTGCCCAGATGATCGCGCGGGTGCTGATACTGGTGGGCGGGATGCTCGGCGGGGTCTCGGCCTCGCAATTCCCCGAGTTTTCGCAGCAATATATCCAACGCCTTGGCGGGGCGGTCGATGCGCTGGAACAGGTTGTCGCGGATTTTGACGCCTCGGCGAGATCGGCAGGCCTAAGCCGCGATGCCGCGCTGGAGCAGATGCGGGGTACGCAATTCCTGGATTCAAGACGGACCGATATGGCGCGTACCTTTCAGCGTTATGACGCTTTGCGCGCGGATTTGCGTCTGCTGGAGGACGCGGGGCCGTTCATGCGTGCCTATCATGCCGCCCACATGACGGATCGCGACGTGGCGCGGGCCGCGATGGCCACCTATGAGCCCGCCGTCCCGATCAACATGGCCGGCGCGACCTTTGCCGGGACTGGCTTTCTGGCTGGGCTGGTCGCCGTCTGGGCCGTGCTGAAAGTTTTGGTATGGCCGTTCCGACGCAGATCGCGCCGCGCCGGAACGGTCTGAGCCTTACGCCTCGAAGCCCAGTTTGGCGACGTGGATTTCAAAGGTCGGGTGCATCTCTGCCCCCACCACACCGGGGGCGTAGTGTCGATAGACGGACCGCCAGTAGGGTTGGATGATCACACCTTCGTCCTGCATGATCTTTTGCAGTTTCGCCATCACCTCGCGGCGTTGGTCTGCGTCCGCGATGGACAGGGCCTGTGCCAAAGTGGCGTCGAACTCGGCGTTGGAAAAGGCGCTTTCGTTCCACGCCTCGCCTGACCGGTAGGCAAGTGCCAGAACCTGAACGCCAAGCGGACGTTGCGCCCAGTCTGTGGTCGAAAACGGGTATTTCGCCCAGTCGTTCCAGAACGTCGCCCCGGGCAACACTGTGCGTTTGACCGGGATGCCTGCGTCGCGCAGCTGTGCCGCCGCCGCATCCGTGGTGTTCTTGCGCCAGGTGTCGTCGATTGAAATCAGGTCATGTTCGAAATCGGCCATCCCGGCCTCTTCCAGCAATGCCATCGCGCCTTCGGGGTCGTGGATCGGTGCGGGCAGTTCGGCATATTCGGGGTGGATCGGTGACACGTGGTGGTTTTCGGCCACAAGGCCATTGCCGTTGAACCCGAGTTCCAGAAGGATCGAGTTGTCGATGGCCATGGCGAGCGCGCGGCGCACGCGGGCATCGGCATAGGGCTTCATGCCGTTGATCTCGGCCTCTTGGTTGGGGCGGATGACGACGGTGTTGGCCGTCACGGCCTCGGTCTTGACCCAGTCGACACTGTCGAAGATGTCGATGAACTCGCCGATGCTTTCATAGATCATGTCGACTTCACCGGAGTCCACGGCGGCAAAGATGCTGGCCTGATCGGTGCCAAAGTCGATATACTCGATCTGGTCGAGATAAGCGCCCTCACCCCACCATGTGTGATCGGGGTTCCTGACCAGTACGCTGCGCACGCCGACCTCGTATTCAGCGGGCATGTACGGTCCGGTGCCGATGGGATTGTCCAGCGGATCGCCGTTGAAACTTTGGTGCACGATGGCGGCCGGATAGTCCGAAAAGCCCGCGATCAGCGTGATGTCTGCCTGATTGAGTGACAGTTTCACTGTCTTGTCATCAACCACCGTGATTGCGCCCGCGCGCGCCTCGCCAGTATCGGCGTCGATCAGCGAATCCATGCGCGAGGCCATCGAATTGCCCTCGACCGACTTTTCGCACCAGCGCGCGATGTTGAAGGCGACGTCTGCCGCCGTGAACGGATCGCCGTTTGACCATGTGACGCCGTCGCGCACGGTCAGGGTGTATTCGGTCGCATCCTCGTTCACTTCCCACCCAGACAGCAGGGACGGGGCCATGGTGCCGTCGATCTGGTATTCGACCAGATATTCCAGATAGCCACGGGTGAAGTTCGACATTTGCGGCCAGTCATAGGTGCGCGGGTCCTTGAGCGCCTTGACAGTGCTTTCGATGCGCAGGGTGCCGCCCGACTGGACATGCGCCGCGGCGCACGCGGGTTGGGCAAGACCCAGCAGGCCATAGGCCGCCGCGGCGGAAACGCCAAGCGACGTGGCCCGGGTCAGGAATTCACGGCGCGACAGGGTGCCTGCGCCAACTTCGGCCGCGTAAGCGCGCGCCGAGGGGTGGATCGTGTCAGGATGTATCATATTTGAGCCTCTCTTCGGGGGCCAAAAAGGCAAAGGCGGGTGCCTTTGGACAGCGCGCGGACCGCGCTGCGACATTTGATATGATAGCGCGCGGCAACCGTGTGCCAACCGGATTGGACATCTGCTTGACCTTGGCGGGGGATGCGCCCAAGTCTGGACAAAACTTGAGCAGGAATGACACATGGCCAGCCAGACCGCCCCCTTTGCCCCGTTCGAGTGGATGATCGCGTGGCGTTACCTGCGCGCGCGCCGGGCCGAGGGCGGGGTCAGCACCATGACCTGGATCAGCCTGATCGGGATCACGTTGGCGGTGTTCGCGTTGATCGCGACATTGTCGGTGCGTTCGGGATTCCGGGCGGAGTTCGTCGACACGATCCTAGGGGCCAATGCCCATGTCACCGTTTACCAGATCGGTGAGGTGACGCAGACCGGCGCCATCGATCGCACCATTGCCGACTATGACGCCATGGCGGCGGCCCTGCGCGACGTTCCCGGTGTCACCCGCACCGCACCCATCGTGCGCGGACAGGTGATGGCGAACTTGCGCAGTCGCAACGCGGGCGTCCAAGTCTATGGAATGTCCGCCGGGGATCTGGCCAGCCTGCCGCGCATTGCGGACCCGGAAACCTCGCTTGGCGATATCGCGCGCTACGGCGAGGGCGTCGCCATCGGCTCCGGCGTGGCGCAGGAACTGGGGGCGCAGGTGGGTGACCGGATCAAGCTGATTTCGCCCAACGGGGTCAAGACCGCCTTTGGAACAAGCCCGCGCATCAACGCCTACGAGGTCACATATATATTTTCCGCCGGGCGCTATGACATCGACCGTGTTCGGGTCTATCTGCCGCTGGTCGAGGCGCAGAGCTTTTTCAACCGCGAAGGCGTCGTGGACGAAATCGAGGTGATGGTGGACACTCCTGAAGCCGTCGATACCTATGCCCCCGCCCTGCTGCAGGCGGCAGGCGAGCGGGCGCAGTTGTGGACATGGCGTGATGCCTCGGGCGCATTCCTGCGCGCACTGGAGGTCGAGGACAATGTGATGTTCATTATCCTGTCCATCCTCGTGCTGATCGCAGCGATGAACATCGTCTCGGGCCTGATAATGCTGGTCAAGAACAAGGGGCGCGACATCGGCATCCTGCGCACCATGGGTCTGACCGAAGGGTCGATCCTGCGCGTCTTTTTCATCTGCGGCGCGTTCACCGGGCTGATCGGCACGGCGATGGGCGTGATCCTTGGCTGCCTGTTCGCGCTCTACATCGACCCGCTGTTTTCCTTCGTGAACTACGTGATGGGAGGCGGGGTCTGGGACCCGTCGATCCGGGGCATCTATGCGCTGCCCGCGCAACTGCGCCTGCCGGACGTGCTGAGCGCGGTCGCCTTGTCGCTGGGCCTGTCGTTCATCGTAACCATCTTTCCGGCACGGCGCGCGGCGCGGATGAACCCGGTCGAGGCGCTACGCTATGAGTGACCCTATTCTGGCCCTGTCGGGCATCACCAAGACCTACAACGCGGGCCTGCCGGGCGAGGTCAAGGTGCTGAGCGGTGTCGATCTGACCGTTGCACCTGGCGAGATCGTGGCACTGGTCGCCCCATCCGGTGCGGGCAAGTCCACGCTGCTGCATATCGCAGGGTTGCTTGACACGCCGGACACCGGCGAGGTGATGCTGGCAGGGCAGAACCTGACCGGCCAGTCCGACCGGCGGCGGACGCTGGCGCGCCGCGCCGATGTGGGCTTCATCTACCAGTTCCACCACCTGCTGCCCGAATTCTCTGCCCTCGAAAACATCGTTCTGCCGCAACTCAGCAACGGGGTGGCCAAGGCCGAAGCGATTGCGCGGGCGCGCACTCTGCTTGATCGGGTCGGGATCGCCCCGCGCGCCGATCACCGCCCCGCCGAATTGTCAGGGGGCGAACAACAGCGGGTCGCCTTCTGCCGCGCACTGGCCAACGCACCGCGCCTTCTGCTGGCAGACGAGCCGACGGGTAACCTTGACCCAGCCACGTCGGACAAGGTGTTCGAGGCGCTGATGTCGCTGGTGCGCGATACAGGCCTTTCGGCACTGATCGCCACGCACAACCTTGATCTCGCATCGCGCATGGATCGCACCCTTCGCCTTGATGCAGGTCGGTTAACGGGCGGTTAACCATCTTCGGGTGATATCGGGAAAGTCGTGTTTTGCGATCGCGGCCATGTCGTGGGCTCTGATTATGGCAGCGAAGTTCACCAACGTGTTTCAGGAGGCCTGCTCATGTCACCCCTTGTCGCCCTTTTCATCATCGCCTTTGCCCCAATGGCCGGTGCATTGGACCTTTTCGGCAACAGCGGCACGTCTGACACCTCGGACGCCGGAGCGGATAGCGATCCTGATTCCGACACGGTCGATCCGGAACGAGTGGGCTCCGACATCATGGGCGGGGACGGCGTGGACGACACCCTGCTCGGCACGGCGCTGAACGACACGCTCAGCGGGCTGAGCGGGAATGACACGCTGAACGGGCTGGACGGCGATGATCTGATCGATGGCGGTTTTGGTGACGACGTGCTTCAGGGACGTCCGGGCGATGATACGCTGATCGGTGGCGCCGGCGATGACGACCTGAACGGGAATGCGGGCGACGATGACATGGATGGCGGCGAAGGCGATGACGGACTGGACGGTGGGGTCGACAATGACAGTCTTGCAGGTGGGGCAGGTGCGGACTCGCTGCGCGGTTCGGACGGCGATGACACCTTGGCCGGGGGCAACAGCACGTCGCCTTTTGACGGCGCCGCGGACACTTTGCTGGGGGGTGCCGGTACTGATCTGTTGTTTCTGTCGGATGGTGATTTCGGCAATGGCGGGTCAGAGGCGGACAGCTTTCAGCTCAGCGCAGGAGAAACCGGAGCGATCACTATCGGCGATTTCGAGGTCGGCACGGATCTGCTGGTGATCGAGCAGATGTCCGGCGCCGCAATCTCGGTCGAAAGTCAGGAGGTCACTGCAGCCGGCGTTCTGGTGACCTTTGACAGCGGTGCGACTGTCCTGCTGGAAGGGCTGAGCGCGGCGTTGACCGGGGACTCCATCAGTTTCATCGATGCCGAACCGAGCGGAGAGGAGATCGCCAGCCCCGATCCGACCGCAGCAAGCTTTAGCGGCACCGATGAAGACGAAACACTGGAACCACCCGCTATTGGGGCGACCCAAAACGCGGATATGGGTGGCGGCGATGATCGCGCCACGGGTGGCGACCTGAACGACACGCTGGCCGGTGGCGCCGGGGCAGACACGCTGGTTGGCGCGTTAGGGGACGATATCCTGTTTTCCACCAGTGCTGATGCGGCAACCGTATCCGACAGCGATGCCGATAGCCTCGAAGGCGGCGCAGGGGACGACACGCTTGTTCTCGGCAACGGGGATTTCGCGATCGGCGGCACGGGTGCCGATGTATTCGCTTTGCGCACGGATGTCACAACCAGCGTAACCGTCGACGATTTTGACATCGGTGCTGACGCGCTGGTGGTCGAAGCCGCCGATCCCGACAGCCTTTCCGTCCTTGGCCAGTCGATTACCAGTGACGGCGTTGTCGTCAGCCTTTCGTCGGGGGCCGAGATCATCCTTGCAGGCCTTCTCGCCCCGATCGACCCCGCCCTGATCCGGTTCGAGGCGCCGGGCACGTCCACCACGGCTTGACGGCACCGCGCGGGTTTGCTCAGACTGAGCGTTGCGGCCTTCGCCGCGAAGGACCAGCCCATGCCATCTGTCTCGTTGGCCGAAATCGAGCGCATCGTTCAAGCCGCGTTGATGCGCCATGGGGCGGGGGCTTTCGCGGCTGCCGAAGTGGCCCGCGCCGTAGCAAGGGCCGAGGCGACGGGCAACCGGATATGCGGGTTGTATTACCTTGAAAGCTATTGCGCCCAGTTGCAGACAGGCCGCGTGCAGGGCGATGTCGTGCCCGTTGTGACCGCTGTGCGCCCGGCAGCGATACAGGTGGATGCATTGATGGGCTTTGCACAGCCCGCCTTTGCCTATGGGCTTGCCCCGGCATTGGATGCGGCGCGCCAGTTCGGTATTGCGACGCTTGGCGTGGGCCATGCGCATACCTGTACCTCGCTGGGCTATTTCACCGAGCAGATTGCGCAGGCCGGGTTGATCGGCATCGGCATGACCAATGCCTCGCCCATCGTGGCGCCGCCAGGGGGCAAGATGCGGATGATTGGCACAAACCCGATCGCGTTCTCTGTTCCTGACGGGCAGGGCGGTTTGGCTATGCAGTTCGATCAGTCCACCACCACAGTCGCGCTTGGCAAGATCACAATGGCCAAAGCGGTTGGAAAGGCGATCCCCGAAGGTTGGGCGCTGGATGCTGATGGCAACCCAACCACGAACCCCGAGGCCGCTTTGGCCGGATCGCTGGTGTCCATGGGGGGGTACAAGGGCTGGGGTTTTGGATTGATGGCAGAACTGCTGGCTGCTGGCATGACGGGCGGTGTGCTCAGCCACGACGTCAAACCACTGAAAGCGCCCGAGGGGCCACCACATGATCTGGGCCAGTTCTATATCCTGATCGACCCCAGTGCTTCGCCCGCCTTTGGCGACCGCTTGTCGGCGCTGTCGGAATTGGTTGCCATGGACGACGGGGGGCGGATGCCCGGCCAGCACCGGATCATCGCCGACCCGGCGGAAGTGGATTCCGCCGCCTGGGCACAGGCGATTGAGTTGGCAGCTCTGCCGGGCTAGGCCCGCTGCGTCAGCCAAACCCCGGCGGCCATCAAGGCGATCCCGCCGATCCGCGCCCCGCTCAAGGCACTCGCCTGCGCCCCAAACAGCCCGAAGTGGTCAATGGCAGCGGCACTGATCAACTGCCCCAGCAGCACAAAGAACACGGCGTTCCCGATCCCGAAATGCGGCGCGATATAAGTGATGGACAGCACGTAGAATGCCACGAGAACCCCGCCTAGAAACAAGTGCCTCGGGGCATTGGCCACGCGGGCGAGCCCATGCGCACCTGTGGCGGTAAACACGACAATGGCCGAGATCAAGGCCACGAGAAACAGCACCGTGGCCGCTGCCGCCGGATTTCCCAGCCGCACACCCAAAGCGGCGTTGAGGGCAGCAAGCACCGGTATACCGATCCCGGCCAACAGCATGATCAGCGCATATTGGGTCATGGGTGATCCTTTGTTCATCGCGTCTGTTTCATCCGCAAATACCATTCAACTCGACCCCGTCCCAAGGCAGGCGCACATCGTGTTTGCGCGACCGGGGCAGGTCGGCGACGGGCATCGCTTGGGCGATCAGCGCATGCAACCGCTTGGTGCGTGGGGCCTGCGGTGCCAGCGCGCGGCAGCACACGAACTCCTCCACGATGGAGCCTTGCTGCTCATAGCCGAACTCTGAGAAGCTGCGCTCGGCCTCGATGTCGAACAGATACGGATCGTCACTGCGCTGATGCTCGGTCGCTGCCTTCAGCGGGGAATAGCCCGTGGTCTTGCGGTTCTGCCATTGCCACACATGGGTCAGCTCGTGGGCCAGAAGCATGGCGGCGATCAGGTTGATTTCGCCGGGGTAGTCAGGGACGTAGTCATCCAGATACCAGTCCTTATCAAACAGCACATGGGTCCACAGCGCGACGGCGGCGGGCTTGGCTGTTATGATCTCGTCCCGTGGCGGGGGCAGGATCAACTCGCGACAGGTGGTGCGGGGCCGGGCCTTGCGCCGGAACGTGACCGCGCGGGTCGGGGCGCCATTGACCAGCCGCACGCGTTTCACGTCCAGCGCATCGCCATGAATCGTGGCGGCAAAGGCCACCTCGGCTTGCGTTAGTGGGCGGCCACAGCTGGCCAGCAGGGTCAGGATCAAAAGGGCACGCAGGATCATGGGGCCAATAGGGGGCAGATCGCGGGTGGGATCAAGACGCGAATGCGTGTTCCGACCCCGGATGAATTCATTGACGCCAAAGAGCGGCAGTCGTTGCATCGCCCCGGCGATCAAGATGCGCCGATCAGAGCGTATCATCGCCGATACCTGAAGGGACAATCCATTGATTTCAACAAAACTGACCAGCGTGCTTGCGCTGGCGTCATTAATTTTGGCTGCGTGTGTATCGCCGGAGGTGGTGCAAACCAACACGGTCAAGGATGAAAACCTGACATGCACAGAGATTGCGGTGCAGCTGTCTCAGTTGGAGGAAATCCGGGCCGAAGCAGCCAAGGGTCAAACCGCCTCTGGTCAGAATGTGGCTGCCGCCATCCTGTTCTGGCCTGCGATTATCGGCAATTACCAGAATGCCAAGCAAGCTCTGGAAGCCGCGGAGAAACGCAACAACGTGCTGGTCGCATTGGCAAAGAAAAAGCGCTGTAAATTCTAGGCCGGCGGCAGGGCAAAGGTGGCGGTTGCCTGCGCGATGGGTCGGTCGTCAGGTAGGGCAAGCAGGGTGCAGCGGGCAAAGATCAGCGCGCGGCCTGCACGGATGATCTCGGCTTCGGCCCGGATGGTGTCGCCTTTTCCGGGGCGCAGGAACTGGGTGTCGAGCGTGACCGTCGCCACGGGCACCATCCGCCCTAGATGCGCCCCCGCCGCCAGCACCATGGCCGTGTCGGCAAGGGTGGCGAGTGCTTGGCCCGACACGATCCCCCCGACCCGCGCGATGGCGTCGGTGACGGGGATGTCGAGGGTCAGGCCATCCTGGCGCGCGGCTGTCACCGTGGGCGACAGGGCCAGCACCCATGGGGCGAAATTCGCGTCGAGGAAGGCTTGGGCATCTTGGGCGGTGATCATGGCGCCACCCTGCAACGCGGGCGCCTGTGGCGCAAGGCGGGTGCGGAGTGTCACGAAATGGCCTTGCTTGGGTAAAGCCGCGTTAATCTATTGGCGGCATAACATTGTGGACACGGGCGCGTATTGGCCCGTGGGTGTGAATTGACGAGTATATGGTTTGGTAGTGAGTGGGGGCGGAGGCGGAAACGTCTCCGTCTTTTCTTTCAAGCGTGTGGCTCTGCGGCGCGCTTCACCCGGCGGCGTACCGTAAGGCGATGCGCGAGAGGAGCCGGGCCGCCTTTGCCCCCAGGGCGGAATCAAGCCGAAGGCGCCGCCCCATCGCCGGGCCGCCCCCCGGCACGGCGATATGGTAGGGTCTGGTGCATAGCTTGGATGGAAGATGTACGTGGCGGCCATAAAGCGCATTGGCTCAGCGGTCGGATCGCCGCACCGCGGCCCGTCGATGGGGCGGTTCAATGATCATTTGTTCGCGCGTCATCTGGCAGCAATGCGCGAGACGCGCTCCAATGGGCGGAGTTGAATGCGCGACCTCCTGAGCGTTTGCGAGACGGTCTTCAACCTGCCGTTTGCGACTAAACGCCACCTTTCGGCATTTTGACTTTCATATTTAGCCATTCCAAGTCTGTTTTTGACAACGTACCCATTACATCCAACGTCACGTGAGGCGGATGATCGGATGCTAAAAAGTACCAACCGTTTGATTCATCGTAAGTTTCTGGAAAGTTTGCGCAATTTTCAAACTTTAAAGCCTTGAGTTTTCTCTCTCGTAACGATGGCGCAACATTGAGCGTGTCCCAATCTATTGCAGAAGTGTAGTAGTGGTCCTGTTCCAGCCTTTGTGCATGCGCTTCGATTGATTTTTTTTCGGCTGGTGGGGCAGCACAGAGTCTCCGCAGCAGAAAAACTAGGCGATCAAGTTTCTGGACATCATATGGCCAAATCAGCGATCTCACTGTTCGATAGCGGCCAGACGGGTTGCCCATCACTTCAAACCGTTTCAAACACTCAAAAAAGTCCTCTTGGGCATATTTTTTATTCTCTTTTATTATTTTGGTGAAGCTTGAAATATCGAGTGTCTGTGGGAACTTTGATTTGTTTTCTTTGTGAACGTGCACTTCGAATGCCTCAAAGAATTGATGGCTGAACTTGGCGCTACCCCCTGCCAATAGGATGAGACATTTTACATACTTCTCAAGGCATTGACCCGCATTCCAAGCAAAGTGGCGATAGAGCCCGTTTTGTGCAGACAAGCGAGCACAAATGTAGTCATCGTCTGCCGCACGCCAAAAGAGTCTTCTGACAAGCATTTGGCGTGTTGACGACAACTCACTCAAACATCCAACTCCTCCACAAACCGCGCGTTCTCCTGAATGTATTGAAACCGCATTTCCGGCTTCTTGCCCATTAGCCGCTCCACCAGATCGCCTGTTTGCCCCGGCTCGTCTTCATCAATCGAAACGCGGATCAGCTTGCGCGTGGCCGGGTTCATCGTCGTGTCCTTCAGATCCTTTGCGTCCATCTCGCCCAGACCTTTGAAGCGTGACACGTCGATCTTGCCTTTGCCGCCCAGACCTTTCTCCATGTGTAGCGCCTTTTCAGCCTCGTCCAGACAATAGACGCGCCGCGCACCTTGGGTCAGGCGGAACAGGGGCGGGCAGGCCAGATACAGGTGCCCGGCGTCGATCATCGGTCGCATCTGGGTAAAGAAGAACGTCATCAGCAGGGCGGCGATATGTGCGCCGTCCACATCCGCGTCCGTCATGATGATGACCTTTTCATATCGCAGGTCGTCCACGTTGAACTTCGCGCCCAGACTGACACCCAGCGCCTGTGTCAAATCCGAAATCTCGGCATTGGACCCCAGCTTGCCCGAGGCAGCGCCGAGCACGTTCAGGATCTTGCCGCGCAGCGGCAACAGGGCCTGCGTCTTGCGATCCCGCGCCATCTTGGCAGAGCCACCGGCGGAGTCACCCTCGACGATGAACAGTTCCGTCCCCTCGCGCGTCTTGCTCGAACAGTCCGTCAGCTTGCCGGGCAGGCGCAGCTTTTGCGTGGCAGTCTTGCGCGCGGTCTCTTTCTCTTGCCTGCGGCGCAGCCGTTCCTCGGCCCGAAGCACCAGAAAATCTAGGATCGCGCCTGCGGATTTCGTATCCGCCGCCAGCCAGTTGTCAAAATGGTCGCGCACCGAATTTTCGACCATGCGTTGGGCGTCGACCGTGGCCAGACGATCCTTGGTCTGGCCGACGAATTCCGGCTCGCGGATAAAGCACGACACCAGTGCCCCCGCCCCCGTAATCAGGTCTTCGCGGGTGATGGTTGACGCCTTGCGGTTGTTCACCAACTCGCCATAGGCCTTGATGCCTTTGAGGATCGCGGCCCAGAACCCGGCCTCGTGCGTGCCGCCCTCGGGCGTGGGGACGGTGTTGCAGTAGGACTGGATGAAACCATCGCGCGCGGGCGTCCAGTTGATCGCCCATTCGACCTTGCCCGGCACCTTGAACTTTTCGAACGACACATTGCCAGCAAACGGCTTGTCCGCATAGGTGGTTGCGCCCGCCATCACCTCGTTCAGATAGTCCGCCAGGCCGCCGGGAAAGTGGAACGTCGCCTCGGTCGGCGTGTCGCCATCTGGAACCGCCGTTTTCCAGCGGATTTCCACGCCCGAGAACAGATAGGCCTTGGAGCGCGCCATTTTGAAAAGGCGCGCAGGCTTCAGTTGCAGCGAACCGAAGATCTCCGGGTCGGGGTGGAAGGTGACGGATGTGCCGCGCCGGTTGGGGGCCGCGCCGATTTTCTCCAGCTTGCCTTGGGGAATGCCGCGGGAAAACTCCATTGCAAAGAGTTCGCGGTTGATCGCCACCTCGACCCGAAGGTGGTCGGACAATGCGTTCACGACGGATGAGCCGACGCCATGCAGCCCCCCCGACGTTTCATAGCTGTCGCCGGAAAACTTGCCGCCCGCGTTCAGCGTGCAAAAGATGATTTCGAGGGCGGATTTGCTGGGATCCTTGGGGTGTGCGCCCACGGGTATGCCCCGCCCATTGTCGCGCACCGACACGTGGCCGTTTTCGTGCAACTCGACCTCGATCCATGTGGCGTGGCCCGCGACCGCCTCGTCCATCGAGTTGTCGATGATTTCGGCCACCATGTGGTGCAGGGCGCGGTCGTCCTTGCCCCCGATATACATGCCCGGGCGCAGGCGGACGTGTTCCATATCCTCCAGCACCTGGATGGAGGAAGCGTCATAATCGGACGCCTTCTTTTTCGGAGGCTCGTCCGGCAACAGGAGGTCGGTCATGGCAGCTGCTCTTTTTTGTTGATTGGCGCGGAGTATGCCAGAGCAAGGCCTATGGGGGAAGCGGATTTGGCCGGACTTAGCCTTCTGGCCAGCGTGTGCCCAGATCGCCCGCGACTTGCATTTCGTCGATCACGCGGATGTAGTGTTTCATCTTGTGATCAGGGCCCAGCGTTGATCTTTTGGCATGCGCCCTTTGGACCTTGCCCATGTGGTGAAAGCTGCCGGGCAGGTCGCAGACTTTGTCGTCGTCGCGGTTGATGCACAGGCACAACTCGGAATGCTTGATGCTGCCGGGGCTGCGGCGCGGGCGCGGGGCGGCAAAGCCTATGCCCGGCACTCCGTAGGTACGCACGAGGATTTGCGTGGCCGCCGCACCCAGCGAGTGACCGATGATGTATTTCGGGCGCAGCCTTTCGCGTTCGAGCCAGGCGAATATGACCTGTGCGTGGCGCAGGAACCCCTGATGCCAGATGGTGCCCGAAGCCCCGGGTTCGACATCGTCGTCGTTCAGCCGGTATTTCTTGCCCCCGATGTTAAGGACACGCAGGTTGAATTTGAG
The DNA here is from genome assembly GCA_964351755.1 of uncultured Rhodobacterales bacterium. Taxonomy (GTDB): domain Bacteria; phylum Pseudomonadota; class Alphaproteobacteria; order Rhodobacterales; family Rhodobacteraceae; genus Tateyamaria. Next base: position 38,054 of record CAYGPT010000007.1, on the reverse strand, counting down.
GTAATCCGCCACCGAGTTCGATCCCGGGATAAGCAGAATATCCCCTTTCAAAAACACGGCCTGCACGTCGTCTTCGTCCAGTTCGTGACTTTTTTTAACGATAGCGCGTTTGATGGAAGCGTCCCGGCTGCCTTTGTAAGAGGCTTCGGCCATCTGTGCCGCCAGTTTGATGTCGTAGCTATGGCTCATGTCAAATCGTCCGTTTCAATGTCTGCGACTATGGCGCGAAACCGGCGATGTGCAAAGCTCAATGCGTCATCCCGGGAACGTCCTGCCAGTTGGGGCTAGGCCAGCCAGTCACGGATGATCTTGGCCACCTTGTCGGGCTGCTGATGCAACAGCCAGTGATCTGCCCCGGGAATGGCAGCGCGGGTGAGGTCGGGCGCAAATTCTTCAAGCCCCTCTGTTGCTTCGGGCAGCAGCGCCGTGTCGCCGTCCCCCCAGATCAGCAGGTGGGGGCAGAACACCATCAACCGCTCAAGCGGCAGGTCTGGCATGCTGGCTGGTTTGCCCGGGTCGGCCACGATAAGGGGCGAAGCGCGGTACCAATTGATCATGCCGCGCAGACCTGACCGCCGCCAGATCGCCTTTTGTGCCTCAAGCACCTCACCCTGCAGCCACTCGGTGTTCATACGCGCGGAAAACAGGGACATGAGCCGGGCGAAATCGTCCCGCGCAAGCGCATCCTCGGACCCTTCACGCCGCAGAGCGTTGATATATTGCGAGGCCTCCGATTGTGCCCCACCCGCCGCCATCGCGCGCTGGAAGGGCACCGGATGCACCCCGTTGGCCACGATCAGGTGGCTGACCAACTCGTGCTTGAACATCGCCAGCCCATAAGCGACCGACGCCCCCCAATCATGCCCCATCACGATCACCGGGCCGTCGTCGCCGATCAGTGCCGCCATATCGCCCACAAGGGCTGACAAGGCGTAGTGTTCGATCTCTTCGGGCGCATAGCTGCCCCCGTATCCGCGCTGATCCGGCGCGATGCAGTGAAACCGGTCAGCAAGGCGCAGCGCCAGTGCGTTCCACGCTCCGCCATACTCCGGAAATCCGTGTAGCATCAATAGCTTGGGAAGTCCTTCGATCCCCCATTCGCGCACCGTGAAGCCATGTCCTTTCAGGTCCCGTTGCGACACGCGCATCATTCGCCGCGTACTTTCGTCTCGAATTGCAGGCCCTTGGCGGTGCGCGGGGCGAATCCGTGCCAATAGGTGTGATCCTCTCGTGGTTGACCGGCGTCATCCAGGTCCACCAGTCCGTCGCCGGAATTCGGGATCAGGTCGAGGTACGGGGCCATTTCTCGATCACCTTTCAGGTACAGACCCATGAAGGCGGTCGCAAAATGCTGGGCGACATTGTTCATCCGCGTCGTATCCCAGACCGCGTCGGCGTAGTGATCGAAGGGTATGAAATCTAGCGCGTCGGAAGGCAGCCACGCCTCTGCTGGGGCAGGGATGGGCGCGGCGGCATTGTGATTGGCGTGCTCGAAGGTCAGCAAGCGGCGATCGGTGCCTACCGCCCCGTCAAAGATACCGCGCATGGCCCCATAGACCGACACGTCGTCGTCACTGCCTGCCATCAGCATCAGGGGCACTCGCAGGCCGGCAAGGCCATTGGCATCCCAGAACCCGGCATTGTTGCCCCATGGCCCGATCGCTATCATGGCCTTGACGCGTGGGTCGATCAGCGCCTCGTGGCTGTCGGACCCGGCGCGGTGCTGCGCCAGCAACCCGTTCGGCGTGCCCCAGCTGAATTCGGTCGAGGCTTGGGTGACACCCGCCCCGCCAAAGATCAACGCCCCGTAGCCACCCATGGAATAGCCGATCACCCCCGTCGCCTCCGCATCCACGATAGCGCCCAGTGGGCCGTCCAGCATCGCCATGAACTCCACCACCGCTGCCTGATCGAGCGGTCGGTTCAGCAGGGTCGAGCCGAACGCGCCCTGATCGGAATAGGTGCTGTCGGTGTGGTCGATTGATACGGTGACATAGCCTTTGGAGGCGAGGTTTTCGCCCAGATGGCTCATCAAATAGCGGTTGCCCGGATACCCGTGGCTGATCACGATCAGCGGAAACCTTGTTCCACCGGCTGGTGTGGCGTCACGTGCGGCGCGTCCCGTCAGCGTGACCTCGGTCACGCCGTCGCGAAGAAATGCGCGGTAGGTGCCGCCCTGCACGGTGTCCATCGCCGCCGGATACCACACTTCCAGCGTCAGGGGCCGGTCATAGCGGGGGACATCGCTGCCGGAGATGTTCAGCACATCTATGCTGTCGGAAATGACCATGTTCAGGGTCTGAACGCCTATCGGGTATCCCCCGTATGGTGCCAGTGCGGGGGCGTCCGGTCGCACGCGATCAATCGGGTTGGCCAGCGCCGCCCCTGTTGCGATCGCGGCGACCATGGCAGTCGCGGCGAAAAGGGGTTTGGGCGGCGATGTCATTTTGTCTTCCTTTGCGGGTGACGCGGGGCTGCGCATATGCACCAATGTTCACCAACTACTCTGTGCAGTTTGACACAGGCCCGCCACCGATCAAGGCTTATCGTCGTTGCGCGACCTTGCGTCAGGCCAGTGCCAAGGTTGCGTCAGCGTCACGCGGTTTTGTGCCAGCCGGGGTTGAGCCGCGCGTTGCACGTGGCTACATCAGTGTCATGTCAACACTGCGCCCCAGCCTTCTGGCTCTCAGCCTTGTCGCCGCCCCCATCGTCGGGCAGGCGCACCCGCACATTTTCATCGACACGAATTTGAGGGCGGTGGTGGATGAGGCGGGCACGTTCAAAGGGCTTGAAGTGCGTTGGAGCTATGACGATTTCTATTCCCTGCTGATCTTTTCCGACATGGGGCTGGACCCTGATGGAGATGGCGCGCTGACCCCGGACGAGGTCAAACAACTCGAAGGGTTCGATTTGAAGTGGGTCGAGGGCTACGAGGGCGACAGCTATGTCACGCAAGGTGGCGATCCCGTCGCCCTAGGCCCGCCGGAGTCGCGCGGGCTGACAGTCGAGGGCGGGCGCATCATCTCGACCCATTTCCGCGCCGCCGAGGCCCCGGCCTCGGGGCTGGTGATCAAGGTTTACGATCCCACCTTCTATACCGCCTATGCGCTTGACGGTCAGGTCGAGGTCGACGGCCCCTGCACCAGCCGGATCGAGCCTGCGGATCTCGATGCCGCTTATTCTTACGTCGAGGAATTGCTCTACGCCCGTCCCGCAGACGAAGCCCAGGATGAATTCCCCGAAGTCGGTGATCGCTTTGCCGACACGGTGATGCTGTCATGCCAGTTGTAAGGGTCGCCGTGCTGCTTGGTGCAGCAGGGGCCTTCCTGTGGTTGTTCGGCTTCGGCGGCATGTCTCAGGTGTCCACATGGGCTTCCGCACAACAGCGCGAGGTGCAGAACGCCCTCGCGCAGGGCCTGCGTGCCGTGCGGGCCGGAGAGCCGGGGGCGTGGACCGCTCTCATGGGCCTTTGCGCCGCTTACGGGTTCTTTCACGCGGCGGGCCCCGGTCACGGCAAGATCGTGATCGGCGGATATGGCGCGGCGGCCCGGATCACGGCGTTGCGTCTGTCAGGTCTCGCGCTGGCGTCGTCCCTTGCGCAGGCGCTGACGGCGATCCTGCTGGTGGGCCTCGGGGCGCTGGTGCTTGGCTGGAGCCGCGAGCAGACGACGCACACAGCGGATGAAATGCTGGCCCCGGCAAGTTTTTTGGCCATCGCGCTGGTAGGCGCATGGCTGGTGGTGCGCGGCGCGCGCCGGGCTTTTTCGACGGCGGCACATCCCGTGGACGCGCACGGTCACTGCGAAACCTGCGGCCATGCGCACGGGCCCAGCGTGGATCAGGCCGCCTCGGTCGCCTCATGGCGCGATGCGGCGGCGATCATCGCCTCGGTCGCGATTAGGCCCTGCACGGGGGCGGTGTTCCTGCTGATCCTGTGCTTTGCCCTGAAGATCCCGCTTGCGGGAATCGCGGGCGCACTGGTGATGGGCCTTGGCACGGCCAGCCTGACGGTACTGGTAGCCATCGCTGCCGTGGGGACCCGGCAATCGGCGCTTGCGGGGTTCAGCGGGGCAGGGGCGGTGCGCGCAATGGCCCTTATCGAGGTCGTCGCGGGCGGGCTGATCGCACTTGTCGCCGTATCGCTCGCGCTGCCGTTCTTCTAGCGGCGCGACTTCCGCGCAACATATGCGCACAGCGCAATTCTGCCCCGACGCACATCTGCGGGCTTTCCTTGCTCAAAAAGCGGGCGTAATGGAAACCCCATGTCCGCATCCAAAATGTCATATCCCGACCACGCCCGTGCGGTGCTGGTCCTCGGCCTGCCGCTGATCGGTGGGCACCTCGGCCAAGTCGCCATCGGCGTGACCGATACCATCATGCTGGGCCGTTACGGGGTCGAGGAACTTGCGGCCATGACCGCGGCGGGATCATGGTTTTTCGTGCTGTTCCTGATGGGTTCGGGCTTTGCCTGGGCCGTGATGCCCATGGTCGCATCCTATGACGCCGAAGGGGACGAGGTGAATCTGCGCCGCGCCACCCGCATGGGGCTGTGGCTGAGCCTTGCCTTCGCGCTGGCCGCCATGCCGCTGATGATCTGGTCCGAGACGATCCTGCTGGGGCTCGGCCAATCAGAGCAAGTGGCGCGGGATGGGGCGGCCTATCTGCAAATCGCGGGCTGGGGGATCATCCCGGCGCTTATCGTCATGACCTTCAAAAGTTATCTGGCCGCCCTTGAACGCACGCAGGTGGTGCTGTGGATCACACTTGCAGCGGCCCTGACCAATGGGCTGGCCAACTATGCGTTCATCTTCGGCAACTGGGGCGCCCCCGAAATGGGAATTGCGGGTGCGGCGGTGGCATCCCTTGCCACGCAACTGGTGTCACTGGCCGGTGTGGTTGCCTATGCCCTGTGGGCGCTGCCTGAACACGGCATCCTCGTGCGCCTGTGGCGGCCCGATTTAGAGATGCTGGGCCGGGTGTTCCGCCTTGGTTGGCCGATCAGCCTGACCTCGCTCAGCGAGGTGGGCCTGTTTGCGGCCTCGGCGATGATGATGGGCTGGCTTGGAACCATCCCGCTGGCAGCCCATGGGATTGCGCTGCAACTGGCCTCGATCACTTTCATGGTGCATCTGGGGCTGGCCAACGTGGCCACGATCCGCGCAGGGAACGCCTATGGGCGGCACGATCTGCCGCATATGGAACGCGGGGCGCGCACTGTAATCCTCATGAGCCTGGCAATGGCTGTCGCCACCATGATCGTGTTCGTCACCCTGCCTGTGCCGCTGATCGGCATATTCGTCGATGCGGGGCAAGCGGCGCAGGACGAGGTCGTGGCGATCGGTGTCGTGCTGCTGGCACTTGCGGCGCTGTTTCAACTGGTGGACGGCGCGCAAGTCGTGGCCCTTGGCCTGCTGCGCGGTGTGCAGGACACGCGGGTGCCGATGGTGCTGGCAGGTGTGTCCTATTGGGTCATCGGGATGCCCGCATCCTATGGTCTTGGCTTTGTGCTGGATTGGGGCGGGGTGGGTGTCTGGGTTGGGCTGGTTCTGGGGTTGACCTGTGCAGGCGTTGCGCTGATGATCCGGTTCTGGCGCGTGTGCGTGCCCAAACTTGCCCGCGAGGGAGGCGCTGTTTCCGCCCCCATGCCGGTGGTGTAAAACCGTCCGCTCTCCCGCATGTCAGCGCCCTACTTGTCGCCCAGAATGCGATCCGCCTTTTTGCGCACCAGAACGCTGCGCAGGTCGTGCATGGCCAGCAACAGCGCGTCCGTCACCAACTCCAGCTGTTCGTCCGTCGCCTTTGACTGCACCCACTGGGTCGTGAGATTCAGGTAATCCACCGCGCGGTGGATGTCGTCGATATCGCGATGGGCCAGCACCTCGTTGCGCTCGGCCATCCAGTCCTGAATGTGCTTGAGGTCGTCTTCGGACAATGTGCGGTCGCCGTGCGGCTTGATCTCGCCATTGCGGATGTTGACCAGAGCGATCTGGTCCATTTCGATCCGTCGCTGGCGATTTTCCGTATCCACACGAAAAACGGCAGCCCCGTTCTCGCGGACGCGAAAGTAATAGTCCGGCAGTTCCGACCCCATATGTCCCTCGTTACTTGAGCTCCGCGCAGAAACTTTGAATGCGGGAACAGGCCTCTTTCAGGGCCTCGTCCGATGTAGCGTAACTGACGCGAAAGTTGGGGGAAACACCAAATGCGGCACCAAAAACGACGGCAACGCCGGTATCTTCAAGCAGAGCGGTGGCGAACACTTCGTCGTTCTCGATCACGGTGCCATTCGGTGTCGTTTTGCCGATCAATCCCTTGATCGACGGATACACATAGAACGCGCCTTCGGGCACCGGGCATTCCATGCCCTCGATCGCGTTCAGCATCTCGACCACCAGATTGCGGCGACGCACGAATTTCTCGTTGTTCGGGGCCAGAAAGTCCTGCGGGCCGTTCAACGCTTCGACTGCGGCCCATTGGCTGATGGAACAGGGGTTCGACGTGGATTGCGACTGGACCTTGCGGATCGCTTTGATCAGCAGTTCAGGCCCCGCTGCATAACCGATGCGCCAGCCGGTCATCGCATAGGCTTTGGACACGCCGTTCACGGTCAGGGTCCGGTCATAAAGGCCCGGCTCGATTTCAGCGGGGGTGCAGAATTCAAACCCGTCATAGGCCAGGTGTTCGTACATGTCATCGCTCATCACCCATACATGCGGGTGGCGCATCAGCACGTCCGTCAGCCCCTTGAGTTCCGCGCGGCTGTAGCCTGCGCCGGTTGGATTGGAGGGCGAGTTGAAGATCAGCCATTTGGTTTTCGGCGTGATTGCGGCCTCAAGCTGTTCCGGCGTCATTTTGAAAGCGGATTCAATTCCGCAGGCCACAGTTACAGGCGTGCCACCGGCCAGCAGCACCATATCCGGGTAGCTGACCCAATAGGGAGCTGGCACAATCACTTCGTCCCCGGGGTTCAATGTCGCCATCAATGCGTTATAAAGGACCTGCTTGCCGCCCGTGCCCACAGTGACCTGCGCGGGCGTGTAGGTGAGGTCGTTGTCGCGCTTGAACTTTTCGACGATGGCCTGCTTGAGTTCTGGAATTCCGTCGACAGCGGTATATTTGGTCTTTCCAAGGGCGATGGCCACGACGGCGGCATCCTTGATCGACTGGGGCGTGTCGAAATCCGGCTCACCCGCGCCAAGGCCGATCACGTCCCGGCCCGCCGCCTTCAGTTCCGCTGCTTTTGTGGTGACGGCTATGGTTGGGGACGGTTTGACGCGGTCAAGCGTCGCGGAAAGGAATGTCATCTTGGGCTCGGCCTCGTTAAGTGGGGTCACAACCGTCATAGGCGTGACGCATTGCGCGGGCAAGCGCAACGCGGCCACATGATGTTACAGAATATAGGAGTATGGCCATGGACAGTGCAGAAGACTGGTACAGCGCCGATGCGGCGACCTTTGGGGATCGCGTTGCTGCGGCGCGTGAGGCGGCGGGGATGACCCAGAAGCAACTGGCCAAACGGATGGGTGTGCGCGCCAGCACGCTGCGCAGCTGGGAAGACGACCTGAGCGAGCCGCGCGCCAACCGTCTGTCGATGATGGCAGGGTTGCTGAACGTGTCGATGATGTGGCTGATCAACGGCGAAGGTGAAGGCCTGAGTGCCCCTCCTGAGGCACCCAGCCCGCTGACCGAAGAAACCCGTAACATATTGACAGAGCTGAGGGAATTGCGGGCGGACCTGCTGGCACGCGCCGAACAGGTGGCGCGGCTGGAAAAGCGGATGCGCGCGACGCTGGACAACCCTGTCGATGACTGACGAAACGCACGAACATCGCCTTAAGCGGTTGCACATGCGCTCTATGCGGCGTGGGATCAAGGAAATGGACCTGATCCTGACCGCCTATGCGGGAACGCACTTGGCCCAGATGGATGAGGCGGCGCTTGCGACCTATGACGCCATGCTGAACGAGAACGATCAGGATCTGATCCGCTGGGTGACGGGGCAAGAGCCCGCACCTGCGGCGTTCGGCGCGCTGATTGCCGATATTTCACAGACCTTTCAGGGCAAAAAAGCAAGCGATTTCGAGGTTTAACCGAATATTTCCGAATCAAGGCCATTTTCTGGGCTTGAGCGGAAAAGAGTCGGAGAACGCGGATGAGCATCCAGGACCCCAGAAGCCAACCGCCCGGTTTGGCCGATACACCACGGATCAGCGCCAGCTTCATGCATGGCTACCTAGAGGCATTGTCGCTGGTCGAACGGTTGCACCGTTTGCTGCTGGACGTGATCAAGGATGAATTCGAACGCGTCGGTGTTCTGGAAATCAACGCGGTGCAGGCGCTGCTGTTGTTCAACATCGGCGATAACGAGGTAACCGCGGGCGAGTTGAAAAGCCGTGGCTACTACCAAGGCTCGAACGTCAGCTACAATCTCAAGAAGCTAGTCGAAATGGGCTATATGCACCACCAGCGTTGCGAAATCGACCGCCGTTCGGTTCGCGTCAAGCTGACCGAAAAGGGCCGCAAGATACGCGATGTCGTGTCCGACCTGTTCCTGCGGCATGCAGACGGCTTGCAGGCCAAAGGCGTGCTTGGCCCCGAGGGTATCGTGGATATCACCGCGTCGCTCAAACGGATGGAACGCTACTGGACCGACCAGATCCGCTATATCTATTAGGGTGTGGGCAGCGCCTGCCCAAGGATAAGCGTTTCCAGTTCCCGCTCAAGCTTGCGCGCCATCGCTGCGGCATAATCCTCGAATCCGAGGGCCGTTTCGACAAAACTGTCCGATCCGACAATGACATTGGCATGGAAATAGGCCGAGAGCCCCGAAATCTCGGCCTGCCGAATGTCGCCAAGGGCAGGTGCATCGGCCCCGATCACCAGCGCGTTGATGGTGATGCCGGTGGGCTCGATCTCGGGTTTGATGTCGACCGGGCGGGGTCCAAGGTTAGACTTTCCGTCTCCGGACAAATCCAAAGTTCGCTTCCAGCACTCCGCGCGCTGGTTCAGATGCGCGACGCCTTCGCGCATGGCGAGGCCAAGGGCCGTGCCGGGTGTCGCCTGCCGCCGTTCAAGGCTGCGCAAGTGCCCGATGATCCCGTTCAGCACCTGGGGCCCGGTCACTGCCGTCCACGGCAAAACCACGGTCGGGTCCTCGGGCCCGCTCCATTCATAAACCAGCAGATGCACCGGGGTGCCGGGCATAATCATCAGCGCCTGACGTACCTTGGGGCTGTCGAGTGCTGCTGCCAGCCCGTCCATCTGCAAGCGATATTCGCGCGCATCCACCGATCCCGACACATCCAGACCCAGCGCCAACGCCTGACGGCAGGCGGCTTCGGCACCGCCGCCCCAAACGCACAGCAGCGCGGCCAGCAGCGCGCCCTTCATCCCGAGGATCGCTTTTGCGGCAGGCCGCCCAGAATGGGCGGGCGCAATTCGCGCTCCAGCTTGCGGCGCATGGCGCGCTCGTAATCCTCGAACCCCTGGGCCACTTCCAGAAAGGCACCCGGGCCCAGCAACACTTCGCTGCGATAAAACTCGATCAACTGCGTCTCCGAGGCGAACTCGGCCGCATTCACCACCAGCCCATTCACCGTCACACCGTCAAAGGGGAACTCGCGATAGGCAAGGCGGGGGCCGAACCCTTCGTTGTTTTGCCCGTCGCCTGCCATGTCGATGGTCTTGTGCAGGCAATTGGGCGCCCGGCGCAGCATCTCGGACCCGTAGCCAAGCGCGTAACCCATGGCAGTGGGAAATTCGTTGTGGCTGCGCTTGCTTGCAGCAATGGTTTCGGCGACGGCCAACAGGGTGGCGGGGCCGTCGATCAGAACCCAGTCCAGCACGACTTCCTGATTATACCGGCCCGACCATTCGAAGACCGCCAATGCGACAGGCTCATCCACCGCAAAGAATGCCGCCTGAACCTCGGGTGCTGTCAGGGCGGACACCAGCCCACCCCGCTGCAACTGGTCCTCGGTCGCATCCACGGACGACGACACATCCAGCGCCAGAACCAGCGCCAGACGGCATGCCGCCGCCGGGGTCGCGACCGCGCACGCCACCAGAAAGGCGGCGAGTTTTACCAATGGCCCGTGTTGCCCATACTGGCCCAGGGTTCGGCCATGGGCAGATTTTCGCCGGCCTGCAGCAGCTCGATCGATATATTGTCGGGCGAGCGGACGAAAGCCATGCGACCTTCACGAGGCGGGCGATTGATGGTCACCCCATTGTCCATGAGGAACTGGCAAGTCTCGTAGATGTTGTCCACACTATAGGCCAGATGCCCGAAATGGCGGCTGTCACTGGGCAGCCCATCGTCACCGTCCCAGTTGTAGGTCAGCTCGATCGGACACTCGGGCTGACCGGGCGGGGCCAGAAAAATGAGTGAAAACCGTCCCTCTTCGCTGTCCACGCGCCGCGTCTCTTCGAGGCCAAGCAGTTTATAAAACGCCATCGAGGCGTCGAGGTCTTTGACCCGGACCATGGTGTGCAGGTATTTGATGGGCATCGCGGCTGTCCTTTTCCAACGTATCAGTCAGGGCCAACCTAACACGTCGCGCGGGCAGGGCCAGCGCCTCTCAGAACTTTGATTGGATGCCTGGAGTTGCCCCGCATCAGCACCTGAAGTTCAATAGGTCGAACGGAACGAAACGCTCAATTGTGTCGACTCGCGATCAAAGCGCGCGACGTTCGATTGAACGCGCTCGTGCTTCAATTCGAGCACCGGAGCAAAACCATAGACACCCCAGTCTTTGAAAGTGGCGGTCGCGGACAGGGTCATGCCGTCGTCCTCGCGCCGTTCTGAGCTATAAAGAGCGGTGTCAAAAAGCGTCTTGCGAAAGTCGGCGACGAAGCCAATCTGCGCGGCTGCAATTGGCTCTGACAAATAGTAGCTTGCCCGGACACGCGTTGAATAATGCGCCACTGCCGATGACTCGCTGTCTGATTCCGACAAAGTCACCGACAGACCGAACACATCCTTGTTCTGCAACTGCCGCGACCATCGTCCCGAAAGACTGTAGGTCGTGGAGGACCGGATCGGCCGATCGAGACGGTCCAGCGATTCAATACCGGCACCAAGTCTGATCAGGTTTCGCGACGTGGGCGTCCAACTGTAGCCGCCTTCAACCGCAACACCATTCTGCGAGCGTGACCCGCCATTCCAATCCGAAAAAACACGTGCAGATGCATCATAGACTGCATCGGCTCCCGGATTGCGAAACTTTCCAGACCAGCCGAATGTGAGCCGATCCGCTGAAAAATCCTCGTTTTCTAAACCTGGATTGATGGTTTCCGCATCCGATCCCAACTGCACGCGTTGCATGTCGTAGCCGAGGCTCACCTCCGTCTGACGCGTGTCGGTCGCGGGCAGGCGGTATGTTGCTTCGGCTGAAAAAGAAAAGACCAGCCCCGAAATGGGCCGCGCTGTCGGATCGACAAAAACCAGCCCACCAATCACGATCTCGTCTGTCGTCGGCGCATCGTTCACGTTGTCGCTGGGGGCTATCGATGTGGAAAAGCGAAACGCCCAAGGGTTGCGTGACCTGACATACTGGTAATCCCGCTGCACCAAAGCCTCGGCCTTTTTGGTCGGTGCGTTTTGACCGGCGCGGCGTAACCAGATCTGTGCCATCGTATGCTGATCGTTGGCGGCCAGCGCTTCGGCCATCACCCGTGCAGATAGGAACCGCAAGGTGTCGGTATCCGACTTGCGAAAGGCGGTGCGGGCAAAGTGGATGGCTGCATCGCTGTTGCCGAGAGCGCGTTCGGCGCGCGATAGAGTAATCAGGATTTCCGGATCGTCCGGATGGTGCTTGTGAAGTTCAGACAGAACATCGTGAGCTGATTGCGCCCGGCCTTGTGACAAAAGCACAAGGGATAAACGCTTGGCGGTCTGGATATCGACGGATGTCGCCGCATCCGGGGGCAGGCCTAAGATGCAGATGGCGAATGCCAGCACGCCGCCCCACAGCCATTTTGCCATGGCTAGCCGCCATTCACGACGATGAGTGTCCCAGTTTCGCGCACGCTGTCGCTGTCGGTTGCTGTGGACTCGAACCCCTCAAGCACGACAATGCCTGCGATTTCTTCACCGTTGGGACCCGCAAAAACGCCTTGCCATTGTCCGCTCGTTAATTGGGTTGTGCCTTCAAGACCGAATGCATTGCTTATTCCTATGGTTGCGTTGGTGAAATCGACCTCGGCGGTCGCCAGCGAAAGATAGTCATTCAATATGGTGGCGCTTGGGGTGCCATCGGCGTTGTATAGCTGGCGGTCAATAATTATCCCCTCCACAGCACCGGTTGTGTCGAAGTCCAAGATATCAACATAAAGCTCGGCTTCGCCGGTGACATATTCCACATCGTCCACGCCCCCCATGTCGGTGGTGATCCTCACACCCGCATACTCACCGGTGAACGTATAGGTGGCAGGTCGCGCGGCTGGTACTCCGGCGGTGCCGATCTGCTGCGCCGTTGCGCCGCCAAAGCCGAAATCGACATAATCGCCCGTACCAACGGCAGCGGCCTGGGCAATGTTGGACCGCCTGAACACAGCGAAATACTGACGCTCACCGGGTGTGTCGTTTAGCGGGCTCTCATAGCGGTCAAAGCCGTTGGGCAGCGCTCCCTCGCGGGTATAGCCGCCACCCACCGCATCGGAGTTGTCGAAAGGCAGGTTGTTGATGATGAGAGTGTCGTCACTCGGATCGGCGGTACCATTGTCGTTGTAGACAAGCGCGTTCATCGTGAGGTCGTCATTGAGGTCTGTGCCAAATACCGAGCCAGCCGACGTGTCTGCGCCTTCCTCCGTCTCGTCAAAGAATGGATTACCGTCCCCGCACGCAACCAACCCAAGGGCGAGCGCGCATACTGCTGCTGTCCGTTTCATGCCTGTCAAACCTTTTGCGGTTTATTTTTACTGCCTCGTTACCGCCCAGACTCTGCCCCAATCCGCCAAAAGTCAACGAAATCTTGAGGCTATGACACAGACCTCACCCACAACCGTTGCCAAAAGCGCACCCTCATATGGTGGTTCACGGATGCCATTCCACAAGATAAAGTAAACGCCTGACAGATTCTGTGGATAAAGGACGCCCCCATGCCGCTTGAGCCCGAACAGCTTGCCCAGATCGAAGAGTTGCGCAGCACCCCCCAGCCCACGTTGCGCGCCACCGTTCCGGGGATGGAGGCGCATCTTTACCACGCCCGCCCCGTCCTCGACCACGGCTTTGTCCGGGTCATCGACTACATGGGGAACGACGCCGCGATCTGTCAGGCGGCGCGGGTATCCTACGGAAAAGGCACGAAATCCGTGCAGAACGATGCGGGCCTCATCCGCTACCTGATGCGCCACTGGCACTCCACCCCGTTCGAGATGTGCGAGATTAAGCTGCACGTCAAACTGCCCGTGTTCGTCGCGCGCCAGTGGATCCGGCACCGCACCGCCAACGTCAACGAATACTCCGCGCGCTACTCGATTCTGGACCGCGAATTCTATATCCCGCAACCGGACGCGCTGGCTGCGCAGTCCGTCGTGAACAATCAGGGGCGCGGTGCGATGCTGGAGGGGGCAGAGGCCGAACGCGTCCTCGAAATCCTGAAATCGGACAGCAACCGGGCTTATGACAATTACGAGGCGATGATCTCGGATGAAGGGCAGCAGGGTCTGGCCCGCGAACTGGCCCGCATGAACCTGCCCGCCAACATCTACACCCAATGGTACTGGAAGGTCGATCTGCACAACCTGTTCCACTTCCTGCGCCTGCGCGCGGATGCGCACGCGCAATACGAAATCCGGGTCTATGCGGATGCGATCTGTGAAATGGTCAAGGACTGGGTGCCCGCCGCCTACGGCGCATTCGAGGATTACCGGATGGGCGGGGCGACACTGTCGGCCACAGCCATTGCGTGCGTGCAGCGGATGTTGAAAGGTGAAGAGGTGACACAGGAGAATTCCGGCATGTCCAAGGGGGAATGGCGGGAGTTTATGGGGGTTATTGGGTGAGTTATTCGGCCACTGTGTTTCCTGTAATGATCGCATCTCCAGGCGATGTTTCTGAGGAAAGGGTATGTGTTCAGGAAACAGTTTTGGAATGGAGTATGCAAAATGCGGCATCCAAGAACTTAGTACTGCTCCCAATGAATTGGGAATTCCACGCTGCTCCTGACTTGTCTGGCCGACCTCAAGAACTGATAAATAGCCGATTGCTAAAAAGGTGTGATTTGCTTATTGGAGTTTTTTGGACGCGATTGGGAACACCGACAGGAGAACATGAGAGCGGTACTGTCGAAGAAATAAAAACTCACGTTGCTGATGGTCGGCCCGCAATGATTTACTTCTCGTCTAGACTAATATCACCTACGACAATAGACAGCACCCAATACCAGAAGGTTCAGGAGTTCAAAGAGTGGTGTTACTCTAAGGGGATAGTTAGCGAGTTTAGTGAATTGCGGCAATTAAAGGAAAAGCTGCAAAGAGATATATCTAGTATACTAGAAGATAATGTCTTTTTGAGAAAGCTGCGGGAGGGCGAAATGCAAATAGAGAGTCCTGCAGCCGAACCAAAATGGGTGAATCTTTCAGAGACTGCGGCAAGAGTATTATTTGAAGCGGTGTCTGGCGATGGAAGTGTAATGTGCCTCAAGAGTTTAAGTGGCGCACATTTTCAAGCCGGAGCGCATACTTTTGAACATGATGGCACGCGCCGAGAAGTAGCGAAGTTCGAGGCCGCGATAGAAGAACTTGTTAACCTTGGGCTACTGAATGCGGTTGGCTTCAAGGGTGAAATCTTTGAAGTAACCAGTCTGGGGTATGAGACGATTGATGCGCACAACGAAGCTAACGGTTGAAAACCTCGAGTATACCCGATTGCACTTCAGATTGTAGACGCAGACCTTTCGGCAAACTTCCCGAGCACGGAATCAAGGCCGCAGGCCGCCGTGCCAGCGCCGACCCGCCCCCCGGGGCGGCGCTACGTCTACCACCAGCGCACCGCATGACCAGATAACTATCACTGCAACCATAAAGTGCTCAGAATACAGGTTGGATGCGCCACCCCGCGGTTCGGCGCTGTCCCGGCTTTGCACCAAGCGGCAACCGACCCCTCTCGCGCATTGCTGCACAATACGCTGTCGGGTGACGCGGCACAGCCGCTGACCCGGGGCTCCGCCCGTTGGCACCTCAAGGGCTCCGCCCGTTCGCACCTCAAACGATCCCCCGGATCGTTTGCCACTGCGTGGGCCGGTGCTCACTCCACTGGACGGTTTGCCACTGCGTGGACCGGTGCCAACCCCACCCGGCCCGGCGCTGTCCCGGCTTGGCACTCCCCCCGAACGCTCGGGCAGGGCTGCTGCATCACCGTTTAAACGTCTGTAAAAGATCCGTCCCGCCCCCCCTCAGCGCGCCCGCTCCCGCAGCGTTTCGACCAGGTGGGGGTTGTCCGCTTCCCACGCCTTCCAGCGCCTGTAGCCGACCATCTGCGCCTCCGGCCCGTCTAAATCGCGTGCGAAATGCGCCTTGACCGCGTGGTAGTGCCCCATGCAGCGCGCCCATTCCTCGGGCGAGGGGAATTGCGTTTCTGCCGCGATATCGCAGGCGTAATACAGCACCAACACACGGAACAGTTCGGACATGACGCCTCCGCCGTCATCGAAAGGATTGTGTCGAGATTAACCACAATCCCCGCCAAGGGCGGTAAAACCTGCGTCAGAGGCCTTCAATGGCCAAAAATTCTGGACACATGCCCGCCCCGACGGCAGGGTAGGCACATAGATATCGTGGTCCGTTCACCAAACGAGGGAAGATATGCGTTACACCACCCTGATCGCCGCCGCCGTGGCCCTGACAGCCGCCTCCGCAGCCATGGCCCAGCCCAAGATTTATGCCTATCACAGCACCCACAACTTCTGTCCTGCCGGACTGCAGCCCGTGACGATGAATGGAGAGATTTGCTGTGGTCAACCCAACCAATCGATGAGCTATCAGCAAGTGATGGCGCACCCTGTCGCGCGTAAAAAGCACGTCACGTACACGCGCAGGGCTGATTGCCCGGTCGGCACAAAAGGGTGCACGTTCGACTGAACGCACGCCATCGCAGGTATCTGGATATGCGGCGCGTCCTGCGCCGCACAGGATGCTCGAGCTTAAAGCAGTTTGAGATCGCCCGCCATCTGTCGCCCGTCGCGCCCTTCGAGCATTTCGAAACCGACCTTCTGATTGTCGGCCAGTCCGGTCAGGCCCGACCGTTCAACCGCTGAAATATGTACAAAAACATCTTTTCCGCCGTCATCCGGGGCGATAAATCCGTAACCTTTCGTGGTGTTGAACCACTTCACGGTGCCAGTTGGCATTTCCGTGCCTCCTTTTGCCTTGCAGTCTTCCCCGCAGTGCAGGGATGGTTCACGCAAACGGTTGAGGCAGAATATGCCTTTCCCGCACACGCTTGCGTTATGACATCGCGCATTGGGGGCGAAAATCAAGGCGGTGGGGGTGCAAACCCCTTCGGATGCTGCTTAATTCAACGAAAAAGTGATGGTTGGATATGGAAATATACGGTTTGAAAACCTGCGATACCTGCCGCAAGGCGATCAAGGCGCTGCCGGATGCACAGTTCGTAGATGTGCGTGTGGATGGTGTGCCGGACGACGTTATGGCCCGGGCGCACGAAGTATTCGGGGATGCATTGGTCAACACCCGTTCGACCACGTGGCGCGGTTTGTCAGATGAAGAACGCGACCACGCGCCCGCAGCGTTACTTGCCGAATACCCGGCCCTGATGAAGCGCCCCCTGATCGTGGATGGTGCGGCGCTGCACCTTGGCTGGACCAAGGATGTGCAATCGGCCCTCGGGGTTTAGCCCTTCCGCGGAACAAAAGCGCGGTCGAATGACAGTGGCCCGGCCCCCTTGACCACCAGCACTATAAGCAGGAACACCCAAAGCGACCGCTGGTCCATGATCAGGCTGCCCGAGGGCGCGTCGAACCATTTCCCCAGCACCAGCGCGTCGTCCCATTTATTGTGCCCGATGAGGTCCGTCAGCGATTGAACCACGATGAACCCGATCATCCCCACGGACGCCAGCCGCGTGAACAGTCCCAGAATAATCAACAGCGGCAGTATGAATTCGGCAAGGGTTCCGGCCGTCACAACAGCCCAGTGATAGACCCCAAGCTGCGAGGTGTCATAGCCCACCGACTCCATCACCCGGGGAAAAATCTGCGCATAGGCCCCGAGCGAGGGTTGAAAGACACTCCAAAGCCCATCGCCCACCTTGGTCAGCCCCGACACCCAGAAATAGACCGCCAGAACGGCTGCAAAAAGGAACCGCGCGAGCGTCGGCAACAGCCAGTCCCCCTGACGTTCCAGCGGGTCGAAGATCGAGGCGTGCAGGCGTATGATCGAAGTCATTGAGACGTTTCCTTTGGGGTCTTGAGATCGGCGATGGCGTTGGTCTGGATCAGCAGGCCCAGCAAAGAGGCGAGGTCGAATTCGGGGTTTTTCGCGCACGCCGTGTCCTGAGCCGCACCCAAGGTAGCGCCCGTCAAAACGCATTTGACCCAGGATGCCTGATCAGTGGTCAGGGCATGGGGGAGCGGGTCGAACGCGGCGCGGGTGATCAGGGTGGGTTGTGCCATCGCGCGCGGTTTGTCTGCATCGGCCACGGTGTTGAAACGCCAGATGTCCACCAGCGGCCAGCGGCTGTCGATGAACTCGACCGGGGCGGCAAGGATCAGGGTGGATTCCATCAGCGCTTCGGGTGCCACAGCACCGAGGCTGGCGGCCTCAAATATTGGCGTATCAGCAGCGTGATAGGACCGGCGCAGCGCCAGTTCCAACCGCGCGACGTCCGCCAGATAGGGAATGTGCGCCAGCGGTTCAAAGGCTTCGAGAAAGGCGGGTATATCTGCCCCGTAATGCATCATCAGCGGTGATTTGGGCGGATGTTCACGGGCGAACAGACGCGCCAGTTGATCGAAATTTTCTTGCCCCAGAAGCTTGCAAATGACCGGAAAACCGGCGCGCAGAGCTTCGATCAGGGCGACGGTGACATTGTTGCGGTAGACACTGAACCGCTTGCCTGCGGGCTGTCCCTTGCCATCGCGCAGACCGGGGGGTATCGGCGCGTTGGGATTTAGCAGCGCGGCCCTGAATTCTGATTGATGCCCGGGCATATCTGCTCAGCCCACGGCAATCGCGGACAAGGCGCGCGCTGCGCGCTCTGTTTCGATCCGCAAGGTTGCCCAGTCGGGCACGTCATTGTCCCATTCGACCAGAACGGGGGCAGGGCCGGTGCCTTGCAGGGCGCGGGCCAGCAGGTCCCAGACTGGGTCGGCTGTCTGGCAGCCATGACTGTCGATCAGCAGTAGCGCGCCATGTTCGTCCGCGTCCGTCGCGTGACCGCCGACGTGGATTTCACCGACCGCTTCAAGGGGATAGGCTTCAAGATACCCTTCCGGCGTATAGCCAAGATTGGTGGCCGAGATGAAGACGTTGTTCACATCCAGCAGTAGACCACAGCCTGTGCGACGGACCAGTTCGGCCAGAAAGTCGGTTTCGCTCCATGTGCTGTCTTCGAACGCGAGGTAGCTTGACGGGTTTTCCAGCAGCATCTGCCGCCCAAGCACATCCTGCACCTGATCAATATGATCGGCCACGCGGGCCAGCGTGGTGTCCGTATAGGGCAAGGGCAGCAGGTCATCGAGGAATTCGGCCCCATGGGTCGACCACGCCAGATGCTCGGAAAAGCTGGCCGGTTCCAGCCAATTGACGAGGTTTTTCAGTCGCAAGAGATGTTCGGGGTCCAGCGGGCCCTCGCCGCCGATGGACAGGCCGACGCCATGGACCGAGATGGCAAAGTCGGGGGCCAGCGCGCGCAGTTGCGCATGTGGACGCCCACCATCTCCCATGTAGTTTTCCGCGTGTATTTCCAGCCACTTGACTGGGCCAGGGTCGGCGCGCAGGTCTGCGAAATTCTGGGCTTTGTAGCCAACACCGGGGGCCGCGGGCAACTGACGCTTAGGCGATGTGGCATCCAGCATGGCGTTGACCTTCCCCTTGGTCGTGATTGTACCGCGCCCGGCGCGCAAAGGGGCCAGGCGCGGTTGCGTTTTGCGTTCCTCGGTCTTTACGCGGGAAGGTCGCGCTCAAGCTCTTCCAGCGACCCTGCGCGGGGTGTGCCATCGGCCATTTCGGGCAAGTCGATTTCTGCACAGGTGCCTGCATCGACCAGCGTCCATGCGTTGCCCTGATAATCCACAGTCGAGGTGCCCGCGCATGTGGTGCCGGGGCCAGCTGCACAGTCGTTTTCACCTGCCAGCGACACGCCAAAGCACTTTTCCTTGGCGGCGGCTTGTGCGGGTGTCGTCGTTTGGGCAGCAAGTGCCGCGGCAACGGCACCGGCGATTGCGAAAGTTTTCATGGTGTTCGACATCGTTAGTTTCCTTTTCGGATATCGGTTACAGGACGTGTGTGCCCTGTTGGTAAGCCAGATGTGCCCACACATACCATTCACAGGCGCGTGAGTCACAGACCCGTTACAGGATGTCAGAATCCGGTCCCGTTCTGTCATGAAACGGGACCGAATGTTGCAGTTTTCCGGTTACCGCAGGTCGGGCGGAGTCGCGTCTTGTGACAATTCCCCGACCAGCGCGTCGAGTGGCTGAACGCTGGTCTGCTTTTCGCCCAAGCGGCGGACGGTTACAGTGCGTTCGTCGACTTCGCGCGCGCCCACGGCCAAAATCACCGGCACTTTTCCGACCGAATGCTCGCGGACTTTGTAATTTATCTTTTCGTTGCGCGTGTCGGCCTCGGCCCGCACGCCTTGGCTGCGTAACGCGGCGACCACTTCGTTCACATAGTCATCGGCGTCCGAGATGATCGAGGCGACGACGACCTGACGCGGGGCGAGCCAAAAAGGCAGCTTCCCTGCATGCTCCTCGATCAGGATGCCGATGAACCGTTCGAACGATCCCAAAGTTGCACGGTGCAGCATGACCGGGCGATGCTTGGCCCCGTCCGCGCCGATATAGGTCGCATCCAGCCGCTCGGGCAGTACGAAGTCCACCTGATGGGTGCCGCACTGCCAGTCGCGTCCAATGGCGTCGGTCAGCACGAATTCCAGTTTCGGGCCATAAAACGCGCCCTCGCCGGGGTTCAGCTCGGGCTCGATCCCGGCGGCGCGGGTGGCCGACAACAAAGCGGCTTCTGCCTTGTCCCACACTTCGTCTGAACCCGCGCGGGTGTCCGGGCGGTCCGAGAATTTCACGCGGAAGTTTTCGAACCCGAGGTCGTGATAGATGCCCGACAGGAACGCGATATATTCCGCCGTCTCGCTTTCGATCTGGTCCTCGCGGCAGAAGATGTGCCCGTCATCCTGTGTGAACCCGCGCACTCGCATGATCCCGTGCAGCGCGCCCGATGGTTCATAGCGGTTGCAGGACCCGAATTCGGCCATGCGCAGGGGCAGATCGCGGTAGGATTTGAGGCCCTGATTGAAGATCTGCACGTGGCAGGGACAGTTCATGGGCTTGAGCGCATTGACTGCCTTTTCCCGCGCGTGTTCCTCGTCCACTTCGACGATGAACATATGCTCTTGGTATTTCTCCCAGTGGCCCGAGGCCTCCCACAGTTTGCGGTCGACAACCTGCGGCGTGTTTACCTCGACATAACCGCCCTTGCGCTGTTTGCGGCGCATGAAGTCCTGAAGTTCGGTGTAGATGGTCCAGCCGTTGGGGTGCCAGAAGATCTGACCCGGCGCTTCCTCCTGCATGTGGAACAAGTCCATCTCGCGGCCCAGCTTGCGGTGGTCACGTTTGGCGGCTTCTTCGAGCATGTTGAGGTGCGCGCGCAGCTTTTCCTTGCCAGTAAAGGCAACGCCATAGATGCGTTGCAGCATCGCGCGGCTCGAATCCCCGCGCCAATAGGCACCCGCGATGGACATCAGCTTGAACGCATCCCCCGGCACCTGCCCTGTGTGCTGCAGGTGCGGCCCCCGGCACAGGTCCTGCCAGTCCCCGTGCCAGTACATCCGCAGGGGTTCGTCGCCGGGAATGGCATTGATCAGTTCGACCTTGTAGGGCTCGTTGAGGTCCTCGTAGTGCATGATCGCGCGGTCGCGGCCCCAGACCTCGGTGCGGACAGGGTCGCGCAAGTTTATGATCTCGCGCATCTTTTTCTCGATCACACCAAGGTCTTCGGGGGTGAAGGGTTCGGCGCGGTCAAAGTCGTAATACCAGCCATCCTTGATCACGGGGCCGATTGTGACCTTGGTGTCGGGCCAGATATCCTGCACCGCTCGGGCCATGATGTGGGCAAGGTCGTGGCGCACCAGTTCGTTGGCCTGCTCTTCGTCGGCCATGGTGTGAATGGCGATCTGCGCGTCCGTGTCGATGGGCCAGGCCAGATCCCAGTGCTGCCCGTTCACGGTCGCGCTGATCGCCTTTTTGGACAAGGATTTGGAGATGCTTTCAGCGACGGCTGCAGCTGTAATACCGGCCTCATAGTCGCGCGCATTGCCATCGGGGAAAGTCAGAGAGATTGGGGCCATATCGGCACTCCTCGTCAGTTTGGCGCCCACGGAACGCCCGGTTGCGGGTTGTATGTGGGGGCGATGTGGCAGGGGATTGGCCGTTCGTCAAGGTTGCGCCGGCCGGTCGGTTCTGGAAAACGGCAAAGTGCGGCGCGACCGCTTGCGATCGGTATACGACGGGGTGCTGAAAAAGCGACTCTTGGGGCGTGATTTGCGACGTTTTGGGCTGGACCTTTGGCATGAAAGACGTAATTTACGTTCAAGTCCACTATCGGAAACTTCTGGATCAAAGAGGAACGCACCTTGCCCAAGTACAACACAACATTTGAGCTGAATGTGGATGACCTTGAACTGATCGAGGATGCACTGCGTCGCTCGAAACTGGCCCAGACTCAGGCCGATCTGAAGGCAGGCAAGGTAAAGCCGGAAGTGCGCCAGATTCACGAATTGCTGGGCAAGTTGCACAATCAAAAGACGTTCTATCGCCCCGCCAAGGGCCCTTACGTCGGCGGTTGATCCGAACTATCCAATCGCATTGAGAACCGTGGGCCTGACGCATTGCGCCGGATGAACCCGTGGGTTTCGTAAAACAACCCGGCCTTGGCATTGTCCGGATGTGTGCCAACAGTCAAGAACTGGCAGTGTAATGTGCGAGCACGCGCAATGCAGGCCGCGACAAGGGCAGACCCCACGCCCTGGCCGCGCAACCCCTTACGCACGAACAGGTGGTGCAAATCCATCCCCCGTACCCCGAATTGCAACTGTCCCATGGGGATCAGCGCGGCGTAACCTCGCAAGCGCCCCTCAGAGTCTTCTGCCACGATCACTGTAAACCACGGGGCTGGTCCCAGTGTATCGCGCTTGAGATCGGAAAGGCTGACGTGCGGGGTATCTTCGTGAAACCGAGCCAAACCTGAAATCAGGTGCATGAGTTCCGGCAAGTCGTCTTCGTGCACTGGGCGTATTTTGGTGGTCATTTGCTCTCTCCGAATTCTGCGGTGCAGAGAGGCAAAGGACTGACCCGCTGAACCGCGGGCAGGTAAATGTCAGGGGGCCGACATCACAGGCGCGCGCAAGGAATGCGACGCGGGATAATAGGGGGTGCGGGCCAAGGTGATCATGGGCGCGGCGTAGGTGGTCGGGCCGCGCCGGTCAAGTGTTTTCACGCCAGCAGCAGTTGTGCGCCGATCACCAGCGTGCAGATCCAGCTGAGCGTGAAGATGATCGGACGGACTGGGAACCGGGCAAGACCCGACACCATCCCGACGGCATGGACCAGCCGCAGCCAGAAGAACGCCGCCGTCGCCCAGACGGTCGCTGTCGTCGAGACGTTCAGTGCATGGGCCAGCAGGACCAGTGCAGCAAAGGGCATCGCCGCCTCGATCAGGTTCAGGTGGGCACGATGGGCGCGGTGAACCCACGGCGGAAATCCGGTCAGCGGCGGCGGGCGTTCAAAGTCGTCTATGCCCGTCTGGGGATGCATGTTGACGCCTACGATGTAGGGAATCCACATCGACGCGGCGAGCAGCAAGGTGAGCGTAAGATAGGTCAGTTCGGTGGTCATCTGAGGTGTCCTCGTGGAGGGCGGGGAGGGGGCCTGCCCCTGTCGCTTGCGCAACTCCCCCGAAGTTTATCTGGCGAAATGAAGCGGGATCAGGCAGAGGCCATGGCCCCGATCCGTGCATCCTCGCCGGTTTCCAGCCACGTCTTGAGCCCCGAGGCCCAGCGCGCCCAGCCATCTGCGACCCCTTCGCCCGGCACCACCGGAAAGGTCAGGTCGTAATGTTCGATGGTCAGTTTCACGAAGTCGCCCTCGGGCTGCATCAGGTAAACCACCCGGCTGGGTGCGCCGCCGCCTTCCCAATGGGGCTCAAACGTGCATTCCATGCGGCTTTTGGGCACTGCTTTCAGCAGGATGTTGGTCAACATGGGCGTGCCGTCGGGCAGGAACATGGTCACCTTGTCCCCGTCGCGGGTCGCGTGGCTGGCCATGAAATGGTAGTGCGCCACGTTCTTTTCGTCCGAAAGCGCATCCCACAGCCGGTCTTGGGTGGTCTTGATATAGGTCTGCATCACAAAATCTGGTTTCGACATCTGAGTGTCTCCTTCAAGCTGGGATTTAAGGTCAAGAACTGCCCGCGCCGCCGGTTTGACGAGCAAGGGCTCGATCCAGCGGTCGATCGCCTGCTGCAAGGGCAGGGCGTTGAGGTAGTGATGCTTGAAGCGCCCCACCTTTTTCGTGGTGATCAACCCTGCTGTTTCCAGCACGCCAAGGTGCTTCATCACTCCGAACCGGGTCATGTCCAGATGGGCCTGCAGATCTTGCAGCGTCTGGCCGTCGCGTTGACGCAGACTGTCAAGCAGCGTGCGCCGTGCGGGGTCGGAAAGGGCTTTGAACAGGGTATCCATGGGAAGCTTATATGTGATTCTATAGTCACGTGACAATATGGTCACCTAAATAATTCCCTCTGCATCAGGATGGACAGTGCGCAGTCCCCTGCGCATGATCGCGCCAAACTGCCCAAGGGGAACGCCGTCATGTCAGCGCCGGAATATCTTGAGACGCCGCAAGGGCGCCGCCTTGCCTACCATTTCACGCCGGGGACTGGGCCGACGGTGGTATTCCTTGGTGGGCTCAAGTCCGATATGGAAGGCACCAAGGCGGTTCATCTTGAAGCTTGGTGCACGCGGCGTGGTCAGGCATTTCTGCGCTTTGACTACTCCGGCCACGGGTTGAGTTCCGGGACATTCGAAGAAGGGTGCATCGGCGACTGGGCCGAAGATACCGCTGCCGCCCTGTCAGCACTGACCGAGGGCAAGCTGGTGGTTGTCGGCAGTTCAATGGGCGGCTGGCAAGCGCTGCTGTTCGCACGTGCGCAAACCCAACGGGTCGTGGGACTGGTGACCATCGCCGCAGCGCCCGACTTTACCGAGGATGGCTATGCGGCCTCCTTTACCGAGGCGCAGCACGCCGCACTTGAGCGGGACGGGCAGGTCGAAATGCCGTCGGACTATATGGAGCCTTACATCATCACCCGTCGCCTGATCGAGGATGGGCGCAACCAGTTGGTGCTGCGCGCTCCGCTGCCGCTGCCCTTTCCGGTGCGCTGTTTGCAAGGCACCGCCGACACCGCCGTCAGCATCGAAACCGCCGTGCGGCTGCTGAATCATGCCGACAGCCCGGACATGCAGCTGCTGCTGGTGCGCGGTGCGGATCACCGCTTTTCTGACGGCCCCTGTTTGGGGCTGATCGAGGACGCCATCATGGATATCCTGGAGATCGCGGCATGAAGTGGATCGCAAAAATGTTGGGTTATGTCCTGCTGGGCCTTGTGCTGATTGTCGCCGCTTTGTGGCTGTTCGGCCCCTACGAGGATGCCACGCTTGAAAGTGCTGGGATCAGAGTGACGGGAGATTTGGACACCTATTTTATGGGAGTTGAGGCTGTGTTCGACGATATCACCCCCGGCGTGGAAAAGCGGGTGATCTGGGCGGACTCGCCGGGCGCACGGACCGAGTGGGCGATCCTGTATGTACATGGGTTTTCGGCCACGTCGCAGGAAATCCGGCCCGTGCCGGACCTGCTGGCGGACGCGTTGGGCGCAAATCTGATCTACACCCGTTTGCAAGGGCATGGACGCAGTGGTGATGCGATGGCCACAGGCACTGTACAGGGATGGGTCACTGATCTCGACGAAGGCTTGCAAGCGGCACGCATTGCGGGGCGCAAGGTGTTGGTCTTGTCGACTTCGACCGGGGGCACGCTGGTAGCGGCGCTTTCGCAGGATAAGAACATGATGCGGGACGTGGCCGGGTTGATCTTTGTCTCGCCAAATTTTGGGCTGAATAACCCGGTGGCGCGGTTGCTCAGCTGGCCCGCGGCGCGCTATTGGCTGCCACCGCTTGCAGGTGCGCAGCGCAGCTTCGAGGCGCGCAATGACGATCACGCGATGTATTGGAGTACGAGCTATCCCAGTGTGTCGGTCATGCCGATGGCTGCGCTTATCGACGCGGTGAACGCGCAGGATCACAGCGGCCAGACCTTGCCTGCGCTCTTCATGTTTTCAGCGGATGATCAGGTGGTCCGCCCCGATATTACTGCGCAAGTGGCGCAAGCGTGGGGTGGACCAAGCACGGTTATCAACCCGGTCATGGGCCCGGGCGATGACGTGCAATCCCATGTGATCGCAGGGGATATCCTGTCGCCGGGGCAGACTCAGGCCGCCTACCAGGCGATGCTCGACTGGGTGCGGGGTTTATAATACACCACATGGAACAACGCGTATCCCTGATCACCCTTGGCGCGCGCGACATGACCGTGATGGCCGCATTCTATAAGGCTTTGAGGTGGGTGCCTGCGGACAGCCCGGACGGCGTGATTGCCTTTGATCTGATCGGACAAACGCTGGGGCTTTATCCTTTGGCCTATTTGGCCCGCGACATCGGTATACCCGTCGAAGCGATGGGACATGGGGCGATGACACTGTCCCACAATGTGCGCAAAAAGGACGATGTTGCGCCCTTGCTGGCGCGGGCAGAAGCCGCGGGCGCGCGGGTGCTGAAACCGGCCCATGACGTGTTCTGGGGTGGGCATATCGGCTATTTCGCGGACCCCGAAGGCCATGTTTGGGAAATTGCCTGGAACCCCTTTTCCCCCCTTGCTCAAGACGGGGCATTTCAATGGAACGGGGCGGGGTAATGCGCCGCCCGGCCAGCATGTGGAGCCTTGAAAGCTTGGGCCGTGTGCGCCTGTCCAAACACTTCTACATGCGCGATTTCCTTTATTCCGAGATCGGCAATTTCCACCGTGTCCAAAACCTGCCGCGTGATCCCGATCGTGCCATTGCGCACGGCCGGATGCTGTGTGCCGAGCTGCTGGACCCGCTGGAAGAAACCTTTGGACGCCTCGCGATCCGCTCAGGCTATCGCTCGCCCGAACTCAACCAATTTGGTAACAAAAATCGGCTCAATTGCGCGCGCAACGACAATCCGATCGAATGCCATATCTGGGATTGGGGCAGTGGGGAAAACGCGATTGCGGGAACGTCGCTGGCTATCCCGTGGTTTACCGACCTTTACGATGCCGGGCACGACTGGCGCGATCTGGCGTGGTGGGTCCATGACCATCTGCCCTATTCGGCGATGTGGTTCTTTCCCAAACTCTGCGCCTTCAACCTTGACTGGCGACCCAGACCGCAGCGCATGATCGGCAGCTATATCGCGCCAAAGGGGCTGTTGTTGCGCGCCGGGGCCGACCCGGATGAGCCAATGGAACAGCGCCAGAAACGCTACGGCGATTTCCCGCCCTTTCGCGGCATCGTCTATCCCTGAGTATAGCAGACAACTTGGGCTTGCCGCGCCGCGCCGCGCGCGCCATGGTGGCAAAAAATCAATGGCAGTAGGCAAGGTGCAATGACAGTGACAGGGCAGGGGCATGGCTGAGCCGCTGGTATTGCTTCCCGGTATGATGTGCGACGCGCGCCTGTTCGGCCCGCAAATCGCTGAATTGTCTTCGGAATTTTCGATCATGGTATCGCCCGTGACCAGGGGCGAGCGGATCGAGGAGATCGCAAGCGGTCTGCTGGATGAACTGCCCCAACGCTTTGCCCTTGCCGGGTTGTCGATGGGCGGGATCGTAGCGATGGAGCTGCTGCGCCGTGCGCCTGACCGGATCACCCGTCTGTGTCTGATGGACACCAATCCGCTGGCCGAAACTCCCCCCGTGGCCAGTGCGAGGGAGCCGCAAATTGTCAAAGTGCGCTCTGGTCGTCTGATCCAGGTAATGCGCGACGAACTCGTGCCGACTTATCTGGGTCCAGGGCCTTTCCGTGCCGAAATTACCGAGTTGATGCTGGACATGGCGGACGCCTTGGGTCCCGAGACCTTCGTGCGCCAGTCGCGCGCGCTGCAACGCCGCCGCGACCAGCAGGGAACTTTGCGCAAATGCAAGGTGCCCACGCTGGTGCTGTGTGGTGAACATGACGCCCTGTGCCCGGTAAAGCGGCACACCTTCATGGCCGAATTGATCCACGGGGCAGAGTTGCGCGTGCTCGAGGGCGCGGGGCATTTGCCCACGTTGGAGACGCCGGCGGAAACAACGCAGGCCTTGCGCGACTGGATGCGCCAACCACTGATCTTGCGCTAGGAAAGGCGCGGATCGCCCTGCTGGGCCTCAGTTGGTGGGCCGGGTTACCGCGTCACGCTCCGCCTTGCCGAGAATGCGGACTTCGCGCACTGGTTCCAACGTCTCGGGATCGAAGAACGGCGTGACTTTCCACGACCCCGAAATGCGAGCGGGGATCGCGGTTGCGGCAATGTTGAACAGGGCGTGACGGAACCCCTCATGTCTGGATTTGCCATCAGATTTTTGCAGATTCGCCCGCGTTTTTACCTGACCCAGCAGTGCGGCATCCGCCGCTCTGTCCGTGAAAAACGCGGCAAAGGCCAGCTTCGGAGACCGCAGCGTGTTGAACAGCATCGCCCCGCAACAGCTCGCATGCCAGCGCAACACGCCTTTGGGAGACAGGGAAAACACCGCCAGACGATCCAACCCCTGATCAAAGCGAATGCGCTTTGGTGTGGTTTGATACAGGTGAACCGGGCCGGTCTTGTCCGCCGCTTCCGGCTGAGCGAAGATTTCGGCGGCGCGGCAGTCCTTGCAATAACAGTCTATCCGGACACCGTTGGTCGGGCTGACCCCGACCAATACGCCCTTAACGGTCCCGCAGTCGCAACTGAATGGCAGGTCTATGCCTGCCATCCGTCAGGCCGCCTTGTTCTTGTTGGCGGCTTTTTTCGCAACCGGTTCGGGGGAATTGGCGTCGATGAACTCCAGCACCAGCGGGCGGATATTATTGCGCCAGCTTTTGCCTGCGAAGATGCCATAATGGCCCGCGCCTTCCTCGACATGGGACGCTTTCTTGTCATCGGGCAGGCCTGTGCACAGATCCAGCGCGGCGACACATTGGCCTGGGGCCGAGATATCGTCCTTGGACCCTTCGACCGTCTTGACGGCCACGGTTGTGATCTTGCCGATATCGACGGCCTTACCTGCGACAGTGAACTCGTTCTTGGCGATTTCGCAGTTCTTGAAGATGCGGTCGACGGTCGACAGGTAGAATTCGGCCGTCATGTCCATCACGGCAAGGTATTCGTCGTAGAACTTGTTGTGCTTGTCGTGATCGCTGGCGTCACCGCGCGCGACAGCGCTGATCTGGTTCTGAAACGCCTTGGCATGGGTTTCGCTGTTCATCGACACGAAAGAGGCCAACTGCAACAGCCCCGGATAGACCTTGCGCCCGACACCGGGATACTTGAAGCCGACGCGCTGGATCATCGTCTCCTCAAGCTGACCCATGGTGACACGGCGGCCAAAGTCGGTGACGTCCGTGGCGTTCGCATCCGGGTCGATCGGACCGCCGATCAAGGTCAGCGAGCGGGGCTGGGCCTTGGGGTCTTCTTCTGCCAGATAGGCGGTGGCGGCCAAAGTCAGCGGCGCGGGCTGGCACACGGCAATCACGTGCGTGTCGGGACCCATGTGGCGCATATAATCGACAAGGTAGAGGGTATAATCCTCGACATCGAACTTGCCCGCTGACACGGGGATATCGCGCGCATTATGCCAATCAGTGATGTAAACCTCGCAATCGGGCAGCAGCGAAATCACGGTCGAGCGCAGCAGCGTGGCGTAGTGGCCGGACATCGGCGCCACAAGCAGCACCTTGCGGGCGCGCGGCTTGCGGCCCGCGATCTTGAAGTGGATCAGGTCGCCGAAGGCTCCGGGGACGACCTTGTTGATACTGACAAGGTGATCCTTGCCGTCCTCGCCCGTGACAGATGGGATGCCCCAGTCGGGTTTGACAACCATGCGTTCGAATGTGCGTTCGGTCACCTCCCCCCAGGCGCGCATCCACGCCATCGCGGGGTTCGGCATCATCGAAACGGCGGGATAACTGCCAAGGGCACGTGCGGTCGCACCAAGCCATTGGTTGGTGTTCCGCATCGTTTCCATCAAGTCGTAACTGGCCATGTAGCGCATTGCGCTCTCCTTCGTAACTCTGGGGGCGGGCGCGCACCGAGCCCGCGTTCGGACTGTTTGTCGCTTTGCCCCCTGAAACATGCGACCATATATGGGCGGCAATTGGGCGATGCCCAAATGCTGCATGTGCAAAGACTACGAGGAAGACGTTAATATGACAACCAAAGACACCACAACGGGTGCCATGACAGGCGAAAACCTCGACAAATTGAACACAAACCTCAAGAAAGTGGAGGAGCTGACACAGCGGCTCACCCAGGTCATGACGCACCGCAGCATGCACAATGCAGCGCTGGATGGCCCGAATCAGGAATTGTTCACCAAAGCGGCCACAGCCTACTGGCACGAAGCGTTTCGCGATCCGGCCAAAGTGCTGGAACACCAGTTGCAGTTCTGGTCCAAATCCGTGACGCATTTCGTCGAAGCGCAACAGGCTCTGGCCAGTGGCAAGCTGACAGCCCCCGCAGACCCGGGACCCAAGGACCGCCGTTTTGCCAACCCGCTGTGGGACACGCATCCCTATTTCAACTTCGTCAAACAGCAATATCTGATCAACGCGGATGCCGTGCAGCAGGCCATCGATGATGTGACGGACATGGACGAAAAGGAGAAACAGCGGCTGGCCTATTTCAGCCGCCAGATCCTTGACATGATGTCGCCCACAAACTTTCTGGCCACCAACCCGGATGCGCTGGAAAAGGCCGTTGCGACCGAAGGCGCTTCGCTGGTGCAGGGGCTCGAAAACCTGATCGCCGATCTTGAGGCGAACAATGGCGAGTTGATCGTGAAACTTGCGGACGACAAGGCATTCGAACTGGGTGGCAACATCGCCACAACGCCGGGCAAGGTGATTTTCCGCAACCGCATGATGGAGCTGATTCAGTACACGCCCACCACGGACAAGGTGCACAAGACACCCATCGTGCTGTTTCCACCGTGGATCAACAAATACTACATTCTCGACCTCAAGGAACAGAACAGCATGGTCAAATGGCTGGTCGATCAGGGCCACACCCTGTTCGTGGTCAGCTGGGTCAACCCGGACGGGGCCTATGCCGATGTGGGGCTTGAGGACTATGTGCAGGACGGCTACCTGACGGCCATCAACGAGGCCAAGGCGATCACCGGCGAAAAGCAGGTGAACGCAATCGGTTATTGCATCGCGGGCACCACCCTGTCGCTGACCCTAAGCCTGCTCAAGCAGAAGAAGGACAAGTCGATCAAGTCGGCCACCTTCTTTACTGCGCTCACCGATTTTGGCGATCAGGGCGAATTTGCGCCGTTCCTCACGGATGATTTTATCGACGGGATCGAGGCGGAGTGCGCTGAAAAGGGCATTTTGCCCTCGATCATAATGGCACGCACCTTCACCTTCTTGCGGTCCAACGATCTGGTCTATCAGCCTGCGATCAAGAGCTACATGATGGGCGAAACGCCCCCGGCCTTCGATCTTCTGTACTGGAACGGAGACGGGGCGAACCTGCCTGCCAAGATGGCGATGCAATATCTGCGGGGCCTTTGCCAGCGCAACGAGTTGGCCACGACGGGCTTTGATCTGATGGGTCACCATCTGGTGCTGGACGAGGTCGATGTACCGATCTGCGCCATCGCCTGCGAGACGGATCACATCGCGCCTTGGAAAGACAGCTATCGCGGTATTCAGGCGATGGGGTCCAAGGACAAGACGTTCATCATGACCCAGTCGGGGCATATCGCGGGCATCGTAAATCCGCCGACCAAGAACAAATACGGTCACTACACCAACACCGACCTCAGCCTTGACCACACGGCATGGGCCGAAAGCGCGCAGTTCCACGAAGGTTCGTGGTGGCCGCGTTGGGGCGCGTGGCTGAAAAAGCGCGCCGGGACGATGGTTGATGCGCGAATCCCCGGTGATTCCAAGCATCCCGTCTTGTGCGACGCGCCCGGAACATACGTTACCGTCAAGGCAAAACCCTAAAGGACCAGCCGAATTTGTTCAGCTTTTCGTGGGGTTAACTTTTTTGCCGCAGTGCAGCGAAAAAACTTGAAATGCTGCGGTGCAGCATCTATATTCCTGTCAGACGCAAATGAACGCGGGGCGGTCCCGCAGCGATCAAAAAGGATTTATACAATGGCCAAGACACAAGACATGAGCGCGATGTTCAAAGACATCATGGGTTCCTTTCCCGTCGACACAGCGTCGATGGAAGACGCCTTCAAGACAGCGACATCGCTGAACGAGAAACTGAGCACCGTCGCTATCGACGCGGCTGAGAAATCGACAGAAATCTCGTCCAAGTGGACCAGAGAAACTCTGGCGAAACTGGCCGACATGTCCAAAGCCAAAGCCGAGCCTGCCGACTATGCCAAAGCGATGACCGATTTCGCGTCGTCCTACGCAGAAGTTACAGCCGAGCACATGGCAGCTTTCGCCGAAGTGGCGAAGAAAGTTCAAATGGACACAGTCGAGCTGATGATGGCCGCTGGCAAAGACATGAGCGAAGACGCGCAAGCCGCCGTGAAAAAAGCCACAGGCGACATGACTGCTGCTGCCAAGAAAGCCGCTGCAACAGCCAAGTAAGTACTTGAATAGAATATCGCGCGTTCTTCCTCCCTGAAAAGGCGCGATGACTTCGGCGGGTCCCTTTGGGACCCGCTTTTTTATTTTCGGCTTTGCCCAGACGGGTTCTGGCCAACGCGCAGACAAAGTCCACGGCAAACCCGAAGCGCAACCGCATTGATCACGTTTTGACCGGTTTGTTCAAATGGCGTGTCAGCTTGTGCGTCAGCTAAGATGAGTGCGAAAAAAACCGAGGTGAACAGTGAACGAGGGCAAGCATTGGGCATCACTGTCGGGCGGACAGTTGCGAATGTCCACGACCCGGTATCTTGTGCTGGCTCCGCTCAAGGTATCGTATTTGGCAATCGCTGTGCATGTCGCTTTTAAGGTGCAGCCCGTGTCGTCACTTGTTGGACGTGCCAGGGCCCATGAAAAGGCCGCGCAAGCTCCAGGTTGTGTGGACACCGGATGGAAGACGCGAGACCGGTACAGTCTAAGAAGTTGTCGATGGGTTCAGCGTTCAGAAGTTTGACGCACCTCGATTTCCGAAGACCTGAGTCAAACCCCGAAACATCCGAAGATCCCGAACTTCGGTCTTGTTGCGCGAAGCGGGCGAGTTCCCCTCGGCCAATGTATTGCTGCCGGGCCTTCACGCGGTGCGAGAAGACTCTTGAATGGCTGATGCGTCGTATGCATCCAAGAGGTTGCCTTTTTTGTCGTACCACACCATTCCAGACGGATGCGTATGCAGCATCTTTGTTTCCCGCGTTATCGGCCGTGCGCGTGTACCACTTTCCTTTTCCAGCGCCTGCGCCTAAGCTGCAATGCAGCACGCAGGCGGGGAGATCATGCACGTGACCGAGAAACCAGCACCACTTCTGATCAAACGATATGCCAGCAGACGCCTTTATAACACCGAGACCAGCGACTACGTGACGCTTGAGGATATATCGGGATTCATCCGCGATGGGCGCGAAGTTCAGATCGTCGACCTCAAGACTGGGGATGACCTGACGCGTCAATACCTGTTGCAGATCATCGCCGAGCACGAAAGTCGGGGCGAGTCGGTGTTGCCGGTTGATGTGCTGAATGACCTTGTGCGCAGCTATATGGGTGGCGGCGTATCCGTCGTGCCGCAATTCCTGCAAGCGTCTTTCGAGATGCTGCGCGACGGACAAAGCAAGGTGATCGAGAACGTGACGGCGATGAACCCGATGACCAAGATGCCAGGGTTCGAAATCATGCAGGCCCAGCAGGCCGCGTTCCTCAAGGCGATGACGGGCGGAATGGCCCCCGGTTGGACCGGCGGTGGCGAAAAGGGTGAGGCGTCAAAGGAAGAGGCCGAAGACTTGGCCACCATCAAGAAGCAGCTCGCCGAATTGCAGGCGAAATTGTCAAAGATGTCCTGAAGGCTGTGTCGCAACAATAGGTGCGCCTTACGAGGCCTTGATCGGTGTTCGGTGCTCCGGGCGCATGATCCAGTCGAAATAGCGTTTGCGCAATCCCAGCGCCACCGGTCCCGCCGCCCCGTTGGAAAAGTAACGGTCATCGACCCGAGCCACCGGTATGACCCCACCCCCGGAGGAGGACAGGAACACCTCGTCAGCACTCAAGACTTCGTCCAGCGGCAGGGCACGTGTTTCCATCTTGAGCCCCGCTTCTGCGCACATCTCAAGCACAGTGGCGCGAGTGATCCCGTGCAGAACACCGCCGTCCGGTGTGATCACCGTATCGCCGAAAACGGCAAAGACGTTGAACCCCGGCCCTTCGGTCAGGTTCCCGTCGTGATCCAGCAGCAGCGTGGTTTCAAAGCCCTTGTCCTTCGCCTCGAATAATCCGGACGTGAAATCGCCCCAGTGGTAGTTCTTGACTCGCGGGTCTACGCTGTCAATGGGGATGCGGCGCACCGATTTCGCGATCCAGACAGAGGTGCCTTTGGCCGCCAGTTCGGGTTTCACCACGTGGACGTAGGGCACGCACCACGCATAGAAATGATTGACACAGTCGCGCGGATCGCGGCTGCCCGGCACCGGGTTGCGACCGCGTGCGGCGACCATGGCGACATAGGCGTCAGTAAGACCCGTCGCCGCAACCATGGCCTGAAGGGCGTCGCAAATGCCGTCCCGGTCCATCCCAATGTCATAGCGCCCTGCCGTCAGCGAGGCGATGAAGCGCGTGACGTAGTCGTCAAGCCGAAAGAACGCCCCCTGCCAGACCGGCACCACGTCATAGGCGATGTCACTATGGGTCAGGCCCCAGTCCGTAACGGGCAGGGCGGCTTGGACGATCGGAATGATCTGCCCGTCCATCCATGCAGCGCCTTGTGCGAGTTCTGTCATGACGCCAGCGTAGCGCTTGGCTTAAGGCGTGCAAGGGGGCTCTGCCCCCCGGCGCTGGCGCACCGTCCCCCGCAGTATTTCCGGCCAAAAGAACGGACCGGTCAGGCCGCCTGTTGCGCTGTTGCTGCTGCGACTGCGTTCAGCAAGACCTCAGCCACCGCATCCAGCGTGTGGACCGGCAGGTGCACCGGCAGGCGTACATCGCACGCGCGCATCAGCATCTGGCGGGTTTGCGGCAACTCCGGCAAGTCAGGGATGAACTGCCAATTCCAGAAGGCGCGCGCGTTGTCGGCACTTGCGCCGAACACTTGCACTTTGACCCCGTCAGCGGCGGCTTGGGCCACGAAGGTTGCGACTTGTGCGTCGCTCAGCCTCACCAGATTGAATTGGATCGAATCCGGTGCGCGCACTTCGCCCTTCAGCGGGTCGGGAACGTGGATATGCGGGCTTTGACCCAGCATGTGCGCCACGTGGTCGTGATTGCGGCGACCGTCCTCAACCCGGCGCGCAAGGTGCGGCAATTGTGGGCGGATCACAGCCGCGCTCAGATTCGACAAGCGCAGGTTATAGAGTGGCAGGCGGTTCTGGTGCGCGGCAAAGGCGTCCTGCAGGACGGGGTGTTTTTTCCAGTTGTGCTCGTATGCGCCCGACATGATGATGGCGCGCGCAATCAGGTCGGCATCGTCAGTGATCATGATCCCGCCTTCACCGGCGTTTATCATCTTGTAGGACTGGAAGGAAAAGCAGCCCACCTTGCCGATGGTGCCGATCTTTTCCCCGTTCCATGTTGTGCCGAGGGAATGGGCCGCGTCCTCAATCACCGGGATATCAGCGGCATCACACAGCGCCATGATCGCGTCCATGTCCGAAGTGTGGCCGCGCATGTGGCTGACGATCACCGCGCTGACTGTGGGCAGCTTGGCAGCGAAGTCCTCCATGTCGATGCGATAGTTGTCGCCGACTTCACACAGGACCGGCAGGCAGTCCGCATGCATCACCGCCGAAGGCACCGCGGCAAAGGTGAAACCGGGGATCAGAACGCGCGCATCGCGCGGCAGGTCCAGCGCCCTGAGCGACAGGAACAGCGCGGCCGAGCAAGAGGAGACTGCAAGCGCGAACTTCGCCCCCATCATCTGCGCGAATTCGGCTTCGAGCAGAGACACCGGGGCATCCGACGCGGCGGTGTAGCGGAACAGGTCGCCCGAGTTCAGGAGGCGGTCTATTTCGGTGCGCGCGGCTTCGGGAATGCTTTCGGCGCTGTGCATGTCGGGAAGTGTCATATTTCAAAATCCTTATGCTCGGTTTTGGGTTTTCTAAATCCGTTACCGGGAAAATGAAACAGTTTTGTGGCAGGACCGGCAGGGCCCCGCCATTTCTCGGCTCGGTTATGGCGAAATTGCTATAGCCCGATGCGGTCGCGCAGCGCGTACCACGTCATCGCCAACGCCAGCAGAGGCGTGCGCAGCGACGGCCCGCCCGGGAAGGGGGTCGAGGGGATAGCCGCCATCGTGTCGAATCCGCTGGCCTGCCCAAAGATCGCGTCGGCTATCAGCTTGCCCGCATGGGTCGCTGTACCGACGCCATGCCCCGAATAGCCCGAGGCGGACAGCGCGTTGGGTGCGATGCGCGACAGATATGGCAGGCGTTTGATCGTGATCGCAAGGGTGCCACCCCAGGCATAGTCGATTGGGATGTCGGCCAGATGCGGGAAAATCTCGACCATGGGTTTGCGCACCTTGGCCGCGATGTCGGTCGGAAAGCGGTAGCCATAGCTTTCACCGCCCCCGAACAGCAGGCGTTTGTCATGGGACAGGCGGAAATAGTTTACGACAAAGCGGCTGTCGGCCACGGCGATGTCCTGTGCCAGCACACGCGCGGCGTTCGCGCCCAAGGGAGCGGTGGCCGCGACAAAGTTGTTGATGGGCATGACGCGGCGGGCGACTTTGCTGTCCAGTCCGCCCAGATAGCCGTTGCAGGCGAGGATCAGATGATCGGCGGTGACGGCGCCGCCATCCGTACGCACCACGACCTGGCCCCCATGCGCGATGTCGTGCACTGCGCTGCGCTCGTGAATGACGGCGCCGGCTGTCTCAGCCGCACGTGCAAGGCCAAGCGCATAGCGCAAAGGGTGCAAATGGCCTGCATCCCGGTTCACAAGTCCGCCCTGATAGGCGGGCGAGGGGCAAATGGAAGCCAAAGCGGCCGCGTCCAGCGTCTCCATCTCATAGCCATAGTGTTGTGCCATGTGGCTTGCGTATCGATGCAGGTCGTCGACCTCGCCGGTGGTCTCACCTGTCCATGCGATGCCGGGGCGCAAGTGACAGTCGATGGCATGATCCGCGATCAGGGATTTGACCAGCGCCAGCGCCTCTTGTCCCAGAGCCCACAGCACGCGGGCGCGGTCGATGCCGACCATTTTTTCCAGATAGGGCTGCTCGACCCGCTGGCCCCATCCCAACTGTCCGCCATTGCGCCCCGATGCGCCAAAACCTGCACGATGGGCCTCAAGCACCACCACCTTCAATCCGGCCTGTGCCAGATGCAGCGCCGCGGACAGGCCAGTATACCCCGCCCCGATTACGCAGACGTCGGCACGCGCCTCACCCTGCAAGGGCGCTCTCGCATCCCCAATATCGGCCGTGGCCGCATACCAACTGTCGGGATAGGTCCCCATGCGGTCGTTTGCGTAAAGAAGGTTCATCGCAAAGATCCCATGCTTCATTTCGCCTGATAAACCGCCCCAGGAGGACCGGCTTGCCGACTCAGACGTTCGTCAGCAGATGCTCGCGCTCCCACGGGGAAATCACCTGCAGGAACTCTTCGTATTCGGCGCGTTTGACGATGGCATAGACGCGGGCGAATTCCGGCCCCAACACGTCATGCAGCGCCTTGTTGTCTTCGAACAGGTCAAGCGCCTCGCCCAGAACGCGGGGAATGTCGCCGTCCCCCTCGTAGGCATCGCCCCGGAACTGAGCAGTAGGGCGCTTTTCTTCCATCAGGCCCAGATACCCGCAGGCGAGCGAGGCGGCGATGCCAAGATATGGGTTGCAATCCATCCCCGCAATCCGGTTTTCTATGCGGCGCGCTTGCGGGGTGGACAGTGGAACACGAATGCCAGTGGTGCGGTTGTCCCGACCCCATTCCAGATTGATCGGGGCGGCGTGATCCTTGACGTAGCGGCGATAGCTGTTGACGTAAGGGGCCATTACGGCGAGGGCGGCGGGCATGTAATTCTGCAAACCCGCGATGAAGTGAAAGAACGCGTCGGTGTCGCCGCCCTGTGGCCCAACGAACAGGTTCTTGCCCGTCTCCATGTCGATGATGGAATGGTGGATATGCATCGCACTGCCCGGCTCATCGGCAATGGGCTTGGCCATGAAGGTTGCAAAACAATCATGACGCAAAGCCGCTTCGCGGATCAGGCGCTTGAAATAGAAGACCTCGTCGGCAAGCTTGACCGGATCGCCATGACGCAGGTTTATCTCCAGCTGGCCCGCACCGCCTTCTTGCGTGATCCCGTCAATCTCGAACCCTTGCGCTTCGGCGAAATCGTAGATGTCGTCGATGACGGGGCCGAATTCGTCGACTGCCGTCATCGACGACATC
>CAYGPT010000006.1:0-81961 GCA_964351755.1 uncultured Rhodobacterales bacterium | reverse complement strand
GCTGTTCATGGGAAGGCGGCACTCTTAAAGTGGGCGAGGGCGACGATTGGCTCGAAATCCTCGGCTCCGGCATGGTGCACCCCAAGGTTCTGCAGGCAGGCGGGATCGACCCCGACGAATGGCAGGGCTTTGCCTTTGGCATGGGGATCGACCGGATCGCGATGCTGAAATACGGTATCCCCGATCTGCGCGCCTTTTTTGACAGCGACTTGCGCTGGCTGCGTCATTATGGCTTTGCCGCATTGGACGTGCCGACGCTGCATGGCGGGTTGAGCCGGTAGTATTGCCGTGACGCGGCCAAACAGGAGTCGCTCATGACATCGCCGTCACCCGCTGAACTGCAAGCCTATCTCATCGAGTTGAACGCTTCGATGTGCGACCGCACCGACTGGGGGACGCCGGCCAGCTATATTCCGGAACTGGCGGATGTTCCCGTGGACCAGTTCGCCATTTCGGTCGCGTTGCCGGATGGGCAGGTGATTTCGGCAGGTCAGCACGGCACGGCATTTTCGATCCAGAGCGTGTCCAAGGTGTTCACCCTTGCTTGCGTGCTGGGCCGGATCGGCGACCAGCTTTGGACCCGTGTGGGCCGCGAGCCGTCCGGGACGTCATTTGACTCCATCGTCCTGCTGGAGCGGGAAGAAGGCAGACCGCGCAACCCGTTCATCAACGCAGGTGCGTTGGTCACTACCGACGCATTGCTGGAAGGTAGGATGCCACGCGATGCATTGACCGAAGTGTTGCATTTCCTGCGCGGTGCTGCCGAAGACGACGACATCCACATCGACAAGGCGGTGGCCAATTCGGAAAAGGCGACCGGGCACCGCAATGCCGCACTGGCGCATTACCTCGCCTCGTTCAAGAACCTGCACAATCCGACTGATCTGACGCTGGGTACCTATTTTCACCAATGTGCCATCGCGATGACCACCGATCAGCTTGCGCGTGCGGGGCGCGTTCTGGCCCGGTTTCCGAACGGACCGATGCAATTGTCCCCCCGGCGGGCGCGCCGTATCACTGCGCTTATGATGACCTGCGGGCATTATGACGGGTCGGGCGACTTTGCCTTTCGCGTCGGTCTGCCGGGCAAAAGCGGCGTGGGCGGCGGGATCCTGATCATCGCGCCGGGCAAGGCCTCGATCGCAGTGTGGTCGCCGGGTCTGAACAATTACGGCAATTCCAAAGTCGGAACGGAAGCGGCGGAACATTTCGGCAAGTTTACCGGTTGGTCCGTGTTCGAAGGGTAGAGCTGTGGCATTGCCTGCGGCGTGGCGCACCCTAACTATAGGTCATGAAAGTCGCCCTTGTCTGCGCCATGGTCACCCTGATCGTCGTCGCCCACGTGTTCTTGTGGTTGTCGGACATGGAGCCGGGCTTGAAGCTGACTTTCACCGTCCTGAATGCGATCGGGTGGTCCATCGTCTTTGTCCCGATCCTGTTCATCGACCGCTGGCTGGCAGCGATCAAGCGACGCAATAACAGCGACCACGATAATTTGACGTGACAGCACCATACGGTTCCCTACCGTGCAGCATATGAGACTTGTTCTATTTCTGATCGCGCTAGGCTGGGCGGCACCCGTCGTTGCCGCAGGCCCATGGCAACGCGATTGCCAGCTCGACTTTGCCTGCGAGGTCGGCGCGCGGTCATATCACGTAAAGGAGCCGGATGGGTGGGACGGCACCAGCCCGTTGCCGGTCCTGATCCATTTCCACGGCTGGCAGCGCACAGGCGCACTGCCGGTGCAGCATGACCGGATTTCAGGGGCGACGCGGCGGCGCGGCGTGCTGCTGATCGCGCCCAACGGGCGGCGCAAGACGTGGAACATGTGGCAGCCCGAGACGGAGGATGTCCAGTTTGCCGCTGACGTTCTTGCGGACGTGAAAAAGCGCTATCCTGTTGATCCAGAGAACGTATTTCTGTCCGGATATTCCTATGGTTCGATCATGGCGTGGCGTGTGGCCTGCGACCGGGGGGCGACGCTGAACATCCACGCTTTGCTGGGCATATCCGGCACATTGCGCGAAACGGATGCATGCACAGAGGCACCCAAAGAAGTGCGCCATGTGCATGGGTTGGCCGACAATGTGCTGGATTTTCCCTTCGGACCGGGGCGCGATGCCACCTATCCCGTGCAGCTTTGGCGTGACCAGATGGGGTGTTCGGATGCCGAGGGTCTGCCTCGCGACTGGGCGGTGGTCGAATTTTTGACCTTTACCCGACTCGCGTGGGCCTGTGGAGATGGCTCGCGCGTTACTCTTGATACGCATCCCGGTGGCCATTTCATCCCGCATGGCTGGATTGGGCGGCAGTTGGACGAATTGCTGGGGCGGACGCCGACCTACCCCTAAGCCGTGGCGCATGACACGAGCGCCTTACATCGGGGGGAGGTGTCCTCCGCCATGCTTGCACCTTGCCACGATCTTTGCCATTGCAGGTCAACCGCTTTTCCAAGGGCAAATGACCGATGAAATTCACGCTTTCCTGGCTGAAACAGCACCTCGAGACGACTGCGACCATTGACGAGATCACCTATGCCCTGACCGACCTCGGCCTTGAAGTCGAAGGGGTCGAGGATCGCGGCGCGAAACTGGCGGATTTCACCATCGGCCACGTCCTCAGCGCCGAAAAACACCCCGATGCGGACCGCCTGCGCGTCTGTCAGGTCGCCACCGATGAAGGCACCAAGCAGATCATCTGCGGCGCGCCGAACGCGCGCGAAGGCATCACCGTGGTCGTGGCCAAACCCGGCGTTTATGTCCCCGGCATCGACACCACCATCGGCATTGGAAAAATCCGCGGTATCGAAAGTTTTGGCATGATGGCCTCGGAGCGCGAGATGGAGCTGTCCGACGAACATGACGGCATCATCGAACTGCCCTCCGGCGAAGTCGGCGAGCGCTTTGTCGACTGGTTGGCCGCCAACGATCCGGCCAAGGTCGATCCGGTAATCGAAATCGCAATCACGCCTAATCGGCCCGATGCACTGGGCGTGCGTGGCATTGCGCGCGATCTGGCGGCGCGGGGTTTGGGCAAGCTCAAGCCCATGGCCGAGCCCAATATCGACGGCGCTTATCCGTCCCCCATCGCCGTCACCATTGATGAAGACGCGCGCGATCAGTGTCCGGTGTTCTTTGGCCGTCACATCCGTGGTGTGCAGAACGGCCCAAGCCCTGCGTGGCTGCAGGACCGTCTGCGCGCCATCGGTCTGCGCCCGATCTCGTTCCTTGTGGATGTGACCAATTATTTCACCTTCGACCTCAACCGCCCCTTGCACGTCTTTGACGCGGACAAGATCGACGGCGGGGCCTTGCGCGTGCACCGCGCTGCGGGGGGCGAGACGTTGGTCGGTCTGGATGACAGGGAGTACACCTTCGACGCTGACATGACCCTGATCTCCGACTCCGCTGGCGTGGAAAGCATTGGTGGCGTCATGGGCGGTTTGCGAACGGGCTGCACTGCTGACACCGTCAACGTGTTTGTCGAAGCGGCCTATTTTGACCCCGTGCGCACCGCTTACACGGGGCGCGCGCTCAAGATCAATTCTGACGCTCGCTATCGGTTCGAGCGTGGGATCGACCCTGCATTCACGCCCATCGGCCTCGATCTGGCCTGTGAGATGATCCTTGAGTATGCGGGTGGTGAGGTGTCGAGCCGCGTGCAGGCGGGTGAGGTACCAGCCACCGCGCGCGCTTATCGCCTGAATGCCGCCCGCGTCCAAAGCCTTGTCGGCATGGATATCCCAGAATCCGAGCAACGTCAGACGTTGACGGCCCTTGGGTTCCGCCTTGAAGGCGACATGGCCCACGTGCCCAGCTGGCGCCCTGACGTCATGGGCGAGGCCGATCTGGTCGAGGAAGTGGCCCGCATCGCCTCGCTGACCAAGTTGGAGGGGCGTCCCTTGCCCCGTATCACGTCCGGCGTGCCCAAACCTGTGATGACCCCGATGCAGCGGCGCGAACAGATAGCGCGGCGCACGGCTGCGGCGTTGGGATACAATGAATGCGTTACCTACAGCTTTATCGACCAGGCTGCTGCCGCGCTGTTTGGCGGTGGGGACGATACGACCAAGCTGGAAAATCCGATTTCGTCGGATATGAGTCACATGCGCCCCGCCTTGCTGCCGGGTCTGTTGCAGGCCGCAGCGCGCAATCAGGCCCGTGGTTTCATGGACCTGTCCCTGTTCGAGGTCGGTCCCGCCTTTCACGGTGGTGAGCCGGGCGAGCAGCATCTGCAGGTGTCGGGCCTGCTGGTTGGACGTACGGGCCCCAAGGATGTGCATGGCGCGTCCCGCGCCGTCGATGTGTATGACGTCAAGGCGGATGCAGAGGCCGTACTGGCCGCCATGGGCGCGCCTGCAAAGGTGCAGATCCTGCGGGGGGCCGCAGATTGGTGGCATCCGGGCCGTCACGGCATGATCTGCCTTGGCCCCAAGAAGGTGCTGGGCGTCTACGGCGAATTGCACCCCCGAGTGGTTGAGGCGATGGACATCAAGGGGCCTGCCGTAGCCTTTACCCTGTGGCCCGCCGAAGTGCCGATGCCGCGTAATGCAGGTGCCAATCGCGGTGCTTTGGACATTAGTGACTTGCAGGCGGTCGAGCGTGACTTTGCCTTTGTCGTTGATGCTGATGTCGAGGCGCTGACGTTGGTTAATGCCGCGATGGGTGCGGACAAGGCGTTGATCGAGGATGTGCGCGTGTTTGATGAATTCATTGGTGGATCGCTGGGCGAGGGCAAGAAATCCCTTGCCATCACTGTCCGGATGCAGCCCCGTGATGTGACACTGAAAGACGCCGATATCGAGGCCGTGGGCGCAAAAGTCGTCGAAAAGGTCACCAAGGCGACGGGCGGCACCTTGCGCGGCTAGGTCACCGCCCGGCCAGCATCTCGGCCAACAGGTCGAAAACCAGCCGGATGCGACGGCTGGTGTGCAGGTCGCGGTGGGTGACCAGCCAGACTGGGAAAGACAAGTCGGTCACCCCCTTCAGCACCGGCACCACATCGTCGAACCGCGACGCGATATCGTCCGACATCGGGAACAGCCCAAAACCCTTGCGCGTCAGCGCCCATGTGGTGATCCCGCTGATCGATCCTGTGCGCAGGTTTTCCAAGCTTGTCGGAATGCCGCGATCACGCATCGCTGCGACGAACATCCCGTCGTCCCCAAGGCTGATGAAATCGTGCCCGGCAAGATCCGCGATGGATTTTGGCATTCCGCGCGCGGCGATATAGGATTTCGCGGCATAAAGGTGTGCGGGCGAGTCTCCCACGAAACGCGCGATCAGGTCCGCTTGGTCCGGACGCACATGTCGGATGGCAATATCCGCTTCGCGTTTCAGGATGTCGCGGATGTCATTGGTCGCGACGATGTCGACCCGCAACCGCGGGGCCATGTTGCGCAGGCGCAGCAATGTGTCGGGCAGGACATAGGCGCTCATCATGTCGCTGGCCGTGATGCGGATCAGGCCGTCAAGC
This sequence comes from uncultured Rhodobacterales bacterium, assembly GCA_964351755.1. Taxonomy (GTDB): domain Bacteria; phylum Pseudomonadota; class Alphaproteobacteria; order Rhodobacterales; family Rhodobacteraceae; genus Tateyamaria. The sequence goes on along the minus strand of CAYGPT010000006.1, from coordinate 76,486 downwards.
GATTGTGCTCGGCCATGGGCCAGCAACGCGATGCGGTTGGCGGTTTCGCCCATGGCGCGCGCCTCATCCAAGAGGTCGCGGCCAGCATCTGAGAGGGTCATGCGGCGTGCCGTGCGTTCGAACAGGGCAAGGCCGAGCTCCGCTTCCAGCGCGCTGACCTGACGGCCCAGCGTCGGTTGAGTCAGCCCCAGTTTGCGCGCAGCGGCGGACAGCGATCCCGCCTCAGCCGTCGCGAGGAAGGCGCGCATACGGTTCCAGTCAAATGTGTTGTCCATGCAAATATGTATGCGAAGGGTGCAGATTTCGCCAATTTCAAACGCGATTGCCTCGCAGTATATACGTGATCAAAGGAGTTACGCAATGAAACCCAACAAAGACTTCTGGAGCAAGACGGCCGAAAAGTACGCGGCGTCCCCTATTTCCGACATACCGGCCTATGAGGCGACAATGGAGCGCGTGCTGGCCCATATTCCCAAAAGTGCCCGCGTTCTTGAACTGGGTTGCGGCACCGGATCGACCGCGTTGCGCCTGGCACCGCATGCCCACAGCATCGTGGCGACGGATTTTGCGCAAGGCATGATTGATCAGGCCAATGCGAGACCGCAGGCGGGGAATGTGACGTTCATGTGTGCGGATGTGTTCGATCCGGGCCTTGAGGACGGCGTGTTCGACGTGGTGATGGCATTCAACCTATTCCATCTGGTCGAGGACACGCCCGAATCCATGGCACGCATCCACGATCTGCTGGCACCCGGCGGGTTGTTCATCTCGAAAACCCCATGTATCGGCGAGCCGTCGCTGGGTCTGAAATTTGGCCTGATCCGGCGGATCATTCCGCTGATGCAATGGGTGGGCAAAGCACCGTTCGTTCGGTTCGAAACCATCTCGGGGCTTGAACGGGATATCGAGGCTTCCGGGTTTCGCATCATCGAAACGGGCAACTATCCGGTGCGCCCGCCAAGCCATTTTGTCGTCTCGCAAAAGGTCTGACCCTTGTCATCGGCCCGCAACGTGACAGGATAAGGAGAACACAGACCGAAAAAAGGAGCGAGCGGATGCTGAACGTATACCTCTCTGGCGAGATACACACGGACTGGCGCGAACAGATCATCGACGGAGCGCAGGGTCTGGATGTGACATTCAGCGGTCCGGTCACCGATCACGCGGCCAGTGACGATTGCGGCGTCGCCATTTTAGGGGCTGAGCCGGACAAGTACTGGCATGACCACAAGGGCGCGATGGTGAATGCGATCCGCACGCGCAAGGGCATTGCGGATGCGGATGTGGTGGTGGTGCGTTTTGGCGATCAGTACAAGCAGTGGAACGCGGCCTTTGACGCGGGCTATGCTGCGGCGTTGGGCAAGTCGCTGATCGTTCTGCACGGACCGGACCACGCGCATGCGCTGAAGGAAGTGGACGCGGCCGCGCTGGCTGTGACGCAGGAACCTGCGCAGGTTGTCGCGGTCTTGCGCTATGTTCTGACCGGCGCTTTGCCGGGCTGAACGGAGACTGACGCGGTTTCCCGCCGGTCTTTACATCAAAGACCGTTCTTGGAGGGGTCACATGAAATTTGACTACGTGATCGTCGGGGGCGGGTCGGCTGGATGCGTCATGGCCGCACGGCTCAGCGAGGATACGGGTGTGTCTGTGTGTCTGATCGAGGCGGGCGGCAATGGACGGGGCATTTTTGTGCGCGCCCCAGCCTTGGTGGCGGGCATGATCTCGGGCCGTCCCAAGGTCAACAACTGGGCTTTCCACACCGAGCCGCAGCCTGGATTGAACGGGCGGCGCGGGTTTCAGCCGCGAGGCCGTGGCTTGGGTGGATCAAGTGCGATCAATGCGATGCTTTATGTGCGCGGGCATCCAGACGACTATGACGAATGGGCCGATCTGGGGGCTGAAGGGTGGAACTGGAACGCGGTGCTACCCTATTTCAAAAGCTCCGAAGGAAATGTTCGGGGCGAAAACGATCTACATGGCGAGGATGGTCCCTTGCAGGTGGCAGATCAGTCGGAACCGCGCCCCATCACCCATGCATTCGTTGCGGCAGGCGAGCAGGTGCAAGTCCCGCTGCGCGATGATTTCAACGGACCCGAACAGGAAGGCATTGGTCTTTACCAGGTGACGCAGATGCATTCCGGTCCGGCCAAGGGCGAACGCTGCTCGGCTGCGGCGGCCTATTTGCCGGACACTGTTCTGGCCCGGTCGAACCTGACCGTATTGACCCACGCCATGGCCCAGAAGGTCGAGATGCAGGACGGGCGTGCGATCGGTGTGCGCGTGCGCCATGCACGCAGGATCAAGCTGGTTGAGGCCGGGCGGGAAATCATTCTGTGTGGCGGGGCCTTTGGCTCCCCTCAATTGCTGATGTTGTCCGGTATCGGGCCGCGCGACGAACTGGCGGCGCACGGGATAGAGGTTGTGCACGAATCACCGGGCGTGGGCCAGAACCTGCAGGATCACCTCGACTATATCATCAGCCACCACTCCAAACGCGACGATGTCGTCGGCCTTGGCCCCAAGGGGCTGGTCGAACTGGCCCGTGCCGGCCTGCGCTGGCGCAAGGATGGGTCTGGGATGTTTGCCTCGCCCTTTGCCGAAGGGGGCGCGTTCCTGAAATCCGACCCCGCAGTCGACCGTCCCGATCTGCAACTGCATTTTGTCGTCGGCATTGTCGATCAGCACATGCGCAAGATCCATTTCCGTTTTGGTTATTCCTGCCACGTCTGTGTGCTGCGCCCCGAAAGCCGGGGGCAAGTCGGGTTGCACTCCTCCGATCCGGCCCGTCCGCCGCGCATCGATCCCGGGTATCTGAGCGATCCGCGCGATCTACAGGTACTGATGAAGGGTGCCCGCACGATGGAACGTATACTGGATGCGCCGCCTTTGGACCCTTGGCGCGGCAAAAAGTTGTACCCCCATGACGGGTCAGATCGCGCGCTGGAGTCGGACATTCGTGCCCGTGCCGACACGATCTATCACCCCGCGGGCACCTGCCGCATGGGGGCCGATGACATGGCCGTGACTGACCCGGGCGGTATTGTGCGTGGTGTCGCCAGGCTGCGGGTGGTGGATGCATCGCTGATGCCGCGACTGCCGGGTGGCAACACCAACGCGCCGACCATCATGATGGCTGAAAAGATTTCTGCTGGCATGCGCGCGATCTGAAGGCGGCTGTGGCAAATCATTTCATGCGGTGGCATCGCCATTGCCTCTTGGACCAATGGCAATAACCCGACTTTCTTCGGGCTTCCCAAAGGTATTTCCGACCAAAAAAAATCAGGGGCGTGGGGGAATGTTCTTGCCCTTTTCCACGGCCGGGCGCGCCATGAAGCGGTCGAGATAGCCGATGAGGTTCTTGTGGTCATCCCAACCCACCATGTCCTTGGCCCCGTAAAAGTCCAGCGCGTTCAGCCACGGCGCAATCGCGATGTCCGCGATCGAGTACTGCCCGGTGATCCAGTCCTTGCCGTCCAGTTGTTTTTCGAGCACGGCCAGAAGGCGTTTGCCTTCGCTCACATAGCGTTGTTGCGGGCGTTTGTCGTCCCATTCGCTGCCTGCGAATTTCACGAAGAACCCCATTTGGCCTAGCATTGGTCCCAAACCGCCCATCTGGAACATGAGCCACTGGATCGTCTGCGCCTTTTCGTTGGCAGTGTTCCCGATAAGCAGCCCGGATTTTTCTGCCAGATAGATCAGGATCGCTCCGGATTCGAACAACCCGATGGGTGTGCCATCAGGCCCGTTCGGGTCAATGATCGCCGGGATCTTGTTGTTGGGGTTGAGCGACAGGAATTCCGGGCTTTTGACGTCCGCATCCGCCAGCGTGACAAGATGTGCCTCGTAGGGGATGTTCATTTCCTCAAGCGCGATTGACGCTTTGACTCCGTTCGGCGTGGGAAACGAAAACAGTTGGAGAATGTCGGGATTCTGCGGAGTCCACTTTCGCGTGATCGGAAAGGCGCTGAGGTCGGCCATGTCGGCATCTCCTGTTTGTGTATCACATAGAGATAGGGGAAAACCGGCGTCAAAATACCCTTTGCCCTGTGTCGGCATGTGTTAACAAGTGTTCGTGAGCGCACAACCAAAGTGTTAGGGGTGCGTGGTAGCCAACAAGGGACAGAATATGCTTAACGAATTCAAAGACTTCATCGCCAAGGGCAATGTCATGGACATGGCCGTTGGTATCATAATCGGCGCCGCATTCACGGCCATCGTATCGTCGCTGGTCGCCGATCTTATCAACCCATTCATCGGATTGTTTCTGGGCGGCATCGACTTCAGCAACATGTACTTCGTGCTTTCGGGCGACGTAGCACCCGGAACATCGCTTGAGTCCGCCCGCGAGGCCGGTGCCGCAGTCTTCGCATACGGTGCCTTTATCATGGCCGTCATCAACTTTCTGATCATCGCCTTCGTGGTGTTCATGTTAGTGAAATTCGTGAACCGCGTCAAAGATGCGGCCACTCAACCGGAGGAGGCAGCTGAGGAAGCGCCTGCAGGCCCGAGCGAGCTGGATATCCTCATGGAAATCCGGGATTCGTTGGCAAAATAAGCGCTGGCTTCGGCCGAGATATTGAAACACCGTCTTCGCTACCGGGGGCGGTGTTTTTGTTTTCCGGATTTGCAAGCGCGGGTGCGACAGTCGCGGTTTCGTGGATTGGGTTCCGCGAATCGATGGCCTTGGCGCTTGAATTAGCCATTTTTTCAGATTTGTCCAATATCACCTCGCGCAGAAACAGCCAGGTTTGTGTTGCATGCGCGTTTGGATTTTTATGATGGTCTTGGTGGCGATGGGCCCGGTCGGGACGCTGCTTGCAAGGCCGTCAAACCCGTCCGGCATTGCATTGATCATCCTGCCTCCATGGGTCGACCGTACGGAACTTTTGCATGTTGTGAATGGGTCGGAAATCGGGCCTGCGCAGTCCCCGTTCGGGATTCTGGTCAAAACATCGCATCCCGATCTGGCAAAGGCCGCACATGACGCCGGTGCCTGGTGGGTCACCAGCGGTGCCGGTCTGGCCGCGATTTGTGGAGTGCAGATATGAAATCGGAAGTATACGAGACCTTGGATGACGCCCGTCACACAGCAGCGGCGTGGATCCTGAACTCCTGTCTGTTGATAGGATTGATCGTTCTGGCTTGCGGGCTGCTTTTGCCTGTGAATTCGCCTTTTCCAGGGATCATCGCATTGGGTGCAACGGCTGCAGGTTTTTTGGCACTTCATCGTCGTCAGGCGCAGTATCGTCTGATTGTTGGGCAGGTGACTGTTGCGCAAGCCGTTGGTTTTGTTGCCGCACTGTCCGGGACTGGCTGGCAGATGGATGCGCATATGTTGTTCTATGTCGCGCTGGCCGCGTTGATCAGCTTGGCGGAGGTGCGTCCAATCCTGTTTGCCGCAATGACTGTTGTGTTACATCACCTTTTTTTGGGTATCTTCCTGCCGCAACTCGTCTTTCCGACCATTGACCTTGTTCAGAACATCGAGCGGGCGTTGTTTCATGGCGCTGTTGTCGCGTTGGAGGTAACGGCTCTGACATTGGCGGTGCGCATGCGGTTGAAACTGACCGAGCAGGTGCAAACGGCACTGATTGACGCAAAAACCGCAACGGCAGAGGCGAAAGAGTATGGCGCCGCGACAGAAATCGCCCGCAGCAAAGCTGAGTCCGAAGCTGAACGGGCGCGAACCGCTCAGGAACAGGCCGAAAATCTGATCGAAGGCTTGCGCAAGGAACAGTGCGCGCGCGAGGCTGCGGACGCCAATGCCAAGGCGGCGAAAGAAGAAAGTGACGCCGCCCAGCAGGCGTTTCTTGAAGCGCAGACACAGGTCGTATCGGCGCTGCGCAGTGGGTTGGAACGGATCGCTTCCGGCGATCTGACGGGCCAGATCATGACGCCGTTTCCGGATGGCTACGAGGGGCTTCGCCATGACTACAACCGCGCGCTTGAAACCCTCGTGTCTGTGCTTGGCGCTGTATCGGAAAGCACGAATGACCTGTTGGGGCGCGTGGCGAGCGTCGGCGCATCCGCCGAAGCGCTGGCCGGGCGGACCGATCGACAGGTTTCCTCACTGGAAGCGACCAGCCAAGCTGTAAAATCGCTGAACGCGACCGTTCAGGCGTCTACCGAAAATGCCCAAGCCACGGCGCAGGCCGCAGGCGCGGTCAAGTCTGATGCGGTTGCGGGGGGCGATGTCGTGCGCCGGGTCATGACCGCGATGAGCGAGATTGAAGCGTCCTCGCAAGAGATCGCCAAGATCAACGCGGTGATGGATGCGATCGCATTTCAAACCAATCTTCTGGCACTTAATGCCGGGGTGGAGGCCGCGCGCGCGGGCGAGGCGGGCAGAGGGTTTTCCGTTGTCGCCTCGGAAGTACGGGCCTTGTCTCAGCGCGCAACCGAAGCGGCGCGTGGCATCAATGAGTTGACCGAACGCAGTGGGCGTCAGGTCCGGGACGGTGTCAACCTTGTGGGACAGGCTGGTCTGGCTTTGGATGCCATCGTCGGGTCCATTGCGGGAATGACTGCGTCGGCGGAACAAATCGCCAAGGCGGCAGAAGAGCAAGCAACGGGCCTAAGCGCCGTAAGCGCGTCGATGAGCGACTTGGATGCGGTTGCGCAAAGCAATGCTGTCATGTTCGAGGAAACGACAGCGGCGTGTCGGGCGTTGACGCGCGGGATGGAAAATATCTCGATCCGGATGCAGGACTTCCGCCTTGGGCGTGGTGATCGGGTAGAACACAATGTGGATGAAGCAGTCGCGATACGCGCTGCCTCGTGATGCTTTTTGGCACGCCAATGTGACCATAACGAAAGCAAACCCCCGCAGTAGGACCACGGGGGTTGTAACTTTTCAAGCGCCGCGGGAATGATTTACATCATGCCTTCGCGTTGCGCTTTTTTGCGTGCCAGCTTGCGGGCACGGCGGATCGCTTCAGCTTTTTCGCGCGCTTTTTTTTCGGACGGTTTCTCGAAATGTTGCTTGAGCTTCATTTCACGGAAAACGCCTTCGCGTTGCAGCTTCTTTTTCAGGGCACGAAGCGCCTGATCGACGTTGTTGTCGCGAACACTAACCTGCATGTGGTTGTCACCACCTTTCTAGTTTCGAGTTGCAAGGATTTGCAGGAGGTGGTCACATAGCAAGTGCGCCCTAATTTGTCCAGTGCCACCTCAAAAGGAGCACATGATGACGACCCCCTATGAAACAACGAAGGATGCGCTGCTGGACGCAGCTTTGCTGCATGTTCCATTCGACGGCTGGTCCGAGGCGACGTTCAAGGCGGCGGCGCGCGATTCGGACACAGATATGGCGCTGGCCCGGGCAGTTTGCCCACGGGGTGCCGTAGACCTTGCGTTGGCCTACCACGCGCGCGGAGACGCGGCCATGGTGTCGCGCCTCAAGACCGAAACATTGCCCGAACGGTTCAGCGACAAGATCGCTGCGGGCGTGCGGTTCCGGATCGAGGCCGTCACAGACAAAGAGGCCGTGCGCCGCGGCACCACGCTGTTTGCACTGCCGATGTATGCCGCGGACGGTGCCAAGGCGATCTGGGGTACGGCCGACAAAATCTGGGACACGCTGGGCGACACGTCAGATGATGTAAACTGGTACACCAAGCGCGCGACCCTGTCGGGCGTATACAGTGCAACGGTTCTGTATTGGCTGGGCGACGACAGCACAGACAATCAGGCGACATGGGCCTTTCTTGATCGGAGGATCGCCGACGTCATGCAGATCGAAAAGGTCAAAGCGCAGGTGCGCGACAACAAGGTGCTCAGCGGTCTTCTGGCAGGCCCGAACTGGCTGCTAGGTCAGATCAAGGCACCACCACGGATGCCCAACCCCGACCTGCCTGGCATGTGGAGTTCAGGCCGGGATTAGGTCCGAACCAGTTACTGAGACCACTGCAATCACCTGCACGAGGACCACCAAAAGGTTTGTCTTTGTCACGGGATTGCCCAAGCCGACTGCCCAAAGCGTGCCGAGTTTATAACTCGCCTGTACGGCAAACAGCGCCAGCGTCATGGGCAAGGCCCAGACATGTTCTGCCGCATGCAAGGCGATCAGACCCACGCTGGTCAATGCGATGGCACAATAGACGCAGGCCAGAATACGGCGTGCCTGTGTGTCTGGACCCAAAGCAACTTTGATCCCGGCGCTGTTCGTGTGAATCGACCAGAGAACTGGCAATAGGATCCCGACATTTAGAATGAGGGCCGCGACAAGCATGTGGCTTTCTTTCCTGATCTGAAAGGGGATACGGTGCGCAAAAAGGAGCGGATGACATGGCCCAGACAATGCATGCGGTTGAAATCAGTGCCCCCGGCGGCCCTGACGTTCTGAAATTGGTTGAACGCCCGCGCCCTGCACCCACCCACGGGCAGGTCGTGATCAAGGTCGCATGGGCTGGTGTCAACCGCCCTGACGCGCTGCAACGTGCGGGGCTCTATAATCCACCTCCCATGGCGAGTGACCTGCCAGGGCTTGAGGCGTCGGGCACGATCGAGGCCATCGGCACAGGCGTCAGCGGTTTGTCCGCAGGTGACAAGGTGTGTGCCTTGCTGCCCGGCGGGGGCTATGCAGACTATGCCGCGACACCAGCGGCGCATTGCCTGCCCGTGCCTGAAGGTATGAGCCTGAAGCAAGCGGCCTGCCTGCCCGAGACGTATTTCACTGTCTGGTCCAACGTCTTTACCCGTGGCGGGCTCAAAGGAGGCGAGCGGTTACTGATCCATGGCGGCTCCAGTGGTATCGGCACCACAGCGATCCAGCTTGCCCATCATTTCGGCGCACGCGTGTTTGTGACCGCGGGGTCAGAGGATAAATGCCAGGCCTGCCGCGACCTTGGTGCGGAAGTGGCCATTAACTACCGAGAGGCTGATTTTGTCGAGGTGATCAGAGAGCAGGGTGGGGCCGACCTCATCCTCGATATGGTAGGTGGCCCTTACATTCAGCGCAATCTGAACGCTCTGGCGGATGACGGACGTCTGGTGCAGATCGCGTTTTTGCAGGGGCCAAAGGTCGAGTTGAACATGGTCCAGTTGATGACACGTCGCTTGACGATGACGGGTAGCACCTTGCGCCCGCAAAGCGATCTGGCCAAGGCGCGTATCGCGCAGGATCTGCGGGAGGCCGTCTGGCCTCTTCTGGCGAAGGGTCGGATTGGGCCGGTGATGGATTCCGAATTCCCCCTCGCGAAGGCGGCAGCGGCCCACGAGAGGATGGAAAGTTCCGGTCATATCGGCAAGATCGTGCTTGAAGTGTCAGGCGGGTAAGGGGCCGTCCGTAACGCCCCAACCCAGAGTATTTGAAACAGAAAAGTGAGACGCCACATGGCAAAAACAGCAGTGATCGAGGCCCATGGCGGGCCGGAACAGTTTCGCATCGTGGATCGGCGCGTGGGCGATCCGGGGCCCGGCGAAATCCGCATCGCACACAAGGCCATCGGGTTGAATTTCATCGATGTCTACCAGCGCACCGGCCTTTATCCAATGGACTTGCCCCATGCCCTCGGCATGGAGGCGGCTGGCGTTATTGAGGCCGTCGGCGAAGGTGTGACCCATCTGGTCGCGGGCGACCGTGCCGCCTATGCCGCCAACCCGCCGGGATCATATAGCGAGGCGCGGGTGATGCCCGCCGCGCATGTGGTGAAGCTGCCAGACGACGTGCCCTTTGACGTGGCAGCGGCCATGATGCTGAAGGGCCTGACAACCGATTACCTGTTCAACCGCACGACGCCTTTGACGGCTGGCGACACGGTTCTGTTTCAAGCCGCCGCGGGCGGTGTCGGCCTGATCGCCTGTCAATGGGCAAGGTCCGAAGGCATCACCCTGATCGGCACGGCGGGCGGCACGGAGAAATGCCAACTGGCGCTGGAACATGGCGCGACGCACTGCATCGACTACAAGGCTGAGGATTTCGTGCCCAAAGTGCGCGATTTGACGGAAGGCAAGGGCGTGGACGTGGTGATGGACGCGGTCGGCAAGGACACGTTCAATGGCTCACTCGACTGCCTCAAGCCCTTGGGCATGTTCATTTCCTTTGGCAATGCGTCAGGTCCGGTGCCGCCTTTGGATATTGGCCTTTTGGGCAAGAAAGGATCGCTCAAGATCACCCGCCCGACGCTGTTTACCCATATAGCGGACCCCGAGGCATTGCGCGCGATGGCGGGCCGCCTATTCGCCAAAGTTCAGAGCGGCGAGGTAAAGCTGCGCATTGATCAGCGATTCAAGCTGGATGATGTGGCCGAGGCCCATCGTGCGCTCGAGGCGCGCCAGACCACGGGATCGACGGTCATCGAGGTCTAGCGCTTTTCTGGAAAAAGCGCGAGGGGCCAGCCCCCTCGGCCTGCGGCCTCACCCCCGCAGTATTTCCGGCCAAAAGAAAATGCCCGCGCCACGCATCCTGTGCGCACCGCAGGCAAGACGGAAAGCTTCGCTTCTCCTGGCGCGGTCATCGGCTCTGCAGCCTGTACCGCGCCCTGATGCTGGCATGGATATGGTTAACCAATGGTTTCTTCTGGCGAAAAATACTGCCGCCGGAGGCTCCCGACCTTGCCGGACGCGCTTCGGTCCGGAAACATCAGCGCACCGGTGCAAACCGTGCATCCCTTGCGGTGCAGTCGCGCACCACGTCCTGGCCGCAGGGCACCGGGTTCAGGTCCCGTGACAGGCAGATCCGCGCCTCCTGGATATAGCCGTCCCGGCAGGTGATGGTGATTCCGTCCGGCTCCATGCCGGGATTGGCCTTGAGAAAGGCCTCCTGAACCACGGATGCAGGCAGCCTGACTTCGCGGTCCAGCCTGCGGAATACGTCGGGACGCACGACGCTTCGGTACGCTTGGCGCGACAATGCGTAATAGGCGGGGGCGGACAGGCCCGAACAGACGCCATGTTTCTTCCATTGATGCCACGCCAGTCCGGACGTGCCCATGATGTCCGCCATGTCCGCCGTCATCCCGCGGCTAGGCGCGCGTTCCACGGTGCGGCAAAAGGACGGAAAGCCGCGGTGATATTGCGGCCAAAGCCCGTGCATAATCCAGCCGTGGTCATGGCGCGCGTCGCATTGATCGGACTCGCGTGCGTCACCCTCGTAGGCGCACCAGTTGGGTGACCAACTGAGGCTGAGCACGTAGTAGTCGAATGCGCCCGCCTTCTCCCCTTCGCCCCAAACCGGAGCGGCCAGTAACAACCAGATCAGCACGATACGCATAAGGCTTTCCTTTTTCTTCGCCGCCTTTTATACGCCCCCCAAGTTCTCCCACAACGGAAACCCGCCTTGGACCCCAAGGCCGCCGATTTCAGGCGACGGGAAAGATATGCGCGAAGGAGCATGACAATGGCAAAACCGATCATGGCAAAGGCCACCGCCGTTTGGCTCGTGGATAACACGACCCTGAGTTTCAAACAGATCGCGGACTTTGTTGAAATGCACGAGCTTGAGGTGCAGGGCATTGCCGACGGCGATGTGGCTGCTGGCGTCAAAGGCTTTGATCCCATCACCAACAACCAGCTCACGCAGGAAGAGATTGATGCAGCGGAAAAGGATCCGATGCGCAAGCTGACCCTGAAATACAACGCCGCCGCACAAGGCGAAGAAAAGCGCCGCGGTCCCCGCTATACCCCCCTGTCCAAGCGGCAGGACCGCCCGGCTGCAATCTATTGGCTGGTCAAATTTCACCCTGAACTGACCGACGGCCAGATCTCCAAGCTGGTGGGCACAACCAAGCCAACCATCCAGTCGATTCGCGACCGTTCGCACTGGAACATCTCGAACATCCAGCCTGTCGACCCGGTTGCCTTGGGTCTGACCAAGCAATCCGAACTGGACGCCGCCGTGCAAAAGGCCGCAGCCAAGAAGGCTGCCGATGCCCCCGTCATGACAGATGACGAGCGTCGCAAGCTGGTCAGCACGGAACAGTCCCTTGGGATGGAGGCCGAGCCCAAGATTCCGACGGCCATTGAGGGGCTTGAGACTTTCTCGCTCTCCATGGATGTCAGCAATGATGAGGATGACGAGGACGACAAATCCACGCTGGTCGATGCCGACAGCCTGTTCAACTTGCCCAAAGGCGGCAAAGACGACGACGAACAGCCCTGATCGCATACACAGGCTTTAACAACATATCGGGCGCGCCTAGACTGGGCGTGCCCGTTTTCATTTTCCGAAAGGCAAGTCGATGAATCAGTATGCCGCCATGCAGGATACCCCTGCCACGCAAATCATCTGCGATTTGCGCAGTGATACGGTCACCGCCCCGGATGCAGCGATGCGCGCCGTGATGGCGGATGCCGAAGTGGGTGATGACGTCTACGGCGAGGATGCGACCGTCAATCGGCTTGAATCCACTCTGGCCGAGCGGTTGGGCAAGGAGGCCGGATTGTTCCTGACCTCCGGCACGCAAAGCAATCTGGTCGGGCTTCTCAGCCATTGTGCGCGGGGTGAAGAGATCATCACCGGCCGCCACTATCACATCTGGAAATACGAGGCTGCGGGTTCGTCCGTTCTGGGTGGCATTGCCCTTGATCCTTTGGAGGTTGCGGACGATGGCGGACTTGAACCCGATGCCATCCGGGCTGCGGTCAAAGAGGACGATTCGCATCATCCGATCTCGCGCCTGCTGACGCTGGAAAATACCCATAACGGCAAGGCCGTGCCTCTTGCCCGCTGTGAGGCCGCTGCGGATGCCGCCCGCGACGCGGGGCTGTCAGTGCATCTGGATGGTGCGCGTTTCTTCAACGCGATCGAAGCGTTGGGCTGTGCGGAGGTGGACCTTGCAGGCATCTTCGACACCGTGTCCATTTGCCTTTCCAAGGGGCTGGGCGCGCCCGTTGGGTCCGTGCTGGTTGGTCCGCGCGACCTGATCGGCCGCGCACGGCGCTGGCGCAAGATGCTGGGCGGCGGCACACGGCAGGCGGGCGTGCTGGCCGCAGCCGGTTTGCATGCGCTGGCGCATAACGTCGACCGACTGGCCGAGGACCGCATGCGCGCCGAACGTCTGGCCCAGGCGCTGTCTGTCCATGGCGATGTGCGGCAAGCCACCAACATGATCTTTTTCACGCCAAAAGTTGGGGTTACGCCCGCTTTGCAGAAGCACATGGCGACACACGGTGTCCGGCTGAGCGGTGCGACCGGCACCACACGGCTGGTGCTGCACAAGGATGTGACGGATGAGGGGCTGGAGGCTGCGATGGCCGGGTTCAACAGTTTCGCAGCCTAAGCGGGAGTGGCGCGGGCCTGCCTGGCACGAGTTGCCTGTAAAGTCGACTTTGAAATGTGATACCCTTTCCTTGTCTACTTGTGGAGGAAACAAAATGCGTTGGCTTTTTGCATTTCTATTTTCACTCGCAGCGACCGTCGCTGCCGCGGATGAGGTCGAATACGAGATCGTGCTGTATCTGCAACCTGATCGCTCCGGGCAAAATACGCAGAACAAGTCCATCGAACTGGACGGTGACGAGTTGACCATCGAGGAAAGCGGAGAGGTCAGCAATCGCTACGAAGAACGTGCGCCAACCGAAATTGAGGTGGAGGCGATCATTGCTTTCGCGGAGAACGGTTTCGAGGGATTGGACTTTGCCCCGACAGCCGAGGTGAACTATCCCAAGGTCGAAGTTCAGATCGAGATAAAGACCGAAAGCCTGGAGGCAGAAGTGACGCGGAGTTATCGGTCTGGAGCATTGCCAGAGGCGGTCATGGGCATTCAAGCGATGTTCTTTGATACGGCGTTCGACTAGCCGGTCAGCTCAAACCGCTTTGCGCGCCCGCATTGCCGCCGTGATCGTGCCGTCGTCCAGATAATCCAGTTCTCCGCCAATGGGCACGCCCTGCGCCAATGACGTCAGCCGGACTCGTCCGTCCAGCTGGTCAGCGATGTAGTGGGCCGTTGTCTGGCCGTCGATGGTCGCGTTCAGCGCCAGAATGACTTCGGAGATGTCTTCGCTGCCCACCCGGTCGAGCAGGCGCGGGATGCGCAATTCGTCGGGACCGATGGCGTCGAGGGCTGACAGGGTGCCGCCCAGAACGTGATATCGCCCCTTGAACACGCCGGACCGTTCCATCGCCCAAAGGTCGGCCACATCCTCGACCACGCACAGCTCTCCGTTGGCGCGTTTTTCAGAGGTGCAGATGTCGCAGACGTCACTGGTGCCCACATTGCCGCAGTTGAGGCATTCGCGCGCCGTGGCGGCGACGATCTGCATTATGTCCGCGAGGGGTGTCAGCAGCAAGGCGCGCTTGCGGATCAGGTGCAACACTGCGCGCCGGGCCGAGCGTGGGCCAAGCCCCGGCAGTTTGGCCATCATGTCGATCAGGGCGTCTATGTCGCGCGTGCTGCTCATGTCTTTGGACTCTATTGCTGTTTGGACGGGACAGAAAGCGCAGATTGCACAGGCGTTATTCACCTGTTCTCAATGCTTTTCCTGCAATTTTCCCTCGTCATTTACTGCATTTCGAGGGGATATGCGGCGCGCTGCGTTACTTTGCTATGTTCTGATCGCCTGGATGGGAATGTCCGCGGCGGCGATAGCCTGTGCCTATCCGGCGTCACTGCAACCGGTGAACAAAACGCTGTCTGAGCAGGTCGTTCGTGGTGGCGAGGTAAGTATGTTCGTGCGCAACACTCTGCGCCGTGCGCTTGAGCGAATGCCGCCGGGGGCCATGTTGGCAACTTTGGATGGTGAGGTCAGCCGGGCCGACCTGCGCGCGGTGCGTGCCGTACTTGAGGTGGCCGCAATCTTTGCAGATGGCCGGGGTCGCAGTGTCGATCCCGATCTTCGTGCGGCTACGGCGCATGTTGAACAGGCCGTGAAACTTGCCTGTGCGGATGGGGCTCAAGGGATCACCGGCGCAACGCAAGCGACGGAAATCGAACATGGCAACGCGCGCAAGGTTGGTGGTTTCGGGCGCGCACTGACGTTCAAAGAGGGGATGACACGGCTGAGCATCGCCTTTTTTCTCTACGCCGTTTTCCTTGGATGCCTTTTTGCGTTCCGTCAGTTCTATCGCCATCAGCGTCCACCGCCAGTTGCCGGTCCTGCGGTCATTGGGGCACCCAAGCCGTCACCACAGATCCATCGCGACGCCTAGAAGGGTAGCTTCATTCCTGCAGGCAGCCCCATTCCCTCGGTCAATTTGCCCATCTCCTCTTGCGCCTTTTCTGCCGCCTTGGCCTGGGCGTCCTTGATCGCGGCGAGGATCAGGTCCTCGACCACTTCCTTGTCATCGCCGTTGAAGATCGACGGGTCGATGTCCAGCGCCGTCAACTCGCCCTTGGCCGTCGCCGTCGCTTTGACCAGTCCGGCGCCGGATTCGCCTGTGACCGTCACATTGGCCAGATCGTCCTGCATCTGCGCCATCTTGGTCTGCATTTCCTGTGCTTTCTTCATCATCCCGGCCATATCGCCGAGCCCGCCTAGTCCTTTGAGCATCAAAGCCTCCGATTGTTATCCATCCGCCTTGCGTGGCGTGGTGTAGATCGCTGTCCCGATACATATTGCAGTCACAAGCGCGATGAACAAGGCGGGTGATCCGATGCACCCTTCCTCCATCGCCGCGGTGCGCAGGCCAGTGGGGTCGGCGATAGTGATGATCGACAGATAAACTGTCCACCCCACGATGGCCACCAAACCCACCCAATGGTTGCGCATCCGCAAGGCGACGGTCGTCAGAACAAGCAGCACGAGCCCCAAAGGCGTGAGGAACAATGTGGTTGCTTCGCCCAACAGGGTCACATCCATGCCGTCCCAACCGGAGCGTTCCTTGTCGCACACTTCAGCCAAAGCCTTGGAAGGCAGTACGAGGACTGCCGCAAGGCTGCCAGACCGTAGCCGCATCAGTCTTCCTCGAAGGGGTCCCATTCGTCGTCCACTTCCGGCAGCGCCTCGATATGGGCCTCGTTCGCGATGTCTTCCGCTGTGCGGATCGCGGTGATACTGGCCTTGGGGAACTGTGCCAGAACCGCCTGCACCAGCGGGTGCGCCTCGGCCTGCGATTTCAGCGCCAGATCAGCGGCATCGCGCACTTCGGCGATTGTCTTTGCGCCGCCCTCGTTCACGATGGACACGGCCCAGCGATTGCCGGTCCAGGTTTGCAGCCGTTGTCCCAGCCGTTGCGCCAGATCGCGCGGCGCATTGTCTGCGGGCACGAATTCGATGCGTCCAGGCTGATAAGCGGCCAATCGCAGCCCGGTTTCCACCTCGACCAGCAATTTGACGTCGCGATTGGCGCGGATCAGTTCAAGCACATGATCAAAGGTCGGAAAGCGTGCCAGAGCCGCGTCGCGGTCCTGCGCCAGCGCGGTGGTTTGACCCGAGGCATTTGGCTGCGACACCATCCGTGTCTGCGCCTGCGCCACAGCATGCGCACCCGAAGACGGGGCCGCACCCGGGCTGGGTTGCGCTGTTGGTGCTGGGGGGCGCGCGTTCTGCAGCTTTCGCACCAGCTCTTCGGGGCTGGGCAGGTCGGCGACATGAGTCAGCCGGATGATCGCCATTTCCGCGGCCATCATCGCGTTGGGGGCCATAGCCACTTCGTCCAGCGCCTTGAGCAGCATCTGCCATAACCGTGTCAGCGCACGCATCGGCAGGGTTTCGGACATGGCAAGGCCACGGGAACGTTCATCCGGTGAAATGGTCGGGTCATCCGCCGCTTCGGGCGTGATCTTGACCACGGACACCCAATGCGTGATCTCGGCCAGATCGCGCAGCACCGCCATCGGGTCGGCTCCATCGGCATATTGCGCGCCCAGTTCTGTCAGCGCGCCATGGGCGTCGCCCTTCAGCACCATGTCGAACAGGTCCAGCACCCGGCCCCGGTCGGCCAGCCCCAGCATTGCGCGCACCTGGTCCGCGGTTGTCTCGCCCGCGCCATGGCTGATCGCCTGATCCAGCAGGGACGTGGCATCGCGCGCGGACCCTTCGGCGGCGCGGGTGATCAGGGCCAGCGCGTCATCGGCAATCTCGGCCCCTTCGGCACCCGCGATCTTGCGCAGCAGGGCGATCATCACCTCGGGTTCAATCCGTCGCAAATCAAACCGCTGACAACGCGACAGCACCGTGACCGGCACCTTGCGGATTTCGGTGGTGGCAAAGATGAACTTGACGTGCTCGGGCGGTTCTTCGAGCGTTTTCAGCAGCGCGTTGAAGGCGCTGGTCGACAGCATGTGCACTTCGTCGATGATGTAGATCTTGTAGCGGGCCGAGGCCGCGCGGTAGTGCACCGAATCGATGATCTCGCGGATGTCGCCGACGCCAGTGTTCGATGCCGCGTCCATTTCCATGACGTCCACGTGACGCCCCTCCATGATCGCGCGGCAGGGTTCGCATTGTCCGCACGGGTCCGTTGTCGGCCCTGCAGTGCCGTCGGGGCCGACACAGTTCATCCCCTTGGCAATGATCCGCGCCGTGGTCGTTTTGCCCGTGCCGCGAATGCCCGTCATGATAAAGGCCTGCGCGATGCGGTCCGCGGCAAATGCGTTTTTCAACGTGCGCACCAT
Source organism: uncultured Rhodobacterales bacterium (assembly GCA_964351755.1). Lineage (GTDB taxonomy): Bacteria > Pseudomonadota > Alphaproteobacteria > Rhodobacterales > Rhodobacteraceae > Tateyamaria. The sequence goes on along the minus strand of CAYGPT010000006.1, from coordinate 58,991 downwards.
CGCATCCTGACCGACCAGATCGGCAAAGGTTTCGGGGCGGTACTTGCGGGCGAGCACCTGATATTTGGGGGATGCGTCTGACATGGGCCTCTGATCGGATTCGGTGTGGCTCGGCAAGACTACGGGGCGCGCCGCGCGACGTCCACCGCAGTTGCGCTTTGGCATGGGCCGGCAATCGCGCTAAAGTCACGCGGCTACGGTTTGTCAGGGAAGTCGGATATGCGTCTGCGTGGAATAACCAGAAGTCGGAATGTCGAGGACAGGCGCGGTGCGTCCTCGGGCGGGCGCAGGGTCGGAGGCGTCGGCGGTCTGGGCATCGGGGGCATACTGGTCATTCTGGTGATCGGATGGCTGACCGGGGTCGATGTCATGCCGCTTTTGTCGGGCGGTTCCGCCCCCGCAACCTCCAGCCGACCGCTGAGCGAGGCAGACGCACGTGAAGGGGAATTCGCCGCCCGCGTACTGGCCACAACGGAAACGGTTTGGGCACGCGAATTCCCCGCACAGGTGGGCCGCCCCTATCGCGCGCCAGTCATGGTGCTGTTTGCCGGCACCACGCAAAGCCCCTGCGGCGGAGCCTCGGGTGCGACGGGGCCATTTTACTGCCCTGCCGACAAAAAGGCGTATCTGGACACCTCTTTTTTCACCACGATGCGCGACCGGCTTGGGGCGGGTGGCGATTTTGCGGCCGCATATGTCATCGCGCACGAGGTCGCCCATCACGTGCAGAATGAACTGGGCGTGCTGGCGCAGGTTCAGCAGGCGCGTCAGGGGGTCAGCCAGTCGCAGGCCAATGCGCTGACCATGCGGTCCGAGTTGATGGCGGACTGCCTGTCGGGCATCTGGGCACGCAACGTGGGCGATCTGATGGAGCGGGGCGATCTGCAAGAGGCGCTCAATGCCGCCCGCATGATCGGGGATGACCATCTGCAGCGGCAGGCGGGTCGGGTGCCGCAGCCGCACACCTTTACCCACGGCACGTCCGAACAGCGCGCGCGCTGGTTCGAACGCGGTTTCGATTCGGGCGACATCCGGGATTGCGACACCTTCGCCGCGCGCCAGCTCTAGAGCTGGTCGGTCATCCGGCGCAGCACGTCGGAACTGCGCCGCGCCCGCGCCAGCGTCCAACCGCCCTGGATCAGCATGAACAGGTGCTCGGCCTTGGATTTCGCCACGTCCTCGGACAGGCCCAGGCGCTCGGCGTGGTCCAACACTTCGGCGATCCATCCTTCGTAGATGTGGCTGGCGTGCGCGCGCATTTCGGTGTTGTCCGGCCCTTCGAAAAGGGTCGAGGCAATGGGGCAGGTGTCCCATCCGGTCTTGTCGAACAGTTTGGCTAACTTGTGGCATAGGGTTGTGGCCCCGGCCTCGAACGAGTCGGCTCCATCGAAACTGGCTGCGATCAGGCGCAACATCTCGTCCGACGCCCATGTCGCGGCAGCGATGGCGAGGTCGGATTTGCCGTTGGGAAAGTGGTGATACAGCGAGCCCTTTGGTGCCTTGGCGTCCGCCAAGACGTCTGCCAGTCCGACGCCATGATAGCCCCGCGTGCGGAACAGCGTGGCGGCCGAGTGGATCAGGCGATCCTTGGTGGGGCGGGGCGTTTTGTCCATGATTTGATCTTGACAGGAATAGACCGATTGGTCCAGCGTAGCAATTAGACCATTCGGTCTAGTCACTGCAGCCACGAACCAGAGGCCAGGATGTTGGACACCAAATCCATGCAGCGCCACGTCTACGAACGCTCGGTCCCCTTCAAAACCGTTGATGGGGCGGAACTGGTCGGGCGGCTGTATCGTCCTGACGGTCGCCCCTTTGCCGCTTTGGTTCTGAACGGTGCCACGGGCGTTCATCAGACTTTTTACACCCATTTCGCGCGCTGGTTGGCGGGCGAACGGGGCATCGCTTGCCTCACCTTTGACTACCGCGATACCGGGCGGTCGCAGTCCGGTCCGATGCGCAACTCAACGGCTGATATGACTGATTGGGGCATCCGCGATCAAGTCGCGGCGCGACGCGTGATGCGTCGGGAAGTGCCGGATGTACCGTTTTGGGTGCTGGGCCATTCGCTGGGTGCGATGTTGCTGCCCAACCAGCCTGAAACGGACGGCATCGCCCGCGTGATCGGTGTGGCCAGTGGTATGGTGCATCATTCGGATCATCCCTGGCCCTATCGCGCGCTGGCGCTGAATTTCTGGTTTACAATAGGCCCGCTGGCCACGGCGCTGTGCGGATACCTGCCCGGCAAACGACTGGGGTTCGGAGAGGACCTGCCCGCGTCAGCCTTTTGGCAGTGGCGCAAATGGTGCACTTCGCGCGATTTCAACAGGCATGACTTCGGCCCAAGACTGCCTGCGCCGGACTGGAGAGGAACCAGAAACGTCCGTTTGCATGCCTTTATCGACGACGATCTGATCCCACCGCATTGTGTGGAGCGATTGGCAGGGAATTTCGGCGACGCGGCGAAGGTGGTGCGGATCGATCCAAAGGATCATGGGCTGAACGGTATTGGACACCTGAGCGCGTTTTCGCGACGCAATCGGAAGGTCTGGCCAATGTTGCTGGATGGCTAGTAACTGACCTTTTGGCGTCTTGCTCTGCAAACCGCCACCAGACTTAAGCGCACCATTCAATACAAGGCACGCTTAGGTGAGAGATTGACAACGACCCAAGCGGGGCTCGTTACGGCTGCTTCCTTCCGGATCTGACCGGGTTGGCGAGGCGCCTGCCCGCGCCAACCTCTCGATGGCCGATATAGTACCGCTTGACCTTGCGTGCAAGCGCATCGCTCAGATCGCTACGCTGATTTCAAGAAAGCCAGTATGACACAGTCCGATGACCTGCGGATCGAATTGCGCGATATCCTTTAGGTGATCCGCAGCGCTGGGCGATGTTTCGATCAAAACACGTTGCCTGCCAATATCGGCGAATTCCCAAACCGACGGCGATGGCGTGTCGGGTAATGCGCCATTCAAAAGCTCGCAGCGCAAAGCATCCACCATATCCACATCCGTGCGCAGCACATGGGCATCGCCATCGATGCCCGGAAACATACCACCACCCGCGCCGCGATAGCTGGTGACGGCAACCAGAAACGTCGCGTCGTACTCTACGGGTTCACCCTGATATGCCAATGCGCGCACGCGCCGGGCCGTCGGGTTCAAAATGCGCCCAACTGGGTCGTACCGTGCGGGGCGAAACGGGTCCACGACCGCTTGCAGCCCATGCAGGGAATCAAAGTTGAACGAGGGCGCGTTCCGGTTCACCAGTCGATCCGGGATCTCGGAAAATGGTGCGAAATAGGCGGCAGAGCGTTCGGCCCACGCCCACAGGTCCGCGCCTTTCAGCACGATGGCCCAGATCGCATTGGGATAAGGGGACATCATGGCGATATGGCGCGCGCGTATCTGGCCCGGCGCAACCTCGACATAGTTTGCGGGGCCGGACCGTCCGCCGAGTGCCATGGGGGCGACCGCGGCTATCAGCGGCAAATGGGCCAAGTTCGTGCCGGCGACCTCGACCGCTATGGTTCGTTTCATCGCCTGCGCAACCAACGCGCCTGCGACGCCGGATTGAAGCATGTCGAAATAGCTGTGAAATCCCGTTTGTGTCCGGCCCAGTTCCACGTTCAGCTTATCCTGCGTGTCGGCGATTGCCGGGGCTGCGATCTCGGCAATTTTGGTATCCCGCGCGTCGCTTGCAAGAGGGCCCTGCAGCATGGCGCTTTGGTCGCAGACCTGCCAGCGTGATCCGGTCCAGGCGAGGCTCAGGTCAATTATCCCCAGGGTTTCGGCTCCGTATCCGGGCATCACACTGGGCACGCCGTGCACCGCACTTGGTCCACCGGGCAAGGGAAAGCGTTGATGCGTGTGTCCCATGACCATCGCGTCGAGCCCCTCGACGTTTTTCGCGAGTGCTGCGGCGAAGTTTTCGCTGTCGGCTTCTCCGCAGGCGGGCAACCCGCTGTGGCACAACATCACCACAACCTGCGCGCCCTGCGTTCGCAAGGAACCAACGGCGCGACGGGCAGCCACCTCGCCCTCCTCAAAGGTGATTTTCCCGGCGAGATAGCGATGGGTCCATACTTCGGTTTGCGGGGGCAGCACCGAGGTGACACCGATGATCACTTCGCGCTTGGCCCCGTCCGAACATGTGACATCGCGGCGCAGCAGCGCCGTCGGTGTCACACCGGCGACGGCCCCCGTCGCGAAGCTGGCGCAAAGGGTTGGTACTTTGGTCTGGGCTACGACCTGTTCCAGAAAGGGAACGCCGAAATCGAAATCATGATTCCCGAGGCCGACGGCGTCATAGTTCAGCGTGTCCAGTACAGTGGGCCACGGGTGGACTGCGCCCCGGGACCACTGCGCACAGGTGTCGCCCATCGGTGTGCCCTGCAGCGAATCTCCGTTGTCGAGCAGAATGCAAGCGCCCTTGGCCGTCTTTCGCGCGGCGTCGATGCGGCGTCCCAGACCGTCCAGGCCCCGACCGGACCAATTCCTGTCCCGCAGGGCATCCCACCCAGTGATGTGCATATGCACATCGCTGGTCGCGAGGATGCGCAGATCGGCAAGAGAACGAGGCGAACTCATTTCTCTATTTGCACCCACAGGTAGAGTGATGGCAAGCCCGCGATCCGCAATATCTGGGTGGTGGTTGCCCAAGCTACGCAGCCCCGGCCATTGCGCCCGCGCCGCACCCATGCCAAGCCTGCGCGCGACAGCGCGAAACGAAAAACGATAAGGGGTTGCGCCATGCGCCACGCGGAAACAGTGACCTTTGGCGGGTCTTCACTTGGTCGTGCCGGAGAATTGCGCGGCGATGCAGAGGCGATTGCTGCGGCTGCAGCTGACCCGGCAGCCCGCACCATTCTGCTTTGGCGCGGCAAGCCGCTGGTCCACCGGGACCGGCCCGCGCGCCTCACCAGACTCGCCATGGACCATCCCGCACTTGTCGATGCGAACGAAGCGCACGTGTTTCTGGGCAGGGAAGACGGAGCGCCCTGTTTTGCCCATGATCTGTCTGCCTGGCAGCCGGCTGATCTGGATGCATCCAGCTTGGGTGGTTTTCTGGATCCGACTGAACAGCACCACCCGGCCTTCGGCCCGGACGAGGTGTTTGCCGAACTGCGCCGCGTGATGACGTGGCTGGATGCGCGCGACGCCGAACTCGCCGCGACGGCCAAGGCGGTGTACGGCTGGCACGCCACCCACCCGTTCTGCGCCAAATGCGGCGCTGCCACGCAGATGGCAATGGCCGGCTGGCAACGCGACTGTCCTGCCTGCAACGCACATCACTTCCCTCGCACCGACCCCGTCGTAATCATGCTGATCACCCGGGGCAATTCGGTACTGATGGGCCGGTCGCCCGGATGGCCCGACGGTATGTATTCCCTTCTAGCTGGCTTTGTCGAACCCGGTGAAACGCTTGAGGCTGCCGTGCGCCGCGAAGTATTCGAAGAGGCGGGTGTGCACGTGGGTGCTGTGAGGTATCTTGCAAGCCAGCCATGGCCATTTCCCGCATCGTTGATGTTTGGGTGTCAGGGTGATGCGACCAGTGACAAGATCGAGATCGATCCGACCGAAATCGAGGCTGCGATGTGGGTCACGCGCGAAGAAATGATGAAAATTTTTGCAGGTGAGCACGCGACGATCCTGCCCGCGCGAAAGGGTGCAATTGCACACTTTTTACTTGAAAACTGGCTTGCGGACACGCTGGATTAAGCGGACACTGGAAAAAAACCATCAAACAGGCCGACGCTTTATGAAATTCTCCGCAAGAGAAGATATTTCCGCCCCGATTGATCAGGTTTTCGAAGCGTTATGCGACTTTGAGGGGTTTGAACGACAGGCGATGCGGCGCGGCATCGACGTGCAGCGCGTGGATCAACTGACGCGGCCGGGTGCCGGTATGCTGTGGGACATTGCGTTTGTCATGCGTGGACGCAAGCGCGAGGTCAAGCTTGAGTTGACCAAGTTCGAAGCGCCGAATGAAATGGCGTTTGATGGAAAGTCGGCGGGTATTGATGCGGATTTCGTGATCGAGTTGATGGCGCTGTCGCGCAGCCGTACCCGCATGTCCGTCGCGCTGGACATCGCGCCGTTGAACCTGTCTGCCAGACTGCTGGTCCAGTCGCTGAAACTGGCCAAATCCAATCTGTCCAAACGCTTCAAACTGCGCATCGCGGACTATGCCAAGGGGTTGGAAGACCGCCTTCAGCGCACGGCCTAGTCCCGTTTGGCGGCTGCCGGATAGACCCCCAGAATATCCAGACGGTTGGTAAAGAACTTCAACTCATCCAGAGCCCGGGCAAGGGCGGGGTCGTCGGGGTGTCCTTCGACATCGGCATAGAACTGGGTGGCCGTGAACGCGCCGCCCACCATATAACTTTCCAGTTTCGTCATGTTGACGCCGTTGGTCGCAAAACCACCCATCGCCTTGTACAGGGCTGCCGGAATATTGCGCACCTCGAAGATGAAGGTGGTGATCATCGTTTCGCCCCGGCGCGCGTTGTCCGCCTTTGGCGACATCAGCAGAAAGCGGGTCGTGTTGTGGCCTTGATCCTCGATGTCGCGCGCCAGAATCTCAAGCCCGTGTATTTCGGCAGCAACAGCAGAGGCCAATGCGCCGACCCCGAGTTCGCCCGCCTCGGCGATGGCGGCTGCTGCACCTGCGCTGTCCGCAGCTGCTTCCGATGTGATCCCGTGGGCGTCGAGAAAGCTGCGGGCCTGCGGAATCAGTACCAGATGCGCGCGCACATGCCGGATGTTGCCGAGCGTTTGCCCCGGCACCGCCATCAGCGCGATGCGCACCCGCACGAAGGCTTCGTCGACGATATGCAACCCGCTGTCCGGCAACAGGCGGTGAATGTCAGCCACCCGCCCGTATGTGGTGTTTTCGACCGGTAGCATTGCCATGTCCGCGCGCCCCTCGCGCACGGCCAGAATAACGTCCTCGAAGGTGGTGCAGGGCACTGGAACGGCATCCGGGCGGGCCTTGGTACAGGCCTCGTGACTATAGGCTCCCAGCTCTCCCTGGAATGCGATCCGCTCTGACATATGTCCGTCCTTGTGCAGCGCCCATAGTGCGCACGGTGCGGGCAGGGCGATTGGTCGCGCTTTCTATACCTTGCCAGTGACAAGGGGAAGCCGTAGATAACCGCCGGAAAGACAACTTGCGGCACGGGGTACGGAACCAAATGTTCGACACGATGACCTTCACCAAGATCGCGGGCAGCCTGTGCGGCGCCCTGCTTATTTTCCTGCTTGGCAAATGGGCCGCTGAGGAACTGTATCATGCCGGCGGTCACGGCGGCGAACAATCCTATGTCATCGACACCGGTGCCGAAGAGGAACCGGCAGAGGATACCGCCGCAGTTCCGTTCGAGGAAGTATTCGCAAGTGCCGATGCGGGCGCCGGGGCACGTGTGTTCCGCCAGTGCAGCGCCTGTCACAAGGCCGAAGACGGCGCAAATGGCGTTGGCCCGCACCTGTATGGGGTGGTGGGTCGCGAAGTCGGCGCGGCTGACGGTTATTCCAACTATTCTGGTGCCCTCAGCGAGGTTGCCGACGTATGGACCCCTGAGAACCTGAACGGTTTTCTTGAAAATCCCCGCGAATACGCGCCGGGCACATCCATGGGCTATAATGGCCTGCGCAGCGTCGAAGACCGCGCAAACCTGATCGCCTATCTCGACAGCCTCGACAACTGATCAGACGGTTGAAGAAAACCAAAAAAGGCCGCTTGCCAATCGCGAGCGGCCTTTTTTGTGCACAATAGGTGCATCCGCTCACAAACGCGCGCATCAAATCACATATTCTCAAGTTGCATATTGGCGAGCGGCACCATTAGCTTATGTCCATACACATGAGACGGCCCCAAGGAGGATCCCCCATGCGCAAGACCCAAGCCCGAACCCAAGCACAGGCCCGCGTCCAAACCGCGCGCGATGTTTACGCATTTTGGGGGGCTTTGGGTGTGCTGGGGCTGATCATCACGCTGGCCTGTGCCTCGATTGCCCGCGCTGATGGGCATGAAACCACCATCACAAGTCACGGCTATTCCTTTTATGGCGACCTGAAATATGCCGAAGACTTTACGCATTTCGACTATGTGAACCCGAACGCCCCCAAAGGCGGCGAAATCGCGCTGGGCACCGTGGGCACATTCGACTCGATGCACCCCTATACCCGCAAGGGGCGCGCGGGGGCTCTGTCATCCTCGATCTACGAAAGTCTGCTGGGCGAAGGGGTGAACAGCACTTCTGCCCCTGCGGATGTCTACGGCGAAAGCTATTGCCTGCTGTGCGAGCGGATCGAATATGACGAGGGCAAGAACTGGGTCATATTCTATATGCGTCCAGAGGCGAGGTTTTCCGATGGCACACCTGTAACTGCTCACGACATTGCTTTCAGCCACAACCTGCTGCTGGACGAAGGGCTGAAATCCTATGCGGACGCCGTGCGCAAACGCATTCCACGCGTCGAGGTAATCGACGATCTTACCATCAAATTCTATTTCACCGAAGGTATCTCGCGTCGGTCGCTGATTGATCAGGTCGGTTACGTGCCTGCGTGGTCAAAAAAGTGGTATGAAGAAACAGGTGCCGGTCTGGATGAGAGTCGTCTGGAAATCTCGCCCGGGTCGGGTCCTTACGTGGTGGACAGCGTCGATGTGAACCGCCGCATCGTCTACAAACGCGACCCCGACTATTGGGGCAATGACCTGCCGTTCAACGCGGGGCGCAATAATTTCGACAGCATCCGGATCGAGTATTTCGGCGACGCCGAAGCGGCGTTTCAGGCATTTCTCGCGGGGGAGTACACGTTCCGGTCCGAGAATGACTCCAAGAAATGGGCGACCGGCTATGACGCCCCAAAGGTGCGCAGCGGCGCCATCGTCAAGGCGGAGCTGCCCGATGGTTCGCCACCAGACCCGACAGGCATCGTGTTCAACCTTGGCTCCGAAGTGCTGAAGGACAAGCGCGTGCGCGAGGCGATCTCGCTGGCCTATAACTTCGAATGGACCAATGCGTCCTTGCAATACGGGCTGTTCAAGCAACGCGCCTCGTTTACGCAGGACACGCCCCTGATGGCCTCTGGCCTGCCCGAAGGCGACGAACTGGCCTTTCTTCAATCACTTGGCGACGTGGTGCCCGAGGCATTGCTGACCACCGAGGCCCGCGAGCCGCACACCTCGGACCAGGCCCGTCTGTTTGACCGCGGCAACGCGCGCCGTGCCATGGCGCTGCTGGATGAAGCCGGTTGGCTGGTCGGCGACGACGGCATCCGGCGCAAGGACGGTCAGGTGCTGGAACTGAATTATCTGTTCAACTCGTCTGCTCCCGACACACTGTCGGGCGCGATGCAGAATTTTGTGTCCAACGTCGAAAAGCTGGGCATCAAGATCACCCTCGAAATGGTCGATTCCTCGCAATACACTTCGCGCGAACGGGATCGGGACTATGATCTGGTCTATGACGGCTATGCGGCTTTCCTTGGCACAGGTACGGGCCTGATGCAGCGCTATGGATCTGAAGCGGCAGAATTTTCGTTGTTCAACCCAGCAGGCCTCGCCAGCCCGCTGGTCGATGCCATCATCGAAGCGTCGCTGAACGCCGAAACCCGGGAAGAAGAAGAAGCATCGCTGATGGCGCTGGACCGGGCTTTGCGCTATGAATTCATCATGATCCCGGTCTGGTACAACCCGTCGCATTGGGTCGCCTATTACGATATGTTCGAGCATCCCGAGACGATCCCGCCCTATGCGCTGGGCCAGCTTGATTTCTGGTGGTACAACGAAGAAAAGGCCGCCGCACTCAAAGCATCCGGCGCACTAAGGTAAATATATGGGCCCCTACATCCTGCGCAGGCTGCTGCTGGTCATCCCGACCCTGCTGGGCATCCTGCTGGTCAATTTCGTTCTGACCCAGTTCGTCCCAGGCGGCCCGGTGGAACAGGCGATAGCGCGCATCCAGGGGGGAGGAGACGTGTTCAGTGGCTTTGCCGGGGGCAACAATGACGCCGGTGCGGACGAGCTGAACACCGCCTCGGACAGCACCTATGTGGGTGCGCGGGGCCTGCCGCCAGAGTTCATCGCCGAGTTGGAACGCGAATTCGGTTTTGACAAGCCGCCGGTGCAACGATTTCTGAACATGGTGTGGAACTACATGCGCTTTGACTTTGGCGAGAGTTACTTTCGCTCGATCGGGGTCATTGATCTGGTCAAGGAAAAGCTGCCCGTCTCGATATCTCTGGGCCTGTGGTCCACGATCATTGCCTATGCGATTTCGATCCCCCTTGGCATCCGCAAGGCGGTGCGCGACGGCACCCCGTTCGACACATGGACGTCGGGTACCATCGTGGCGGCCTATGCGATTCCAAACTTTCTGTTCGCCATCCTGCTGCTGATCCTCTTTGCGGGTGGGTCGTATTGGCAGATATTCCCGCTGCGCGGCCTCACCTCGGACAATTTTGACGAATTGAGCACGCTTGGCAAAGTGGCCGACTATTTCTGGCATATCACTCTGCCTGTTCTGGCGGGCACCATCGGGGCTTTCGCCACGCTGACCTTGCTGACGAAGAACAGCTTTCTGGACGAGATCAAGAAACTGTACGTCATGACCGCCCGCGCAAAAGGCTTGAGCGAAAAGCGCGTGCTTTACGGCCACGTCTTTCGCAACGCGATGTTGATCGTGATCGCGGGCTTTCCGGCGGTGTTCATCGGAGTGTTCTTTGGTGGTTCGCTGATTATCGAAACCATCTTTTCGCTCGACGGTCTCGGTCGGCTCGGGTTCGAGGCAGCGGTGGCGCGAGACTATCCCATCGTTTTCGGCACGCTTTATATTTTTGGCCTGATGGGTCTGGTGGTCGGCATCGTCTCTGACCTGATGTATGTGGTCGTTGACCCGCGCATCGACTTTGAGCGGAGGGAAGGCTGATGGCTGTGCCCGAGGTCAGCATCGACGCTCCGGTTGCGGTGCCCGCACCGCAGCGTGGGTTCTTTTCGCTCTCACCGCTCAACAAGCGGCGCTGGCGGAATTTTCAGAAGAACCGACGCGCCTACTGGTCGCTCTGGATTTTCGCGATCCTGTTCGGCTTGTCGCTGTTTGCCGAGTTTCTGGCCTATGACAAGCCGATCCTCGTGCGCTATCAGGGCGAATTCTACACCCCGATCTGGAACTTCTACGCTGAAACGGATTTCGGCGGAGATTTCCAGACCGAGGCATCCTATCGCGACCCGGAGGTCGAGTGTCTGATCGTGTCCGGGGGCCTCGATGCCTGCTTTGATGACCCCGAGGGTGTGATCGAAGATGCGCAGGACGGTGTGGTCGACGGCGAAGCGATCAACAAGGGTTGGACCATCTGGCCGCTTATTCCCTACAGCTATGACACTGCGGTGGACCGCCCTGGCGCGGCCCCTCTGCCGCCCAACGGGGAAAACCTGCTGGGCACGGACGGGACCAAACGCGATATCCTCGCCCGCGTCATCCACGGCTTTCGCTTGTCTGTCCTGTTCACGTTGATCGTGACGGGCGCCTCGACACTTATCGGGATCGTTGCGGGTGCGGTGCAAGGCTATTTCGGCGGGCGTACCGACCTGATCTTTCAACGGATCATCGAGATTTGGCAGGCGACGCCCAGCCTTTACATCATCATCATCATGTTCGCGATTCTGGGGCGGTCGTTCTGGTTGCTTGTGTTCCTGCTGGTGCTGTTCGGCTGGACCGGGCTTGTGGGCGTGGTGCGCGCTGAATTCCTCCGGGCGCGCAACCTTGAATATGTCCGCGCGGCCCGGGCGCTGGGGGTCAGCAACATGACGATCATGTTCCGCCACATGCTGCCCAATGCGATGGTCGCGACACTGACCATGCTGCCCTTCGTCATCACGGGCACGATTTCGTCGCTGGCGGTACTCGACTTTCTTGGCTTTGGCCTGCCCTCTGCGGCCCCGTCACTGGGGGAACTTACCCTGCAGGCCAAGCAGAACCTTCAAGCGCCATGGATCGGCTTTACCGCCTTTTTCGTATTTGCGATCATGCTCAGCCTGCTGATCTTTATCTTCGAAGGCATCCGCGATGCGTTCGATCCGCGAAAGACGTTTTCCTGATGGCATTGCTGGACGTGAAGGACCTGTCCGTCGGCTTTCGCCAGGACGGGCAACTGACCAAGGCGGTACGCGGCGTGTCCTTTCACGTCGATCGGGGGGAAACCGTGGCGCTGGTCGGCGAATCCGGCTCGGGCAAGTCGGTGTCGGCCCTGTCCACAGTGTCGCTCCTGGGCGACAGCGCAGAGGTGACGGGGTCTGTCACTTATGACGGACAACAGATGATTGGGGCTGACGAGCGGCTGCTGCGAAAGGTGCGCGGCAACGATATCTCGTTCATTTTCCAAGAACCCATGACTTCGCTGAACCCGCTGCACACGATCGAAAAACAGTTGGGCGAAAGCCTTGCCCTGCATCAGGGCATCATGGGCACGGACGCGCGCGCGCGTATCCTCGAACTGATGGACAAGGTCGGCATCCGGGACGCCGAAAGCCGTCTGGGCGCCTATCCCCACCAACTCTCTGGCGGGCAGCGCCAGCGGGTGATGATCGCCATGGCACTGGCGAACAAACCCGACATCCTGATCGCGGACGAACCGACTACGGCGCTGGACGTGACCATTCAGGCCCAGATCCTCGAACTGCTGGCAGATCTGAAAAAGACCGAAGGCATGGGGCTGCTCTTTATCACCCACGACCTTGGCATCGTGCGCCGCATCGCGGACCGCGTCTGCGTGATGCAGCACGGCGAGATTGTGGAAACCGGCCTCACCAAGGAAATTTTCGACAATCCCCAGCATCCCTACACGCAAAAGCTGCTGTCCGCAGAGCCCAAGGGACAGCCCGCACCTGTTCCGGCCGATGCCCCGCTGATCGCTGAGACCGAGCATTTGCGCGTCTGGTTCCCGATCACCGCCGGTTTGCTGCGCCGTACCGTGGATCACGTGAAAGCGGTGAACGACGCGACCTTCAGGATTCACGCGGGCGAAACGGTGGGCATTGTGGGCGAATCCGGGTCGGGCAAAACCACGCTGGCGCTGGCCATCATGCGCCTGATCCCGTCAGAGGGCAGGATCGTCTACATGGGTCAGGACATTCGCGGATGGTCGGTGCGTGAATTGCGCAGATTGCGCAAGGACATGCAGATCGTGTTCCAAGACCCGTTTGGCTCACTCTCGCCGCGCATGACCGCCGCCCAGATTATCGCCGAGGGTCTGAGCATCCACGGGGTAGAGGGTGGCCGCCCCGAGCGCGAAGTGGTGGCCGAAGTGATGGCCGAGGTGGGCCTCGATCCGCTGACTATGGACCGCTATCCGCACGAATTTTCCGGCGGCCAGCGACAGCGCATCGCGATTGCCCGTGCGATGGTGCTGCGACCCAAGCTGGTGGTTTTGGATGAACCGACAAGTGCGCTCGATATGACTGTGCAGGTGCAAATCGTCGAGTTGCTACGCGGTTTGCAGCAGAAATACGGACTGGCCTTTCTATTCATTAGTCACGACCTGAAGGTAGTGCGCGCGATGAGCCACACGGTGTTGGTCATGAAACAGGGCGATGTGGTCGAGCAGGGCACGGCGGACGATTTGTTCGAACGCCCCAAGACGGAATACACACGCCTGTTGCTGCAAGCCGTGCACTGAAGGTGGTTGACGATGCGCGTTGACAACCATCAACGACGCCCGCCCAAGGTTCCTTATTGGGCGAGCAGCCCAACCGTCATCGCCGCGGCGGCCACGACATGGATCAGCATGATGGCACGGTCATTCCAGCGCCACCCGACGATGAACCACCCCACGATCCCGACCGTGAAGAAGTAAAGGTTCAGCGGGCTCGCCTCCATCGCCGTTGCCCCGTATCCGAGGATTTGTGCAACAGAGGCGGCCCATTTGATCTGGTCCGTGCCGACGAACCCACGCCGCGCGCGGATTACAGCCGTTCCAGGTCAACGCAGATTGTGCGTGGCGCTTGCCACCATTTGCGCTTGGTTGCGTCGGTCACCGGCGTGCAGCGCGGATGGCTGCGGGTGGCTGTCATGAAAGTGTGGGCATAAACGTTCAGCATTGAGCACCTCGTTGGTTGCAGTGTCTTTGTTCAACCAATATTGATTTTTCCGTAAATTGATGCGAGTCATACGAAATTCTTTTATGTAAGTTTGCCTAACATATGATCTGGAGAGACCTTCCCCCATTGGCTGGCTTGCGGGCCTTTGCCGCCTTTGTTGAGACCGGCAGTGTGGTCGGGGCGGGCGAGGCGTTGGCAGTCAGTCACGCGGCGGTCAGTCAGCAGTTGCGCAGCTTGGAGTCGCATCTGGGCGTCGCCTTGTTGGACCGGTCGGGTCGCGCGCTGCGGCTGACTCCGGACGGAGAGATACTGGCGCAGGGCTGTGCGGACGGATTTTCGCACATCGCGCGCGCCGTCGCACTGGTCACCGGAGCCGAGGCACAGCGACCGCTGCACATTTCCCCGACGCCCAGCTTCGCTGCCGCGTGGCTGATGCCGCGTTTGCCGGAATTTCGTGCCTTGTGTCCAGGTGTGTCTCTCATGCTTGATCCGACCCCCGAACTCGTCACCTTGTCTCCGGGTGGGGTCGACCTGTCGATCCGCTACGGTTCGGGCGACTGGCCCGGGTTGGAGGCCGAGTTGCTGCTGGAAACCGCGATGGTTGTGGTGGCCGCGCCGTCACTTATCGACGGCATGAACGTGTCCGACCTCGCAGCACTCAGCACGCTGCCGTGGCTGGAAGAATTCGGCACTACCGAAAGTACCCGCTGGCTGGCGGCGCAGGGCGTCGGTCCCGGCAACCGCGGCAGTCTGATCCAGGTGCCGGGCAATCTGTTGCTGGACGGAGCGCGGGACGGGCAGGGAGTTGCCGTGACCGTGCGCCATTTCGTCGAACCTGACATTCAGTCCGGACGGTTATGTGTGTTGAATGAGGATGCAAAGCCCGGCACGGGCTATCACCTCGTGACACGCCCGGGCATTCAGCGTCCGCCGCTCAAGGCGTTTGTGACCTGGATCAGGAAGGCGGCACGCGGGACCGTCGCGCACTGACGGCGCAACCTGCGCATCCCTCAGGATTTGGGCCCGATCATAAAGCAGGTCACGTTGCGCGCCTGCAGGCGGCGGCAGGCAAGGTCCGCACTGTCGCGCGTCAGACCCATGAAGTTTGCATCAAACCCGGTGGGGCGCTGCACCACCTTGCGCAGGGATCCATCCAGCGTCGCCATTTCGGCAAGTGCGGTCTGCAACAGCACCTTTTCTGCGGCGTAACGGCTGGTGTAGCGGCCCACATTCACCCCCCAGTGACGTCCGCCCGATGTAGACACACGGGTAATGACCTCGGGTTCGACCTTGGCCGGAACGCTTGCCAGCACGACGTCCTTGGGACGGACCGTAGGGCGTTTGACGGCAGGCACGGCGGGGCTCTTTGCGGTTGCAACATCGGTTGGTTCGGTCACGGGCGCGACGGCAACCGTCACGGCCACATCGGCGGTCTGTGCCGCCTCTAGCGCGGTCTGAATGTCGTCAGGCAATACTGCTGCCGCCACCTGCACAGTTGCTTGCGTTCCGGGGCGCAGTTTCGGGCGGTACGAGGTTTTTACTGCGCCGCTCAGGCGAATGACCTTGCCCGCACCTTGGGGTGCGTCCTGATTGCCGGCCACCACGACAGGCTCGTCCCCGGGGACATAAGCGGGCTTTGCGGGCTTGCGCAGCGGTGCGCGGCTGGGTGCGCGGCGAAAGCCCATGTCCAGCAATTCGGCCACGCGCGCATTACGATCCGCAGTGGATGAGCCGCCAAAGACGGTTGCAATGATACGCTCGTTGCCCCGTTCGGCAGAAGACACAAGGTTGAATCCGGCGGCCCGGGTGTACCCGGTTTTGATCCCGTCGGCACCCTTGTAGGCCGCAAGAAAGCGACGGTTGGTGTTTGCGACTTCGCGCATGCCCGCATCCGTCGTGATCCGTGAGAACAGATTATAATATTGCGGGTAGTCGTAAATCATGTGCCGCCCCATGGTCGACATGTCGCGCGCGGTGGACAAATGCCCGCTTTCGGTCAGGCCGTGGGCGTTCTTGAACGTGGTGCGCGTCATGCCAAGCGAGGCCGCCGTGCGGTTCATCCGCCGAGCAAACGCCGCTTCCGAGCCCGAGATCGCCTCGCCCAGAGCTGTTGCGGCGTCGTTGGCGGATTTGACAGCGGCGGCGCGCACGAGGTAGCGCAGCTTGATCTTCTGCCCCTTTTGCAGGCCAAGCTTGGAGGGGGGTTCGGAGGCGGCATGCGACGAGATGGTGACCACCGTGTCCATCGAAATCTCGCCCCGCTCGACAGCTTGGAACACGACATACAGGGTCATCATCTTGGTCAGCGATGCGGGGTGCAATCGCGTGTCGGCGTTGCGTGCATGCAGGACCTCACCAGTGCGCGCATCCATGACGAACGCGGCATAGGGGGCAGCCATTGCGCACAAGGGCGCCACCACCAGCATCCAGACCGCCAAGAAAACGAAACGCCCTAACCGGGCCGGCTGTGTGCGCCGAACCTTCACGATAAACCTGCCTATGTCTGCCTCTGACCGCCGATTATTCGACTGGCCGATTTTTTGATTGAAATCAGGCTAACACAGGAACCTTTTTCGATAAAGTGTTGATGCTGTTTGCGTTTTGGTTTTTCTGCAATGCAAAAACTCAACATCTGGGGGGTGTTCAGTCGTGACCCCCTATAGAGGGGATTGTGGCAGGAATGTGGCAGGTTTGCTGCAGAGGATCTGTCCTGTGTCAGGCCACGTCGCGCAGGAAATCGGGCAGTGCGCCCAAATCGGGTAGGGCCGCGTAACGCGGGTGTCCTTCGGGGGCTTCGGCAGCCTCGAAATCCCATTCCAGATCGTGCGGTACAAAGACGCCAAAGCCACCCGCGTCGATCATTGGCCGGACGTCGGACTTCATCGAATTTCCGATCATCATGCCCGCCGCTGCCCCGCCAAATGCATCAAAAATGCGCGTGTACACGTTGGGCTGCTTGTCCGACACGATCTCGACTCCGTCGAACATCTCTCCCAGACCGGACTGCGCCAGCTTGCGTTCCTGATCCAGCAGGTCGCCCTTGGTGATCAGCAGGACCGGACCGTAAGACTTGGCGGCCTCTACTGCCTCTCTTGCATGGGGCAGCAGGTCGATCGGATGTTGCAGCATGTCCTGACCGGCGGCGATCAGGTCCGCGATCACCGACCCGGGCACGCGCTGATCCGTCACGTCCAGTGCCGTTTCGATCATCGACAACACAAAGCCCTTTATCCCGAACCCGTAATGGCCAAGGTTGCGCCGCTCGGCCGCCATCAGCAACGCATCCAGATCGGGCGTGTCCGTATGCGGGGCCAAAAGCGCGGCAAAGCGCTCTTGTGTCAGCTTGAAAAAACGCTCGTTATGCCAAAGGGTGTCATCTGCATCAAAGCCGATGCATTGTATTCTATCAGACATAAACCAACGCCCCTCTTTTCTAACGCCCCATCCGCGTTATATAGACAGCCCAACGGTTCACCACAGGATTATAGGTTTGATGAGGACGCAGATGCATCCATACGTGCATATGATGGCCGGTTCCAAGGACGATGACAGCGACACAGTTGTCATCACCGACGTCAAACCCAAGACCAAGCGCCCGCCGCTTTACAAGGTGCTGCTGCTGAACGACGACTATACCCCTATGGAGTTCGTGGTGCATGTGCTGGAGCGCTTCTTTGGCCTCAATCACGCGCAGGCCTTTGAAATCATGCTTACCGTGCACAAGAAGGGGCTGGCCGTGGTCGGCGTCTTCAGTCACGAGATCGCGGAAACCAAGGTGGCGCAGGTCATGGATTACGCGCGTCGCCATCAGCACCCGCTACAATGCACAATGGAAAAAGAAGAGTAAGTGATCGGTGATCGCCTGCCTTTGGCGCTTGCAGCACTGACGCTTGCGGGCGATGGACCGATTGCTGTTCTGCATCCTTCACAGGAGGCAGACCTGTCGGCCTTGCCGCCTGACCGTGTGCTTGTGATATCGCCCATGGCGACGGTCTGTTCTGCCTTTGCAGGGCGCGGCTTCAACGTGGCCGCCGTACTGCCTCAAGACACCCGCTTTAGTACCAGCATTCTGTGTCTTACCCGCGCACGGTCCGAGGCGCAGGCGCTGGTTGCCGCCGCCATGGCGCAGACCGATGGGCTGGTGATCGTGGATGGACAAAAGACCGATGGCGCTGATTCGATGCTCAAGGCGCTGCGGGGTCGGGTCAACGTCAGCGCGCCGATCTCAAAGGCACATGGCAAGATTTTCTGGACCCAAGGTGGCGCCGATTTCAGCGATTGGGCGGCTGGACCAGTTCTGCATGCAGGTGGTTTCTGGACTGCGCCGGGCGTGTTTTCGGCCGACGGGGTAGATCCGGCCTCGGAAATGCTCGTGCAGGTCTTGCCCGAGGCGATGGCCGGCAGCGTCGCTGATCTGGGTGCGGGCTGGGGATACTTATCCGCCCATATCCTGACACGAGGCGTAAAGTCGGTGCATCTGGTCGAGGCGCATGACATGGCGCTGCAATGCGCGCGCCACAACGTGACAGACCCGCGTGCCCAGTTTCACTGGGCGGATGCGACCTCGTGGAGCCCGCCAGAACTTGTGGACGCCGTGGTGATGAACCCGCCCTTTCACACAGGCCGTACGGCAGACCCGTCGCTGGGCCGCGCCTTTATCGCGGCGGCCGCGCGTGTTCTGAAACCCCATGGCGCGCTGTGGATGGTGGCCAACCGGCACCTGCCCTACGAGGACGCGCTGACCAGCGCATTTACCAAAGTGGTTGATCTGGACGGCGATGCGCGGTTCAAACTGGTGCGGGCCGAGCGGCCCAAACGCAAACGGGGATAAACATGTCATTTTCCATCAGCGGCAAGACCGCGATTGTGACCGGCGCCGCCAATGGGATCGGTCTGGCCATCGCGCGCCATTTCGCCGACCGTGGGGCGAACGTGATGTGCGCGGATATGGACGAAAAGCGCTTGGCCGAGGAAATGGGCGTGCTGTCGGACGATGCCAACATCCGATATTTCGCAGGAGATCTGCGCCAGCGGCTGACCATCGCCAACCTGATTTCAGCCACGATCGACGCCTTCGAAAAGATCGACATCCTTGTGAACGCCTCTCGTCAGGTGATGGAGACGGATGCGCTGGACCCCGAGGACATGAGCGTCGATGACCTGTTCCAGCAAAACGTGATGACGGCTTTGCGTCTGTCTCAGCAGGTGGCGCGCCGGATGATCAAACAGGGCGAAGACGGCGAAGCGGGCGAGAGCAAAGGGTCCATCGTGAACCTCAGTTCCATCGCCGCGCACCAGACGCGGCCCGAGTTGCTGGGCTATTCCATCGCCTCTGCTGGACTGGAACAGATGACCCGGTCAATGGCGCTGGCGCTGGCCCCGCACGGCATCCGCGTCAACGCGGTCGCTTTCGGGTCGGTCATGTCTGCATCGCTCAAATCTTCTATCGGCAGCCATCCGGAGTGGCGCGAGGATATCGAAGCCCATACCCCCATGCATCGCATCGCCAGCCCAAATGAATTGGTGGACGCCGTGCAGTTCTTTGCCTCGGACGGGTCCGGGTTTGTAACGGGTGACATTCTGACCGTCGATGGTGGGCGAAGCTTGCTTGACCCGGTTGAGGCCCCCGCGCACTGAGTGCGGTTTTGCCCTTGGCCCGCAGGGCTCCCTTGGGCTAGAAAACTGTCAATCTGACAGGACAGTGCCAATGACAGAACAGTTCGACACCCAGAAAACCCGCGCCGCCGCGTGGTTCCGAAGCCTGCGCGACGATATCGTCGCAGCGTTCGAAGGGCTGGAGGCCAGCCACGCCACAGGCCCGATGGTTGACGCAGCCCCGGGTGCCTTCGAGGTGACCGAGACCAAGCGCACCTCGGATGACGGATCGGACGCAGGTGGCGGATTGATGAGTGTCATGCGCGGAGGGCGCGTGTTTGAAAAGGTTGGCGTGAATATCTCGACCGTTTACGGCACGCTGGGCGAGCGCGCACAAATGGCTATGGCCGCGCGCAAGGGTATTCCGGGAATGAAGGACGACCCGCGTTTCTGGGCGTCGGGCATCAGCCTTGTCGCCCACATGCAGAACCCGCACGCCCCCGCAGTCCATATGAACACGCGCATGTTCTGGACGCCACATGCGTGGTGGTTCGGCGGCGGATCGGATTTGAACCCGTGCATCGAATATGCCGAGGATACGACCCATTTCCACGACCAGCAGCGCGTGCATCTGGACCCGCATGGAACAGGTCTGTATCCCAAACTAAAGGCTTGGGCGGATGAGTATTTCTATATTCCGCACCGCAATCGCGCGCGGGGTGTGGGCGGTATTTTCATGGATGACCACTGCACCGGAGACTGGGAGGCGGACTTTGCCCTGACGCAGGATATTGGCCGTGCCTTCCTGCCGGCCTACGTCCCGCTGGTCGAAAAGCGCCGGGTGCAAGACTGGGATGCATCCGACAAGGATGCGCAACTAGTGCATCGCGGGCTTTATGCCGAATATAATCTTGTCTATGACCGCGGTACCAAATTCGGTCTGGAAACCGGACATGATGCGAATGCGGTGTTGATGAGCCTGCCACCCTTGGCGAAATGGGTGTGATGTCGGTGGCGGGTCTGGTTCCCGCCTCCTGAGGGGCAAAACAAGCGCCCACCCACCGAACCGTTCAGTCGTTGTGCAGCGACGCGCGGCGCAATCGCAACTCGAGTGTCTGATCTAGGTCATGCAGACAGCGAATCACCGCCATGGCGAGCGACAGGTCAGATCCGCGCGAAGCCCGGTGGTGCGCACATGGAATACGGATCAGTGCCAGTCGAAAAAAGACGGGCCTGCGCGTTGCAACAGGGTTTTGGCAAGGTCCGTACCCATGGCCGGACCGTCCGCAATCGCGCCAGACACGACATCAGAGATCGCTTCGGACCCGTCGGGACGCAGCACTTCGCCCGTCAGCGTCAGCGTGCCGTCTGTCAGCGTGGCAAGCCCCGCAATGGGTGTTTCGCAAGAGCCGTCCAGCGTCAAAAGGAATCGCCGTTCGGCGGCGAGCCGTTGGCCGGTTTCGCCATGGTGGATCGCGGCAAGCAATTCTGCGGTGTTGGCATCGTCAAGGCGGCGTTCGATGCCGATGGCCCCCTGGGCCACTGCGGGCAGCATGTCGCCGGGATCGACAGGAGTGGCTGGCACCTCGGTCATGTTGAGCCGGTTGAGGCCTGCACAGGCCAGAAAGGTGCAAGTCGCCACGCCTTCGCTTAGCTTTTTCAGGCGGGTCTGCACGTTGCCGCGAAATTCGACCACGTTCAGGTCGGGCCGTTTGTTCAGCAATTGCGCACGGCGGCGCAGAGAGGACGTGCCGACCGTGGCCCCCTTCGGCAGGTCGGTCAGGTGCGAAAGGTTGGGGGATACGAACGCATCCCGCACGTCCTCGCGCGGCAGATAGGTGTCAAGGATCAGCCCCTCGGGCTGGATCGTCGGCATGTCCTTCATCGAGTGGACCGCGATGTCGATCTTGCCCGACAACAGGTCTTCTTCGATCTCGCGGGTGAACAGGCCCTTACCACCGATATCCTTCAGGGGGCGGTCCTGAATTTGGTCGCCGGTGACCTTGATCACCACGATCTCGAACGCATCCAAGGCCAGGCCGAATGCATCTGCCAGCCGCGCGCGGGTTTCATACGCCTGGGCCATCGCCAGAGGTGAGCCGCGCGTGCCGATTTTCAGCGGCGCGGTTGTGTTTGGAAGTCGCACTGTCATGGGTTTATCTTTTATGTGTGTCAACTTATCCTGACAACTGGAAACGACCATATAAAGGCAGTCGCGATGAAAGACGGGGTTCAGACCAAAACGATACTGAGGGCTTTGGCGGGCGAGGCCTTGCCCACGCCACCCATCTGGATGATGCGTCAGGCCGGGCGCTATCTGCCCGAATACAAGGCCACCCGCGCGCAGGCCGGGGATTTCCTGTCGCTTTGCTACAACCCGGACCTTGCCGCCGAGGTCACCTTGCAGCCCATTCGCCGATACGGGTTCGACGCTGCGATTCTGTTTGCAGACATTCTCTTGGTGCCGCAGGCCCTTGGCGCCGATCTGTGGTTCGTGACCGGGGAAGGGCCGCGCCTGTCCACCATCTCGGCGCAATCCGATTTCGACGCGTTGAAACCGGTGGACGCGATCCACGACACGCTGAATCCGATTTACGAAACCGTGCGCATCCTGCGCCGCGAGTTGCCCGCCGAAACCACGCTGATCGGGTTCGCCGGTGCGCCGTGGACCGTTGCGACCTACATGATCGCGGGGCAGGGCACCCCGGATCAGGGGCCGGCCCATGCGCTGATGCAGGGCAACATGGCCCTGTTCGAGGCTTTGCTGGCCCGCATCACCGCCGCCACAATCGAATACCTGTCCGCCCAGATCGACGCGGGGGCCGAGGTCGTCAAGATTTTCGACAGCTGGGCCGGGTCACTGAAAGGTGAGGCGTTCGAAAAATACGCGGTTGCTCCGTGCGCCGAAATCACGGCCGCGATCAAGGCGCGGCATCCCGGAATTCCTGTCATCGGTTTCCCGCGCGAGGCGGGGGATGGCTATATCGGGTTCCATGCCAAGACCGGCGTGGACTGCGTCGCGCTCGACAATTCGATATCCGCCGAGTGGGGCGCGGCCAATGTTCAGGTAGATGGCTGCGTGCAGGGCAATCTGGCCTCTTCCCATATGGTGACCGGCGGGCAAGCGTTGGTCGACGAAACGCGCGCCATTGTCAGCGCGTTTTCCAAGGGGCCGCACATCTTCAACCTTGGCCACGGGATCACACCGGATGCGGACCCGGAAAATGTGACGTTGATGATCGAAACGGTGCGGGGCGGCTGAGCACCTGATTTCGGCCTTGACGATTGGGGGGGCCTGTCATAGGTCACGCCTCCATGGCGCGGTAGCTCAGTTGGTTAGAGCGATCGACTCATAATCGATAGGTCGGGAGTTCAAGTCTCCCCCACGCCACCATCGCACCACCGTTTCGTTGATTGCTAAGCTTCGCCTGGCGGATGGCCCGACGCACGCGCGCCCGCTGTGCGGCCACTCTGCGCCGAAAGCCTTTTTCGCGCGTCGGCTGACGCCGATACTCTGCCTGCCCGGCCCGCATCACCTTACGCCAGACTCGATGCACAATAAATGACTGCAGGCTTTCACGTCTGCAAATAGCAGTTTCCAGAACGCCAAAGCTTTGATCGGGCGATTGACGCAAGCCCACGTTTTTTCCTTGAGTGCTTGAACACAAAAGTGAGGTGACCCATGAAGACCCAGA
Organism: uncultured Rhodobacterales bacterium; assembly: GCA_964351755.1. Lineage (GTDB taxonomy): Bacteria > Pseudomonadota > Alphaproteobacteria > Rhodobacterales > Rhodobacteraceae > Tateyamaria. The sequence goes on along the minus strand of CAYGPT010000006.1, from coordinate 35,598 downwards.
CCCGCGCCGTTGTCATCGGCGGTGGAATCGCTGGCTGCTCGACCCTTTATCACCTCACGCAAGAGGGCTGGTCGGATGTGGTTCTGGTCGAGCGGGACGAGTTGACCAGCGGCACCACGTGGCACTCCGCAGCGCAGGTCACGAATTTCGGGATGACGCAGACGATGGTGGGGCTGAAAAGCCATTCCATCAAGCTTTACCAAGAGTTGCGTGACGATCCGGACTATCCCGTGCAGTACAATCACGGCGATGGCGGTATCCGCCTCGCCAATACCAAAGAGCAAATGGATGGTTATCGCCACTTTGCCTCCATGGCGCGGGGTATGGGCGTGGAGTTCGAGGTACTTGACGCGGCCGAATGTGCGCGCCGCCATCCGCTGATTTCCACTGACAACCTGTTGGGTGGTTTGTGGGATGGCAATGACGGAGACATCGACCCGGCTTCCTTGTGTCAGGCGCTGGCACGTCGGGCGCGCAAAGCGGGCGCCGAGGTGTATCGCCAGACCAATGTGACCGGGTTGACCCAACACAAGGACGACAGTTGGACCGTTCATACGAACAAGGGCGACATTGCGTGCGAGGTTGTCATCAACGCGTGTGGTTACCGCGTGAATGAGGTCGGCGCGATGATGGGGGTGCACCACCCCGTCACTTCCATGGAGCATCAGTATTTCGTCACCGACGAGATTCCAGGCATCGTCGCGGCAGGCCATCGCATGCCCCTGCTGCGTTGTCCGATTTCGGACTACTATTGCCGGCAGGAAAAGAATGGCCTGCTGCTTGGCTTTTATGAACAGGACTGCAAAACGTGGGGGATGGACGGGATCAGCCCCGACTTTTCCAATGATCTGTGCCCCGATGATCTGGACCGGATCACCGACGTTCTTGAAGGTGCATTCGAACGGATGCCCGCACTCACAGAAGTCGGGATCAAAACCGTTGTGAACGGTCCCATCACCTACACCATTGACGGCGCGCCCTTGGTCGGACCGATCCCCGGCAAGCGCAATGCGTTCTGCATCATCGGCCTGCGGGCCGGACTGGGTGAGGGCGGCGGCCATGGTTGGCTATTGGCCCAGCAGATCGTGCACGGCGAGGCGTGCTATGACACTTGGGTGATCGACCCGCGCCGGTTCACGGGTCACGGCACTGCAGAGCTGACTGCCCTCAAGGCGATCGAAGATTATCAGAACGAATTCCGATTTCACTTTCCCAACGAACACCGCCCCGCCGGCCGACCGATCAAGACGACGCCTTTGACACCCGTTCTGGCGGCGGAAGGGGCGGAGTTCACGGTCGTGAACGGTTGGGAGCGGGTGGAGTACATCAAGCCCGCGCCCGATTTTGCCGTCACCCACGGGTTTCATTTCGACGAGGCGTTCGACGTGGTTGCGGGCGAGGTCGCCGCAGTGCGGGATGCCGTCGGTCTGGCCGAGGTCAACGGGTTCACCCGGATCGAGGTGGACGGGCCGGATGCGCATCGGTTCGTTGATCACCTGATCTGTGGGCGCGTGAGTGACAAGTCGGGGAAGGTGGGCTTGGGCTATCTTCTGAACCATCATGGCTGCATCAAGGCGGAAGGCACGGTGGCCAATATTCCCGGCGGGCCCGTCTGGTACGGGTCGGCTGCCGCGGCGGAATGGCACGACATGGACTGGCTGGTGGCCCATGCGGATGGCTTTGACGTGTCACTGCGCTCGCTTACCAACGACTACACCATCCTGGTGCTGGCTGGCCCAAAAGCGCGCGATGTGCTGGGTGCGGTCAGCCGGGGTGACTGGTCCGCGTCCGCGTTCCCATGGTTGTCGGTGCGCCGCGCTTTTGTCGGGATTGCGCCAGCCGTTGTGATGTCGGTCAGCTTCTCAGGCGAATTGGCCTATGAAATCCACGTGCCGAACAACCAGCTTTACGCTGCCTATCTTGCCCTGCGCGCAGCGGGCAAGGCGCATGGGCTGCACATGTTCGGTGTGCGCGCGGTTGAATCGATGCGGATGGAAAAGGGCTTCCTGCACTGGAAATCCGACCTGATCACCGAATTCGATCCGTTCGAGACGGGGTTGGGCCGCTTCGTGAAACTCGACAAGGATTTTGTCGGCAAGGCGGCCCTGTTGGCCCGCCATGCCAAGGGACAGGGGACCAGACTGGTCAGCCTTCAAGTCCAGTCAACGACCACGCCCGCGCGCGCCGGTGCGTCGGTGATGCTGGGCGGCGACGTGGTTGGCACGGTCACTTCGGGCGAGTGGGGGCACCGGGTGGGCATGAACCTTGCCTATGCGTATCTCCGCTTGGAAGTGGCTGCACACGGCACGGATTTGACCATCGACATGCTTGGCACTCTGGTGCCTGCCCGGGTGATCCCGCCAAGCCCGTACGATCCGGAAATGCGCCGCCCAAGGGCCTGAATGATGCGCGCAGCTCGCGTCCCGAAAATGACAAAGGCGCGTGACAGCGGCAGGTACGTTGCATAACAATCCCGGTGGAAGTGCGAGTCAGGCGACCAACGCCCGACCGAATTCAGGGAGAAAACACATGACATTCACACGCAAATCGTTCCTGAACCTTGCCGGGGCCGCTGCCCTTGCCATCGGGTTCGGAGGGGCGGCGCAGGCGCAGGAGGTTACGCTGTCACTGCACCAGTTCCTGCCCGCACAAGCCAATGTGCCCAAGCTGGTTCTGGACGTCTGGGCCGACAATGTCGAAGCTGCGAGCGACGGGCGCATCAAGGTGGATCGTTATCCGTCGATGCAGTTGGGTGGAAGCCCGCCGGAACTGATGGATCAGGCCATTGATGGCGTCGCGGATGTCGTCTGGACCGTGGTCGGCTATACTCCCGGTCGCTTTCCCAGCACAGAGGTGTTCGAACTGCCCTTCATGATGACGGACGCTCGGGCGATGTCCTCGGCCTATTGGCAGATGTTCGAAAAGCACATGAAGGATACCGAGTTCAAGGACGTGCATATCCTTGGCACATGGGTTCACGGTCCCGGCATGATCCACGTGAACAAGGAAGTGCGCACGCCTGCCGATATGGAAGGTCTGAAAATCCGTGGCGGATCGCGCACCGTCAATATCCTGCTGGAAAAGATGGGTTCGACCCCCGTTGGCATGCCCGTCCCTGCCGTGCCCGAGGGGCTCAGCAAGGGCGTCATCGACGGCACCACCATCCCGTGGGAAGTGACGGCATCGTTGAAAGTGCCTGAACTGGTCAGCAATCACACCGAATTCGACGGCAACGCGCTGTATACGCTGACCTTTGTTCTGGCGATGAACAAGGACCGCTATGAATCGCTGCCCGATGATCTGAAACAGGTGATCGACGACAATTCGGGTCTTGAGTTCAGCATCTTTGCTGGCGGCACACAGGCCGACTCGGACGGACCTGCGCGGCAACTGGCCGTGGACAACGGCAACAACATCATCACCGTGTCGGGTGCCGATCTAGACGCGTGGAAGGCCGCAGCGCAGCCCATCTATGACGAGTGGGTCGCCGATATGGAAAGCAAAGGCATCGACGGTCAGGCTTTGATCGACGAGGCGCGCGCACTGATGGACGCCTATGAAGGCTGATCCGTGACCGGGCCGCAGCGCATATCCGCTGTGGCCCCCCACCTTTCCTGACAAAAGAGGCGTTTATGCACCGCTTGGTGAAATGGCTGTCACGGATGTCTGCCGTGATCGGCGGGCTGGTTCTGCTGGTGCTGATCATCCTCACGACCCTGTCGATCATCGGGCGCGAGTTGTCCAAGCTGGGTCATGCCTGGGCCGAAGGCTGGCTGGGCCAGACGCTGATCGCCAGTGGCATCGACGAGATACGCGGCAGCTATGAATTGACCGAAGCGGGAGTCGCCTTTGCCATATTTGCCTTTTTTCCGGTCTGCCAGTTCTACGGTGCCCACGCTACGGTGGACGTGTTCACCTCTGCCCTGCCGCGCCGCGCGCTCGGCTGGCTGCGCGCATTCTGGGAGGTCGTTCTGGCCGCCATCATCGTGTTTATCGCGCTGCGCCTGTACGAGGGGATGCTGCGCTACCTTGGAAATGGCGAGACGACGTTGTTCCTGCAATTCCCGGTCTGGTGGTCCTATGCCGCCAGTGTCGGTGCCGCCACCATTGCCAGCGTTACCGCCATATACTGCGCATGGGCGCGGATCGCAGAGGCCGCGACCGGCCGCATGATCCTGCCCGAGGACTAGGCGCATGGACTGGATCAGGGACGTCGTGCAATGGGTGGGCATGAGCCGGCTGGAGATGGGGTTTTGGTCCTTTCCCATCCTGTTGGGCCTGATTTTCCTGCGCGCCCCCATCGGCCTTGCGATGTTCCTGTGCGGTTTGCTGGGCTGGGTGTTCGCCATGAACGGTAACCCCACCCCGATCCTGGCCAAGCTCAAGTCGGAAACCTACACGACCTTTTCCAACTACTCACTGACCATCATTCCGATGTTCCTGCTGATGGGGCAGTTTGCGACGCTGTCGGGCATGTCCACGGCCCTGTTCAAAGCCGCCGAAAGCTTTCTGGGCCACCGCAAGGGCGGAGTGGCCATGGCCGCTGTCGGGGCCTGCGCGGGGTTCGGCGCGATTTGTGGGTCGTCGCTGGCGACGGCCGCCACGATGAGCCGCGTGGCCCTGCCCGAGTTGAAACGCTATGGCTATTCGGGTGGTTTTTCGACTGCGACGCTGGCTGCGGGGGGAACGCTGGGCATCCTGATCCCGCCATCGGTGATCCTTGTGATCTATGCGATCATCACGGAACAGAACATCGCCAAGCTGTTTCTGGCGGCGCTCATCCCAGGCATTCTGGCGGCCATCGGATACGTTATCACCATCTCGATCTATGTGCGTCTGTATCCCGGTTCCGCAGGGACGAGAGAGCCTGTGCCGATGGCTGAACGCTGGAAAGCCTTGGCCGAAACATGGCCCGTTCTGGTCATCTTTGCCCTTGTAGTCGGGGGTATCTACGCGGGCTGGTTCACGCCCACCGAAGGGGCCGCCATCGGGGCAGCTGGCACCGGGCTGGTGGCGCTTGTTGGCGGGAACCTCACGTGGCGGGTATTGGGCGAGGCGTTGATCGGGACGGGCAAGACCACGGCCATGATCTTTTTCATCGTGCTGGGGGCGTCGCTGTACAACAACTTCCTTGCCCTTTCCGGTGCTCCGCAGTTCCTAGCCGATTTCGTTTTGGGGCAGGGGTACGGGCCGTTTCTGGTGCTGTCGGTGATCCTGTTCTTTTACCTGATCTTTGGCTGCGTGATGGACAGCCTGTCGATGATTCTGCTGACGGTGCCGATCTTTTTCCCCGTTATCGCTGGCCTCGATTTCGGGATGACGCCCGAGCACGTGGCGATCTGGTTCGGCATCCTCGTGCTGATCGTGGTCGAGGTCGGGCTGATCACGCCGCCCGTGGGCATGAACCTGTTCATCATCAATGCGATGGACCGAGAGACGCCGATGACCGAAACCTACCGTGCGGTCATGTTCTTTGTCGGGTCGGACATCGTGCGGGTGGTATTGCTGGTGGCCTTTCCGGTTATCACCTTGTTCCTGGTCCCGGCCTGACGGTGGGATGCCGGGATGATGCATTAAAATGCGTACCTACCCCCGCGTGATTGCGACGGCGTGTCGCAGGGCGCAGGATAACGCATGACCGCGCGCCTTTGGGAGGAGACGCATGAGCAATGCAGCCACCTATTTTGTTGACCGCCATGTGGAAGAAGGGCGCGATCAGAAGGTCGCCTTTCGCGAGGCCGAAACCGGGCGCCACCTGACCTATGGCGCGCTGGCTGAAGGTTCGGGGCGCGCCGCCAGTGCCTTGAAGGCTCATGGCATGGCGCGCGAGGAACGTATTGCGATGCTGGTACTGGACCAGATCGAGTTTCCGGTCTTGTTCTGGGGCGCTCTCAAGGCGGGAGTGATCCCGGTGCCGTTGAACACTTTGCTGGCGGCCCCGGTCTATGACGCGATCCTGCGCGACAGCCGGGCAAGCATGCTGGTCGTATCCGAGGCGTTGTTTGATGCGGTGGCACCGGTTCTGGCCGATAACCCGTTTCTGCGCAGCGTCGTTGTGATCGGACAAAGGCGCAGCGATGCAATCACTTATGATGATCTCATGGATCAGGCGACCGAAGTCGCGGCTGCTTTTGACGCAATTGACGATGAAACGGCATTTTGGCTTTACTCTTCCGGCTCCACGGGGGAGCCGAAGGGCGTGTATCACGTTCATTCCGCCCTGCGCGCGACCGCGGACACCTATGGCGCGCAGGTGCTGGGTATTCGTGCAGATGATATCGTGCTGTCGGCGGCCAAGTTCTTTTTTGCATACGGGCTTGGGAACTCGATCACCTTTCCGATGTCTGTCGGCGCAACCACAGTGATCTTCGGCGGTCGTCCCACGCCGGAAGGTATGGTCGATATCATCGCCAAGGAACGCCCGACCGTCTTTTGCGGTGTCCCGACATTATACGCGGCGATGGTCGCGCATATGCAGCAGCACGGCGCACCCGATGTGCCGCTGCGCATCTGCATTTCCGCTGGCGAGGCACTACCCGAATCTGTCGGCACCAAATGGCGCGACTTGATGGGGGCGGATATTCTGGATGGCGTCGGCTCAACCGAAATGCTGCACATTTTCCTAAGCAATGCGCCGGGGGACGTGGTCTATGGCACATCCGGCGTGGCCGTGCCGGGATATCAAATGCGCCTTGTCGACGAGGCCGGGGCTGAAGTTGGTGTCGATCAGGTCGGGGAACTGTTGGTCAACGGCGCCTCCGCCGCTGCCGGATACTGGAATAAGCGCGACAAGACTCGTGAGACGTTCGAGGGCGTATGGACGCGTACCGGGGATAAATATGAACGCCGCGAAGACGGGCGGTTCATTTACTGTGGGCGCACCGACGACATGTTCAAGGTGTCCGGAATCTGGGTCAGTCCGTTCGAGGTGGAACAGGCCATCGCAAGCCACCCCGATGTCTTGGAATGCGCGGTGGTCGCCTGTCGTGATGCGGCGGGACTGGAAAAGCCGAAGGCCTTTGTTGTGCTCAAAGGCCCCCGATCGGAGGGGCTGGAAGAGGCGTTGAAGGAGCATGTGAAGGACCGCGTCGGCAAGTGGAAATATCCGCGCTGGATCGAATGTGTGGACAGCCTGCCCAAAACTGCAACCGGCAAAATCCAACGATTCAAACTGCGGGAGGCGGTGTGATGGAGTGGGAAAACGGCACGGTTTCTATCGGCATGCATACGCTGGAGTATGCGTGCTGGGGTCCGTCGCCATCCAACGCGCCGACGCTGGTGATGTTGCACGAAGGGCTTGGGTCGGTCGGACTGTGGCGCGACTGGCCGGCCAAATTGGCTGATGCCTTGGGTATGGGCGTTCTGGCCTATTCCCGCGCGGGTTATGGGCGATCGTCGCCCGTGGAACTGCCGCGTCCGCTGGACTATATGACGCGCGAGGCGACCGAAGTATTGGGCGCAATTCTGGATGCGGCAGGTGTCAAATCTTGCGTTTTGCTGGGGCATTCTGATGGGGCGACGATTGCTGGCATATATGCCGGATCGGTGTCAGACCAACGCGTCCGCGGCCTGATCCTGATCGCGCCGCATTTCTTTACGGAAGAGGTGGGGTTGACGGCGATCCGGGCGGCTGGGGATGCCTATGCCTCCGGTGATCTGAAGGCGAAGTTGGTGCGCCATCACGACAATCCGGATGTTGCGTTTCACGGCTGGCATGATGCTTGGACGGATCCCGGTTTCGCCGGCTGGAACATGGCGGATGTCATAGATCACTGGCGGGTGCCTGCTCTTGTCATCCAGGGAAGTGCGGACCCGTATGGAACGCTTGCCCAGATCCATGAGGTGCAAGAGCGAACCTATTCTCCTGCCGAGGTTCTGGTGATGGAGGGCTGTGGCCACGCACCGCATCAAGAGCGCACGGATGAGGTGACCGATGGAATCGCTGCATTCTGGGCGCGACTGCGTGCCTTTGAGGACGCACCTGTTTTCATTCCGGGGCATGGATAATTTGCACTAAGGTGCAATAATTGCGCCTGATTTCGTGCGAAGAGTGCAAGACTTCCAGCTTTGGAAGTAAAATAATGCGTAAATCTGTTGGGAAAGCATCGGCGCCTCATGTCCAAGATCATCGACTTTCAGACCGACCCGTCCAAATACCGCCATTGGCGGGTCGAGTATGACGGCCCGGTCGCGAACCTGTTCATGGATGTGGACGAAGACGGTGGCCTCTTCGATGGCTATCAACTGAAACTCAACTCCTACGATCTGGGTGTGGATATCGAATTGGCGGATGTGGTTCAGCGAATGCGGTTCGAACACCCTGAGGTCAAGGTCGTGGTAATGCAGTCAGCCAAGGACAAGGTCTTTTGCGCAGGCGCGAATATACGCATGCTCGGCGGGGCGGCGCACAGTCACAAGGTGAACTTTTGCAAATTCACCAACGAGACCCGCAACACCTATGAGGCGGCAGAGGCGGACAGCGGCCAGAAATACGTTGCGGCCATCAAAGGCGCTTGTGCGGGCGGCGGATATGAGTTGGCGCTGGCCTGCAATCATATCATGCTGACTGACGATTCATCGTCCTCGGTATCGCTGCCCGAAGTTCCGCTCTTGGCGGTACTGCCGGGCACGGGCGGCCTGACCCGCGTCACCGACAAGCGCCATGTGCGTCGCGATCTCGCAGATGTGTTCTGCTCCACCGAAGAAGGGGTCAAAGGCAAGCGCGCGGTGCAGTGGAAGCTGGTGGACGAGGCGGTGCCGAATTCGAAATTCGATGAAGTAGTAACGCAGCGCGCGCGGGAATTCGCCGCATCCTCGGCCAAGGCCGATGTGACAGGGGGGATCAGATTGGACCCGCTGGACAAGGTGATCGCACGTGACGGGTCGTTGAACTATTCGTTGGTCGAGGTGGTGGTTGAGCGCGAGGCGCGCCGCGCGACAATCACGCTAAGCGGGCCGCAGGATGCACCGCCCGTGGACATGAACGCGTTTCAGGCGATGGGTGACCGGGCCTACCTGCTGCGTCTCGCGCGCGAGGTGGATGATGCCATACTGCACCTGCGCGTGAATGAAATTGCAATTGGGCTGCTGGTTTTTCGCACGCAGGGGGACCCTGCGCGGCTTCTGGCCCATGAGGCGCTCTTGCTTGAGCATTCCGATCACTGGCTGGCCAATGAAGTGCTGAAATACTGGAAACGGGTGCTGAAACGCTTGGATGTCACTTCGCGGTCCATGGTGGCGCTTGTAGAGCACGGCAGTTGTTTCGCCGGAGTTCTGGCCGAACTGCTTTGGTCTGTGGACCGCAGTTACATGATGGAGGATGAGTTCGAAGGGGACAACAGGCAGCTGGCGACGATCACCCTGAGCGATGGGAATTTTGGGCCCTTCCCGATGGGGAATGACCTGACGCGACTGGAAACACGGTTTTACGGAGGCGATGGGGCCGAGGGGCTGCGTGAGCGTGTTGGCGAGCCCCTCGAGGCCGAGGAGGCCGAGGAATTGGGGCTGGTCACGATGATCCTTGACGACATCGACTGGGAGGACGAAATCCGCATTTTCATGGAGGAGCGTGCGTCGTTCAGTCCGGATGCCATGACCGGGTTGGAGGCCAACCTGCGCTTTGCCGGGCCAGAGACGATGGAGACGCGTATCTTTGGGCGACTGACCGCTTGGCAGAACTGGATTTTCAACCGACCGAACGCCGTCGGGGCCGAGGGCGCATTGCAGCGCTATGGGTCTGGCGTGCGTGGCAATTTCGACATGGACCGTGTGTGAGGGGCCGGGTTTTCAAGAAAAAAACCCGTCACGCAAAATGACTTTATTTTGTGCCCCGCCTGAGAGGAGATGAAAGATGGACTTGGTTAACGTCAGCTATGATTCACAGATACCCAACAATGTGGGCCTGAGCGAGGATCGCAAGGTATTGAAAGCACTGGAAAAGTGGCACCCCGGTTATATCAACTGGTGGAATGATCTGATCCCGCAGAACTTTCAGGACAGCATGGTTTATCTACGCACCGCCGTCAGCGTGGACCCCAAGGGCTGGGCAAAATTCGACTACGTAAAGATGCCCGAATATCGCTGGGGCGTCTTGCTGGCCCCCGCCGTGGAGGATCGCCGAATCCCGATGGGTGAGCATTACGGAGAGCTTGCGTGGCAGGAGGTGCCAGGCGAGTATCGCAATATGCTCAAGCGGTTGATCGTCATCCAGGGCGATACCGAACCGGGCTCGGTTGAACAGCAACGCTTCCTCGGCCTGACCGCACCCAGCCTTTATGACATGCGCAATCTGTTTCAGGTGAATGTCGAGGAAGGGCGGCACCTGTGGGCGATGGTTTATTTGCTGCAAAAGTATTTCGGCAAGGACGGGCGGGAAGAGGCGGATGACATGCTCGTCCGCTCCTCCGGGTCGGACGAAGCACCGCGCATGCTGGGCGCGTTCAACGAGGAAACGCCGGACTGGCTGTCCTTCTTCATGTTCACCTATTTCACGGATCGTGACGGCAAGATGCAGCTGGAGAGCCTCGCGCAATCGGGGTTTGATCCATTGAGCCGCACCTGTCGGTTCATGTTGACCGAAGAAGCGCACCATATGTTTGTCGGTGAAACCGGCGTCGGGCGCACCATTCAGGCGACGATCGAGGCGATGCAGGCCAATGGCATTGATGACCCGTACGACGTCGACAAGATTCGCGCCCTTGGCGTCATCGACCTGCCGACCATCCAGAAAAAGTTGAACCTGCACTACACCCTGTCCCTCGATCTATTCGGGCAAGAGGTCAGCACCAATGCGGCCAACGCCTTCAACGCGGGCATCAAAGGCCGATATCTGGAGCTGCGGATCGAAGATGATCACAAGCTTCAAGGAGACACCTATAAGGTGGCCAGCATTCAGAACGGTCAGATCGTGACCGAGGATGTGCCTGCCCTGACGGCTATCAACATGCGCCTGCGTGATGATTATGTGCGCGATGCCAGCGGCGGTTTGCGTCGCTGGAACAAGCAAATCCAGCGCACCGGTATCGAGTTCGAACTCAAGCTGCCGCATGAAGGGTTCCACCGCAAGATCGGCATCTTTGCAGGTCAACCGATCACGCCCGAGGGGACGTTCATCAGTTCCGACGACTGGGCCGCGCGCGAGGATGAGTGGCTGCCGACCAAGGAGGATGGAGCCTTCATCCAGTCATTGATGAAGCCCTGCTATGAACCCGGCAAATACGCCAGTTGGATCGCCCCGCCACGCGTCGGCATCGACAACAAGCCGGGCGATTTCGAATACGTGAAACTGCACATGGCATAAAGGGGGTACAGGATGCAGATCGACCGCACCGCAGTGTCACGCAGGACGCCCGATCGCGCCTTTTGTGTGTTTGCCTGCGACGGATGTGCCGGAATTTGTCTGCCGTTGTATATGATGCTGAACCGGGACGAGCAGGATGCGTTGTGTCGCCAGTTCCGGCAGGGTGCAACCCCCGCCACGTGGCACTGAGGGAAAGGAAAACGCAATGAAAGTAGGGCTGTATTACGGGTCTGAAACCGGAAATTCGGAAATGCTGTGCGAGGATATCGAGACCGAATTGGGTGGCGAATATGACTGCCATATCGCAAGCCTTGCCGACGTCGACCCGACGGCACTGGCCAAGGATACATTCTATGTCTTTGTGACTTCAACCTATGGCAATGGTGATCTGCCCTCGACCGCGCTGCCGTTCGAAGAGGCGTTGTTGGGTGCGGACCCGGACCTTTCGGGCGTCCGTTTTGCGATCTTCGGTCTGGGCGATCAGGTGTTTTCTGAGACGTTCAATCATGGCTCGCAAAAGCTGATGCAGATGCTGCTGGATCGCAAGGCCGAGATGATCGGCGAACGTGGCCTGCACGATGCATCCGGGTTCGACATGCCCGAGGACGTTGCCTTGCCGTGGGTTGCCGATATCATGGAACAGTTGCAGGCCGCCAAAGCTGCCTGAATTGGCCAACCCCTTCATTCGCGAAACCCGCGTGATATCGGGGAATTGCGATCCAGCGACATTCGCTAATTCGCGCGGTCTGGCCGCGCCGTTTACGAATATATCCATCACCCTTTTGACGCGCACGCGTCAGGCCGGTAGCTGGAGTTTTCAGGCCATGCTCAATTTCGCGGTCATCATCATCGACCGGTTCGAAAGGCAAAGCGCCCCAACCGAATTGCACAGCATAGTCGCCTCCATCGTGCGCAAAGCCCGGTCTATTGAACCGCACTTTTCCTGGGCTAAATGACAGAAAAATCTAGATAAGTGTAAATGACGACTGCCAAGCCTATTCCGGATGCGTCGGTATCCCTGATTGAACGTCTCGCCGCGCGCGTTCGCGCGGCGCGTGTCGCCATGGGCTTGCCACGCCGTGAATTGTCCGAACGTTCAGGTGTCTCGCCGCGCTATCTTGCACAACTCGAAGCGGGCGAGGGTAACATATCGGTCTTGCTGTTGCACCGTGTCGCGACAGCACTGAACCTCAAGATCGAAGACCTTTTGTCCGAACGGGAACCGCTGCAAGAAGATGTGCAGCGGGTAGCGCAGCTTTATCGTGTGGCGTCTGCGTCGGTGCAGGGGCGGGTGCGTGCCATGCTGGCTCCTGAAAACCCGATGACCATGCGCGCGCAGCGGATTTGTCTGGTCGGACTGCGCGGTGCGGGCAAGTCCACGCTTGGACGGTTGGCGGCAGACAAGCTGAAAGTGCCGTTTGTCGAGCTGAACGACGAAATCGAAGCGCAGGCAGGCATGCCGCTGGCCGAGGTCATGGCGCTTTATGGGCAGGACGGGTATCGCGGGTTCGAGGCGCAGGCCATCACCCGCGTCATCGAACAGCACGACAAGCTGATATTGGCCGTGGCCGGTGGCATTGTGGCGGAAGGTGCCACCTATGCCCAAGTGCTTGAGCGGTTTCACACCATCTGGATCAGGACCAGCCCGGCCGAACATATGGCGCGTGTCCGCGAGCAAGGCGATTTGCGCCCGATGGAGGGCAACCCGGCGGCCATGGAGCAACTCAAGACTTTCCTGACCACCCGCACGCCGCATTACGAACGCGCCTTGGCGCAGGTGAATACAAGCTCCAAGCCGGTTCAGACATCGGTCAACGAATTGCTGGCCGTTATTGCCAAGAACCGGTTCCTCGATAGCATAGGCCCGCAATGATCCCGCCTGTGGCCCCCTTGCAGGATGCATTCTGGCAAGCGTGCGAACAGATACTGATGGATCACACGACCCCGTGGGAACTGGACGAGGCGATGGTGTCGTGGGGATACGCACTCGGCCCATGCGAAGCACAGGACCTTGTGGGGCTGGATGTGGTTCTGGCACATCGTTCGGGCTCTGCCCCTTCGCCCATTCTGGCGCGCATGGTGGCCGAGGGGCGCTTGGGCAAGAAAGGCGGGTGGGGATTTTATCGCTATCCGGGCGGCGGCGGCGCGGTGATTGATCCGCTGATCGAGGATCTGATCACAGAAGAGGCGCGGTTCGCCAAACGCATCCGCGATGAGCTGAATGGTACGCAGATAGTGACCAGATTGCATGCCCTGATCGGGCCCGCCTTGCGAATTGATCCAGATCGGTCTGTGTTGCTCTTGGGCTTTCCACCGAGCAAATTTGAGCTGTTTTAACCTAACCCATCGCAAGCAGGATCAGCGTTCCGACCCCCCAAAGCGTCATCTGGTAGTGCGTGTTCTGGGCACCCTCGTGGCAGAACCAATAGCAAAAGTGATTGCCCACGATCAGGAACCCCGCCCAAACGGCGGTAAACAACATCGCCCCGATCATCGCGATGCTCCGCGCGGTCTCTATGCTGGCGGTCCCTGCAATCCCCACAAGCAGACCCACGGCCCCGGCCCACAGGACCAGCGTGGTCAGCAGTTCGGCACCGACAATCAGCCGGAACGCCAGTTGCTGAATACTCCGGTTCGTGACCGCGCGGTGGGCGACGGAGGCGAACGCCTCGGGGTATTCGGCCTTCATCCGGGTCATTTCCATGACTTCGGCCGTGTAGATGCCGTTGACGTGGGGGTGCAGGATATTGTCACGCACCCCTAAGGTCAGCCACGCCGCGATCAGACCTGTGCACAATGCCTGAGCGGCCAACAGGGTGGTTTCCATGGTCTGTGCCTTTGGTTTTAGTGTCTTCGATAAAAAAGGGGCCGCCCCGGAAGGCGGCCCCGATCACGTTCACCCTTGCAGCTGGATCAGGTCCAGGCGATTTGCTCGGGGCGAATTTCGAACGAGATGTGGTGACCGCCGCCGACCAGACCTTCTTTGGTATGGTTATACAGCGAGCGCCAGTAGGGCTGGATCGTCACGGCATCGGCTTGCAGGATCGCCTGACCTTCGGCCATGAGGGCGCGGCGCGCTTCAAGGTTGGCCGTGGCAAGTGCTTTTTCCAGAACCGCGTCGAATTCAGGGTTCGAGTAGCCGAATTCGTTCCATGCCTCGCCCGTGCGATAGGCAAGGGCCCAGATCTGGACGCCAAGGGGGCGGTGGTTCCAGTTGGTCGAGCTGAACGAGTATTTGGTCCAGTCGTTCCAGAAGGTCGAACCGGGCAGGATCGTCCGTTTCACGTTGAACCCTGCATCACGCAGCTGGGCTGCCACCGCGTCGGTAGTGTCCTTGCGCCATGCATCGTCGATCGAGAACAACTCGTGCTCGAAATCCATCATGCCGGCTTCTTCCATCAGCGCGCGTGCACCCTCGGGATCGACCTTGAGCGGCGGCAGTTCGGCATATTCCGGGTGCATTGGACCAACATGGTGGTTTTCCGCAGTCACACCGCGACCAGCATAGCCCAGTTCCAGAAGAACCGAGTTGTCCACGGCCATGTTGATGGCCTGGCGAACGCGGGCATCCGCATATGGCTTTTTACCATCGACTTCGGCCAGTTGGTTGGGACGGATCACGATGGTCGCAGCCGTCACGATTTCGTTCTGAACCCAGCCATCAAGCGTGTCGAAGATATCGATGAATTCGCCTTCGATCGAATAGGTCATGTCGATCTCTTCGGCTTCCGCAGCGGCCACGAATGCGGACGGATCAGTGCCGTAGTCGATGAATTCAAGCCGGTCGAGGTAGGCGCCATTGCCTTCGTTCCACCACGTGTGCTCGGTGTTCTTCACCAGCACGGCCTTGACCCCAACTTCGAGCGACTCTGGCAGATAGGGGCCGGTGCCGATCGGGTTGTCGATGCTTTCCAGCGATGTGTCGGGGTGGATGATAGCTGCCGGATAGTCCGCCATGCCGGGGATCAAGGAGATGTCCGATGCGGGCAGGTTCAGTTTGACCGTATGGCTGTCGACGACTTCGATCGCGCCTTCGATGGCCTTGTTTGTGTCGGGGTCGATCAAGGTCGCAAAACGACCCGCCATCGAGTTGCCTTCGACGTCCTTGTCACACCAGCCCGCGATGCTGCGTGCCACGTCTTCCGCGGTAAAGTCATCGCCGTTGTTCCACTTGACGCCTTGACGGACGTTCAGGGTGTATTCAGTGGCATTGTCGTTGATTTCCCAGCTTTCCAGCAACTTGCCGACGAATGTGCCGTCATTCTCGTAGTGGACAAGGTACTCTTGCCAGCCGCGCGAGAAATTGGCGATTTGCGACCAGTCATAAGTGCGCGGGTCTTTCAAGCCGCGAACTTCCATCTGGCAGCGCACAGTGCCGCCCATCTGATGCGCCGCCGCATGTGCGGGTGCGGCCATGCCAAGCATGCCATAAGCGGTTGCGGCGGTTGCGCCGAATGCGCTGGCCAGTGCCAGGAATTCGCGGCGGTTCACCGGATCATTGCCGACTTTCGCAGCCGAATCCACGATGGACTGCGGCAGCGGTTTGCCGGTGCGGGTTAGAAATGTCATGTTCTTCCTCTCTGTTGGCGTCGCGAATTCATGTTCGCGCCATTTTTAGGCGGGGTGAGTGCCCGCCAATCGGTGTTGCAGTTGACCTGCGATTTTTGAGACGCCCCGAATTGGGGGGACGTCCGGACTTCAAACGATCAGACGCATCGCGTCAACCCCATCATCTGCGGTCGCAGAGACACAAATACTCGATAAAACCCTTGGTTTTGTGTAATTCCACGGCGTCCCACGGTGCAAAACCGCCCTTTGGTCCCAAATCAGCACGTCCGAGGGCTGCCATTGATGCGTAAAAACATATTGCGGTTGGGTGACCCATGCGATCAGGTCGTCTATCAGCCGGGTGCCCTCCTCCGCCTCCATCCCCTCGACCGCAAAGGCGTGGCTGGCGATGTATAGCGCGTCGTCCCCGGTGACCGGGTTGGTCCAGACCGCGCGCCACAACTGGTCGGACCATTTGTGAAACATCGGCAATGCGGCCAGTTCTGGGCTGATGCGGGCGCGCGAATGGGCGTAGCGGTGCCACAGCCCCTTGTCCCTGATGCGGTTCTTGAGGGCGGCAGGCATGTCCGCCCATCCCGCCCGGGTCGAGGCCAGTTGCGTTGCCCCACCCGTTTCCGTGACCACCCGGCCGATCAGGATATTGGCAAGTGCCGGGTTGGGCATGAACGTGCTGTCGGCATGCCACAGCATGTTGGCCCGGAGGTGCAGCGTGTGCAGGTCCAATTCATCCGTCACTTTCCCGTCTTCGCGCACGTTGCTGACTTGAGGAACCTTGAATGCTTCGTCCTTGGGCCGCTCATCCGCGTTGCGGTCTTCTATCGGGCCAAAGAATTGGGCCAGCCTCATGTGGGCCGCGTCGTCCAGCGTCTGGTTGCGAAACAGCAGGGCCGAGTGCGTTTCGAATAGCGTGCGGATGTCCGAGTACTGGTCGGCGTCCAGCGTGGACAGATCGACATAGTGGATTTCAACGCCGAAACGGTCGTGCAGTGGGGTGGTGTGCATCTTCTAGCCTTCCATCGCTTCGATTTCGTCCGCGCTCAGGTGCGCGACATCGGCCCAGAACCGCGACTTGGCCGCGTTCAGCAATCCCTTGGGGTCCATCCGCTTTTTCCATGCGAGGTGAGAATAGTCGGGTTTGAGTCTGCCCCCTTCGACGTTCCATGTGTGCGCGTCATAGATCGGAAAGCCGCTCGCCTCGTAGGTCGCGTTGATCTCGGCCAGCCGTTCGGGGGTCGAAAACCAGATGATCGGCAGATCGAAGGTCACGATATCCCCGCCGACGCGCGCGAATTCATGGTGCATCCAGACGTCATCGCCAAGTTTTGGGCGCAGTGCTGCGATGGCATCTGGGTCGGGCGGGCTTGGGCAGCCGACCTGCTGATAGGTCGCGCTGCGGTCTGCTTTTAGTACTTGCAGCGTAGTGTGGTTGTAACTGAAGTCGTACACATGGGGCAGGCCTTTTGCCGCGCGCTCAGCTTCGGTCATCATCAGGTCGAGGTGCCCGCCTTGTGCGACGATAAGGGCGCGGAAGGCGTCGCGGTCCTCGATTGGGATCATCGACACCAGCAGGTGTTTTTTGGGCCTGATATGCCCTTCGAGCTTGGGGAAATAGGCGCAGATGCGGGCATCGACCGTGGTCAGCAATTTGCGCGCGACGTTGGTTGCCTGCGCGATGGCGTAGCCTGCGGCATAGGCGCCTTCATAACTGTCGAAGGTCGCGATGCACCCAACCCAGTCGTGGCGCGGCACGGTGCGCAGTGTCACGTCGGTAATCACCCCGTTCAGGCCCCATGCGTGGTGGATATGCAAGGTGTCGGTGCCTTCGAAGACGTGGGATTGGGGCGTTTCTTCGACCGTCATGGCCGTCAGGCGGACGATGTTGCCCGGATCGCGCAGCGCCCCGTTGGCGATGGACCCGATGCCCGCGCTGCCCCCCGCGACGAACCCGCCTACCGTGGCGATGTCCTGGGTCGAGGGGAACATGGCCATTTCCTGTCCCGAAGGTTCCAAGCTTGCGTTGATGTCCTTCATCAGTGCGCCCGCCTGCGCGCGGACATAGCCATCCCCGATTTCCAGGACTTCGTTCATCGCCGTCGTCTCGATGATCAGCCCGCCGTCCATCGGCACGGCCTGGCCATAGTTCCCGGTCCCGCCCCCGCGCAGCACGATCGGTGCGTCATGGGTATAGGCGACGGCCAGCACATGGGCCAGTTCCTCAGGCGTTTTGGGCCGCGCCACCAGATCGCCGAAACAGCGTTTGAGCTCGGCGTTGAGGATGGGGGAGTACCAGAAGAAATCGCGGCTGCGTTTCTTGATCAGCACCGGTTCGGTGATGGTCTCGACCGGGGCGAGGGCGGATGCGAACGCGTCCCAGTCGATGTCTGTCTTGCCGGAAATCGAGGTCATGTCAGCGTCTCCGTTGCGCGGCGCAGGGGTGCGCGCCCCGAGATCAGGTCGGCGGTGTGGTCGGCGTCGCAGGTCAGAAGGGTGTCAAGCGGCGCACCATCCACCATGACAGGGTCGCGCCCGATGGCGCGGGTCGCGTCCGTGGTGATCGCGGCCAGCCAGTCGCCCAGAGGCGGGTCCAGATGGGCCGTGACACAGGCCAGGGCAAGGGCTGCGCGCGGATCGTGCGCCCCGAGGGGGCAGAACGCATCACCCACGTTGTCCGACCCGACGACGACCCTGACACCGGCGGCGCGCAATTCGCGCAGGCGGGTGATGCCGCGCCGGTCCGGAGTGCCATCGGTGCGTCCTTGCAGGTACAGGTTGGTGACCGGCAAGGTGCAGACGGTGATCCCGGCGCGGGCGCATTTGTCGGCGATCCGGGCGAAGTCCTGCGGTTCCCGGTCCATGAGGCTGACGGCATGGCCGCACAGGATCGGACCCTCAAAGCCAGTCTCCAGCGCTAAATCGGCAATCGCCTCAAGCCCGTTGAAGTCGCCAAGGCCCTCGTCCACGTGGAAATCCAGCATCAGGCCAAAGCGCGTGGCGATGTCGAACATGTTGGCGAGGCCCGCTGCGACCTTTTCCTGACCAAGGACCATGGCCCCGGCCACGCCGTCTGTCAGGGCCAGGATCTCACCCATCTTGGCGGCAAAGGCCGGGTCGGCCCATAGCCCGATACCGCACAGGGCGGCAAGTTGCAGATCGCCCGCTTCTTCTGCGCATTCCGTGAGGACCGACCAGCTGAGGGGCGGGGCGGCGGTGTCACCCCAGTCCACATGGCTGCGGATGCTCTTGCAGCCGTTGGCCTCGGCCTCGGCAATGCCGCGCATGGCGCGGGTGCGCAGGTCGTCCTCGTCCCACTGGGTCTTGTCTGCGCGTTGCTGCTGGATGGCGTGCGCGAGGTCACCGCCCACCTGTCCGATGCGCGCGATGGTGTGGCACTTGTCCAGATGGCAATGTGCCTCGACCAGAGGGGGCAGGACGACCTTGGCCGCGTCCCCGACCGGCGGGGCGAGGGCGACAAGCTTGCCGTTCTTGACAAAGGGCACGCCGCGCAGGCAATCGCCCGACGACACGCCACCAAAGTGGGCGGGGTCTGAAACGAACACCGTCGGCACCAGCACATCCGTCATGCGTTTGGGCCCATGGTGAAGGTGGCGAAATCCTCTAGCCAGCGGCCAAAGCCGATGGCGGCGCTGTCGAGCAGGTGGCCCCCCTTGTCCTTTGTTGCGGCTAAGGCATTGCCAAGCGCGCCCTGGGCATTCAGATCGTCAATGATCCAGCCGGGGCGGGCGGGTTGGCCGGTGAGGCCGGTCAGGTGGCCCTTGGCCTCCCACTCCGTCATCGCGGTTTTGAAATCCTCGGCCCGGTCCATGGCCACAAGGTCGGGGCGTGCCGCCAGCATGGCGCTGGTTTCCACATCACCTGCGTGCAGGTCATGGGCCATGGCCGCAGGGTCAAAACCGCTCAGGTCGGCAAAGGCGAACCAGCTTGCATGGGCGCAGATCAACGCATGATCTATGCGCGCCGCGCGGGCCGCGACCTCCAGCAGTGCCGTGTTGCCGCCATGCCCATTGAAAAAGACCAGCCGCTTGATCCCGGTGCGTGCGACACTGGCCGTGATGTCGCGCAGAACGGCCAGCAGCGTCTCGGCGCTGAGTGTCAGAGTGCCTGCGTGGTCCTTGTGCTCGTCGCTCTTGGTGACAGACAGGGTTGGCAGTTGCAGGGCGTTCGCAGCGGTTTTGGTGCGTGCCAGCACCGCCTCGGTCAGGGTCGTGTCCACGCAAAAGGGCAGGTGCGGTCCGTGCTGTTCGCTTGCCCCGAGTGGCAGGATGGCGATGGCATCGGGGGCGAGCGCCGCAAAGTCCCCGCGCCCCTGTTCGGCCCAGAGCGGGATCATGCGGCACCTGCGAAAAAGCGGTCAAGGAAGGACCGGAACCACGCGCCCTGTGCCGCGTCATGTTCCAGCATCAGCGCGGTTTGCTGTTCACGCGACTGCACGCCCGGCTCATCATATCGGCCCCAGTCCGCGCCGCGCGCCTGCCAGCGCTGAAAGCCGGCGACCGTCTGTTCGGGGTGGAACTGGAACGCCATCACGGTATCGCCGACCGAAAACGCCTGATTTTCGAACAGCGCACTGCGCGCAAGATGGCGCGCGCCGATGGGCAGGTCGAAGGTGTGGAAATGGGCTTGGGCAAGATAAAGGGGTTTTGGCAGCAGGTCCCGCCCGTCTTCGGTCGGCGTGATTTCGTACCAGCCGAATTCGTGGTTGCCGTGGTCCGGCGCACCGGCCCATGCGCCCATGTGGTGCGCGATCATCTGCGCACCCTGACATAAGCCCAGCAAGGGTGTCTTGGACTTCATCGCGGCGTCGATGATGCGGTATTCTTCGTTCAGAAACGGATGCAGATCAGTGTCATAGGCGTTGTAGTTGCCGCCATAGACCACGACTCCCGCCAGATCCTCGGTCACCTCGCCCAAGCTGTCTCCCTGCCACGGGCGGCGTGCATCGAGGCGGATGCCACTGGCGCCGCACCAGGTCGTTATGCGATCGTCCATGGGTCCATCGCCATGGCGCACGCAAAGAAGTCGCTTGTCCATATCTTCCCCTTTTTGGAAAGTGGATTTGAGCGGCCCTGAAGATCAGAAATCTGTGCCAGAGATGTAGTGGGAGGCTTTCAAATTTTCACCAACTGCGCAAGGGTCCAGATATGAAAGCTTTGACCCCCGCAACCATCGCCCCGCCTTTTGCCGGCTATTCGCACGGTATTGAAGTGCCGCCCGGCTGGCGCATGGTGCGTACGTCCGGCCAGTTGGGGCTGGCGGGCGACGGCACTGTGCCCGAGGGGGCGCAGGCACAGGCGGGCATCTGCTTTGCCAATATCGCCGCCATTCTGGCCGAAGCCCGGATGGGGACAGCGGACGTCTGCCATGTCAGCGCCTATGTGACCGATCGCAGCCACATGGCGGGGTACATGGCAGCGCGCGATGCGTTTCTGGCCGGTTGCGCCGTGCTGCCCAGTTCGACGTTGGTGATTGTGTCCGGCTTTACCCGCCCCGAATTCGTGGTGGAAGTCGAGGTCTGGGCCGCAGCGCCCTAGTTGTAATCGCGCCGGATCAGTTTCCATACTGTCCAGACGAACGTGCCGCCGAAAAAGATGGACGCAAGGCCGATCGCCTCCCATCCGCCTGCGCCCGTCGGCAGGCCGCGCAGGATGAGTGCCGCAGCCACGAGAGCGAGGCCGATCATGGAAAAGCCGAGGCGGAAGAGCAGATCGCCCTTGGTAGGCCCGTGTTTGTTGGTCATGGGTTGGCTCTTGGTTTGAGTTCGGGACCGGGATGCAGCCCGGACACCGCTGTTTGTTCAGCGACAGGAGGTGAGGCTATTTTTTGTAAAGGTCCTGGAGCGCGGGCAGGACTGTGCCCGCGCAATCGCCAAAGCCGATGCGATACCCCTTACCTTGTGCGTAACCTTTCAAGGTCAAAGTGTCACCGTCCTCAAGAAAGGTGCGCGTTTCGTCGGTGTCCATGGTCAGTGGCTCCTTGCCACCCCAGCTAAGTTCCAGAAGGCTGCCCCGTTCGTCCTTGTTCGGCCCGGAAATAGTGCCGGACCCCAAAAGGTCGCCCACGTTCATCGGGCAACCCGAGGTGGTGTGATGCGCCAGTTGTTGGGCGGCTGAGTAGTAGAGTTCGCGCGCATTGGTGCGCGCGATGGTGGTGGCTGGTTGGTTTTCCGGCGCCAGCGTGACGGCAAGGTCAATGTCATAAAACATAGGCCCGGTGTCCTTGAGATGGTCAAGCAAGGGGACATCCCGCGCAGGGGCTGGCACGCGGAACGGATCGAGCGCTGCGCGGGTCACGATCCATGGGGATATGGAAGTCGCGGTGGCCTTGGCCTGAAACGGTCCCAATGGCTGATACTCCCACGCCTGAATATCGCGCGCTGACCAGTCGTTGAGCAGCACGTAGCCGAAGATCGCCGCGTCTGCTTCGTCCACCGTGAGGGGGCGTTCCGAATTCATGCCGACAATCGCGCCCAGTTCCAGTTCCAGATCGAACCGGCGAGAGGGCAGAAAGGCGGGCAGGTCGTGGTCGGCGGATTTGAGCTGCCCCCACGGTCGGCGGATGTCGGTGCCCGACACCACCACCGAAGACGCGCGCCCGTTATACCCGATGGG
Source organism: uncultured Rhodobacterales bacterium (assembly GCA_964351755.1). Classification (GTDB taxonomy): domain Bacteria; phylum Pseudomonadota; class Alphaproteobacteria; order Rhodobacterales; family Rhodobacteraceae; genus Tateyamaria. The sequence continues at coordinate 13,104 of CAYGPT010000006.1, read as the reverse complement.
CATGTGTAGCCAGTTCGGCGGCAGCGCGTTGTCGGCGCCGCGGAACATGGTGCCTACATTCGTCGCATGATGACGTCCGGCGTAAAAGTCGGTGTATTCTGACACCACCAGCGGCAAGTGCAGCGTGGTATCGGACATGGGCACCATAATCGGTTCGATCAGTGCCCGGTCCTTCGATCCTTCACTCAGCAGGTCCGTCAACCTGCCCCGCAAAGCGGCCCAGACAGCAGGCCCCTGTTCCATCAACTCGTTCCAGAAAGGCACATCGAACAACGGGTCGTCGCACAAGTCGATGATCCCCTGTTGCTCGGCGGCTTGCATATCAAGGATCATGTCCCCGATGGCGACCCCGCAGCGCGCGTCCAGCCTGTCGGTCGAGAACACCCCATATGGGAGGTTGTTGACCGGAAAATCTGTGTTGGCGCTGTTGGCACTGGTCACCCAGCTTTTTAGGAGAGGCATGAGAGCGGGTGTCCTGTTGGAGGTGTAGAGCAAGCGCAAAACTGTCCTGTATAGTATTGCATGACCCGTCACGTTCAAGGCGTGCATGATCACCCACATCGTGGGAATGTGATTTGCCCCGCCTGCACGGACGGTACACGTTTGAATCCATCGCCCTTCCCGTAAAGGGACGCAATATGCGCCGTACTGCCCAGCTGACCTTACCGCTGCTGTTTCTGTTAGCGGCCCCGCTTTTGGCGCAGGACTGCGGCGATCGCGATATGCCCTGCCCGGTCGAACAGGGCACTTATCACATGGCTTTGCCGGACTCGGGCACGCCCAAGGGCATTGTGATGCATCTGCACGGTGCCGGTGGGCGCGGTAGCAGCACGCTGTCATCGGGGATCGGGCAGGAGGCGATTGCGCGTGGTTACGCCTTTGTGGCGCCCGATGGGTATCACCCGGAGTCGCGTTTTGTGCGCAACTGGTCCGTGCGCGCGCGTGGATCGTCGTTCGAGCGGGATGATGCAGTGTTTCTGCGCGCCGTATTGACAGATGTGCAGTCGAGGCTGGACTTCGAGGATGCGCCCGTCCTGCTGTCGGGCTTTTCGCGTGGCGGGTCGATGGTCTGGGATATCGCCTGCCATGTCCCCGATTTCGCCACCGCCTATGCCCCACTGGCCGGTGCGTTCTGGGATGACCTGCCCGAAAGCTGTGCCGCCCCGGTCATGCTGTACCATACCCATGGCTGGAACGACCGCACCGTCCCGCTAGAAGGGCGGTCATTTGGCGGAGGGCGTGTGGTACAGGGCGATGTCTGGGCTTCGCTAAAGATCCTGCGCGAAACCAATGGCTGCGATGCGCGCCAGCCCGCGCGCAACAGCTTTGATGGCGATCTGTGGTTCCGCCACTGGACCGACTGCAGGGCGGGCAAGATCGAGCTGATGCTGCATCAGGGCGGGCACGGCGCGCCGCGGGGCTGGGCCAACCGGATGCTCGACTGGTTCGAGGCGCAGACGTCTTAGGGTCAAGAGCCTAAATGTCGACTTCGACCCCCGGCAGGTTCAGGGTTTTCAGCAACTCGCGCAATTCCTGCCGCGCGGCCACATTCGAGATGTTGAGTTGCTTGACCCCGATATCCTTGAGGTCGAGCAGGGTCAGACCGCGCGGGAACAATTCGCGAAAGATGACCCGTTCGGAAAAGCCCGGTGCAATGCGAAATCCGATGCGCTTGGACAGCATCTTGATCGCGCGCTCCATCTTTTCCTTGTTGACCATGCGCTGGGCACCCATGCGGTTGCGCACTACAATCCAGTCGATCGGTTTCAGACCAGCCTGCGCGCGCAACTGACGCGCGTTCCAGACCATTTCTGAATAGACCGAGGGACCGATGATCTTGTCGCCCGATCCGTCGATACGGGCCAGCAGGTCAAAATCGACGAAACTGTCATTCAGGGGCGTGATCAGCGTGTCGGCCAGCGAATGGGCGACTTGACTAAGGCGCGTGTGCGAACCTGGGCAGTCGATCAGGATAAAGTCGCTGTCGGGTTCCAGCGTGGCGACTGCCGCGCTCAGCCTGTGGTCATAGATGTTCTCGCCGGGTTTGAGGGCCGCGGAATCGATGTCCGGCAATTCATGTGCATCCGGCGATGGCAGTTCCAGTTCGGCCGAGGCGAGGAAAGTTTTGCGGTTTTCGACATAACGGCCAAACGTGCGCTGGCGCAGGTCCAGATCGAGCGCGCTGACCTTGTGACCCATCCGGGCAAGGGCGGTGGCGACATGCATGGACACGGTGGACTTGCCCGCGCCGCCCTTTTCATTGCCGACGACGATGATATGCGCCATTGCTGCCCTCTTACCCACGATCCGCTCAGCGAATTTTTGCCCACTATATGTTGTGCCGCAGGCCTTGGAAAGCGCAGTCAGCGCTTTTCCTGCGGCACCGTGGCGCGGCAGACTCAGCCCGGACTTTGTTAGCGCTATCAAAAAAGACGTGCTATAGTCGTGACAAGCAAATCGCAACGCAAGGAGAGCACCATGCCCCTTCACCCCGTCATGACGCGCGTCACAAATCGCGTAATAGACCGTAGCGCCCCGACCCGGGCCCGCTATCTGGACCGGATGGCCAAGGCGAAATCGGACGGCCCGGCGCGCGCGCACCTGTCCTGCAGCGGGCAAGCCCACGCCTTTGCCGCTGCGGGGCCGGACCAGAGCCGTCTGGCCGACGCGATCAGCGGCAACCTCGGCATCGTGACCGCATATAACGATATGCTGTCGGCGCATCAGCCTTTCGAACGCTATCCCACTCTGATCCGTGATGCGGTGCGCGCGGCAGGTGGCACGGCGCAGGTCGCGGGCGGCGTGCCTGCCATGTGCGATGGCGTGACCCAAGGCGAGGCGGGGATGGAGTTGAGCCTGTTTTCGCGCGATGTGATCGCGCTGGCCGCTGGCGTGGCGCTCAGCCACAACACGTTCGATGCCGCCGTTTATCTGGGCGTCTGCGACAAGATTGTGCCGGGCCTTATCATCGCCGCGCAGTCCTTTGGTCACATGCCAGCCGTTTTCCTGCCTGCGGGTCCGATGACCAGCGGCCTGCCAAACGATGAAAAGGCCAAGGTGCGCCAGAAATTCGCATCCGGCGAAGCAACGCGCGAGGAGTTACTGAAGGCCGAGATGGCCGCCTATCACGGCCCCGGCACCTGCACGTTCTACGGCACCGCCAACACCAACCAGATGCTGATGGAGTTCATGGGGCTGCACCTGCCCGGGTCGTCATTTGTGAACCCGAACACCGACCTGCGTGATGCACTGACTGTCGAGGGGGCCAAGCGGGCCCTGTCGCTGTCCGCGCTCGGCAACGCCTATACCCCGGTCTGCGATATTCTGGACGAAAAGGCATTCGTAAACGGGATCGTGGGCCTGAACGCGACAGGCGGGTCGACGAACCTGTTGATTCACCTGATCGCGATGGCGCGTGCGGGTGGGATCGTCCTTGATTGGGAAGATTTCTGCGACCTGTCCGAGATCACACCGCTGCTGGCGCGCGTCTATCCCAACGGGATGGCGGACGTGAACCAGTTCCACGCCGCTGGCGGTCTTGGCTTCATGATCGGGCAGTTGCTGAATGCAGGGTTGTTGCATGACGACACCAAGACGGTGGCAGGCGAGGGGCTGGAAAATTACACCCACGAGCCGAAACTGGAAGGTGGTGCCCTGACTTGGGCTCCGGGCAGCGGGGAAAGCCTGAACGCCGGCATCCTGCGGCCCGCGACAGATCCGTTCCAGGAAACCGGCGGTCTGGCCCGGCTTGTCGGGACCTTGGGGACCGGGGTGATGAAGATCTCCGCCGTCGCCCCCGAACACCGCGTGGTCGAGGCACCGTGCCGGGTTTTCCACGATCAGGACGAGGTCAAAGCGGCTTTCAAGGCGGGTGAATTCACGGGTGACGTTATCATCGTAGTGCGTTTCCAGGGGCCGAAGGCAAACGGGATGCCGGAACTGCACAGCCTGACGCCGCTGCTGGGGATCATGCAGGGCCGGGGCCAAAAGGTGGCGCTTGTCACCGACGGGCGCATGTCGGGTGCGTCGGGCAAGATGCCGTCGGCCATCCATGTCTGCCCCGAGGCGCTGGATGGTGGACCCATCGGACAGTTGCAGGACGGTGACATCCTGCGCGTGGACGCCGAGGCCGGGGTGCTCGAGGTTCTGACCGAAGGTGTGCTTGAACGGCCCCACGCCACGGCGGACCTGTCGCACAATCAGTGGGGGGTCGGGCGTGACCTGTTCACCGCCTTCCGCGATACAGTCGGCTCTGCCAATACCGGCGCAACAGTATTTGGAGACTTTTGATCATGATGACAGCCAAGGCCGCCGCCGCTCGCGCCCGCGAAATCTGCAACCTCGCCCCGATCATTCCGGTTCTGGTGGTCGAGGATGTGGCCCATGCTCGTCCGCTGGCCCAAGCATTGGTGGCCGGAGGGCTGCCCGCGCTCGAAGTGACGTTGCGCACACCTGCGGCACTTGAAGTGATTGCGGAAATGGCCAAGGTCAAGGGCGGTGTTGTCGGGGCAGGCACGCTGGTGACGCCCGACGACGTGCGGGCGGCCAAGGCGGCGGGGGCGCAGTTCGGGGTCTCTCCGGGCGCCACGGATGCCCTGATCGCGGCCTGTGAAGCCGAGGGTCTGCCTTTGCTGCCGGGGGCGGCTACCGCGTCGGAGGCGATGGCGCTGCTCGAGCGGGGCTATGACATGCTGAAATTTTTTCCCGCCGAGGCATCGGGCGGTGCGCCCGCTTTGAAGGCGATTGGAGCACCCCTGCCGCAGATTTCATTCTGCCCGACCGGTGGCGTCAGCATGGCCAATGCCATGAGCTATCTAAGCCTGTCGAACGTGGTCTGCGCGGGTGGCAGCTGGGTCGCGCCCAAGGACAAGGTTCTTGCGGGTGACTGGGCAGGGATCGAGGCGCTGGCCCAAGACGCTGCCGCCCTGCCTCGGTAAGGTGTCTCACGCTGGTAATGTGCTACGGGAAATAAAATCAAGGGGATACACCGCCAACGTTGTCGTGGGGCATACCCCATTCACTACCTTGTCGGGGTAGCGGATTTGCGGTCTGTCCTTTCGTCGGTCCGCGCGGTCGGGATTCGTCCGATTGCGGGCGGCGCAGGCGGGGGCCTGATCCTAGTCTCGGCGCGGAGGCAACAGCTTTTTGCTTTGTGTCCTTTTGAACCAATCGGGAAAGTCGGCACCGGGCATTGGTTTTGACACACCGTATCCCTGAAAATGGTCGCACCCCAAGGCGTTCAGCACGAGCCGTTCTTCGGCTGTTTCGACGCCTTCGGCGAGTGCGTCGACGCGCAGAGAATGTGCAAGGCCGATCATCGCCCCGGTAATTTTGGACAATTCCGGATAAAGGTGGATGTCCTTGACGAAGCTGCGGTCGATCTTGATGCGATCTACCTTGAAATTCCTGAGGTTCGAGATCGAGGCGTGCCCGGTGCCGAAATCATCCAGTTCCAGCTTGAAACCGGCCTTGACTAGTTTCTGTGTGTTTTCCAGCATCTGCCGTGACGAGTCGTCGATCATGGCGCTTTCGAGAATCTCAATGCCGATCCGTGATGGCTCCAATCCGACTTGATCGACGGCGCGCAGCAACGAGTCCACAAGATCGACCTCGAGCAAGCGCGATCCGGTCAGGTTTATCGAAACCTGCGGGACGTCGAGGCCAAGCTTGATCCACCCTTTGAACGACATGAACGTCCGTTCCATGACGAATTCGTCCAGTCTGTTTAAAACGTTCGCCTCGTGCGCTGCGTCCAGAAAGTGAAAGGGAACCAGAAGACCGCGTGTCGGGTGATGCCAGCGCACAAGCGCCTCGAGTCCGACCAGCTTGCCCGTCCGCCCCTCGACCTGCGGTTGGAAGAACGGCTCGAACTGCTGTGTTTCAAGGCCTTGCAGGATCTGGGCGTGCAGGTCTTCCTTCTGTTGACTCTGCGTTTGCAGATATGGCGTAAAGAAATGGTATGTCCCGCGACCTGCATGTTTTGCAGTGTAAAGCGCGAGATCGGCATTGATCATGCACCGGTCGAGCGTGACGTCTTTTGAGTTGGAACTGGTTGCAATTCCGATACTGGCCGCGACACAGATTTTCTTGTCATCGTGCAGGAACGGGACCGAAATGCTGTCGATCAAAGCTTTTGCCCGGTCTGCCAGCGCAGCTTCGTCGTGTTGACCAAAGAGGACGACCGCGAACTCGTCCCCTCCTGACCGGGCCATAAAATCGAGTTCGTTCATGTGAGAGACCATGGCCCTGGCTGCGTGCTTCAAAGCGGCATCCCCGGCAGCGTGGCCAAGCGAGTCATTGATTTTCTTGAAGTTATCCAGATCGATATGCATGATCGCGACCGAATGCGCAGGCGATCCGGCCACGGACAACTGATGCAGGATGTCCTGCAAAGCGCGTCGGTTCGGCAAACCTGTCAGCAGGTCGGTGACGGCAAGCTTTTCAGCATCGGTCCGGGCGGTATCGGCGACGAGCTTGGCTGCGCTCGCGATGGACTTGTTCGCCTCCTGCAACTGGTGTGACACGAACCCGACAAGCTCGGACAGCTCTGCCTTGGTCGGGGACAAGCCACGCGCAAATAGATTGCACAGATCCCGCGCCATGGATTCAAAACATCTGTAAATGTCTTCGACTTCGCGCGTGAAGGCGCGGGTCATTATCCCGGACAGTTCGGGGTCACACTCGCTCAACAGGTCCGAATCGCAGTTCCGCAACCTTGACCGGGCCGCCAGAAAATCCTGCAACGCTTGGCGGATGTGGTGATGGCTGGAGATGGTTCCGCTGGCCAGAATACTGGTTGCAAGGCTTAGCAATGCAAAATTGTGGCTGGCGGTCTGAAGCGCGCCCGCCTCCTGAACCAAACTGGAAAGAGCGGCCCGCGTGGCGTGCCTGAAGCCTCTTTCTATCTTCGGCATTTCAAGCTGCACGGTTTCCTGCGCCTTCTAGCATGAGCGTGCAGACCTCTTCCAGCGCGGCCTTCCATGTATTCCGGGTTTCTTCCGTCCACCGATCGTTCATCAAAGTCGCCATCGTCTGGATCAATACGTCCGTTACCACGGCATAATGTGCAGGCTCTGCCCCGTAGCTGACGTGCCGTGCGCCAAGCGCCTTGAGGTCCGCTTCGATCTGGGTCAGATCGTGTGCGCTTTCGACGACCTTGACGATCGTGTTCCAAAGCTTTTCGCTTTGTTCGAACATGTCCTCCGGGAACAGTGGACGTACGCCGGGGGCGACTTTGAACAGATTTGAGTAAAAGGCATTCGTCGCCGCGACATTTGCCTGGCTCAGACACTCGGCGGAATTTCGGATCAATTCGACTTGAGCAGAGGATAGCATGGTCTGTCCTGTGTTTTGTGCAAACTGCAAGACCATGTACCGCACTACATACTAACAAACGGTGTCGAATAACGCCCTTAGGACGACCCTGCTATCGCGCCCTCAGAACGAAAAAGGCCGCCCCTGATGGAGCGGCCTTTGATCGTGTTCGGGTCGTTTCGCTTAGAGCGTGAGACCTGCGTATTTGTTCTTGAATTTGGACACGCGGCCGCCGGTGTCCATCAGACGGGAGGAGCCGCCGGTCCAGGCCGGGTGAACCGAAGGGTCGATGTCGAGCGAGAGTTGGTCGCCCTCCTTGCCCCATGTCGATTTCATCTGCACCACGGTGCCGTCTGTCATCTTGACGTCGATCATGTGGTAGTCGGGATGCGTATCGGCCTTCATGCCTCTGCTCCTTCGGCTTTAGGTTTGTAGTTGGACACTTCCGAGATCCGCGCGGACTTACCGCGGCGCGAACGCAGATAGTAAAGCTTGGCGCGACGCACGCGACCGCGGCGGACCACGGTGATGCTGTCGATGTTCGTCGAAAAGAGGGGGAATACGCGTTCCACGCCCTCGCCGAAGGAAATCTTGCGCACTGTGAACGAACCGGCGATGCCGTGGCCGTTGTTGCGCGCGATGCATACGCCTTCGTAGTTCTGGACCCGGGTACGGGTGCCTTCGGTCACTTTAAAGCCGACGCGGATGGTATCCCCGGCCTTGAAATCGGGGATGTCTTTCCCCAGGGCGGCGATTTGCTCCGCCTCGATCTGTGCGATCACGTCCATTGACGTAACTCCTATATGGCTCGCGGTTTTCCCGCGAAGGTGTGTTGCGCGTTTTGAGAGCTCTTGGTCTTCACCGGGTCCGCCGTGGCGCCCGCCAGAGGTCAAATCGTCATTTTCTTGTCTCGTGTCCCTTTTGGCGATGGTCAGTGCCGAAGAAGGCACCACGTCAAAAGGCTCCGGTCAGGAAAAACCCGAGTCGGAATGCGCGGTGTATAGGCGGGAAGGTTCAGGCGATCAAGAGAGATCGTGTCGGGCCAATCAGCCAAAAATACTCAGGAAATCGCCCAGCGCATAGATCAGTGCACACAGGATCAGTGCGCCGATGATCAACATTATTGCGGTGGCCACGAATTGTACCGCCACCGCGCTGATACCCAAGCCCACTGCCCAGATCGCAAGATCGCGCCGCTCGCGCCGAAGCAAGGCGATGGCGCCGCACAGGATGGCAATGGCGCCAAGTACGACGCCTGCCAACCAAAGCGTGCGGTCGATGGTCCATGCCGCAGCTTGAGGTGCGGGCTGTTCCATACCGAACCAGTTGCGCAAAGTGGCCTTGCCCGCCTCGGCGGCGATGTCGCCCAGTGTTACTCCGACGGCATGTTGCGGGGCAAATGGACCGCCAACAAACGCCACAAGCACAACGATCAGTGCCAATGCCCCAAGGCCAAATCCCAAGAGTCCTACGCGAGACGGTGCATATTGCATTGGCATGGTCTGATCGTTCATGTGGCCCCCCAGTTTCAGAAACCGAAGGTACAGGACCAATGTGGCAAATTTGAGGAAACCTATCAGTCCAACTATTCCTTGTTTTGCTGTTTCGCCCACAAATCCGGGCGTCGTGCCTGCGTCAGTTTCTCAGACGTCTCGCGCCGCCATTCCGCGATCTTGCCGTGGTTGCCCGACATCAACACGTCGGGAATTGTGCGCCCTTCCCACGTCGCGGGCTTGGTGTATTGCGGGTGTTCGAGCAGGCCTGCCGCATGGCTTTCCTCTACCGCGCTTTCCGCGTTGCCCAGAACGCCGGGCAGCAGGCGTACGGTGGCATCCAGCATGGCCTGTGCGGCGATTTCGCCGCCAGTCATCACGAAATCGCCCAAGGAGACTTCGGTCACGCCCCAATGTTCCAGCACTCGTTCGTCTACACCCTCGAATCGTCCACACAGCATGGTCACGCCGTCACAGCGCGCGAGGTCGCGCGCCATCGCCTGATCGAAAGGCCGCCCGCGGGGGGACATGTAGAGGATCGGCCAGCGTCCGCGTGCGTGGGCCTGCGCCTCTTCCAATGCAGCGCTGACCACATCGGCGCGCAGCACCATGCCTGCCCCGCCTCCGGCTGGCGTGTCGTCGACGTTTCGGTGCTTTCCGATACCGTGGGCGCGCAGTTCGTGGGTGTGAAGTTGCCATTTCCCGTCCTGCAGCGCTTTGCCCAGCAGCGACGCCCCAAGCACACCGGGAAACGTTTCGGGAAACAGCGTGACGATGCGGGCCTGCCAGACGCCGACAAGGTCCGGGGTCTCGTCCATCAGCGAGGTCGGTTTGTGGCTTGGCCGGATCGCCTTGCGTCCGTGGCTTTTCATCGGTGCGCTCATGACTGTTGCATTCGGTCTAGGATATCCCGTTTGGCGGCTTTGCGATCGGCCCGGTCCGCGTATGCGCGGTTTGCAGCCAAAAGTTCAAGCAGAACGTTCTTGGGCAGGCGCGTGTTGACCGGTGGGGTCCGGACCAGGTCAACGCGCAGCGCGTCGGGCACATCGCACAAGTCCAGAAGGGGTGTGATCGTGTCACCGTCTTCAATAGGTACGCTGTGAACTGGATTGGGTTGCGCGGCACGCACAGCTTCGACAATCTGTTCTAGATTGGCGCTGCGGTCATAACGGGCGGCATAGTCCACCAAGTCCAGCGTCATTGAGGAGGATTTCACATGCTCCCAATACGCGCTTTCAAGCCAACTCTCTGGCGCTCTGGTGGTAAAGTAAAATGCGATCTCGGCGTCTGGAAAACGGGCAGAAATGACATCACAGTAGACCTGTGCCAAATCAGGGGCCGCGCTATAGTCGGCCAATTCTCCGCGCCCGGGCATGTGCCCTGAGAATTCTTCTGCCGACAGCACAAGGGTACGGCGGGGCATGCCGGGCAATTCTGCAAATAGCACATCGAACCTTCGCGCCACCTTGGCCAGTGTCAATGGATCACGCCACGTGGAATAGCCGCGTGTGGCATGCAGCAGGCCCTCCATCTGCGCTTTGAGCCGTATGGCAAGGAAGGGCATCAGAACTTTGCGGTTCTTGCGCAGAAACTGCTGGACAGTGGATGTACCCGTCTTGTGAAACCCGGCATGGATCACGATACGGCGAGGCATCAGCGCCACCGCTCCAACAGCGATTTTTTCGCGCTGCGCCAGTCGGCATCACACAGGGTCGAGCGGTTGAGGTCCAGCATGGCGGCGACCCTGTCGGGTTCCGGCGCGGTGTTGGCGGGTGGCAGCGGAGCGATTGCACTGCGGATGGCGTCGCGCAGGTCGCAAAGCCGCAGTACAGGGTCGATCAGGTTGCTGGCATGTGCCTCAAGCTGCAAGGTCTCGACGGTGCACTCAGGGACCTGCGTGCGCACCTGCCCGATGATCGCGTTCAAATCGGCAGAAGGCGCATAGGTTGCAGCATATGTCGCTGCGTCCATGGTCATGCGCGCAGCGCGCAGGTGCTGGACGTGGCAACTGGCCAGCCAAGGTTCTGGCGCGCGTGTGGTATAGACCAAAGTTATGGCCATGCCGGGGCGGGCCGCCTGCCATGCGTTTACCATGGCGGCGGCCAAGGTGGGGGCGGCGGAATAATCCACCAGACCACGACGGCCCGGCATGTGGCCGGACAGATCCTCGGAGGACAAAAGAACCGTGTCCTGATCCCACCGCTCGGCCAGCAGGGCCGCTTCGTATCTGACAAGGCCAAGGTCAAGTGCGGAGTGGCTGACCGACCAGGCGCGTGCAGCCTCGCACAAGGCCACCATGCCCGAGCGCAGCATGATATTCATATGCGGGCGCAGCAGCTTTCTATGGGCGGCCAGCGTCTTCTGGATCGTGGTCGTGCCAGTCTTGTGAAAACCCGCGTGGACAACCAACCGCTTGACCATGGCCTAGAACAGACCCTCGGGCGGGTCGGCGACGATGCGGCGCGCGCCCAGATCGACAGTGGGCACGATGGCCTTGGTGAAGGGGACAAGGACGGTGACGGAACTTTCGGGCATTTGCACCTCAAGCAGGTCGCCTGCGCCGTGGTTCTGCACGGATTTCACCTGCCCCAGAACCGCGCCGCCCGTGTCGAACACGTCAAGCCCGGTCAGATCGGAGTAGTAGAATTCGTCGTCCGGCAGGCTTGGCAACTGGTCGCGCCTCGCAAAAAGCTGCGTTCCTTTCAGGGCGTCGGCCTGTTCCTTGGTCGCCACTTCGGCGATGCGGGCGACGAAGCCGTTCTTCATGGGGCGGATCAGGGCAAGGGCAAAGCTGCGCTGGCCGTCCCCGGTCGTGAGCGGACTGTAGGTTTCGATATCGTCGGGCTGGGCGCAGAAAGATTTGACGCGCACCTCGCCAGAGACGCCATAGGAGCCGCTGATGGCACCGACACAGATCAGATCGTCACTCATTCCAGCATATCCCGTCATGCATTTTCCCGCCTGCGCCGTCGCAGGCATCGGCCAAGTTTCCACGTTCGTACAACAGGCCCGCGGTAAAGGCGATGAGGACAAGGATCGTGGTGCGGATCAGGCCGAACATGGGTGCCTTTCTGTGGTTTTCGCAATGGCTGCATTTGGGCCAGCATGGTCCATGTTGTCCAGTGCGGGCTTGCGCGATGTCCCCTGGTGGTTAAGGTGATTGCACCCGCGCTACCGCGTGCGGGATGGAGATTTTATGTCGGTATAATCCGGGCCTCGGCCCACAGGGTCCCTTTGCGGGCCAGCACAGCATGGCACGAGCGGCTGCGATCAGCCGCTGCCTTCATTGTGCCCAGACCAAAAATTCAGACAAAAGATCAAGAGGATGGCCAATGCCAGACCAATTCGAAACGCGCGGACTGCGCGCGACCGACATAGCCGAACTTGCCGCGATCGCGGACGAAACCCTGTTTCCCGGTGCCTTGCTGGCGGATATGGCCGCCCCGGCCCTTGCCGGGCGGTCGCAGGACCTTTGGCGCGTTGTTGTATCGCAGGACCGGCCGGTGGGCTTTGCCATGGCGCAGCCCGAAGCGATGACCGACAACACGTGGAACCTGCGCGCCATTGCCGTCGCGCCCGATCGACACGGGAAAGGAGCGGGGACCGCGTTGATAGCAGCGATGGAACGGGCACTTGAGGGCGCGCGGCTGGTCGTGATCGACACAACGCAATTGCCTGATCAGGCGCGGGCACGACGGTTCTATGCCGCGCGCGGATACAGGCACGTCGCCACGATCCCGGATTTCTTCGGGGCTGGAGAGGACAAGGTAACTTTCGTCAAGTCCCTGTACTGAAACAGCTTTCCCGAAAAAAGATGCCCGCCCCGAGTTGCATCGGGGCGGGCATTTGCCGTTGAATGGTACGTCCGATTACTCGGCTGCGGCTTCTTCTTCTGCGGGGGCCTCGGCGGGGGCTTCCTCGGCCGGGGCGTTGGCGGCTTCGGCGGCGGCGGCGGCCTTGGCGGCTTTTTCTTCGGCGCGTTCCTTGGCTTTCTTGCCGGGCTCGCCTTTTTTCAGGTTGGCGCGGTCTTTCTTGGGCAGAACGTCTGCTGCTTCGAGCATGCGTGCGATACGGTCGGTGGGCTGGGCACCCTGGCCGAGCCAGTACTGGATCCGCTCGACGTCCATCTTCACGCGGTCTTCGCTATCCTTGGCGAGAAGCGGGTTATAGGTGCCCAGTTTCTCGATGTAGCGCCCGTCGCGGGGCATGCGGCTGTCGGCGGCGACGATGCGGTAGAAGGGGCGCTTCTTGGAGCCGCCGCGGGCGAGACGAATTTTCATGGCCATTGTGAGTATCT
>CAYGPT010000005.1:0-90013 GCA_964351755.1 uncultured Rhodobacterales bacterium | reverse complement strand
TGGTGTAAAAGCCTGGGATGCCACAGCCGCCCGAGCGCATCCGCTCTGCCAGCGTGCCTTGGGGGTTGAATTCCAGTTCCAGCTCGCCGGACAGATACTGGCGCATGAATTCGGCGTTTTCACCCACATAAGAGCTGATCATCTTTTTGACCTGCCGCGTCTGCAACAGGATGCCGATGCCGAAATCATCCACGCCCGCATTGTTGGAGGCAAACGTCAAATCCTTGGTCCCGGCGTCTTTGATCGCATCCAGCAACAGTTCGGGGATGCCACACAGGCCAAAGCCGCCAGCCGCGATGAACATGCCGTCAAACAGAACCCCCTCAAGGGCGTCAGCCGCCGAGTCATAGATTTTTTTCATAATGTGCCCCCCGCGCCGCCCCTTGCCGGGCTGATGCTGTCGTTAAAATATCTGACGGCAGGGCGCAACAAAGTCAACGCGCACAGGATGTGTGCGGCGGTATACCGCGATATTTTTTTGTAATGCGGTGCCTTCAGGACGCCTTTTTCGCGGCTGGCTTTTTCTTGGCCGCAGGTTTCTTGCTCGTGGCCTTCTTTTTCGCGGGGGCCTTTTCGGTGATCAGGGCGACGGCCATGTCCATGGTCACCGCCTCGGGCTCTGTCCCTTTGGGGATGGTTGCATTGACCTTGCCCCATTTGACGTAAGGACCGTACTTGCCTTTCATCACCGACACAGGACCACCCTCGGCAGGGTGTTCGCCCAACTCGTGCAGCGGCTTGGCCGCCGCCCCGCGCCCGCCCCGACTGGCCAGCTTTTCGGCCAGCAGTTGCACGGCGCGGTTCATGCCCACGGTCCAGACTTCGTCGATGCTTTCGAGGTTGGCATTGGTGCCACCGCGATCCGACGTGCTTTCGGCGTGTTTGATATATGGCCCGTAGCGACCGATATTGGCCCATACCATGACGCCGTCCTCGGGGTGCGGTCCGATTTCGCGCGGCAGGGACAGCAGCATCACGGCGCGCTCAAGCTCAAGCTCCTCTGGCGGCCAATCCTTGGGGATCGACTGGCGCGGGGGCTTCTTGTTCTCTTCTGTGACTTCACCACGCTGCACGTACGGGCCAAAACGGCCCTTGAAGACGCGGATTTCGTCGCCCTGATCGACACCAAGCAGCTTGCCATCGGGGGGAATGGCGCTGGCTTCGGCCTCCGGATCCGGCGGGCCGAACGGGCGTGTATAGCGGCATTCGGGGTAGTTCGAGCAGCCGATGAAGGCCCCGCCCGACCGCGCCGTCCGCATGGACAAGCGCCCAAGTCCGCAATTCGGACACAGGCGAGGATCGCTGCCATCTTCGGTAGGCGGGAACAGGTGCGGTTCAAGTACTTCGTTGATCTTTTCCAAGACCTCGGTGATGCGCAACTCGGACGTCTCGGCAATCGCGGCAGAGAAGTCTTTCCAGAACCGGCCCAGCACGTCTTTGTAGTCACGATCGCCGGCGCTGACATCGTCCAGCTGTTCCTCAAGATCGGCGGTGAAATCATAGCCGACATACTGACGAAAATAGTTTTCAAGAAAGGCGATCACCAAGCGCCCCTTGTCCTCTGGGATCAGACGGTTGCGGTCCTTGCGGACATATCCGCGGTCCTGGATCGTGGTGACGATGCTGGCATAGGTCGACGGGCGACCAATCCCCAACTCCTCCATTCGCTTGACCAGTGTTGCCTCGGTATAGCGGGGCGGGGGCTGGGTGAAATGCTGTTCGGGTGTGACGCTGCGCTTGTCCGCCTTTTCGCCTTGCGACAGTTGCGGCAGGCGCTTGTCGTCGTCATCGACCACCTCGTCATCGCGTCCTTCCTCGTAGACCTTGAGGAAGCCGTCGAACAGGATCACTTGCCCGGTAGCGCGCAACCCGACCTGCCCATCGTCACTGCCGATTTCGACCGTGGTGCGCTCCAACCGCGCGCCTTCCATCTGGCTTGCCAGCGTGCGCTTCCAGATCAGATCATACAGCTTGCGCTGGTCGGCGTCGCTGACCGGCAGATCGTCGGGCTTGACGGTCATGTCGGTGGGGCGGACGCATTCGTGGGCCTCTTGCGCGTTCTTGGCCTTGTTCTTGTAGATGCGCGGCTTATCGGGGACGTATTCCTTGCCGTAAAACTCGGTGATCGCGTCGCGCGCGGCGGTCACGGCCTCGGGGGCCATATCGATGCCGTCGGTGCGCATGTAGGTGATGTATCCGGCCTCATAAAGCCGCTGCGCCGTGCTCATCGCTGCGCGCGCACCCATGCCGAACTTGCGGGATGCCTCTTGTTGCAGGGTCGAGGTCATGAAGGGGGCAGAGGGGTTGCGGGAGGCGGGTTTCGCCTCGACTGACTGGATCTTCAGATCGCGGCTGGTGATGGCGGTTTGCGCCATTTCGGCCTGGGTCTGGTTTTCCAGATCGAAGCGCTCCAGCTTTTTGCCTGCAAGGCTGACAAGGCGCGCCTCGTATTCCTGACCGCGAGGAGAGGCGAGGACGGCCTTGACGCTCCAGTATTCGCGGTTGCGAAACGCCTCGATCTCCATCTCGCGCTCGGTCAGGATGCGCAGGCACACGGACTGCACACGACCGGCGGATTTGGCCCCGGGCAGTTTGCGCCAAAGGACGGGCGACAGGTTGAAGCCGACCAGATAGTCGAGGGCGCGGCGGGCCAGATACGCCTCGACCAGCGGCATGTCGACCTGACGCGCGTTTTTCATCGCCTCGTCTACGGCCGACTTGGTAATGGCGTTAAAGGTCACGCGGCTCACGGGCGTGTCCTTCTTGATCGACTTGCGCAGGGTCAGCGCCTCTTGCAGGTGCCAGCTGATCGCCTCGCCTTCGCGGTCGGGGTCAGTGGCAAGGATCAGTTCGTTGTCCACTTTCAGCGCGTCGGCGATCGCTTTCATGTGCTTCTTGCTGTCGCTGGCGATCTCCCAGAGCATTTCGAATCCGTTCTCGGGGTCGACCGATCCATCCTTTGGAGGCAGGTCGCGGACGTGACCGTAGCTCGCCAGAACGGTATAGTTGTCACCCAGATATTTGTTGATTGTCTTGGCTTTGGCTGGGGATTCGACAACGACGACGGGCATTAAACGGATCAACCTCTGACGGAAAAACTCGGTGCTCTATGGCCGCGCAACATGTGGGGTGCAAGGAAAGAATGTCAACGGACCCTGACAGGGTGCGTCTAGCTGGCGCGGGTCAGCAAGCCGCCGGGGGCACGGTCGATGGTGCCGTCCAGTTCCAGTTCCACCAGCACGGGGGCGACCGAGGCAGAGGGCGCGCCAAGGTCGCGGATCAGTTGATCCTCGGCCAGTGGCGAGGGGCCGAGGCGCGACAGGATCTGGCTGTGCAGATCCGACGTCTCGCGCAATGTGCGTTTGTCGCGCGGCGGGTTTGCAGTGGCGTCCAGCGGCAGTTCCGGTGCCCGCGGTGCAATGGGGGCCAGCGCCTCAAGCACGTCCGCCGCGTCGCGCACCAGAACGGCGCCGTCCCGGATCAGCATGTTGCAGCCCGAGGCGCGCGCGTCCATCGGGTGCCCCGGCACTGCAAGCACATCTCGCCCAAGATCAAGTGCATCGCGCGCGGTTATCAGGCTGCCGGACTTCGCCGCCGCCTCGACCACCACCGTGGCCTGCGCAAGGCCCGAAATCAGGCGATTGCGCGCTGGAAAATGGCGCGCCATGGGTTGCAGACCCATGGGTTGTTCGCTGATGCGCGCACCCTGATTGGCGATGTTCAGCGCCAATTCTGCGTTTTCGGCAGGATATATTGTGTCGACTCCGCCCGCCTGCACCGCAATGGTACCGGTGTCGAGAGCGGCCAGATGCGCCGCTGCATCAATCCCGCGCGCAAGGCCCGAAACGATCACATAGCCAGCAGCGCCAAGGTCACGGGCCAGGCCCCGTGCCATGCGGGTGCCCAGAGACGAGGCATTGCGCGCACCGACAAGGGCGATGGCCGGTCTTTGCAGCAGGGTCGCATCACCGATCACCCACAGGAAGGGCGGCGCATCGCGCAGGTCCATCAGGGGGTCTGGATATCCAGTCGTCCCCTGCGCTACAAGGCGCGCACCGGCCAGGCGACCCGCTTTGAGTTCCGCGTGAATGACTCCTTCGGGACAAACCTCATACCCCGAAACGCCGGCGGCGCGCGCTACCTCTGGTAGCGCGGCCAGCGCGTTTTGCGCGGTGCCGTGTTCAATCAGCAGACGTTGGTACGTCGCAATGCCGACCCGGCGAGAGCGCAACAGACGAAGACACGAAAACCGGTCATCTTCCGAGGTGGGTGGGAGTGGGGGGTGAGTGGAAGAAGGATGGGTATCCTTTTCAGTCATCCGTGGCTCCGTCCGTTGCTTGATCTGTTATAGATTCGGCAAGGTTAACAACGCATGAACACAATCCGAGCAAACAATGGAAAACCGGTTGTTCTTTGATTTCCAAGGGCTTTTTGACCAATCTTTCAGGTGAAAAAAACATCCAACAAACAAGCTCGCCAGCCCGCCCCTCCCCCGTAATGGCGAGGGGCGGGCAGTTTTTCACACCTACCTTGAAGGCGGTCAGTGACTCGACCTGCGAATCCGCACCTTGGCTTGCGCAGGTTCATCGCCCGAACGCCCAAGGCCATCTGCGACGCGGTTGCTACCGATCCATCCAAAGCAACGCCAATTCGAAAAAGCTGAGCGAGAGGCGCCCGCCATTGGCGTCCGTGAGCGACAGGTAATCGCAAGACATGAAGCCTCCCCTCAGGTCCAGTTGGCCGGCGTTGGCCGCCGCGCATATGGCACGGGCTTGTTTCGTGTCGCCCGCATGGATGCACGCCACAACACGTGACTGGTGGTAGGCCTAGGCGCGACTTGGGTCCTGAGACGCGATTACGGCTTCCAGATCGTGATCTTGCCAAAGGGGGCGGTTCGCCCGGCACCTGTCGCCAAAGGCAATCATACGTGCTGCATCCTCCGGTTCAAGTGGCTCCCGCCGCAAGGTTTGACGGTCCAGTGCGGGCGTCGCACAAACAAATGCGCCGGTGTAGTGAAAGGTAATCGGCAACGCCTCGTTGCCATTGATCTGGAGGATTGACCACATCAGGTGGTCCCACGCGACCGGTTTGGCATGGAATGCGACGGCACCCGTCACCAATCGGCTTGGATGGACGCCAAGCACATGCGCGCCGACATGGCAAACCAGCGTATCTTGCTTGCTGGTCCCGCCGGTGCCCTTGATGAGTTTGCGCAGCGCTTTTGCGAAAGGGTCCTGTTGCATTATACAGGTCCCTTTGCGACAGGAGCGCTCAGGACGCCGATCCGCCCACCGTGAGCCCGCCGATCATCAGCGTCGGCTGGCCGACCCCAACGGGCACCCACTGGCCCGCCTTTCCGCAATTGCCCATGCCCGGATCAAGTGCCATATCATTGCCGATAGCCCGGATTTGTTTCAGGGCCGTGGCACCGTCCCCGATCAGGGTCGCGCCCTTGACCGGGTCCCCGACCTTGCCGTCCTTGACCCGATAGGCCTCGGTACAGGAAAACACGAACTTGCCGTTGGTGATATCGACCTGCCCGCCGCCGAAACCCACCGCATAGATGCCATCCCGCAGGTCCGCCACGATGTCACCCGGTGCCACGTCGCCGCCCAGCATATAGGTGTTGGTCATGCGCGGCATCGGCGTGTGGGCATAACTTTGGCGCCGCCCGTTGCCGGTGGCCCTGACCCCCATCAGGCGGGCATTCTGGCGATCCTGCATATAGCCGACAAGCACGCCATCCTCGATCAAGACATTCCTCGCGCTAGGCGTGCCTTCGTCATCCACGGTGATCGAGCCGCGCCGGTCGGGGATGGTGCCATCGTCCAGAACCGTCACGCCGCGCGCTGCGATCTGTTGTCCCATGAGCCCGGCAAAGGCCGAGGACCCCTTGCGGTTGAAGTCCCCTTCAAGCCCGTGACCGATCGCCTCGTGCAGCAGGATGCCGGGCCAACCCGGTCCCAAAACCACGTCCATGACACCCGCAGGGGCAGGGACCGCATCAAGGTTAACAACGGCCACGCGCAGCGCCTCGCGCGCCTTGGCCTGCCAATCCGCGCGGTCGATCAGGCCGTCCAGCCCGACCCGACCACCACCGCCCGCGCTGCCGCTTTCGCGCCGCCCATTCTGTTCCACGATGACCGATATGTTAAGGCGGCTCATGGGGCGCACATCGCGCACCGAATGGCCATCCGCGCGCAGGATTTCGATCTGCTGCAGTGACGCCGCCAGAGAGGCCGAGACCTGAACGACCCGCGAATCGAGATCGCGCAGAAAGGCGTCCACCTCTTTCAATGTCTCCAGCTTGACCGGGAACGTAGCCCCGGCGATGGGATCGTCCGCAGCATAAAGGTGACGGTTTGTGGCCTGTGGGCCATCTGCCATGGTCCCGCCACCGTCGCCAACTGCAAGACGGGCGGTTTCGGCGGCGCGGCGCAAAGCGGCCTCGGAAATCTCGGTCGAGTGGGCATAACCCGCCACCTCGCCACGCACCGCGCGCAGGCCGAATCCTTGTGCCGCATCATAACTCGCGGTCTTGAGGCGTCCGTCGTCGTAAACCAGCGCCTCCGACCGGCGCTGTTCGAAAAACAGCTCACCATCGTCGGCCCCCGCTGTGGCTGCCCGCAGCACATCAAGCGCGATATCGCGGTCAACCGCATTGTCCAGCGGGGCGAAGGGGGCGTCGGTCATGGCGGGCTCCTAAACGGGTTGGGGGCGGCGACATGCGCTTGAAGCGTCCGTTTGACGCGCCCCTTATGTCTTTATCTTGTGCCCAAGATATGATTGTAAGCTTCGACAATACAACGGGGGTCGCGCAATGCACTCCGCCAGCAGATCAATGATCCAACAAGATCAGGACGACACATGAAAAAGCTTTTCTCGATAACGGGCGCGACCTCAGCCCTTGCAGCTATCCCGGCATGGGCTCAAGAAGGCCTCGAAGTGATCGGGCGCCCCGTTGACGGTGCCATGGGCTTTCAGCCCGCCGCAACAGAAGTGGCGCGCCGCCTGCAATGGCTGGACGGAATGATTCTGATCATCATCACTGCGATCACGCTGTTTGTGACGCTGCTGCTGGCTTGGGTCGTCGTGCGCTACAACCGCAAACGCAACCCAGAACCTGCCGGCTTTACTCACCACACCCCGATCGAAATCGCGTGGACGATCATTCCGATCGTGATCCTCGTGTTCATCGGCGCATTTTCCCTGCCGACCCTGTTCCATCAACAGGAAATCCCCGAGGCGGATATCACCATCAAGGCCACGGGCTACCAATGGTTCTGGGGTTATGAATACGTGGATGAAGGGTTTGCATTCGACGCCTACATGATCGGCGCACCTGCGACGGGCGGCGACAATTCGCTGACGCCGGATACCGAAGCGGCGCTGGTCGACGCAGGCTATGCGCGCGAGGACTTTCTGCTCGCCACCGATAATGCGGTTGTGATCCCCGTCAATAAAACCGTTGTGGTGCAGGTGACAGGTGCGGACGTGATCCACGCCTGGACCGTGCCCGCCTTTGGCGTGAAACAGGATGCCGTCCCTGGCCGTCTGGCCGAGTTGTGGTTCGAGGCGGAGAAGGAGGGCATTTATTTCGGCCAGTGTTCCGAACTGTGTGGGATCGCCCACGCCTACATGCCGATCACGGTCAAGGTTGTAAGCGAAGAGGCCTATGCCGCTTGGCTGGCCGACGCCAAGCAGGAATTTGCAGGCACACCCAAAACGTTGACCGTTGCGTCTAACTGAATCTGTTAAGGCGGACATAAGTCCGCCTTGCACCCAAACCAGCCAAGGGCACACATGACCGACGTGAGTTTTCAGAACCAATCGCACGAGGCGGAGGCTTCTCTGGGCGACTATTTCGCCCTGATGAAGCCGCGTGTCATGCAGTTGGTCGTGTTCACGGCTGTTGTCGGCCTGTTGGCGGCACCCGTGGCCGTACATCCCGTCATCGCCTTTGCCTCGATCCTGTTCGTGGCCATCGGGGCGGGGGCATCGGGCGCGCTGAACATGTGGTGGGATGCAGATATCGACGGCATCATGCGCCGTACGGCCAAGCGTCCCATCCCCGCAGGCAAGGTCACCCCGGACGAGGCCAAAGTGCTTGGCTTTGCTCTGTCCGGCCTATCCGTGATGATGCTTGCGCTCAGCGCGAACCTGCTGGCTGCCTTCCTGCTCGCCTTCACCATCTTCTTCTACCTCGTTATCTATTCGATGTGGCTGAAACGGCTGACACCTCAGAACATCGTGATCGGTGGCGCTGCCGGTGCTTTTCCACCCGTCATCGGTTGGGTCATCGCGACCGGGTCCATGGGCATCGAACCGTGGCTGATGTTTGCCCTGATCTTCATGTGGACGCCGCCCCATTTCTGGGCGCTGGCCTTGTTCATGAAGTCGGATTACGACGATGCGGGCGTGCCGATGCTGACCGTGACGCACGGGCGCACATCGACGCGCAAACACATCCTGGCCTATACCATTCCGCTGGTCGTCCTTGCCGTCGGCACAGCCTTCACCGCCATTGGTGGGCCGGTGTATCTGGCCACAGCAGTTGTGCTGAACGCGCTTTTCCTCAAGGGGGCCTATGACATCTGGCGTCGGGACGAGGCGCAGGCCGAGGCTGATGGTTACAAGGTCGAAAAGGCGTTCTTCCGCCTGTCCCTGTGGTACCTGTTCCTGCACTTCGGCGCGATCCTGATCGAGGCGTTGCTGCCAACTGCATGGGGGATCTGGGCATGAGTATTCGGGCCGAACATGAAATCCACCAGCGCCGCAAGGGGCGCAACGTCGGCGTCGGGCTGATGCTGGCGGGCTTTGTCGTTCTGGTGCTGGCGCTGACCTTCGTCAAGATCACGGGCGGCGACTTCGAAATGCCCCGGATCGAGGAGGGGCAGTGATGAACCTCTCCGGGCCGCAAAAAACCGTGGCGCAAACCGTGGGCCTCGTCCTTGTCATGGGCGGACTCGCATGGGCGTCGGTCCCGTTTTACGATTGGTTCTGCCGGGTCACAGGCTTTGGCGGAACCACGGGTGTCAGCGAAGTCGCAAGCGACGAGATCCTCGACCAGACCATCAAGATCCGCTTTGACGCGTCGCTCGACCGTGCGATGCCGTGGGAATTCAAGCCCGTCGTGCGCCAGATGGAATTGCGTATTGGAGAGACCGGTCTGGCCTTTTACGAGGCCTACAACCCCACGGACCGGCCCATCGCCGGTTCGGCCAGCTACAATGTCGCCCCTTATGAAGCAGGCGGATTCTTCTCGAAAATCGACTGTTTCTGCTTTGAAGAGCAGGTGCTGGCGCCGGGCGAGCGGGTCCAGATGCCGGTCACTTTCTACGTGGACCCGGAAATCGTGACCGACCGCGATGCAAAATACGTGCACTCGATCACACTCAGCTATACATTTTACCAAATTGACCTGCCGGACGGCTATGCCGAACTCGCGCAGGACAGCGATACAAACCTGAACTAAGGGACGTCACCCATGGCCCACGCAAAAGACCACGACTATCACATCCTATCGCCATCGACCTGGCCGCTATTGGGCGCGCTTGCAGGCTTTACCATGCTGTTCGGCGGCGTGGTCTGGATGTCAGGTGGCATGACCATCCTGTTCAAATCCATCGAGCTGACAGGCCCGTGGATGTTCCTGATCGGCTTTACCGGTGTTCTGTATGTCATGTTCGGCTGGTGGTCGGACGTGGTTACCGAAAGCGGTGTGGGGGATCACACGCCAGTGGTGCGCATCGGCCTGCGCTATGGCTTCATCCTGTTCATCATGTCCGAGGTGATGTTCTTTGCCGCGTGGTTCTGGTCGTTCTTCAAACACGCGATTTATCCGATGAACGAATATGTGGGCAGCGAATACATTCCGCCTGAAATCTACCCTGTTGATGCGCTGCACCTGCCGCTGATCAACACGCTCATCCTGCTGCTGTCTGGTTGTGCGGTGACATGGGCGCACCACGCGCTGGTGCATGAAAATAACCGCAAGGACCTGATCAACGGGCTGGCCATCGGCATCGTACTGGGCGTCGCGTTCACCGGCCTGCAGGCCTATGAATACGCCCACCTCCTGCACGAAGGCTGGGAATTCGGCGGCGACAAGTTCTATTCCAACTTCTTCATGGCCACGGGCTTTCACGGCTTTCACGTGGTGATCGGGACCATCTTTCTGACTGTCTGCCTGATCCGCGCGATGCGCGGCCACTTCACGCCCGAAAAGCATGTCGGGTTCGAGGCGGCGGCGTGGTACTGGCACTTCGTGGACGTGGTCTGGCTGTTCCTGTTCTTTGCTGTCTACCTTTGGGGAATCTGATCGCGCCTTGCGGGCGCGGTCGAAGGCTGTAAAACACCGGCGCGCAAAGGATGATCCTTTGCGCGCCTTTTCTTTGGGGGCCGGGTGGCATGGGCCGCACTATCTTTTTTCTGGCCATCGGTCTGGGTGGCGCCGCCATCCTGATCGGCCTTGGCGTCTGGCAGGTGCAGCGTCTGGGCTGGAAGCAGGACCTGATCGCGGGGATCGAGGCGCAGATCGGCGCCGACCCCGTGCCGTTGGCCGAGGCGCTGGAGCCTGAATATCGCCGCTACGCCCCCGTTGAAGTCACCGGGCAGTTCGGTGAAGGGCACATCCGCATGCTGGCTTCACGCCGTACGACCGGGGCCGTCTATCGCATCATCCGCCCGTTCGAGACGTCTGCGGGCAAACGTGTTCTTGTCGACACCGGCTGGCAGCCCCAATCGCAGGACGTCGCGGCCGCATCACAGATCCGGTTTACGCTCACCGGCAACCTCGACAACCCGCAAGAGGCCGACGGCTTCACCCCCGCACCCGACCTTCCAGGAAACATCTGGTTTGCGCGCGACGTGCCCGCCATGGCAAGCGCCCTTGGCACCGACCCCGTGATGATCGTGCTGAGGGATGCGCCGGAGACGGACCTAGGCGTGACGCCCTGGCCGGTAGACACGGCTGGCATTCCGAACGATCACCTGCAATACGCCATCACCTGGTTTTCGCTGACCGCGATCTGGCTGGGTATGACCACCTACTTCCTGTGGCGCACCCGCGCCAAGAAAGGCTGACGCCGCATGCGCTATATCTCGACCCGTGGCCAAGCGCCCACGCTCACCTTCGAAGACACGATGCTGACCGGCCTCGCCCGCGATGGCGGATTGTACGTGCCCGAAATCATCCCGCAGATCGACGCGCACACCATCGCTGCCATGAGCGGGCAGAGCTATGAAGAGATCGCATATACCGTCATGCGTCCTTTTGTCGGCGACACCTTCACGGATGCCGAGTTTCGCGGTTGCATCAATCGCGCCTATGCCGGGTTCGGCCATGCGGCCCGCGCGCCGTTGGTGCAGCTCGACCAGGGCCACTTCCTGCTAGAGCTTTTCCACGGGCCGACCCTCGCGTTCAAGGATTTCGCGATGCAGCTCATCGGCCAGCTGTTCCAGACTGCCCTTGCGCGGCGGGGCGAGCGGGTGACCATCGTGGGTGCGACTTCGGGTGACACCGGGTCGGCGGCGATCGAGGCGTTCCGGGGCCTCGACAACGTCGATGTGTTCATCCTCTATCCCCACGGTCGCATCAGCGAAGTGCAACGCCGCCAGATGACCACACCGACCGAAGCCAACGTGCATGCGCTCGCCGTGGACGGGGATTTCGACGACTGCCAGGCGCGGCTCAAGGACATGTTCAACGATTTCGAATTCCGCGACGGCGTGCGTCTTGCCGGGGTCAATTCGATCAACTGGGCACGGGTGCTGGCGCAGGTGGTCTATTATTTCTCTTCAGCGGCAAGTCTGGGTGCACCGACGCGCAAGGTCAGCTTCACCGTGCCCACGGGCAATTTCGGGGACATCTTTGCAGGCTACATCGCCAAACGCATGGGCCTGCCCATTGACCGGCTGGTGGTGGCGACGAACCAGAACGACATCCTGCACCGCTGCCTGCACGGGCAGGGCTATCACAAGGGCGACACGATCCCGTCGATCAGCCCATCCATGGACATTCAGGTCAGTTCCAACTTTGAACGCGCGCTGTTTGACGCCTATGGGCGCGATGGAAATGCCGTGGCAAAACTGATGGACGAATTAAAGGCCGGTGGGTTCGAGGTGAGCCAGGGCGCAATGCAGGCACTGCAGGATCACTACGACTCAGGGCGCGCGTCCGAGGCGGACACAAGTGCCGCCATCAGGCAGACGCTGGCCGAGACGGGCGAGCTGTTGTGCCCGCATTCCGCTGTTGGTGTACATGTGGCTGCGGATCATATCGCGGCAGGCACACCCATGGTCACGTTGGCCACTGCCCATCCTGCAAAATTTCCGGACGCGGTCGAAGCTGCGACAGGTGTGCATCCCCCTCTTCCCCCCCGCATGTCAGACCTGTATGACCGACCGGAACGGCTGACCCGTGTGCCCAACGACCTTGAGGCACTCAAGGCCCATATTAAGGAACACCGCGCGACATGAGAGCACCGATTTGAGCACGCAAACACATACCCTGTCCAACGGGTTTCGCATCGTGACCGAACATATGCCGAGCCTAGCCTCGGCTTCAATCGGGGTCTGGGTGGGGGCCGGTGCACGCCATGAGGCGTCCGAACAGAACGGCATCGCGCACTTTCTTGAACACATGGCCTTCAAGGGCACGAAAAAGCGCAGTGCCCTGCAGATCGCCGAAGCGATCGAGGATGTGGGGGGCTATATCAACGCCTATACCAGCCGCGAGGTGACGGCCTATTACGTGCGCGTTCTGGAAAACGATGTGCCGCTGGCGCTGGATGTGCTGGCCGACATTCTGCTGAACCCCGTCTTTGACGAGGCCGAGATCGAGGTGGAGCGCGGCGTGATCCTGCAGGAAATCGGACAGGCGCTGGACACGCCGGATGACGTGATTTTCGACTGGTTGCAGGAACAGGCCTATCCCGAACAGCCCCTTGGGCGGACCATTTTGGGGCCGACCGAGCGTGTGTCGTCCTTTGATCGCGCCGACCTTGCGCGTTTTGTGGGCGAACACTACGGCCCCGAACAGATGATTCTGTCGGCAGCAGGGGCTGTCGATCACGATGCCATCGTGCGAATGGCTGAAGAGTTCTTTGGACACATGCAGCCCCGTCCCAAACTGATCGCAGACACGGCCCGCTTTTCCGGGGGCGAGGTGCGTCATGCCAAGACGCTGGAGCAGGCCCATTTCGCGCTGGCGTTTGAATCGCCCGGATATCGCGATGACGCGATCTATACCGCGCAGGTCTATGCCAGCGTGCTGGGCGGCGGCATGTCGTCCCGTCTATTCCAGGAAATCCGCGAGAACCGGGGGCTTTGCTATACCATCTTTGCCTCCGCTGGTGCCTATGCCGACACGGGCATGACGACGATCTATGCGGGCACTTCGGCCGATCAGGTCGCGGACCTTGCCACCATTACCGTGGACGAAATGAAGCGCGCCGTGGGCGATATCAGCCAGGTTGAGGTTGACCGCGCGCGCACGCAGATGAAGGCCGGGTTGTTGATGGGGCTGGAAAGCCCGTCCAACCGGGCCGAGCGTCTGGCGCGGCTGGTCCAGATCTGGGACCGTGTGCCCCCACTTGAGGAAAGCGTTGCGCTGATCGACGCGATCACCGTGCGGGATGTGCGCGATTTTGCCGAACAGATGGCAAGCCGGGCACCAATGGCCATGGCGCTCTATGGCCCGGTGGACTCGGCCCCCAGCCGTGACGCTCTAGAGGAGCGCCGCGCCGCCTGATGCTGCTTGCCAAACGGAAATTGCAGATCGAGACCGAGCGTATGTCGCTGCGGCCCCCGACGCATTCCGACTTTCGCCCCTGGACGGCGCTGCGTGCGGCGAGCATGGATCACCTGACACCGTGGGAGCCGACCTGGGCGAACGACCACCTGACGCGCAAGGCCTTCACCAACCGGGTCTATTGGGCGCAGCGGTCAGTATCCTCGGGTACGGCGCTCCCGCTGTTTCTGTTCCGGCGTAGCGATGAGGCGCTGATGGGGGCGATCACGCTCGACAATATCCGGCGCGGACCGGCGCAGGCGGGCACTTTGGGCTACTGGACAGGTGCGCAATACGCCCGCCAAGGCTACATGCGCGAGGCGATCCTGTCAGTGGTGCATTATGCGTTCAATCGCCTCGACCTCAGCCGAATCGAAGCGGCCTGCCTGCCGGAAAACGCCGCCTCGCGCGCGCTGTTAGAGACGTGCGGGTTCAAGTACGAAGGGGTGGCACAAAGCTATCTTCAGATCGACGGGCGCTGGCGCACACATGTTCTCTATGCTTCGCTTCGCATGGATCGGCGTGGCAAGACCGACGCGGGCTAAATTTCGCGCAAAGAATTTTACAGGACTTTTGAAAAAGTCTTTCCCCGCCCTAAAACTGAAGGATGCGCCTGATCATCCTTTGCCTCGCTCTTTTGCTCACGCCGCTGGCCGCTTTGGCCCAGCAGACGCGCACCCCCAGTCACTGCATCGCTTTGGCGCAGGACATTGACGGCGCGACCTATGTTCATCGCGCCAGTTATAACGTCGATGTTGCTCCCGAAACGGTGCGCATCCACTACATCGCCCACGCCTCGTTCCTGATCCGCACCGCAGGCGGGTTGAACATGGTCACTGATTTCACGGGCTTTACCGGCTCTGCTCCGATGATCCCGGATGTGGTCACCATGAACCACGCCCATACCACGCACTGGACCGCCTTTCCCGACCCGGCCATCCCCCATGTGCTGCCCGGATGGGGTGAATTCGGCGAAGGCATCGACCACCGCGTCGACTTGGGCGAAGTGTTGGTTCGCAATGTGTCAACAGACATCCGCTCGCAGTTCTCGGGAGTGGAGGAGAACGGTAATTCCGTGTTTGTATTCGAGGTGGCGGGTCTGTGCATTGGGCATCTTGGCCACTTGCACCACGAACCAAACGACGAACAATACGCGGCCATCGGTCGTCTAGACGTGGTGATGGCCGCTGTCGATGGAGGCATGACCGTCGATCTGGCAACCATGATGCGCATCGTCGACCGGCTCAAATCCTCTATCGTGATCCCGATGCACTGGTTCGGGGATTACACGCTCAACACGTTTCTGGACGGGATGCGGGACACGTTTCAGGTGGTCGAGGTTGGCGGCCCGGCGCTGGATGTCTCACTCGACCGTTTGCCAAGCCGCCCGACGATCATGGTGTTGCGGCCCGAGTGGCTGCAGGTCGCGGACGAATAGGGCGCATTGCCCCGCTCGCACTTTTCGTGACAGATGCCCAAAGATTGCCAAAGAGGCCCCGATGCTGAATTCCCTGACCCCCGAGCGCGCGGACGCGTTCCGCGCGACATTGCCCGCAGACCGCTTTGCTGGCGCTGACGAAGGTCACCTGCAAGAGCCACGCGGACGTTATGCCGGCACCGCCGGACTGGTCGCCCGTCCGCGCAGCACGCAAGAGGTCGCAGCCCTGGTGCGTGCGGCGGCCGAGGCGCGCGTGCCCGTCATTCCCTATGGTGGTGGCACCGGGTTGGTCGGTGGACAACTGGCCCCGGACGGTCCGCTGCCCCTGATCCTGTCGCTGGATCGGATGACAAAGATCCGCGCTGTGTACGCGGAGGAAAACGTGCTGGTGGCCGAGGCGGGCGTGATCCTGTCGGATGTGCAGGATGCCGCAGAGCAGGCCAACCTTCTGTTCCCCCTGTCGCTTGCTGCGCAAGGGTCTGCGCGCATCGGCGGCAACCTTGCGACAAATGCGGGCGGAACCGGCGTGCTGCGCTATGGCAATGCGCGGGATTTGTGTCTGGGGGTCGAGGCGGTGTTGCCCTCGGGCGAAGTGTATCATGGCCTCAGCCGTTTGCGGAAAGACAACACCGGCTATGACCTGCGCCACCTTCTGATCGGCTCCGAAGGGACGCTGGGCGTGATCACCGCCGCCTCTCTGAAGCTCTTTGCGCGACCTACTGCACAAGGCACGGCGCTGTTTCAGGTCCACTCGCCCGCCGCTGCCCTGTCGCTGCTTTCCATGGCGCGCGATCAGGTGGGTGAGAGTGTCAGCGCGTTCGAATTGATCCACCGCCAGGGCTTTGATTTTCTGGCCGAAACCATGCCGCAGGTGCGAAATCCATGGCCCGAAACGCCAGAGTGGTGCGTACTGATCGAGGTCGGGCTTTCGGGGGGGATCGACCCAGCACAGGCGCTGGAAATGCTGTTCGAAAAAGCGGTCGAGGCCAGTCTGGTTGCCGACGGCATGATCGCCCAAAGCGCAGCGCAGCGCAGCGATTTCTGGACCATCCGCGAAAGCATTCCCGAGGCGAACCGCCGGATCGGGTCGGTGTCCTCGCATGACATGTCCCTGCCGCTGGGGTCACTTTCCGATTTCATCGTGGAAGGGGGCAAGCGCATCGCGCGCCTTGGAGATTTCCGCATCAACTGTTTCGGTCACGTGGGCGATGGCAACCTGCATTACAACGTTTTTCCCATGCCCGGAAAAAGCCGTGCCGATCACATGGTCGAGCGACCCCAGATCAAGCGGGTGCTGCACGATCTGGTGCACGAGATGGGCGGATCGGTCAGTGCCGAACACGGGATCGGACGGCTCAAGGTCGATGACCTTGAGCGCTACGCGGACCCGGGAAAGCTGGCGGCGATGCGCGCCATCAAGGCCGCCCTCGATCCACTTGGAATCATGAATCCGGGGGCGGTGCTGCGAGCCTGAGCCGCTACGCTGCGAGGCAATCGGTCAGCGTCCAGACCAGCTCACCTACCTTCGGGTTTCGGATGTCGCCGTGTGATGCGATGATGTGCGAGGCGTCTATGTACAGCACCTTGCCGTTGTCACGCACAGCGGCGCAGGAAACGTTGATCGGGCCAACGCTGTCCGGGCCGGGGACGGCATAGGGTTCGACTTTGGCTCGCAATCCGGGGTTCTTGCGCAGCCGTCGCTCACCCACACGGCCGCCGACATGGGCCGCTCCGGTGCCAAAGCGTGCGATGGGATTGGCCTTGTCCCCCTTGGCCCATGTCAGCACCAGCGATCCGCCGGGCGCATCGTGATCCTGATAAGGACCACCTTCGCCCGTCACCACCCATCGCACGGGCGGGATCAGGCGAAAGGACTCCGCAAAACGGTTCGCACTGAACGCGGCCTGCAGACCAATCATGATCGGGGCCGGGCCGGTGCGATTGACCGGCGCGTTCAGCAGGTCGGCAGAGTAATAGGCCCGCGTCATAATCCGCGCGCCCATCGAATGGCCCACCACCACCGTTTGCAGCCCGGTCGCAGTTTCGATTCGCGGCAACATCGCATTCAACATGTGATTGGCGATGCCATAGCCGATTTCATCGGCATCCACCGCTTTGACCGTATAGCTGCCGATGTGCAGCGCGCGGTTGGCGAGATCAAGCACCGATGTACCACCCCAGACCGAGGGCCAGGTGAGCCCGATCACCAGCGGGTTGAACGGCTTGCCTGCGTCCTCGGCAGCGCGGATGGAATGCTGGCGGAGGGCATTGTAGCGCTCAAGCGCTTCGAATTGATCGTTGTTCCAACCCATCGACAGAAACATCAGGTGGGTAAAGGGCTGGCCCCGGTCTCGTGCCGCGTTTGTATCCGCGATGATCTGTTGCTCCAGATCATCCAGCGCGTCCCAGCCGCTTTCGTAAGCGGCCTCTGGGCGCGGTGCGTCATGACGGCCAAAGGCCGAAGCACTGTAGGCGCTGTAGATCAGGTCAGTGTCTACGTTGGCGCTGTGCGGAGCTTGGCCATAGCGCAGGATGTGCGACACGAACATGATCTTGGGATCATCGGTCGCTTTCTCAAACGACTTTTTCTGCTGCGCCAGATCGCGGGGATGACCCGACAAGGGCAGTTTTTCGGGGGTTTTCAGCCGGGCGTAATCCGCTCCCGGCTCCGCAAAACCGATCTTTTCTCGGGGGCTTTTTTCAATTCCGACAATGTATCCGCTGCCTGCAAGGGGATGTGAAAACGGTGTGTTCAACAGCGCGTGATAGCGCGAAATGACGCCGTCGGTGGCCAAGGCCGCCTCTTCGTCTTTGGGCACGTGGGCGTTGATCGTAGTGCATTGCGCAAGGGCAAAAGTGCCGAGCAACAGCGCAAGCGGGCGGGGCAGGGAAAAACGGGGTCGCGAAAATGCCATCGTGGTTGTCCAAGAGATTTCAATCAATGCTGGAAGTCTAGGCGGCAGCGACAGACCTGACAAGTTTCCGGTGTTGGCGAACGTGCTACTCGCCCTCGAACGCACACAGGGCATGCACCTCCATGCCCATCGCTTCGAGCCGCTTGCGCCCACCCAAGTCGGGCAGATCGATGACAAAGGCGCAGGACACGATTTTGCCCCCCAGCCGCTCGACCAGCTTGATCCCGGCCTCCGCCGTGCCGCCCGTGGCCAGGAGGTCGTCGACCAGAAGGATTTTTTCGCCCGGCTGGATCGCGTCGTCGTGCAGCTCCA
This sequence comes from uncultured Rhodobacterales bacterium, assembly GCA_964351755.1. GTDB lineage: Bacteria > Pseudomonadota > Alphaproteobacteria > Rhodobacterales > Rhodobacteraceae > Tateyamaria. Next base: position 71,556 of record CAYGPT010000005.1, on the reverse strand, counting down.
CGATCGCCTCGCCATATTCCAGCGTATAGGCTTGGGAAATCGTCGTCCCCGGCAGTTTGCCCTTCTTGCGAACAGGCACGAAGCCGACCGAAAGCTGGTGCGCGATAGCCCCGCCAAGGATGAACCCGCGCGCCTCGAGCCCCACCACCTTGTCGATGTCAATGCCTGCATAAGGGTGCAGCATCTGGTCGATGGCCATGCGAAAACCGCGTGGGTCGGCAAAAAGGGTGGTCACATCGCGAAACATGATTCCTTCATGCGGGAAATCGACGATGGTGCGGATGTAGTCCTGAATGCTTTTCATTGTGCTCTCCGAAGGGTGGCAGTGAGGATGCCCATGGCGACCAGCGTCGCCCCGCCCGCGCGGGTGAGCCATGTGATGATGCCGGGGCGCGCTATGGCGCGGCGCATACGGTCGGCCAGCAGCGCATAGGCCATTGCGTTCAGGGCCGCCAGCGTGACAAACGTCGCAATCAGGATCGCGAATTGCGGAAGCAATGCAAGGTCAGGACGCAGGAATTGTGGCACAAAAGCTATGAAAAAGGCCATGGACTTGGGGTTGAGGGCGGTCACAGCCGCCATGTGACCAAAGACTCCACGCGCGGTGACTTGGGCGCGGGGCAGCGCCAGCCCGTCAGAAGGAGCAGAGCGGATCAGCTTGATCCCCAGCCACACCAGATACGCCGCCCCAAACCATTTAAGCACCGTGAACAAGGTGGCGGAGGCCAGCACCAACGCACCCAGCCCCAAGAGCGACGCACTCATCGCGATCAGATCGCCGAATGCCACTCCGGCGGCTGAGGCCACAGCGACCGAGCGCCCCTTGGATAGCGCATAGCTGAGTACCAGCAGAACCGTCGGGCCGGGGATCAGCAGAAGGGCGGTCGAGGCCGCAACGAAGCCTATCCACAGTTCGACGGGCATGCACGTATTCCTTTAGTTTCGCTCAGGAAAACATAGGGTGCGCATCCCGTCGAGTTGAAAATCAGGGAAGTTTGATCGCCTGCACGTGCATCCAGTCGAAATTGCGTTGCCGGCCAAGCGACACCCAGCCTTCGGCCTCCCAAATTTCCCACCAGCGCAAGAATTCGGGCCGCGCCATATGCGCCTTGTCAAACCCCCATTCCAGATCATTGTTACCGGGGTCCCAATCAAGGGCGGCAGCCCAGGAATGGGTTGACCATGAAGAGCCGCCGCGCTTGGTCCGGACGATTTTGCAGCCACCGTACATGTGCATTCCCATGTCACGCAATTGGGCCGTGCCATAGTGGTCGTGAATGGTGCTCAGGATACGGCTCAGGCTCTGGGCAACCTTGGGGTGGCAGCCGATGCGACGGGTCTTGATCGACTGGTCAAAATCGAGCGTGAGTTCCCACGGGCAGTCGACGATGACGGTGGGCGGCTCTGTCCCTTCCTGCGGGCGATAGCCAAAGAAATCCATCAACTCGGCTTGGCCCGGATGGTCGGTGGGCCAGCCGTTTGGGTTGGCATCGTTGGGCACGATATCGCGGAATTTGATGAGCGGAGCGCCGGTGCGGCGCAGGTGCTCGATCTCCAGATAGGCGTAGTCGGTCAATTGCCCCCATAGCCCGTCAATTGGTCCCGGTTCGCAATCGGCATCCTTGCAAAACAGTTGAAACGCGGCAATGCGTTTGCGCCGCTCGCTCCAATCTGCGGGGTCGCCGGTCAGTTCGGCCGTTCGATTCTCGATGACACCCGCGACGGCACCGGGCAGTGCATCGGTCAGTTGCCCCGTGACCGGGCCGTCATAGTGGCCTGTCTCGGTAAGTATTTCTTGCAGAATACGCAGCGCACCTTGTTTCATGAATACCCTCCAATAACATTTTTTCAATGTCGGAAGACATACCACAATGCCCGTTTTGCGCGAAATCAAATGTCACAACACGCGCCCCGCAACCGCGTCCAGCTTGGCGACAAGTACCGGGTCGCGCTGTTCGGGGGCAGTCATCACCGCGTATTCCAGTGCGCGGTCGCAACCATGCGGGCAAGGTTCGCGCGTGGCCCCCAGCAGGCGCGGCAGTTTGGCGACCATCTCTCTGGCCTTGCCCGCGTTGCCCATCAGCGTTTCGATGATTTGCGTCACGTCGACTTCTCCGTGATCGGGGTGCCAGCTGTCGTAATCGGTGATCATCGCGACAGAGGCATAGCAAAGCTCGGCTTCGCGGGCGAGCTTGGCCTCGGGCATATTGGTCATACCGATCACGTCCGCGCCCCACACCTCGCGGTACATCTTGGACTCTGCCAGCGTCGAGAACTGCGGCCCCTCCATCGCGAGGTAGGTCCCTGATGTGTGGATGTTTATGCCAACATCCCCGGCCGCCGTGATGCAGGCTGCCGACAGGCGCGGGCAAGTGGGGTGGGCGACGCTGACATGGGCGACGCAGCCGGTGCCGAAGAACGACTTGTCGCGCGCAAAGGTGCGGTCAATGAACTGGTCGACCACGACGAAATCGCCCGGTGCCATCTCGTCCCGGAACGACCCGCAGGCGCTGACGCTGATCACGTCCGTCACCCCCAGCCGCTTGAGCGCATCGATGTTGGCGCGGTAGGGCACGGTGGTGGGCGCGTGCACATGGCCCCGCCCGTGGCGTGGCAGGAACACCATGTCCACTCCGTCAAGGCTACCCGTCAGAAGCTGGTCCGAAGGTGTGCCCCATGGGCTGTCAACGCTGACCCATGACGCCCTTTCGAGCCCGTCAATGTCATAGATGCCTGAGCCGCCGATCACGGCGATCTTGGTCTGGGTCATGGAGGCCTCGGTTCCTGTTTGGGGGGACTAAAGCAGGCAATATGACGATGCACAAGCCGCGCGCGCCCCGCATCCCCGCACCGCTCAATCGCGCCGGATGATGCCGGTGATGGCGGCGGCGCCCAAGGCGGTGACGATCCAGCCCAGAACGGTCAAGACCCAACGCGCCCACCACAGGTGCCAGCCCCACCAGCCTCGGGTGGTCGAGGGCGCCCACGCCTCGGTCTGGCCGAAATTGATGATGGGGATCACGACGTCGAACCCGTAAGCATAGCGATTGAACGTCTCCCAGTCGCGCCCCGGGGCCTTTGCCTTCCATTCATCGAGGCTCATGACGGTTTCACCATCGGGCAGCCGCTCGCCCGCCCAGACGGCGGCGGGATGGGTTTCGCTTGCAGTGATGTCGCGCCATTGGGACGAGACAAGGACCGGGGCGGAATTGGGGGCAAAGCTGCCTTCCTCCCACGCGTAATGGGCGGGCAGGATGGTGGCGCAGATCAGCAAGGCCAGCCACCAGACGCTGCGGAACGGGTGATGGCCATAGCCGACGACCCAGCGCAGCAGCACGTCCCAGAACCGCGACCACAGGTTCAGCGGACCAGCACCGCTGTGCCCGGATGCCTTGAGCTGCTTGCGGGCACTGGCACGGCGCAGGCGTTCACGGGTGGAAAGCACTTCGCGCGCCTCTTCGTCGTGGCCCACGGCGCGCAGGAACCTGGCGTATTGCGAAAAGGGCTGGGGGCGGAATTCCTCGCCGAAATAGCTGCCGTCTTTCAGCCAGCCCATCCGCGCTGGAGAGGTCGAGACCTTGCCCCTGATCCGGTCATAGGTGAATCCGTCAAGGAACAGCGCGTCGGGGCCGGGCCAGTTGGCGGGATCGTCATCGAGTTCGGCCACATGCGCCCCGTTGAGGCTGACGGCACCCGCCCCGTGTTCGACCTTTTTCCAGATAAGGGCCTGTTCGACCTTCATCGCCTGCCCGTTGAAGGCGTGGCCGTGGTCATTGCGCAAGCTGATGCGTTCGCAGGTGACGCGCCCGGTGATGCGGGACCCGGCCAGCAGGATTTCACCGGTGCTTTTGCAGCCGCTCAATTTGACAGCGCCATTGACGGTTGCGCCGCCGATGGACAGGGACTGGCCCGAGGAAGTGGCGACAAGCGTTGTTTGTTCCGCGTAGAATCCGCCAAGAGTCGCGCCATTGAAGCGGAGTTCGCCCGTGGCGTGAAAGGGGGTTGTGACCTCGTCCTGTAGCTTCTTTACCCTTGGGTGCAGAAAGACACCGCCGCTGATCTTTGCGCCCGATGCGACAAGGGCAAAGGCACCCTTCGCCGTGATCCGTGCACCTTCGCACGCGAGTTGCCCGCCGATGGTGGCGGTGTTCAGGTCGATGGTGCCTGTGGCGGTGATGTTGTCCAGAAAGACGTGGGCTTCGAATTTCGCGCTATGTGTCGACCACCCCGGCAGGTGGCTGCCGCTCAGATTGACCAATTGGAACCGGGTTTGAACGCTGTCGAACTGGCGTTCGAAATGACAGTTTTGAAGCTGTGTGGCCCCTTTGGCCGTGTCAAAGTTCAGATCAAGCTTGCCCTTGATATACCCGCCGATCAGCCAGACACCTTGCCCATCCACCACACAGTCCTCGCAGCCGCCCAGGATCAGGTAGCGCAGGATGTCGGCGCGGATGGTGCGGGCGGGGTCGGGGCCGTCCGGGCGGGTGCCGTCCCCCAAAACGCACTGCTGGCCCGCCTTGCAGGCGTCGATCAGCTTTTGCTCGGCCCCGGTCGGCTTAAGCTTTTTGACATCGGCATAGCTGCGCAGGATCGCCATGCTGCCCCCTTGTTGCGGTTTCGCGTCACGGTAGCGGGATTTAGGGAATTGTTAAGCCTGATCCCGCATGTGCACCGAAGAATACGGTGACTTTTGCGGCCTGTCCCTTAGGTCATGCCCTGTGGACCTGCGGGGTCATGGTCATTCCGGACCCGATCCGATAAGGGCCACCTTAAACACGCAGTACCCGAACAGACAGGACGCCCATGGCCTTTTTCGACTTTGCAAACATGCGCACCAAGACCCGTTTTGGCGACTTTTCCATCTCGCCGGGCGAGGTCAAGCTGACCCCCGGCCAGATCCGCACCGACCTGCTTTCGGGCCTCACGGTCGCGTTGGCGCTGGTGCCCGAGGCGGTGGCCTTTGCCTTTGTCGCCGGGGTGCATCCGCTGGTCGGGCTCTATGCCGCCTTCATGGTGGGGCTGATCACGGCGATTTTCGGCGGCCGTCCGGGCATGATTTCGGGCGCTACGGGGGCCCTGGCCGTGGTGATGGTGGCGCTGGTCGCTCAGCACGGTGTCGAGTACCTGTTCGCCACCGTGGTCCTGATGGGCCTGTTGCAGATTTTCGCGGGCGTCATGCAGTGGGGCAAGTTCATTCGCCTTGTGCCGCACCCGGTGATGCTTGGCTTCGTCAACGGGCTGGCCATCGTGATTTTCCTTGCCCAGCTGACCCAGTTCAAGGTCCCCGGCAGCGTCGAGGCCTCCGGTCACGGTATGGCGGGGGGCCAATGGCTGTCAGGCTCGCAGTTGTACCTGATGCTGGGGCTTGTGGCGCTGACAATGGCGATCATCTGGGCCGCGCCGCGTGTGACCAGGTTCATTCCCGCCCCGCTGGCGGGCATCGGGATCGTGGCGGCCATTGTGATCGGCTTTGGCCTTGATGTGCCGCGTGTGGGCGACCTTGCCAGCATTCAGGGCGGTTTGCCCGCCTTTCACATCCCGGCCGTTCCGCTGAATTGGGAAACATTGCAGATCATCCTGCCCTACGCCGTGATTTTGGCCGCCATTGGCCTGATTGAAAGTCTGCTGACCCTGAACCTTGTCGGCGATCTGACCAAGCAGCGCGGCGGGGCCAGTCAGGAATGTATCGCCCAAGGCGTCGCCAACACCGCCACAGGCTTTTTCGGTGGCATGGGGGGCTGTGCGATGATCGGGCAGTCGATGATCAACGTGAAATCGGGTGGACGCACGCGCATCGCGGGGATCGCGGCGGCACTTTTCCTTCTGGCCTTTATCCTTGTGGGGTCAAGCGTGATCGAGCTGATCCCGCTGGCTGCCCTTGTGGGCGTGATGTTCATGGTCGTGATCGGGACATTTGCGTGGAACAGCTTCAAGATTCTGCGCAAAGTGCCCTTGATGGACTCCTTTGTCATCGTGCTGGTGACCGTCGTTACGGTGATGGAGGACCTTGCCGTGGCTGTCGTCGTCGGTGTGATCGTGTCGGCGCTGGCCTATGCGTGGAACAATGCGCGGCGTATCCATTCCAAGGCGTATTCGACCCCGGAAGGGGCGCGTGTCTATCAGATTCAGGGGCCGCTGTTCTTTGGCTCGGCCTCGGGTTTTGTCGAGCTGTTCGACGTCGAGGGCGACCCGAACCAGGTGATCGTGGATTTTGCCGACAGCCGGGTGGTAGACCAGTCGGCCCTGCAGGCCATCGAAACAGTGGCAGGCAAGTATCAGGAACTGGGCAAGCGCGTGCAACTGCGCCACCTGACCCGCGACTGCCATCGTCTGCTGACCAATGCCGGCCACCTTGTCGTGGACAGTGACGATGACCCGGATTACGGCCTCGCGGTGAACTATGGCGTGCGCACTGGCATCCTTGGGGGGCACTAGGCCTGCGGGGCGACGTCCTGTTCGGGCGGCGGGGTCGGGGCCTCCATCTCCAGATCGGCCTCCCGCACGGCGAGGGCTGCCGTCTCCGGCGTGCTTGAGCGGCCAACGGGCGAAATACGAAAGGCGCCTTTATCCTCGGTCGGTACAGCCGCGCGGGCGCGCAGGCGGATCAGGGCATATCCGATCAGCAGAACATGCGCGACACCGGACACAAGGAACAGGCTGTTGGGCCCCAGCGTCATGATGGCATAGCCCGCCACCGCAGGCCCAACAATCGAGCCCACCCCATAAAGCAGTAACAACCCGCCGCTGACCTGAATGAACGTCCCAGGCGCGGCGTGGTCGTTGGCGTGGGCGACGATCACCGGATACATGGCAAAGACCGCGGCGCCAAACACAGCCCCGTTGATCAGGATCAGGATCGGCGCGCTGAACCCGGCGAAAATGAACACAAGGTCCGCCAGCAGCGCCACGGCTGCGGTGCCGATCAGCACAAGGCGGCGGTCATAGCGGTCCGAAAGATACCCGACCGGGATCTGCGCCGCAGCGCCCGCCAGAATGGGAATGCTTGCAAACAGCGCGATTTCGGACGTGCTGAGACCCATGCGCGCCCCGTAAACGGCCGCCAGCGTGCCGAACGTGGCGTTGGAAATCCCCACCATGGTGACTGCAAACACCGCAATCGGTGAATTGCGCCACATCGCGCGCAAGTCCAGTGACACGCTGACGAGTGGCTTGGGTGTAACGGTGGCGGAAATCGCCGTGGGCAGCAGTGCCATGCAATAGAAAATCGCTGCGAAGACGAAAAAGAAATAGCCCCGCGCATCCCCCAGCGTCAGGACCATCTGCCCGGCAGTCGATGCCGCAAGGTTGACCATCGTGTAAATGCCGAACACGCGGCCCCGCGATGTGGCTTCGGTTCGTTCGTTCAGCCAGCTTTCCACGATCATCGCGGCCCCTGCAAAGCAAAAGCCCGACAACGCGCGCAGGGGTATCCACAAGTAGGGCGTAAGGAAGATCAGCGACAGCAGCACCGTGATGCAGGCGATGGCGCACATCGCGCCGAACGCCCGGATATGTCCGACCCGGACCACCAGCGCAGGTGTTCGCAGGCACCCCAGCACGTATCCCAGCGCCCAGCCGGTGCCAAGAAACCCGAGCGAAGCCGCTGAAAATCCTTCAAGCTCGCCCCTGATCGGCAGGATCAGCCCATTGAGCCCGCCCGCGAACAGCAGGAAGGCAGAGCCCAGCAAGAGAGCGGAGAGCGGAAGGATACTGCGCAACATTGCAGGCAGCCTAGCTTCGTGCGGGGCGGATTGCACGCCTCGACTTTGCCCGACCGCCCATGCGGAGTGCGGGTGCAAAGGGAACGGGCGCGGCCGCAGGGTGGGATACCTGTCCTGTGGCCCACGACACCAAGCCATGACACGCCCCACGCGGCGCGGTGAGGTGCCTTTCGGGCGCGTTCACGTCGTCGCGCCGACGTGATTCCGTGGAAACGATCCCGCATCTACCAGGACTTTTTCGCGTCCTTGATGGATTTGTCCATTTTGTCGATCGCCGCGATTGCCAAATCCATTGCCTTGTTCGCGCGTTTCAGGGCGTCTGTTGCCTTGGATTGCCACGACCGAGGACCTGCGCTGCGTAAGCAGAACAGCTGTTGCAGGAGACAGTTGGCCCGTGAGATTTGGCCACGTGGGCCAAAACTGCGCGCCCTTACATCTTTTGAAGTGCGTCGAGATCGCCCGACAGCAACACGGGAACGGCGCTTGCAACCCGCTCGGCCTGCCAATCCCACCACGCTAGTGCGTTGAGCGCAGCGATGGTGGCCGCATCAAAGCGCTTACTTGCCACCTGTGCCGGGTTGCCTGTGACGATTGCGTAGTCTGGCACCGTGCCGCGCACCACGGCCCCGGCACCCACGATCACGCCATTGCCGATCCGCGCGCCCGGACAAACGAGGGCCCCGTGTCCCAGCCACACATCATGGCCGATCACCGTGTCGCGGGTGTCGGGTTGATAGGTGGCGATCTGGTCGGCATCAAAGATCGGAAACGGAAAGGTCGTCAAACCGTCCATCGCGTGGTTGGCTCCCGAGGTCAGAAACCGCACCCCGTGCGCGATCTGGCAGAACCGTCCGATGCGAAGACGTTCTGGACCTGCGCCGAACAGGTAAGGGGCCAGACGCGCGGCCCAATCCTGTGGCGGGTCGAAATCCGACGCATAAGTATAGGCACCCACATCCCAGCCGGGGTGGTCGATCACACGGTTCAGGAATACCGTGCCGCGATGATCCGAGCCATCCGGCAGCGTGACAGGATAGGCGCGGGAGGCGTCGGGAAACACCTTACTCTCCGGGGCGGTTCAGGCTGAACTTGTCGCGGATCACCGAATAGTCGCGATAGCCAAGACGGGTCAGCGGATTGTAGGTCAGGACATCGAAAATGCCGTCCACTAGGCAGTCGTCGCGCAGATGCACGCCCACCACCTCGCCGAAGACGACGTAGTTCGACGCTCCCTCGATCTGCACGATCTGGGTCACCTTGCATTCCATTGACGCAGGCACCCCGGCGACGCGCGGGCAGTTGATTTCGGCGCACTCCGACTTTTCCAATGCTGCAAGGCTGAATTCGTCCACCGACGCCTCCCAAGGCCCCGAAGTCTGGTTCATTGCGTCCTTCATCGCGTATTCCACCACGTTGACGCAGAACACGCCCGTGTCGCGGATGTTGGCGACACTGTCCTTGGTGCCATCGCGGTCATCCTTGGCCCCGGTTGAGGCAAACATGACCTGCGGCGGCACGTAAGCCACGCCGTTGAAGAAGGAGTAGGGGGCCAGATTGTCCGACCCGTCCTCGCCGCGGGTCGAGATCCAGCCGATCGGGCGCGGGGTCACGATGGCGTTGAACGGGTTGTGCGGCAGGCCGTGGCCATCGGCGGGGCGGTAAAACATAAATCTCTCCAGACCATTGCGACGTTTGCGCAAGGATTACCCCCATGTTAGGGCAGGAGCCACCCCTGACGAGTGACAGTGACCCGGCCCACATGTTTCACCTGACCACAGAGACACCCGATGACTGGTGGGAGGTCGAGGCGCTTTACGATCTGTGCTTTGCACCGGGGCGGGAGCTGTTGTCCTCTTACCGTCTGCGCGATGGTGTTCCGTCCGTCGCCAGCCTGAACCACGTGGCACGCGATGCGGACGGTATCCTTGGCGGGGCGATCCGGTTCTGGCCGGTGCGGATTGGGGCGTTGACATCCCTGCTGCTGGGCCCCGTTGCGGTGCACCCGACACGGCAAGGCGAAGGGCTGGGCGCGCTGCTCATCGAGGCGTCGCTTGAGGCCGCGAGTTCCGATGGCTGGGAACGCGTGATGTTGGTGGGCGATGCGCCCTATTACAGCCGCTTCGGCTTCGAACGGCTCGACGCGGTCCGAATGCCCCCGCCCACAAACCCAGAGCGCGTGCTGGGTCGCGCGCTGGTGCCCGGTGCGTGGGACGCGGTGGCCGGCGAAGTGACCCGCACGGATTGAAACTGCGCGATCGCCCCCCAATCTATAGGGCATGAACGAGATCATACTGGCCACGCCACCCCTTGACCCGGATGCGGAAATCACCCGTCTTGCGCGCCGCTACAAGGCCGCCGGGGGCCTTGGTATCCAGATACTCAACACTCTTGGCACCCAAGCCGAAAGCCTGCTTTCCCGCCTGCCCAAACCTGTGCGTGCGCAGCTTGATGGAGCCAGTCGCGCAGCCCTTGTGCAGGCGATGGCCGCCGCCAGCCGGTCCCGGCGCATGGTGCCCGATCAGGCCGAATGGCTGAACAGTGCTGTCACAACCGCGATGGGCGCTGCGGGCGGCTTTGGGGGCTTGCCCACGGCGCTGGCCGAACTTCCGGTGACCACGACCTTGCTGTTGCGCGTCATCGAAGGGGTGGCGGTTGAACACGGGTTCGACCCTGCCGCAGAATCTGTGCGGTTCGACTGCGTGCAGGTCTTTGCCGCCGCTGGCCCACTTGAGCATGACGATGGGTCCGACCTTGCCTTTCTGTCGGCCCGCATGGCGTTGAGTGGGGCGGCGATGCAGGCCCTGATCGCCCGTGTTGCGCCCCGTCTGGCGGTGGTGATGGGCCAGAAGCTGGCCGCACAGACCGTGCCGGTGCTGGGCGCCGTGGCGGGGGCGGCGACGAACTATGCATACACCAGCTATTACACCGATATCGCCCATGTGCATTTCGGTCTGCGCCGCTTGGCAGTCGAGATGGACGAGCCCGTGGCCCAAATGGTGGATCGCCTCAAGGCCGAGGTGAAGGCGCTGAAGTGATTCCGCCGGAAATGGCATTTTGGGCGACCGATGTCGCCTTGAGGATGGCATAAAGGCGTTGCCCCTCGACCAGCCCCATTGAGGAGACGGCCCGCCCAGTGACCCGCGCCAGCAGGGTGTCTCCGCCCGCGTCCAGCGCGATTGCGGCGCCGGGCCCATCACCGGTGCGGATGGTCTTGATCGTCACGGGCAGGATGTTTTGGGCGCTCAGTCCCATGGGCATTTGCAGGGATAACAGTACGTCCTGCGCCAGTACTCGCAAGCGCACTTCCGCCCCGACCGGGGCCTGCACGCCCAGCAGGTTCAGCGTGCCTGCGGCCACGCTGAGGGTGCTCAGCCCGTCTGACCCGTGTGCTTCGACCTTTGCGCGCAGCACCGCGCCAGCCTCGCGCACGCCCAGCAGCGGCACAGCCGCTGGGTCGGCCATGACGTCGAACAAGGGGCCTGCCCGCGCCACGCGCCCGCCGTCGATCAGCACCATGTGATCGGCCAGCCGCGCGACTTCGTCCACGGCGTGGCTGACATAAAGGATCGGTACGCCGGTCTCGGATTTCAGGCGGTCGAGGTAAGGCAGGATGTCGGACTTGCGCGGCCCGTCAAGGGCTGCCAGCGGTTCATCCAACAGCAGAAGGCGCGGATCGGACAGCAAGGCGCGCCCGAGGGCCACGCGCTGGCGTTCTCCGCCCGACAGCGTAGCGGGACGCCGGGTCAGCAGCGTGCCAAGGCCAAGCAGTTCGATGATGTGCCCCCGCGTCTTGGGCCGTGCGCCAAAGCGGGTGGCGTAGTCGAGGTTTTGCGCTACGGTAAGATGTGGAAAAAGCCGTGCGTCCTGAAAGACATAACCGATCCGGCGTTTGTTCGGCGGTAGGCAGGTCTTGGCGTCATTAAAGACCGTTTCGCCCAACGTGATCTCTGCGCGATCCGGGCGCAACAGACCGGCCACCGCGTTCACGATGGTTGTCTTGCCCGCGCCTGAGCGTCCGAACAGGGCCGTGACACCGGGTCCAGCCTTGAAAGCGACATCAAGGTCGAAATCACCAAAGCGGTGGCCAAGAGCAACGGACAGAGTCATGTGCCCGCGATCCGGGCCGCTACGCGCCGCGCCAGCCATTCCGACAGCACCACGGCCCCCAGCGCCAGCACGCAGGCCCACAGTACAAGGGCGACGGCTGCGTGCTCACCTCCCGGCACCTGCAACAGCGTGTAGATGGCCGATGGCATGGTCTGGGTCTGGCCGGGGATGTTGGCGACAAAGGTTATGGTGGCCCCGAACTCTCCGATGGCCTTGGCAAAGCCCATGACGCCGCCCGCAAGGATGCCGGGCAGGATCAGGGGCAGGGTGACGGTGCGAAAGACGGCAAACCCGGGTGCGCCGAGGGTGCGTGCGGCATCCTCGATTTTCGGGTCCACGGCCTCGATCGCGAGTCGGATGGCGCGCACCATCAGCGGAAAGCCCATGACAATCGCCGCCAACACCGCGCCCGTCCAGCGAAAGGCGAGGACAAGGCCGAAGGTCGCCTCCAAGAAGCGACCCGCAGGCCCGGTGCGCCCGAAAGCTATCAGCAGCAGGTAACCGGTGACGACAGGGGGCAGCACCAGCGGCAGGTGGACCAGGGCATTGAGAACCGACTTACCCCAAAAATCGCGTCGCGCCAGCAGCCAGGCGGTCCACGTGGCCAGCGGCAGCGCCAGCAGCGTTGCGACCACGCCCACCAGCAGGGACAGGCGCATGGCGTCCCAGCCTGCGGAGTCCATCATCATGGCGGACCTGCAAATCCTGCGGCCTCAAAGACCGGCAGTTGTGTGGACAGGTAGCTCAGGAATTCATCGCCCTTTGGCGTGAGCGACAGTCCGTAATAGAGAATGGTCCGGTGCTGATCAGCGGGCACAGTCCACGCGACGAAGACAGCGTCGCTGGCCTGCGCGTCCGAGGCGTAGACGATACCAAGGGGTGCCTCGCCCCGCGCGACAAGCGCAAGGGCCGCGCGCACGTTTTCGGTTTCGGCCAGCTGTGTGCGCAGCATGTCCCACGCACCGATATGGGTCAGCCAGTCCTTGGCATAGATACCTGCGGGCACCGACATGTGCTGGCCCATGGCCAACCTTCCTTCGCCCAAAGCGTCCTTGAGCATTGCTGCATCAAACGTTTCGAACACCGCCCCCGAACGCGGTGCGATCAGCACCAGACGATTGGACAAAAGCGCGCGCGCAGGACCGGGCACATGGCCCTGCTCGACCAGCCACTCCGCCCAGAGTGCGTTGGCCAGAATCGCAATGTCAGCGGGTGCACCAAGGCTGATCTGGCGCGCGATTGTGCCGCTGCCGCCATAGCTGATCGTGCTGCCCGCGTCCCATTCGGCGGCCACCTGATCCAGCGGACCCTGCAGGCTGGCGGCGGCAAAGATACGCACAGGCGCTGCCGGCGCCTGTGTCGAAAAACACATGCAGGCAAGGAGTACTGCCAAGCCTTTGATCCAGTTGGACGTTTTCATCGTTGTGACTATTGGCCAAGGCCGGGGGGCGGCTCAAGGGGCAAAAACTGCGTCCAGGTAAGGAATACCTTTATCAGTTCTGACACAAACTTGGCATATGTTGTTCAAAAATACGAAGGATTCTGGATTTTGAGGCAGATATAGACTATCATCATGGACAAACGGAGGGCATGGGCAGTGACGGCCCCGATCATTAAACAGCTTCCTCTGTCCTTTGGACAGGCCGACAAGACAGATGTGCGCACCCAGTTTGCCGCACTCTGCTATCGCGTGAAGAATGACAAGGTGCAGATTCTGCTGGTCACTTCGCGCGGGTCGGGGCGCTGGATCGTGCCCAAGGGTTGGCCGATGGACGGCAAGACACCGGCAGAAAGTGCGGCGCAGGAAGCTTGGGAGGAAGCGGGCGTGCAGGGGGCTTCGGACTCGCGCCCCTTGGGTCTGTTTTCTTACAACAAGTCGCTGGATGATGTGGACACGGGCCTGCCCTGTGTGGCCATGGTCTACGGGATCAAGGTCAAATCGCTGGCGCAGAACTATCCCGAGGTCGGGCAGCGGCGGCGCAAATGGGTCGGTCGCAAGAAGGCGGCGAGCCTTGTGGATGAACCTGAATTGTCCCGCATTCTGCGCGATTTCGATCCCCGCATCATTTACTGATATGGACGCATGGGCCATTGCGGTGTGGCGGGTTCGGATTATGTTATCTCCGACATGATAAAATATACTTTGAAATGCGAAGACGGCCATGCGTTCGACAGCTGGTTTGCATCTGCGGATGCCTATGACAGCCTCTTGTCGGCGGGTCATGTAGTCTGTGCGCATTGCGGTAAATCCCGTGTGGACAAGGCGGTCATGGCCCCACGCGTCAACACAACAACCTCGCGTGAACCGGAAGAGGCGCGGTCTGACGCGGCTTTGCCCGTTTCCAACAAGGCCCAGTCAGCGCTGGCGCGTATGCGCGCCGAGGTTGAAAAGAACGCCACATATGTGGGGCGCGATTTCGCACGCAAGGCGCGCGACATGCACTTGGGCGACGCACCCGAACGCCCGATCTGGGGCGAGGCCAACGCGCAGGAGGCCAAGGCCCTGATCGAAGACGGCGTGCCCGTCGCTCCGCTACCCTTTGTTCCAAGCCGGAAAGTGAACTGATCCCATGAACATCCTGATCACCGGGGCCACTCGCGGCATCGGCGCTGGCCTTGCCGCCCATTACAAGGCCCAAGGCCACGACGTCATCGGCACGGGCCGTTCGGCCGGGGCAGATGTAACGCTGGATGTGACCCAGCCACCTGATCATACGGCCATGGCTGCTCGGCTTCAGGGCCATGCTATCGACCTGCTGGTGTGCAATGCGGGCGTCTATCTGGACAAGGGTGAAGATCTTGAAACCGGTTATGCCGCCGATCTTTGGGCGCAGACCTTTGCCGCGAACGTGACAGGCGTGTTCCTGACGGTGCAGGCACTTTTGCCCAATCTGCGGGCCAGTGCGGCACCAAAGATCGCCATAATCTCCTCGCAGATGGCCTCGCACACCCGAGCGCCGGGGGGCAGCTTTATCTATCGCGCATCCAAGGCGGCTGTTCTGAACGTGGGCCGCAATCTTGCGTCGGATCTGGCCGGGGACGTTCCCGTGGGCATCTATCATCCTGGCTGGGTACAGACAGATATGGGGGGAAGCACAGCGGCGATCACGGTGGATCAGTCCGTGGCCGGGTTGGTAGGCCGTTTTGAGGCGCTCAGCCACGAGACCACGGGTTGTTTCGAGACGTGGGACGGCCAGCCTCATCCCTATTGAATGTGACCTGAAATGGCGCGCTTGCGCGCGACACCATGTTTCAAGGGGGCCAGCCCCCCGTCGCCTATCGGCAACGCCCCCCGGGATTTTTTTGAATCAGAGAAGACGGACTTGTCCGGCGTTGTCTTGCAACTGGCAAGGCGTGGGGATAAGGCGCAGGCAGATGATTTTCGGGGCTGATCCATGCCTGTGCTTGTGATGAAATTCGGTGGCACCTCGGTGGCCACGCTGGACCGCATCCGCCGCGCTGCAAAGCGCGTGGGCGTTGAGGTGGCCAAGGGCTATGACGTGATCGTCATCGTGTCCGCCATGTCGGGCAAGACCAACGAGCTGGTCGGCTGGGTCAACGAGACGTCCCCCCTGTTCGATGCGCGTGAATATGACGCCGTAGTGTCAAGCGGAGAGAATGTGACCGCGGGCCTCATGGCCCTCACTTTGCAGGAAATGGACGTACCTGCGCGCAGTTGGCAGGGCTGGCAGGTGCCGCTGCGTACGACTTCGGCCCATTCCAGCGCCCGGATCGAGGAAATTCCGACCGACAACATCAACGCGCGTTTCGCTCAAGGTATGCGTGTCGCCGTGGTCGCCGGATTTCAGGGCATCAGCCCCGAGGGCCGCATCACCACATTGGGCCGGGGTGGGTCTGACACCACCGCCGTGGCTTTTGCCGCCGCCTTCGAGGCAGAGCGCTGCGACATCTATACGGATGTGGATGGCGTCTATACCACCGATCCGCGCATCACCTCGAAAGCCCGCAAGCTGGACCGCATCGCTTTCGAGGAAATGCTGGAACTGGCCAGTCTGGGCGCCAAGGTGCTGCAGACCCGGTCCGTCGAGTTGGCCATGCGTTTCAATGTGCGCCTGCGGGTGCTGAGCAGTTTTGAAGAACAGTCGGACAATGCAGGCACCCTTGTCTGTGCCGAGGAGGACATCATGGAAAGCAATGTCGTGGCCGGTGTGGCCTATAGCCGGGACGAGGCCAAGATGACCCTAGTCAGTGTCGCTGACCGCCCCGGCATCGCAGCTGCGATTTTCAGCGCCCTGAGCGAGGCGGGCGTGAACGTGGACATGATCGTGCAGAACATTTCCGAGGAAGGGCGCACCGACATGACCTTTTCCTGCCCCACGGATCAGGTCAAACGCGCCGACAAGGCGATGGCGGATGCTGCCGCTGCCGGTGTGATCAACTTCCATGAACTGATCGCGGACACGGATGTGGCCAAGGTCAGCGTTGTAGGCATCGGCATGCGCAGTCACACCGGCGTTGCGGCCAAGATGTTTCAGTGCCTGAGCGCCGAGGGCATCAACATCAAGGTCATCACCACGTCCGAGATCAAGATTTCCGTACTGATCGACCGCAAGTATATGGAACTGGCCGTTCAGGCCCTGCACGACGCGTTCGAGTTGCATAAAGCAGGCTGAGCGCGCGCACAAACGGTGCGGTATGAAGTTGCTGCCGGGACGGGCCGCGGGCAATTTCGCCGGTGTGTTCGCCGTGACCTTGATACCCATATGTCGTGGCGCCCGTCGGATTTGACCCAAGAGTTGCTAATGGATTGCATAGTTTCCCGCTATGGTAGAAAAACCGTGTGACGCGGCCCCCTTTATCATTTCGCTTTCAGCGCGCCTGTGATCTAACTCATCCGCGCAAGGTGACGGGGGACGCTGGCCGATGGCCGAACGGTTTGAATCAGAAAGCCGCAAACTGCTGGGTCGGCTGCGCGATGCCATGGCCGGGGACGATGCAGGCCAGGCGCGGCTGGACAAGATCACGCACCTGATCGCCGACAGCATCGGGACCGAAGTCTGCTCGATCTACCTGTTCCGCGATCCTGAAACGCTGGAACTATGCGCGACCGAAGGGTTGAACCCGGAAGCGGTGCACCAGACACGCATGAAGCTGGGCGAAGGGCTGGTGGGCCGCGTGGCGCGGGGCCGTCAGGTCGTCAACACCGCCGATGCGCCGAAAGCCCGCGGCTTCCGCTATATGCCCGAAACCGGGGAAGAGGTGTTTTCAAGCTTCCTTGGCGTGCCGATCCAGCGGCTTGGCGACGCGCTTGGCGTGCTGGTTGTACAGTCCAAGGATGCGCGCGAGTATTCGGCTGACGAAGTTTATGCCCTTGAAGTTGTTGCCATGGTGCTGGCCGAAATGACCGAGCTCGGCGCATTCGTGGGTGAGGGCAGCGCCATGGGCAAGCGCCATAGCCAGCCGGTGATGATGCGCGGCACGGTCGGGCAGGAAGGCGTGGCCGAGGGGCACATTTGGCTGCACGAACCGCGTGTCGTCGTCACCAACCCGATTGCGGACGATCCGCACCGCGAAGTCGAACGTCTGAACGCCGCAGTCGAGGAATTGCGCGTTGGTGTGGACAAGATGCTGGCGCTCGCCTCGGTCGACAAGGAACAGTCCGAGGTGCTTGAGGCTTACCGGATGTTCGCCAACTCCAAGGGGTGGATGCGCAGGATGGAAGAGGACATCGCCAATGGCCTGAGTGCCGAGGCGGCGGTGGAAAAGGAACAGTCGCTGGCCCGTGCCCGCATGGGGCAAGCAAGCGATAGCTATCTGCGCGAACGGCTGGCTGACCTTGATGACCTGTCCAACCGCCTGCTGCGCATCCTGACGGGGCAAGGTAAGGACACCGGGGCTGACATGCCCGCTGATCCGATCTTGGTGGCGCGCAATATCGGGCCTGCGGAATTGCTGGACTACGGGCGTGCGCTCAAGGGGATCATCCTTGAGGCGGGGTCGGTCGGCAGCCATGCCGCGATCGTGGCGCGGGCGCTGGCCATCCCGCTGATCGTGCACGCCGAACGTGCGACGCTCGAGGCATTGAATGGCGATCATGTGCTGGTGGATGGCGAGCAGGGCATCGTGCATTTGCGCCCGGACGACTCCGTGGTCAGTGCGTTCCGTGACAAGATGGCGATGCAGGCGGCTGCCGCCGAACGCTATGCCTCGATCCGCGACAAGCCGGCTGAAACGCTGTGTGGCAAGAACATTTCGCTTTATATGAACGCGGGACTTATGGCCGACTTGCCGTCGCTGGCTGGATCAGGGGCAGAAGGGGTCGGCCTGTTCCGCACCGAATTGCAGTTTTTGGTGCGCAATCAAATGCCGCGCCGGTCCGAATTGTCGGCGCTTTATGCGCGCGTGTTGGACGCCGCGCAGGGCAAACCGGTGGTCTTTCGCACCCTCGACATCGGGTCGGACAAGGTGCTGCCCTACATGAAGCCCAATGACGAACCCAACCCTGCGCTGGGCTGGCGGGCGATCCGCGTGGGCCTTGACAAGCCGGGGGTCATGCAGATGCAGTTGCAGGCGCTGATCCGCGCCGCGGCTGGGCGCCCACTGACGGTCATGTTCCCCTTTGTGGCTCAGTTCGAGGAATATACCCAGGCGAAGGCGCAGATGGACAAGGCACTGGAGCGCGAGCGCAGCCTTGGTCATGTACTGCCTGAACGCGTCGACGTTGGGGCGATGCTGGAAACCCCAAGCCTTGCCTTTGCGCCACAGAAGTTTTTTGAGGATGTCGGGTTTTTGTCGATTGGCGGCAACGACCTCAAGCAGTTCTTTTTCGCCGCCGACCGCGAAAATGAGCGGGTGCGGCGACGCTATGACACGCTGAACGTGTCCTTCCTCAGCTTTATCGAGCGGATCGTGGAGCGCTGCGCCACCACCCGGACCCACCTGTCCTTTTGCGGAGAGGATGCAGGCCGCCCGGTCGAGGCCCTGTGTTTGGCAGCCATTGGTTTGCGCAGCTTGTCGATGCGACCTGCTTCAATTGGTCCTGTTAAGTCATTGTTGCGGAGATCAAACCTGGACGAAGTGCGCAAGGTTATTACCGATGCGCGCCATCGAGGCGACATGAGTGTCCGACCGGCGGTGATGGAATATCTGCGCAATCAGGGCTAAACCCCAAAAATTCAAAGCGTTGATGCGCGCTGCTTCATGTGCCGCATTAATAATGTCGCGACGTCTGAATGTGTGCTGCTTGGGGCAGGCATTGTCATAGCTTGTAATAACACTTGCATATTGGCGATAATCTGAGGCCGCTTACCCCCAACACTTAATCGAAAAGTCACTGAAAAGCATTATTTTTTGGAGCCATGCACATTCCATCCACACTCTTCACTCACTTCCGCGCGGAACAAAAATTGCCGCTCACGATACGTTCGCGAGCAGCCTGAAGCCTTCCGAAATGAAGGTCGATCTTAGCGCAGTCGCGCCTCTGTTGCGGCGTCGAAAAACATCGCGCGACTGTCGTCGAAACTGACCGTGATCTCGGTCCCTTCCTCCATCGCCAGATCGCCTCGGCTTTCGACCACCAGCCGTTCGCCTGTGGCGGAGGTGAGGTAGTCATAGGCCACACCGCCCAACCGTTCGCGGATATCGAGGGTGATGGGCGAGGGTTCGGCTTTCAACTCCATGTCCTGAGGGCGGATGCCGACAGTCACCGCCGACCCGATTGCGGGCAGGGCGACGGCGGTTGCGATAACCTTGTCCGCCAGCGCAGGCACGCGCACACCGCCTTGTTCCACCACGCCGCCCACGAAATTCATCGCGGGCGAGCCGATGAACCCGGCCACAAACTTGTTGTCGGGATCCTGATAGAGCGTCATCGGGCTACCGACCTGTTCGATATGTCCTGCGCGCAGGACAACGATTTTGTCGGCCAGCGTCATCGCTTCGACCTGATCGTGGGTAACGTAGATCATGGTCGTGCCGAGTTCCTTGTGCAGACGTGCGATTTCGACACGCATGTCCACGCGCAATTCAGCATCGAGGTTCGACAGGGGTTCATCGAACAGGAACACTTCGGGCCCGCGCACGATGGACCGGCCAATGGCGACCCGCTGGCGTTGCCCGCCGGACAGGGCTTTGGGCTTGCGATCCAGATAGTCGTCAAGTTTCAGGATCTTGCTGGCCGCACCCACCTTGGCTTCGATCTCGGCCTTGGGAACGTTGTTCATCTTCAGGCCAAAGCCCATATTTTCGCGCACCGTCATATGCGGATAAAGGGCGTAGGTCTGGAACACCATCGCTACACCCCGCGCCGCAGGGTCCATGTGGGTCACATCGCGCGCGCCTATGTTGATCTGACCGTCGCTGGTCTCCTCCAGTCCCGCAATCATCCGAAGCAATGTCGACTTGCCGCAGCCCGAGGGGCCCACAAATACGCAGAATTCGCCATCATCCACGGTCAAATCCACACCGTGAATGACCTGTGTGGCCCCGTATCGCTTGATGGCTTTTGACAATGTCACTCCGCTCATGGCTCTCCCCCCTCGTTTTCAGTCGGTTATTGGCTTGGAAACTGCCAGTTGGCTGCTGCCTGCGCGATGTCGCGCGCCGTTGTCTTCAGGTGCGGCGCCAGTTGCGCCAGATCATCCAGCGACTTGCGCGCGGTGGATGTGGTCACGCTCAGTGCGCCGATGGAACGTCCCGATGCCGACAGGATCGGGGCGGCAACGCAGATGATTCCGGGCTCATGCTCTTCGCGGTCAAAGGACACGCCGGTCGCTCGCACCGTTTCCAGTTCGGCGCAAAGTGAGTCGCGACTGGTATGTGTGAGGGCTGTGTGCGCGTGCCACGCCTGCTGTGAGAGCGCCGTTTCAAGCGCATCTTCGCTCACAAAAGCAAGCATAGCCTTGCCCACGCCGGTGCAATAGGCGGGCCCGACTTTGCCGGCCTGGCTGAACATTTCAATCGGCTCGGCGGCGTTGCGTTTGTCCACGTACAATACCTGCCCGCCGTCGAGTTGGGCAAGGTGAACGGTTTCGCCCAAGGCTTCGCTCAGGGCGTCGACATGGGGGCGTGCGATGGGGGCAAGGCTGCTTTGACGCCACGCCGCGTGGGCCAGTCGGACCAACCGCAGCCCCGGAGAATATGTTTGGCGTTCAACGTCATAGCGCAACATGCCAAGGTGGGTCAGGTTTTGCACCAGACGGTACAACGTAGCCTTGGGGTGGGGCGAAACATTCAGCAATTCCGAGAACCGCACGGGCCGTTCCGCCTGCGCAACCAGGTCCAGCACATCCAGCGCCTTGCCAATGGTGCCGTCCCCCGAGCGGGGGGGTGCGGTGTTCATCTCGTGGTCCTCCCAAACCGGTCCGCAGGAATCTGTTGACCTGCGTGACGTGTCCCCGCATAGTTCCAATAGTTGGAATTCAGTTTCACTATGTGGAACTTCCACCAAGAGAGACTGCAAGTCAAAAGAAATCTGACTTTCCGTTTCCGGGGCGATCGGACGCGCTGCGGAATGGGAGTAAACGGAACTAAGGGAGGAAACCATGTTCCTGAATATCAAAACCGCCGTGGCGGCCATTGCGTTGTCGGCTATGGCCGGTGGCGCGTTCGCGCGCGATCTGGTCATCAACTTCGACGACCTTAACCCTGGCCCCAAGAAAGGCTTTGACGATGCTGTCGCCCTTTTCCAAAAGGAAAACCCCGACATCAACGTGATCGTCAACAACAACGACCGCGAGGCGCACAAAACGGCGATCCGCAACTTTCTGACCGCTGATGCCCCTGACGTGACCAGCTGGTATCCCGGCAACCGCATGGCACCTTTTGTCGATGCTGGCCTGTTCCAGCCTGTAGACGACGTGTGGGAAGAAAACGGGTTCAATGAGGATTTGAAGGCGATCAAGCCGACCATGTCGCGCGATGGCAAAATCTGGGGCGTGCCTTACAGCTACTACCAATGGGGCATCTACTATCGCAAAGACATTTTTGACCTGCTGGAACTGGAAGAGCCCCAGACATGGGACGAGTTGCTGTCCGCCTGTGGCAAGATGAAGGAAAATGGCGTCACGCCTTTCGCCATCGGCACCAAGTTTCTGTGGACTGCCGCGGGCGTGTTTGACTACCTGAACCTGCGCACCAACGGTTATGATGTGCACAACGCACTCACAGCGGGTGAAATCAAGTACACCGACCCGCGCATCTCGGCCACGTTCGACAACTGGGAAACGCTGATCAACGAATGCGGGTTCATCGACAACCACGCCTCGATGAGCTGGCAGGACGCCATCGCCCCCTTCGCCAATGGTGATGCGGCGATGTACGTTATGGGCAACTTCGCCGTGGACGGGTTCAAGAACGCCGGCCTGACAGAAGAGCAGATCGACTTCATGCCGTTCCCGACGATAGATGCGTCCATTCCCGGTGCCGAAGAAGCGCCTGCGGACGCCTTCTTTATCCCCACCAACGCGAAAAACGTCGAGGATGCCAAGAAATTCCTCGCCTTCGTCGCGCGCCCTGATGTGCAAACCGAATGGAACAAGACCATTGGCCAGTTGCCCATCAACTCCAAGGCGGGGATTTCGGACGACAAGTTCATCCAGCAGGGGTTCGAACTGCTGAATGGTGCTGCCGGTCTGGCGCAATTCTATGACCGTGACGCCCCGGCTGAAATGGCCAAGGCGGGCATGGAAGGATTCCAGGAATTCATGCTGGACCCGTCCAAGAAGGATGCGATCCTTGAACGCCTGGATGCGGTTCAGGAGCAAGTCTACAACTAAGCAACGACGTAGGGTGGGCAACCTTGCCCACCCTATGACTTTAAGCCTTTTCAACGGATTGGCTATAATCATTTCCATGGGAAACGTAAGCCAAGCTGATCAGGAGTGTGTCATGACCCACGCCGTTGTTCCCGACACGAACACGTCCGCCCAGCCCGGTTGGCTCAAGCGAAACAAGCTTGCTGTGGCCCCATGGATTTTCCTGATCCCCGCCCTGATCTTTTTCGCGATCTACGTTGTCATCCCGATTTTCCAAAGCCTGTGGCTGTCCTTGTATGAATGGAACGGGCTTTATTCCGCAGACGGGCAAAGCACGGCCACCTGGATCGGTTTCGGCAACTACGTCAAGCTGTGGGACGATCCGAACTTCTGGACCTCGCTGCGCAACAACGTGGCCTGGCTGATCCTGTACCTGCTGGCCGTCCCGATGGGCCTGTTCATCGCCCTGTTCCTGAACCAGACGGTGACGGGCATGCGGTTCTACAAGTCCATGTTCTTTTTTCCTTTCGTGATCTCGCAGGTCGTGGTGGGCCTGATTTTCGGGTGGTTCTATAACCCGGATTTCGGTGTCGTCGGCACGATCTGGAAGGCGATCTTTTGCGAGGAGACCACGAATATCCTCGGCAACGTCACGTTCAAGTGTGCAGCCCCAGTGCCCGACATCCTGTCCAGCCCGGAATGGGCGACATACGGGATCATCGCCGCTGGCCTCTGGCCCCAGATCGCGTACTGCATGATCCTGTATCTGACCGGCCTCAACAACGTCGCCGCCGACCAGATCGAAGCGGCCCGCTTGGACGGGGCCAAGGGATGGAAAATGCTGTGGTACGTGGTCGTGCCGCAACTGAAACCCGCCACCTTCATCGCCATCGTGGTCACCGTCATCGGCGCGCTGCGCAGCTTCGACATGATCGCCATCATGACCCAAGGCGGGCCGTTCGGGTCGACCAACGTGCTGTCGCATTACATGTACGAGGTTGCAATTTCCGAATATGGCGAACGCTATGGATACGGGTCCGCCGTCGCTACGGTTCTGTTCGGTATCATGCTCGTTTTCATAAGCTATTTCCTGTGGCGCATGTACCAGGACGAAAGAGGAGGGCGCTGATATGTTCCCACGCCCCATTGAAAAATCATCCCCTCCTGCCCGCGCCGCCTACCAGGTGTTCCTGCCCGTCGCACTGATCCTGTGGCTGCTGCCGCTGCTGGCGATCCTGTCGACCTCGATCCGTTCGGGGCGCGACATCAACTCGGGTAACGTGTTCGGCTGGCCTTCGGAATTTGCACTGATCGACAATTACACCGCCGTGTTCACCCAGTCGGCGGCGGCGCAATATATGTTGAATTCGGTGCTGATCACCGTGCCTTCAGTCGTGATCTCGGTCGCGCTGGCCTGCCTTGCGGGCTATGCGCTGGCGATCTACCGGTTTCGGGTGGCGTTGCCGCTGTTCTTCCTGTTCGTGGCAGGCAATTTCATCCCGTTCCAGATCCTGATGGTGCCTGTGCGCGATATGTCCGTGCAGACGGGGCTTTACGACACCATCGCAGGCCAGTTCCTGTTCCACGCGGCCTTCCAGACCGGATTCTGTACCCTGTTCATGCGCAATTTCATCAAGGCGCTGCCGTTTGATCTGGTCGAATCCGCCCGGATCGAGGGCATCGCGGAGTGGAAGATATTCTGGTACGTCGTCCTGCCCCTCGTACGCCCGGCCGTCGCAGCGCTGTCGGTGCTGATCTTTACCTTCGTGTGGAACGATTTCTTCTGGGCCAACGTCCTGACCCAAGGGGAAGCGGCCAAGCCGATCACCGCCGGTGTGCGCGCTCTCAACGGGCAGTTCGTGAACAACTGGCATCTGGTCTCGGCCGCCTCCCTGATGGCGGCGGTGCCGCCGGTGGTGTGCTTTTTCCTGATGCAGAAACACTTTATCGCGGGTCTCACCATGGGAGCGGTCAAATGAAAATCACATTTATCGGTGCGGGCAGCACCATCTTCATGAAGAATATCGTGGGCGACGCGCTGCTGACCCCGGCGCTGGCCGAGGCCGAGTTCGCGCTGATGGACATCGACGCCGCCCGCCTGCGCGAAAGCGAGATGGTCGCGCGCGCCATGATCAAGGGCACCGGGGCGGGGGCCACGCTCAGCACCCACACAGACAGGCGCGCGGCGCTGGACGGGGCCGATTTCGTGATCACCGCCTTTCAGGTCGGTGGCTACCGGCCCTGCACGGTCACCGATTTCGAGATTCCGCGCAGCTATGGCCTGCGCCAGACCATCGGCGACACGCTGGGGGTGGGCGGCATCATGCGCGGCCTGCGCACGGTGCCGGTCCTGTGGGACATCGCCCGTGACATGGCAGAACTGTGCCCGGAGGCGCTGATGTTGCAATACGTCAACCCGATGGCCATCAACACATGGGCGCTGGGCGCGGCCTTTCCGCACCTGAAACAGGTGGGCCTGTGCCACTCGGTGCAGAACACCGTGCAGGAACTGGCCCACGATCTGGACATCGACAAGGCTGACATCCGTTACCGCGTTGCGGGCGTGAATCACGTCGCCTTTTTCCTGCGGCTGGAGGAGGAGAAGGACGGAAAACTGCGCGATCTTTATCCGCTTTTGCGCCGAGGCTATCACGAGGGTCGGCTGCCCAAAGCACCCCTGCTGATGCCGCGCTGCGGCAACAAGGTACGCTACGAGGTCATGGACCATCTGGGCTATTTCTGCACCGAAAGCTCCGAACACCTCGCTGAATACGTTCCATGGTTCATCAAGCAGGGGCGCGATGACCTGATCGAACAGTTTTCGATCCCGCTCGATGAATACCCCAAGCGGTGCGAGGAACAGATGGCGGGCTGGGCGACGCAAGCCCGCGACATCGCCGCCGCCGGTACCATGGAGGTTTGCCGCAGCCACGAGTTCGCCGCCGATCTGATGAACGCGGTGGTGACCGACCAACCCTACGTGGCCTATGGCAACCTGCCCAATACAGGCCAGATCCCGCAACTGCCCATCGGTGCGGCGGTGGAAACGCCCTGCCTTGTGGATGCAAACGGTTTGCACCCGACCCAAGTCACCGATATTCCGCCGCAACTGGTCGCGCTGATGCGCAGCCAGATCAACGTGCAGGAACTGACCGTGCGCGCGCTGCTAGAGGAGAACGCGGAGCACATTTATCACGCGGCCATGATGGATCCGCACACTGCCGCCGACCTTGACCTGCGTCAGATCCGCAACATGGTCAACGACTTGCTTGTCGCGCATGGCGACTGGGTGCCCGCCTGGGCGCGCCGGTCACGAGCAGCATGATCTACCTTCATCTCGCAAAATAGTCTCCCGCCGGAGGCTCCCGCACCAGACCCCCGCACCACGAAAGCACGATATGCCCCAAGCCATCTACCCCGACCTCGACGGCGCATCCGTCTTCATCACTGGTGGCGGCTCCGGCATCGGTGCGGCCCTGACCGAAGGGTTTCTGGAACAGGGGGCAAAGGTCGCCTTTGTCCAGCGTTCGGACGCGACCGCATTCGCGGATGAGATGGAGCAGAAATACGTCAACCGCCCGCTGTTCATGACCTGCGACGTCACGGATGTTGACGCGCTGAGAGGCTGCATTGGC
The DNA here is from genome assembly GCA_964351755.1 of uncultured Rhodobacterales bacterium. Lineage (GTDB taxonomy): Bacteria > Pseudomonadota > Alphaproteobacteria > Rhodobacterales > Rhodobacteraceae > Tateyamaria. The sequence continues at coordinate 45,378 of CAYGPT010000005.1, read as the reverse complement.
AAGGCAAGCGGCGCGCATGGCCCCGTGAGCGTGCTGGTCAACAACGCCGCCAACGACAAACGCCACACAACGGCCGAGGTCGACAGTGCATTTTTCGACTGGATGATCGCGATCAACCTCAAGGCCTATTTCTTTGCCTGCCAGGCCGCTGTGCCCGGGATGCAGGCCGCCGGGGGCGGGTCGATCATCAACTTTTCCTCGATCAGCTACATGATGGGGAACGCTGGCTTTCCGCTCTATACCGGCGCGAATTCGGCCATCAACGGGATGACCCGCAGCCTCGCGCGCGAATTCGGGCCGGACAAGATCCGCGTCAACGCACTGGCACCCGGTTGGGTGCTGACGCAAAAGCAGCTGGATATGTGGGCCACTCCCGAAGGGCTGAGCGCACATATGGATCGCCAGTGCCTCAAGGAACATCTTGAGCCGCGCGATATCGTCGGGGCGGCGCTGTTTCTGGCGTCGGAGGCCAGCCGGATGATGACCGGTCAGGCGATGGTTGTGGATGGTGGCGTGGCGGTGACGGGCTGATGGCAAGAACGGACTGGATCGGCGTGGATTGGGGCACGTCGCACCTGCGCGCGTGGCTGGTGCAGGCCGATGGATCGGTGCTTGAGCGTCGCCAATCCGATGCAGGCATGGGAACACTTGAGCGCAGCGGGTTCGCCCCCGCCTTGCATGCGCTGTTGGGCGATGTGCTGCCCGCACCCGTGATCGCCTGCGGAATGGTCGGATCGCGTCAGGGTTGGGCCGAAGCACCTTATGCCACCACCCCTTGCGCCCCACCCGGTGCAGCGCAGGCCGTGCACGTCACAGGCACGGATGTTCGCATTCTGCCCGGCGTCAAACAGGCCCGCCCGGCGGACGTCATGCGCGGCGAGGAAACCCAGATCGCAGGCTACCTTGCCACCTATCCGGGCTTTGACGGCGTAATATGTCTGCCCGGCACCCACACCAAATGGGCCCATATCAGCGCGGGCGAGATCGTCAGCTTTCGCACCGCCATGACAGGCGAATTGTTTGCACTGCTGTCCACCCGATCGGTGCTGCGCCATTCGATCGGCTCGGGCTGGGATGCGGACAATTTTGCGGTAGGCGTCGATCAGGCGATCTCGAAACCCGAAGGCCTTGCTGCGGCGCTATTTTCGTTGCGTGCCGAGGGTTTGCTTGACGGCCTTGCGCCCAACGCCGCCCGCGCACGCCTGTCGGGCCTGCTGATCGGTGCCGAACTGGCCGCGATGCGCCCCTACTGGCTGGGTCAGCGCATCGCCCTGATCGGAGCGGAAACCTTGAGCGCAGCATATGCGGACGCGTTGAGTTTGCAATCCGTACCCTGTGAAAACGCCACCGCCGAAGACATGACATTGGCCGGCCTCACCGCCGCATGGACCCAGATAAATGGAGAGGCCGCATGAGCCGAGAAATCATCGCCATCCTGCGCGGCATCACCCCGGACGAGGCCGTGCCTGTCGCCGACGCCCTCGTCGCCGCTGGGATCACAAAGATCGAAGTGCCGTTAAACTCGCCGCAACCCTTTGAGAGTATTTCGAAAATGCTTCTGGCGCATGGCAGTCAGGCAATGATCGGCGCGGGCACCGTGCTGGACGTGATGGATGTGGAAAAGCTGCACAAGATGGGTGCGCATATGGTCGTGTCCCCGGATGCGAATGCGATGATCATCGTGGCCACGAAACAGGCCGGCATGCTGTCCTATCCCGGTGTGATGACGCCCACCGAATGCTTTGCCGCACTGCAGGCGGGCGCGGATGGGCTGAAGCTGTTCCCGGCGTCGCTGCTGGGGGTCGAGGGGTTGAAAGCAATTGGCGCGGTGCTGCCCAAGGGCACCAAAACCTACGCCGTGGGTGGTGTCGGTCCTGCGGATTTCGGGGACTGGTTTGGTGCCGGGATCACCGGGTTCGGCATCGGGTCGGCGCTTTACAAACCGGGTATGTCCGTGGCCGATGTCGCAACCCGCGCGGTCGACATGGTCGCGGCTTATGATGCTGCGGCGTGATGGAAGTGTTCGACAATCATCCGTGTACGCTGGGCGAAGGGCTGCTGTGGCATCCGACGCGCAAGGCGCTGTTTTGGTTCGACATTCTGGGTAAGACTCTGCACTGCAAGGGCGAAGCGCGGACCCGTTGGGTCTTTGACGATTACGTCTCTGCCGCTGGTTGGGTGGACAATGACACGCTGCTGATGGCCTCCGCCAACGGGTTGTGGCGCTTTGATATCCCCACCGGCACCCGCGACCTTGTGGCCCCACTTGAGGCGAACAACCCCGCGACCCGCTCGAATGACGGGCGGGCCGATCCGCAGGGTGGGTTCTGGATTGGAACCATGGGGATCAACGCCGAACCGCACGCCGGGGCGATCCATCGCTATTACCGTGGCGAAGTGCGTCACTTGTTTGACAAGATCACCATTTCCAACGCGATATGTTTTGCGCCCGATGGCGATGCCGCCTATTTTTGCGATACGTTTTCAAAACGTATTCAAAAGGTTACGCTGGATGAGGCTGGGTGGCCCAACGCGGACCCAGAGACATTTGTCGATCTGCGGGACGCAGGATTGAACCCAGATGGCGCAGTGGTGGACGCTGCCGGTAACCTGTGGAACGCGCAATGGGGGGCGGGTCGTGTGGCCTGCTATGCCCCCGATGGCACATTCCTGCGCAGCATTCCCGTGCCAGCCTCCCAAACCACATGCCCGGCCTTTGGCGGGCCCGATCTGAACACGCTGTTTGTCACCTCCGCCGCCGAAGGGGTCGACGAAGCACAAGGCGGCATGACCTTTGCCTGCGACCTCGACGTGCAGGGGCTGGCCGAACATCAGGTGATCCTATGAAACGCACACTAGGTGTTTGTTACTACCCCGAACACTGGCCCGAGGCGCAGTGGGCCGACGATGCCGCGCGCATGGCGGCCCTTGGTCTCACATGGGTGCGCATCGGTGAATTTGCGTGGAAGCGTATGGAACCGTCTGAGGGACAATACGACTGGGGCTGGCTGGACCGCGCGATCGAAACACTGGGGACGGCGGGCTTGCGCGTGGTGCTGGGCACGCCGACCGCTACGCCGCCCGCATGGGTCGTCGCGAAACACCCTGACATGTTCGCAGTCGACGGACAGGGCCGGGTGCGCGGCTACGGTTCGCGCCGCCACTACTGTTTTTCGCATGGCGGCTACCTTGGCGAATGCCGCAAGATCGTGAATGCCATGGCCAAACGCTATGGCGGCAATCCACATGTGGCGGCATGGCAGACGGACAACGAATACAGCTGCCACGATACGGTGCTCAGCTATTCCGACGCGGCGCGCGGGGCCTTCCGCAACTGGCTGCGCGCACAGTTTCCCAGCGGCAATGAAGGGGACATCGACGCGCTGAATGCGGCCTGGGGCAATGTGTTCTGGTCGATGGAATATGACGATTTCGACCAGATCGGCCTGCCCAATCTTACGGTGACCGAGGTGAACCCGTCCCATGCCCATGCGTTCCGGCGCTTCGCTTCAGATCAAGTCGTGGCGTTCAACCGCGCGCAGGTTGACATCATCCGCGCGTATTCTGACGCCCCTGTCGCACACAACTACATGGGTCGGACCACGGATTTCGATCATTTCAAGGTCGGCGCGGATCTGGATATCGCATCGTGGGACAGCTATCCGCTTGGATTCCTCGAAGACCGCTCAGGCGCGGACGAAGCCCACAAGCGTGCATATGCCCGGCAGGGCGATCCGGATTTCCAGGCGTTCCACCATGATCTTTATCGCGCCGTAGGACGCGATGGGCGCTGGTGGGTGATGGAGCAGCAACCAGGGCCGGTGAACTGGGCCCCCTTCAATCCCGCCCCTTTGCCCGGCATGGTGCGATTGTGGACGTGGGAGGCGTTTGCCCACGGCGCCGAGGCCGTCTGCTATTTCCGCTGGCGTCAAGCGCATTTCGCACAGGAACAGATGCATGCGGGCCTTCTGCGCCCGGATTCGGTCGAGGCCGAAGCGTTCGGCGAAGCTGCCGCCGTGATGGCAGATCTCGCCGAGGCTCCGGACGTGGCGCCTGCGCAGGCCCCGGTCGCGATCATGTTCGATTATGACGCCGATGCGATGTGGACGGTGCAGCCGCACGGCGCACATCTGAGTTACTTTGCGCTCGTGTTCGAGTGGTACCGTGCTTGCCGCAAATTGGGACTGTCGGTTGACATATTGCCGCCCACAACGCGCGATTTCGACGGCTATGCGTTGGTGCTGGTGCCTGGCATGATGCACATGGGCGATGACCTGAAAGCCGCGTTGGCCACCGCTGCGGCCGAGGTCATTCTGGGTCCGCGCAGCTCTGCGCGCGATACGCATTTCAACATCCCCGTGCCTCTGCCGCCCGCGTGGCCCGGCAGCGATTTGACGGTCGAGCGGGTGCAATCCATCCGCCCCGACATGCCGATCCCGATCAAGGGGGGCGGTGCGGTTGTCGGATATTTCGAACAGGTTGCGTGCGGAGGTGAGACCTTGATGCAGACCGCTGGTGGCGCGCCTGTTGCCATACGCTGCGGACCGCGCGCGACCTACATGGCCGGATGGGCGGACGATTCGGGACATATGCGGCTGATCCGGTCCCTTGTGCCCGATCTGGACCTGCGAGAGATGCCCGAAGGGGTGCGGCGGCGCAGAACCGGAGTTGAAGAATTCTGGTTCAATTACAGTACCCATCCCGTTGAGATTGATGGTGAAAATCTAGTCCCTGCGGGTGTGTTGCGCCGCCTTCTCTGATCCGCTTGCAGGCGCGCAAATACTGTCATATCTATTTCACAAATTCATGAAATAGATTGCACCCATGCTGCTCGACCAACTCTCGACCCTTGCTCATGATGCCCGGATGGGCGTGTTCCGCCTGCTCATGCGGCGCTATCCCGATCTGCTGCCCGCGGGCGAAATCGCGCGGGTGCTGGGCCTTAAGCCGTCAACGGCCTCTGTCTACCTGTCCGCTCTGCACGGTGCGGGACTGATCAGCCAGTCAAGGCAAGGCAATTCCCTGCGTTACGGCATCGACATGCAGGGCGCACAGGGCATGGTTGCGCAGCTTTTCAACGATTGTTGCAACGGGCGGCCCGATCTGTGCCCGCCCGGGCTGCACCTTGCAAAAAGGCACACACCCATGACTGACACCAAACACAACGTCCTGTTCATTTGCACCGGAAACTCCGCCCGCTCGATCTTTGCCGAGGCGATCACGCGCCATGAGGCCGGTGCGCGGTTCAACGTATTTTCAGCGGGGACAAAGCCGCAATCCGAACTGAACCCTTTCGCGGTCGAAATGCTGGCGAGCAAGGGGTTGGACACAAGCGCCTTGCGGGCCAAGCACATATCGGAATTCCAGGGAGAGGACGCGCCAAGGATGGATTTCGTGTTCACGGTCTGCGACTTGGCGGCGAACGAGGAGTGCCCGGCATGGGCGGGCCAGCCCATATCGGCCCATTGGGGCCTGCCGGACCCGGTCAAGGCGACCGGCACAGATGCGCAAAAGCGACTGGCCTTTCAGCAGACCTTTGGCGCGATGCGCAACCGCATCCTCGCCTTTGCTGCACTACCCATCGACACGTTGACCCGCGCGTCGCTGCAACATGAGGTCGACGCGATCGGCCGAACCAAGGAAAACACATGACAACTTATGCTCTTAATGGTCTGGGCCGTATCGGGAAACTGGCGCTGCGCCCACTGCTGGAGCGCGGCTGCAAGATCGCATTCGTCAACGACGCGGTGGGCGATCCGGCCATGCATGCGCATCTGCTGGAGTTCGACTCGGTGCACGGTCGATGGCCTGTGACCTTTGCGGCGGATGCGGACAGCATATCCATCGACGGCACCCGAATCCCGGCCCTGAATGCAAAACGGATTGAGGATCTGCCGCTGGACGGTGTGGATGTGGTCATCGACTGTACCGGCGTATTCAAGAGCGAGGCCAAGCTGGCCCCGTACTTTGCTGCAGGCATCAAAAAGGTCGTTGTGTCGGCTCCGGTCAAGGACGGCGACACGGCAAACATTGTCTACGGCGTAAACAACGACGCTTATACCGGGCAACCCATAGTCACCGCAGCTTCCTGCACAACCAATTGCCTGGCGCCCGTGGTGAAGGTGATACATGAGGGGTTGGGGATCAAGCACGGCTCCATAACCACGATCCATGACGTGACTAACACGCAGACCATCGTGGACCGACCGGCCAAGGATTTGCGCCGCGCGCGGTCGGCGCTGAATTCGCTGATTCCGACCACGACGGGTTCGGCCACAGCGATCACGCTGATCTATCCCGAACTCACGGGCAAGCTGAACGGGCATGCCGTGCGCGTCCCACTGCTCAACGCGTCCCTCACCGACTGTGTGTTCGAGGTCGAACGCGCCACCACCGTTGAAGAGGTCAACGCCCTGTTCAAGGCGGCGGCCAACGGCCCGCTAAACGGTATTCTGGGCTACGAAACCCGGCCACTCGTGTCAGCCGATTACACCAATGATCCCCGTTCCAGCATCGTTGATGCACCCAGCACCATGGTCGTGAACGGCACGCAGGTGAAGGTGTTCGCGTGGTATGACAACGAATGGGGCTATGCCCATCGCCTAGTGGACGTCGCACAAATGGTCGGGGGCAGCTTGTGAGCCGACCTGCAGGCTTTGCCGCCTATGTCGCCGTCACGGCGGCCTATTGGGCCTTCATGCTGACCGACGGCGCCCTGCGGATGCTGGTGCTGCTGCATTTCAACTCCTTGGGCTTTTCGCCGGTGCAACTGGCCTATCTGTTTGTTCTTTACGAGATCGCGGGGGTGATCACCAACCTGTCCGCAGGGTGGATCGCTGCGCGGTTTGGGTTGACCTCGACCCTTTATGCAGGGCTTTCGCTGCAGGTCATTGCCCTGATCGCTCTGGCGCAACTCGACCCCGCTTGGTCCATCGCCGCCTCGGTCGTCTTTGTCATGGCCGTTCAGGGGCTGTCGGGCGTAGCCAAGGACCTCGCCAAGATGTCCTCGAAGTCAGCAGTCAAACTTCTGGCGCCGGAGGGAGACGGACTTTTTCGTTGGGTGGCGTTGCTGACGGGGTCCAAGAACGCCGTCAAGGGTTTTGGCTTTCTGCTTGGGGCAGGGGCGCTGGCGCTGTTCGGGTTTGTGCCAAGCGTGCTGGGCATGGCGGCAATCCTCGGTCTTATCCTGCTGGTGGTGCTGTTGCGCATGCCGTCCGGACTGCCAGCGGGACGCAAGAGCGCGAAGTTCTCCGAGGTCATCTCTCGCAACCCGCGCGTCAACTGGTTGAGCGCGGCACGGGTGTTCCTGTTCGGGGCGCGGGACGTGTGGTTCGTGGTCGGCATCCCGATCTACTTCTACTCCGTCCTAAGCGACGGCACGCCCGAAGGGCAGCGCGCCGCCTTTTTCATGATCGGTATTTTCATGGCGATCTGGGTGATCTTATATGGCGCCGTGCAGGCCCGGGCTCCGGCACTGCTGGGCAGTGCCAAGCGGTCCGAGGCGGACCTCGCCGCAAGCGCGCGGTTCTGGGTTGGCACGTTGTTCATCATCCCTGCGGCGCTGGCCTTTGCCGCGTGGCTTGCGGGCGCCCCGACGCTGTGGTTGACCGTGTCCGTGGTTGTGGGGCTGCTGATCTTCGGCGTGTTGTTCGCGCTCAATTCGTCGCTGCATTCCTACCTCATCCTCGCCTTCACCAGTGCCGAGCGGGTGACGATGGATGTGGGGTTCTACTATATGGCCAACGCGGCCGGGCGTCTGATCGGCACCGTGCTGTCCGGGTTGACCTATCAGCTGGGCGGCTTGCCCCTTTGCCTTGGAACGGCGGCGCTTATGATTGCGCTCAGCTGGCTGTCGATTGGTCGGATCAACCGCGAAAGCGTTTCAACCACCCCAGCGTAGCGTCGGTGACGCCTTTGGGTTTGTATTCCGCACCCAACGGTGCAGGCCAGTGGGCAAGCGCATCAAAGATGTAGGCATAATCCACCTCTCCGTGATCGGGCGTGCCCCGGTCGGGGACGGAGGCGAACTGGATATGTCCGATGATGTCCGCCAGATCGGCAAGGCGCGTCGTCAGATCGCCTTCGGTCCGCCCCACATGGTAGCAGTCGAACATCAGCTTGAGGTTGGGTGCGCCGACCTCTTGGATGATGCTGCGTGCCTGATCGGTGGTGGACAGGAAATAGCCCGGCGCGTCGTGTCGGTTCAGCGGCTCGATCAAGATGGTGCGTGACGTGGCCGCGCAGGCAAAGCGCAGATTTTCGATGAACGTATCATGCGCCTCTGGTCCGCTGGCGAAACCGCACATGACGTGGATCGCGCCCGCATCGATATTATCGGCGTAGTCTACGGCTTGGGTGATGGCAGCCCGCGCCTCGTCCTCTCGTCCGGGCAGGGCAGCAAGCCCGTTTTCACCCCCCGCCACATTGCCACGTCTGGTATTAAGACCCAGCATGGATAGTCCCGTCGCATCCAAGGCTGCCTTCACCTCCCCAGCGGGGGTGTCATAGGGCCAATGGCATTCCACCGCGTCGAACCCTGCGGCATGGGCGGCATGAATGGCCTCTGTCAAGGGCCTGTCAGCCCAGAGAAATCCCAGATTGGCGGAAAACTTCATGCCTTTGATCCGGGCAGGGTCAGCCCTGCGTCATGGGCATAAACCTTGGCCACGGCGGCATCGTCCTCGCCGCCCAATCCCATGTGCACCGCTTGCAGGTATCGGCCCATCGCTGCGGAGGCGATCGGGGCGGGAAAGCCGGTGCTATTGGCGATGTCCAGCACGATGCCGAGGTCCTTGGGCCAGATGTTCACCGAGCTGTGTGGCGCATAATCACCGGCGACGATGTGCGGCGCGCGGTTCTCCAGCATCCATGAGGTCCCCGCGCATTGGCTGATCACCTCAACGAATTGGGCGGGTTCGACCCCTTGGGTCATACCGAAGGTCAGCGCCTCGGCCATGGTGGCGATGTGCACGCCGGCCAGCAACTGATTGACGGCCTTCATCGCCGATCCGGGGCCCGCGCTGTCGCCCAGTTCAAACACGGTGGTCGCTGTCGCCTCCAGCACAGGGCGGGCAGCGGTAAAGGCGTCCTTGGTTCCGGAGGCCATCACAGACAATGCGCCTTGTGCCGCCTTGACCGACCCGCCCGAGATCGGCGCGTCGAGGTAGTGTACGCCGTGGTCGGCGCAGCGAGCCTCCATAGCCCGCGCAAAATCCGGGGGCACTGTCGCGCAGGCCATGACCACTGCGCCCTTGCGCATCATGTCCACGACTCCGCCGTCGCCGAACAGCACTGTTTCGGTTTGCGCGGCGTTCAGCACCACGACGATCACGGTATCAAGGGTTGCAGCCACGTCCGCCAACGCGCCCGTAGCCCCGCCCTCGATCGCAAACCGCTCCGTCTGAGCTGGGTTCACATCATAGCCGTAGGTTTCTTGACCGGCGGCAAGGCAGGACTGCGCGATCCCATACCCCATTGAGCCAAGGCCGATAACTGCAGTGCGGTGGGGTGTGGTCATGGAGCTCTCCTGTCCGGGGTTGGATGGGAGTGTTCGACAATCGGCGTGCAAAGCGCAAGAGGCCGCGGCCCGTGCAGCCTTGCAATCCGGTCCGGTACTGCGCGACCAGATCACGACGCAACCAGTGGCTAGGCGACATGACCCAAGAAAATATCAGCGACAATGCCGCCACAGGCCAGGAATGTTGCCAGCCCGTCCACAACCGAGCCCGCAGTCTTCGGCACCTGTGCACATCAAAGCCCGTGACGCAGCAGGCATGGTCTCTGTCGCCATCCCCTGCGGCTTGGGCCTGATCGGCACCGACACGCCCCATCTGCCCGATGACGGCGAAGGGTCCTTGCGCCGCAGACACATCAAGCCGTTCCGCATGGATGCCACCACATCCGTCACCAACGTGCGCTTTGACGCATTTGCGCGCGCGACTGGCCATGTGACCGAGGCTGACCGCATTGGCGATTCCTTTGTTGCCGTGAATATCCTGCCCGATGGCGCCCCACCAACCCAAGCGGTCGAGGCCGTCCCGTGATGGCGCGTGACACCCGGCGCGTGTTGGCGCAGCATCCACGGCCCCGGTTCGCAAAGCGCATGGCCTTCGGACCACCCGGTGGTGCACATCACCTGGAACGAGGCGCGTGTTCTTGTTGCTGACTCCTAGGGGCGCTTGCCGACCGTGCCCGAATGGGAGCACGCCGCGCACGGTTCCCTCGGGCAGATCCGGGGCGGGACGGGTATACTGGCACAGCACCTGCGCAGTCATTTGCACCCAAAGGGTATGAACTGTTCAACATGGTCGGCAATGTCTGGGCATGGACGGCCCAGCCTTTAAACGTGCGCTCGCTCAGGGCCTCGGTCAAGCGGGCGCATGCGGTCAAGGCGGGGTACAGGCTGAGCAAGGGCGGGTCGGTCTTATGTCACGCATCCTATTGTTTTCGCTACTGGATCGCTGCGCGAAGTGGGACATCACCGGACAATTCCACCTCGCATCAGGGCTTCAGGCTGGTCTATGATGCCTGAGGGGCGCTGCGGCCCCTCACCGGATGGTGGCAGTTGATGGTGCCATGTCGGGCGATAGAGTGCGTGTCCTCGCGCAGCGCCGTCGCCATGATCAAGCACAAGCAGGTTGTGCGGGCATACACTGTCCGGATGGGGCCAGAGCACTTGGCTTCAGGGCGGGCGGACCACGAATGTGAGCCTACGTTGGGCCGCCAAATACACGCCAGCGGCAAAAACCTTCGACGAATTCATTGAAAACACTTGGAGGCGAGTAGGAGAATCGAACTCCTGTACACGGATTTGCAATCCGCTGCGTAACCACTCCGCCAACTCGCCAGCCGTGGTGCGAGGGTTGCGATAACTTATCTGTTGTGCCCGCGCAAGGGCGCGCGACTGTGCACTGTGCTCAAAAGACCGTTTTTGCAAGCTCAAGCGCGTTGCCCACAGGGCAGGGATGTGGCACATCTGTTTACAGGATTATGAACGAACGAGTTTAGTAGCATATGACTGACTTTTCCGCCCGCCGCACGATGATGGTCGACACGCAGGTGCGGCCCTCTGACGTCACCAAATTTCCGATCATTGACGCCATGCTTTCGGTCAAGCGCGAGGATTTCGTGCCGTCTGCGAAACGAGAGGCCGCCTATATGGGCGAGAACCTCGGGCTTGGGGGGAACCGCGTTCTGCTGGAGCCGCGCACACTGGCCAAGATGCTCGATGTTCTGGACATCGGGCAGGACGAACTGGTGCTCGATATCGGGGCCGCACTTGGCTATTCGTCCGCCGTGATTTCGTATATGGCACAAGCCGTCGTCGCACTTGAGGAAGACGCGGACATGGCCCACGAGGCCGAAGAAGGGCTGATGTCGGCTGGTATCGACAATGTCGTCGTGCACAGCGCGCCATTGCACGAAGGGGCGGCTGAACATGGTCCCTATGACGTGATCCTGATCGAAGGCGGCGTAAGCCACGTGCCCGAAGCAATCCTCGCCCAGTTGAAGGATGGCGGGCGCATGGCCGGGATATTCATGGACGGCGCTTTGGGCGAGGTGCGCGTCGGCTACAAGCTGGATGGACGCATGAACTGGCGCAGATCGTTCAACGCCGGAGCTCCGATCCTTGAAGGTTTTGAAAAACACGACGCATTCCAACTCTAGAAAACCAAAGTGCAGTCGAGCAGGACGCACAACGAGAGGGCGCAAGGCATGATCAGGGAAAGACAGGGCCGCAAGTGGCGGCGCGGCGTGGGTGTGATTGCAATTGCCGTCGCTTTTGGTGCGACACAAGGACAGGCCGACACGTTGGCCGATGCGCTCGTCGGTGCCTACACCCACAGTGGATTGCTGGATCAGAACCGCGCATTGCTGCGGGCTGCAGATGAGGATGTGGCGATTGCCGGTGCGACTCTGCGCCCCATCATATCGTGGTCGGCGGACGTGACGCGGCGCTTTGGCGACACTGCGTCCGCGTCCACCGGGGGCTTGCGCGTCGACGCCGGTTCGACCGTTGCCGCCCTTGGACTGAGCGCGACGCTGCAGCTATTTGACGCCGGCGCGGATTCCGCCCGCAGGGAAGCCAGCAAGGAAACGGTTCTGGCCACGCGCGCGGCGTTGCTGACCATCGAACAGAACGTCCTGTTGCGCGCAGCCGTCGCCTATTTCAACGTGGGCCGCCAGCAGGAATTTGTCAGCCTGCGTCAGAACAACCTGCGCCTGTTGCAGCAGGAATTGCGTGCGGCGCAAGACAGGTTTGACGTGGGCGAAGTCACCCGCACAGATGTGGCCCTTGCCGAAGCGGCGGTGGCACAGGCGCGCAGCAATCTGGCCGATGCGCAGCGTAACCTTGTGCAGGCGCAGGCCGAATACGCCAATGCGACGGGTCGCCAGCCTGGCCGGTTGTCGGCGGTGCCGCGCTTGCCCCGCACCACCACTGATATCCCGAACGCACAGGCCGTGGCCGTGCGCAATCACCCCGAACTCGATCAGGCGCGCCGACAGGTTGCGGCCAATGAATTGCTGATCACGGCTGCCGTTGCCGATCAGTCGCCGGTTGTGTCCCTGTTCGGAACGCTTTCCCTGAGCGAAAACCTCAGTACGTCCAGCGACTCGCAGACCGGCACGGTCGGTGTCGAAGTTGGCGGACCTATTTACCGCGGTGGCGAACTGAGTGCGCGTGAACGCCGCGCAATGGCCGTGCGGGATGCCTCGCGTGGGAATCTGCACAATGTGCGTCATGATGTGCAACAGGATGTGGTCGATGCGATTTCAAACCTTGTGGCCGCGCGCGCCAGCCTGACCGCCTCGGAAAACCAGATCCGTGCAGCGCGCGTGGCCTTTCAGGGCGTGCGCGAAGAGGCTACTTTGGGTGCCCGCACCACTTTGGACGTTCTGGACGCCGAACAGGACCTGCTCGATGCGGAAACCAACCGGATTTCGGCCCAAGCGGACCAGTATATCGCCGCTTACCAAGTGCTGGAATCGATGGGGATGCTGACCGCCCAACGCCTTGGCTTGCCGGTACAGATTTATGACCCTGCCGCCTATTACAATCTGGTCAAGGACGGTCCGACAAACCGGTCCAAACAGGGTCAGCAACTCGACAAGGTCTTGCGCGCTCTGCAACCTGATTAAGGTTTTCACCACAGTGTTGTGCGACTCTCACGCGCGGGGTAGACTGCGCAGTGAGGTTGAGAGTGGTAAAAGAATATGTCTGATCCGATGACCAACACCGAGGTGGAGGACGTTCTTGCGTCCATCCGCCGTCTGGTTTCCGACGACAAGCGGCCCGAGGCCAAACCTGCACCCAAAGCGCCAAGCGATCGCTTGGTCCTGACGCCATCCTTGCGTGTCAAGGACGAAGCAATTGAGGACGGACCGCAGGATGAGCCCAGTGATGCGGATGACGCGCTGAGCACCTTCGCCGAAAACGCTTTTTCCGACGCCGGTCGGGGTGGGGATGCAACGCACCAGCCTGAAGAGGCGGAAAGCGTGGATGAGGATGACGGGTTCGCGGACGAAGAAGCGCAATTCGATGACGAGGATGACTCGGACGAGAACCTTGAACACGACGAACACATGCAGGACGAACCTGATGACGTTCTGGTCTTGGCCGGTCCCGACGACGAGGTCGCCAGAGTCGCGACCGAGGATCGTGGCACGACAATCGACGCCGCCGAACAGCAACTGCCGTCCAATGAAGATGTGGACGACACAGCACAGGATGAAGTGGCCGAGCCCGAAGCGTTGGTCGTTCCCGAAGACTGGGCCGACGATGTCAGCGTGCAGGCCGCCTTGAGCCAAGAGCAAATCGTTGTGGACGATACGGAAGACGTTTCAGCCACAGCAACACCGTCGACGGCCCAGACGCTTAGCGAAAAGATTGCCGCGCTTGAAATGCTTGTGGGTAAGCGCACGGACACGTTCGAACCAGACGATCCGGGCGCCGATGCCTATGCGGGAACGGAACAGGCGGCGATGGAATGGGAAGACGCCGACGAGGTGGATGAGGCCCTTGCCTATGGCGCATATGTCGCTGACAAGCCTGAGAGGGATGAAGAATCTCCGGCCCAGATATTCTCCAGCGATGAGGATGTGCTTGACGAAGAGGCACTGCGTGAACTTGTCAGCGATATCGTTCGCGAGGAATTGCAGGGTGCGTTGGGTGAGCGCATCACGCGCAACGTGCGCAAATTGGTGCGCCGTGAAATCCACCGGGCACTGGCCGCACAGGACCTGGAATAAGACCTGAGACCTCGGCCAGTATTGCCGCTGGGCAAACGAAGATGTCTGCACGTGCTGACGTCAAGGTCAGCCCGATTTCGAGCAGCGCACCAGTTGTTTTGTCCGTGGGCAGCCGGGCATCTTGCGCCCCTTTGCCATCTGAACATTCAATCGGACAAAAGAAAACGCGCCCGGCAGAGGGGCGCGTTTTCCTTACAGCAATCGTCAAGTCTTGGTCAGGCGGCTTCGGCCTGTAGCGCGGCATTGCGACGCTCGGATTCTTCGCGGCTCAGCGCGACAGATGTGCGCACACCTTTGCCCACGAAATCCATCAGGCCTGTGACGACCCGTTCATTGGGGTCGATGCCTGCACAGCTCAACACCTCGCGCCCGTCGCGCGAACGCGCCCAGCGAGCGATTTGCTCTGGTCCATTGCCATACTTCTTGTCGTCAGCAATAGCATCATCCAGCGCAGCCAACACCACGGCTGCAAACAGTTTACGTGCACGGTTGCCTTGTTCGTTGTTAAAGGCTGTGCCGTCAACGAAATCTTTCATTCGTCGTCCTTCCTTTTTTTCTTGCTCTTGTCTTTTCGGCGTGACGTTCGTTATGGCCTATCCAAGCCGATTCGGATACCCTGTAATCGCATGGCCCCCATGCATTTTTTGCATGGCTCGCTGCACGTGCAGCACAGGATTTGGTTGTCTTGCGGGCATCGCATACCCGAGATATAGGGTGCGTCAACTTTTCATCAACCTTTTGCCATGGTTTCGCCACATGCCTAAAATCAACGGAAACGAAATCCGCCCCGGAAACGTGCTTGAGCACAACGGCGGCCTTTGGGCTGCGGTCAAAGTCGACCACGTCAAGCCCGGCAAGGGCGGTGCCTTTGCCCAGGTCGAAATGCGCAACCTGCGCAACGGCTCAAAGCTCAATGAACGCTTCCGCAGCGCGGACAAGGTCGAGCGTGTGCGCCTTGAACAGAAGGACCAGCAGTTCCTGTACGAAAACGATGGGATGCTGGTCTTCATGGACACAGATACCTATGAACAGATTGAACTGCCCGCCGAAATCCTCGGCGAGCGGCGCCCGTTCCTGCAGGATGGCATGACCATTCTGGTCGAATTTCACGAATCCGAAGCGCTGAACGCGACCCTGCCGCAAAAAGTGGTCTGCAAGATCGTCGAGACTGAACCAGTGGTGAAGGGACAGACAGCGGCGAACTCGTTCAAGCCGGCGATCCTGGACAACGGGATCAAGGTCATGGTGCCCCCCTTCGTTGGTCAGGACGAGGATATCGTGGTCAACACCGAAACCATGGAATATTCCGAACGGGCCTAAGGCTCCGACACGGATTTTCTGGCGGAAACTGTCTCAGTTTCCGCCTTCAGACCAGCTTACGGTCGCCGCCCCTGCCTGCATGTCACCCGTGGCCCTGTCAAAGCGGAGGTAGGCGATGGCTTTGTCCTCCGCGCGGCTCAGCAGTGTTCCGGCGGGTTTGCCTGCCGCGACAATCTCGGTTCCCGGCGCTGCGCCCCCCGCCACGTCGACTTGTACCAATCCTTTGCGCAGTGTGGTCTTGTGTTTCATCCGTGCGGTCACTTCCTGGCCGACATAGCACCCTTTTCGGAAATCGACCCCGTTCAGCGTCTCGAACCCCGCCTCGAGGATAAACGTGTCCGGCGTCAATTCCACGCCCGCCTCGGGGATCACATGGGCGACACGCAACGCTGTCCAGTCGATCTCATCACGGTCTTGCGGATGATCGCGATAGGCCCGCCAGCCCATGGCGGGGTGGCGCGGGTCGGGCCATCCGTCCGACGGTGCTTCGCCCAGACCGCGATGCACGAACAACCGTGCATCTGCAATGGCCACATCCGCACGCAGCTTGTACATGCCCAGCCGGGTGCGCAGCATGTCGGCCTGCGCTGCGTCCGCGTCCAGCAACACATCTTCCCCATCCGCAATCAAAAAGAAGTCTGCCAGATACTTGCCCTGCGGCGTCAACAACGCGGCATAGACCAGTCCCCCATCTATGCGCATCACGTCATTGGTCACCAGCCCTTGCAGGAAACTGCGCGTATCGGTTCCTGAAATTCGAAAAATATGGCGTGCGGACATGCGGCGTTCCTTCCACTGCTCTGCCTTGTCATATAACAGGCTGGTTCACCGGAAAAAGGGGGGGCGTTCGTGCCTGCACCACTCTCTGTCGTCATCCCCACGCTGAATGCGGGCCAAAGCCTGCCTGCCTGCCTGAGCGCCTTGATGGAAGGGGTAGAGGCGGGCCTGATCGCCGAATTGATTGTCAGTGATGGCGGATCCGTGGATGACACGATCAAGCTGGCGGACGCATGGGGCGCGCACATCATCACCGGTGCTGCCACGCGCGGGGGCCAGTTGCGGCGTGGCTGCGCGCAGGCGCGCGCCGGATGGTTCCTGATTGTCCATGCCGACACGGTGCTTAGCGCCGGTTGGACCAACGCGGCCGCTGCACACCTGCGCAGCCACAAGGCGGGGTATTTCCAATTGAGGTTTGACAGGGGCGGACGCCTTGTCGCCGCTTGGGCGAACCTGCGCGCGCGCCTTTTTGGTCTGCCATATGGCGATCAGGGTCTGCTGATCTCGCGCGCGCTCTATTCTCATGTCGAGGGTTATGCCGACATGCCGCTGATGGAGGATGTGGCCATGGCCCGAGCCCTCAAGGGCCAGTTGGTTCCTCTTGATGCCGTTGCCGTCACCAGCAGCGCCAAATACCGCAGGCAAGGCTGGGTACGACGTGGCGCGCGCAATCTGTGGACGCTGGCGCGCTATTTTGCTGGTGTCGACGTGGAAAAACTGGCGCGCCAGTACCGGCGCTAGCCGCGTCCTTTAGCCGATAAGCCGGGCGCGGATACGGGCAAGCAGACCGTGCCCGGAGGTCGTCTCTGACATATCTTCCTTGCCGATCGCACGTGCGCGCGCGCGGTCGATCACGGTCTTTCCATCCTTGAATTGCAGGCGGTAGAGGTCGGCATAAATACCGCCCCGCGCCAGCAGTTCCTCATGCGTACCGACGTCTTGAACTTCGCCCCGGTCCATCACCACGATCTTGTCCGCGCCCTGAATCGTGGACAAGCGGTGCGCGATGACCAGTGTTGTGCGTCCCGCTGACAGCCTGTCCAGCGCATCCTGCACGACCTGTTCGGATTGCGCATCTAGCGCCGAAGTCGCCTCGTCCAGCAAAAGAACCGGCGTGTCGCGCAGCAGGGCGCGCGCAATCACGACGCGCTGGCGCTGCCCGCCGGACAGGGCCGATCCACGCGGGCCGACATGGGTGTCGAGACCATTGGGCAGCTTGTCGAGGAAATCGGTGACGTGTGCCGCGTCCAGCGCTGTTTTAAGCCGTGCATCGGTCACATCCGTGCGTCCCAGCAGGATATTCTCGCGCAAGGTCTCGTCAAACAGCAGCGCCTCTTGGGTGACAACGGAAAACAGTCCGCGCAGGGCGGGCAGGTCCATCTCGGTCGTTGGGATGCCTCCGACACGCACGGCGCCGCCTTGCGGATCTACCAAACGCGTCAACAGGTTGAAGATCGATGATTTTCCAGCACCGGATGCGCCGACAAGGGCGGTCGTTTCGCCGGGACTCGCGGTCAAAGATACGGATTTCAATACGCGGGTGTCCCCGTAGGACAAGGACACATCGTCCAGCTCGATCTCCGGCACCCCTTCTACTGGCAATACCGCGTTCTCGGGCGACGACAGGGCCAGCGGCGCGTCGAGCAATTCCTTGACCCGCTCGATGGATGCAGCAGCCGTCTGCCATAGTCCTGAAATCGCACCCAGACGGCGCATGGGGTCGAATGCAAAGCCCATGGCGGTGAAAAAGGTCATGAACTGACCGATCGTCTTTTCGCCCGAGATGATTTCGGACCCGCCATACAGGATCACGGCCATGAAACCGACCCCCGAGATGATGTCGATCATCGCCGGAATTGCGGCGCCGCCAAAGGCCGTCTTGATCTCTGTCTTGACGAAACGGTTGGTCAAGCTGCGATATTGCGCGGCCTGATAGCGCTCCAATGCGTTCAGCTTGACCTGCACGATGCCGTGAAACACCTCGTCCAGCCGGGTGGACAGATTGGCCCCCAGATCGCGCGACTTGCGGGCCTGCTTGCGCACATAGCCTTGCGCCATGGCCGCAGGCAGCACCAAAACCGGAATGCCGATACAAGCCAGCAGCGCCCAAACCGGATCGACACTGATCGCGACACCCAGCAGCACCAGAAGGCCCAGAAAATCGCGCCCCGCGCCCGTGATGATCGCGCGCCACACGTCGCCCACGGCGGCCACGTCCCCCTGCACGCGCTGGATCAGAAAGCCGGGCGGGTGGATCTGGTGAAAGGCCCCGTCCTGCAGCATGATCCGGTCCAGCAGATCCATGCGCAGCGCGGCACTTGTTTTCAGCGCAACGCGGGTCAGCAGCAGCTTTTGTACGACCGAAGAAACGGCGCGCACCACAAAGATCATGATCACGAACAGGCCGACCCAGATCAGCATGCCCCCGTTCCCTTCGACGAACACATCGTCGAACATCGGTTGCATCATGTAGCTGAGCGCGCCCAGCATGGACCCTTCCAGCAGCATGAAGAACACTGCCACGGCCATGAGTCCGGTGTGCTTTTTCAGATAGCCGTTCCACAGCCAGCGCAACAACGGTCCCGAAGCGGAACTGGGCGTGTCAGGTGTGTTGGGAGAGGTCAAGGGTGGGCACTGAGCGGTCTGTGACCGCGCTCCGATGATTTATCTGGAGTTGAGGTGTAACGCGCGCACCCAAGAGGGGCAAGCGCGAGGAGCAATTGACGCCGCGCCGCAGCACGCTAGGCTAGCACGTCTGAGTCACGCATCGGAGACATCTATGCCCACGCACCCCATTGCCGGTTTTGGCCGCGACTACCTTGCCATTCCCGGGCCTTCGGTCATGCCGGATGCGGTGTTGCGGGCGATGCACCGCGCAGCGCCAAACATTTATGCAGGCGAGGTGGTCGACATTGCGGCCAGCCTGGTTCCCGACCTGAAACGGGTGGCCCGGACCCAAGGCCATGTCGCCATGTACATCGGCAACGGCCATGCCGCGTGGGAGGCCGCGCTGGCCAACACCATATCCCCCGGCGACACCGTCCTGGTGCCCGCGACGGGCCGCTTCGGGCATGGCTGGGGTGACATGGCGACAGGACTGGGGGCCAAGGTCGAAACGCTGGACTTTGGCAAGCGTGATCCGATGGACATGGACCGCATCGCAGAAACTCTCCGCGCTGATAGCGCCCACAGGATCAGGGCGGTGCTGGCGGTACATGTGGACACCTCGTCTTCTGTGCGCAGCGACATCAAGGCTTTACGCGCTGTGCTGGACGATGTGGGTCATCCTGCGCTTCTGATGGCCGATTGTATCGCCTCGCTGGGCTGCGATGTGTTCGAGATGGACGCATGGGGTGTCGATGTGATGGTCACGGGCAGTCAAAAGGGGCTGATGGTGCCGCCGGGCATGTGTTTCGTGTTCTTCAACGACAAGGCGGACGCGGTGCGCGCGCAGATGCCGCGTGTCAGCCGCTATTGGGACTGGAGCCCGCGGGCCAATCCGCAGGAATTCTACATGTACTGGAACGGCACCGCGCCCACGCATCACCTCTATGGCCTGCGCGCAGCACTCGACATGATCCACGCCGAGGGGGTTGAGCAGGTGTGGAAACGCCACACCCTGCTGGCCCGCGCGATTTGGGCGGCCTGCGATGTCTGGGCCGATCAGGGTCCTTTGGAGCTGAACGTGGTGGACGCGGCCCATCGCAGTTGCGCCGTGACGGCCCTGCGCATCGGCACGCCCAACGGCACGGCGCTGCGCGACTGGGTGCAGCACAATATCGGGCTGACACTGGGTATCGGCCTTGGCATGGCCCCGCCGGGCGATCCGTCCTGGCACGGGTTCTTTCGCCTTGGCCATATGGGCCACGTGAACGGGCAGATGATCATGGGCCTGCTCGGCGGAATCGAGTCGGGTCTGGCCGCGCTGGACATTCCACGAGGCAAAGGCGCGCTGGAGACGGCGGCGGCGGTGATTGCGAAGGGGTGAGGAGTGTGTGGCAGTCGGGACAGGCGGCTGCGCGTGACGCAGCCCGCCCCACCGGCAACATCCGCAACGCATCGCAAAACCGGCATCGGCAAAAAGTCCCGCACAAGGCGGCGGCAGAATATGCCGTGTTGGCGGCAAAGGTCGGGCGGGCGCGAAAAGCCGCCATTAAGACAACCGGGTAAGCATGTGCTATCGTCAAACCTTAAGAGGCCCGGAGGTCAAACGATGACGACTGCCCAAGGTGGATGCCTATGTGGATCGCTTAGATATGAGGTCCAAAACCAACCCTCACGAACGACCATGTGCCATTGCAGATTCTGCCAGCGCGCGACAGGCGGAGCCTACCTCGTTGAACCGGTATTCGAGAGCGCGAACTTCAAGTTAATTCGGGGCGAGCCTAAGATTTACACGCATGTATCCGAAGGGAGTGGCAAGGAAGTCCATGTACACTTCTGCGACAACTGCGGGACGAAACTGTTTTTGACCTTTGAACGCTTTGAAGGTTTTGTTGGTGCATATGGTGGAACGTTTGACGACCCCAATTGGCTGCGGATTTCGCCAGAGAACTCCAAGCACATATTTTTGGAGTTTGCGCGGAATGGCACTGTCATTCCACAGGATTTCCCGACATTTGACAGGCACGCGACCGAAAATGATGGCACACCGATAGCTGCCACTATCTTTGATCACCCTCACATTGTCGGGTCCAGATAGCCCAAGCCCAACTGACGGAATTGGCTCGAAGACGCCCAACGGTTTTCTGCCGCAATAGCGCAGGCTTGCAACCCTTTGTGCAGCCTAGACCTGCTTGCCCCGCCGGATGGCTGCCGCCTGCCTTTGCGCCGCCCAGACCCGCCCCCGCTCGATCAGGTGGTTGACCCCGAGAGCCAGCAGCATGGCTGCGATCAGCCCCCAGATGGCCCAGATCACCACAAGGATCCACGTGATGTTCACGCCGAACATGGCGATACAGGCGGTCGTGTAATTGGGGGCGCGGCCCACGGGTTTGTTGTCCATGACAGGCTCGGATCAGGATGCAGACGAAACCGAGTATACTGCGCCGCGCGACCCTGTCAGCCCCTTTGCGCATCCTTGATCGCACCCGGCAGGGCCGCAGCAAAGGCGTCAAGGTCCGCGTCCGTGCCGCAACTGACCCGGATGCAGCGGTTTTGCGGGGCCGCAAATGGCATCCGCACGAAAATACTCCGCGCGATCAGCCCGTCCAGTATCGCCTTGGCGTAGGTGCCGTCCCGCCCGCAGTCCAGCGCTACAAAGTTGGTGGCCGATGCCAATGGTGTCAGCCCGTTGGTCCGCGCAATCTCTGCGATTCGGGCGCGGGCGGTCTCAATCTGGCCCAGCACCTTTGCGATATGATCCTGATCTGCGAGGGCCGCGAGCGCCCCGGCCTGTGCGGCCCGGTTCATGCCGAAATGGTTGCGCACCTTGTTGAAAGCGTCAATCAGGTCCGGCGCGCCGATGGCATAACCCACCCGTGCCCCGGCCATCCCGTAGACCTTGGAAAAGGTGCGCAGCCGGATCACACGCGGGTCGTCAGGCGTGATGTCGGGGGCCGTACCTTTGGGTGCACATTCGATATAGGCCTCATCCAGCACCAGCACGCAGCCCTTGGGCAGGGTGTCGAGCGCACGCACCAGCGTGGCCCCTTCATGCCAAGTGCCCATCGGGTTGTCCGGATTGGCAAGATAGACCAGTTTGGCCTCCACCTCTGCCGCCCTGGCGAACAAAGCGCCGGGGTCTTCATGATCGTCAACGTAGGGCACCTTGTGCAAGGTGCCGCCGTACCCGGCCACATGGTAGTTGAAGGTCGGGTATGCGCCGTCGGACGTCACCACATGATCGCCTGATCCCACGAACAGGCGCACGATGTATCCAAGCAGTCCGTCGATCCCTTCGCCCACCATGATGTTGTGCGGGGCGATGCCATGATGCGTGGCGAGGGCGGCGCGCAGGTCATGGTTTTCCGGATCGCCGTAGTTCCAGATGTCCGCCTCGGCCATTGCCGTAATCGCATGTGGGGAGGGTCCGAAATTGCTTTCGTTCGCCCCGATGCGCGCAATGAAGGACGCGCCGCGCGCGCGCTCCTGCGCCTCGGGGCCGACAAAGGGCACGGTGGACGGCAGGCTGGCGGCAAGCGGGGTGAGGCGAAGATCGGTCATGTGTGCAGGCGTATCGCGGGAGCAACGAGGGGGCAAGGATTTGGATAGCGCGGTTTGTGCTCCTATATTGAGAATCGTTCGCAACTGGAAAGATGAAAAATGGCCAAGATGACACGACGCGGGTTTCTGGCAAGCGCTGCTGCAGCAGTGACCGTGAGGGCGTTGCCCGGGGTGGCTGTGCGCACAGGTGGGGGGCGGCGTATATTGACCCTGGTCTACGACAAGGGGTTGGGGATGATGCGGGCGGTTGAGCGTGTCGTGCCCTAGACGCGCAAAGACTTTCCGCAAGGTTTCTCTGGCCCCAGCCCGCCCGATGCGCTTGGGTGGCGCAAAAGGAGAAAGCGCCGATGACCGACACCCCCCGCGTATCCGTCACTTACAACAACCACATCGCCCATGTCCGCCTGACCCGGGCCGACAAGATGAATGCCGTTGATCAGGCGATGATCGACGCGGTCATCGCGGCCGGAAATGAAGTCGCGGCCAGTGATGCGCGGGTCTGTGTGATCTCGGGCGAGGGCAAGGGATTTTGCGCAGGTATTGATATTGCGGGACTGGGCGCGATGATCGGAAAAGACCCGAATGATCTGTTGATGCCGCGCACCCACGGGGGCGGCACCACGAACCAGTGGCAGGAGGTGGCGATGGTCTGGACCCGCTGCCCCATGCCGGTGATCGCGGCCATCCATGGTGTCTGTTACGGGGCGGGTCTGCAACTGGCGTTGGGTGCGGACATCCGCATTGCGGCGCAGGATGCAAAACTGGCAGTGATGGAGATGAAATGGGGGATCGTGCCTGACATGGGCGGCATGGTCTTGCTGCCGCGTCTTGTGCGGGGCGACGTGTTGCGTCGCCTGACATATACGGCTGAGCCAGTTTCAGCAGAGAAAGCCGAGGTGTGGGGGTTGGTTACGGAGGTGGCAGAGGATGCGTTGGCAGCGGCAATGACGCTGGCTAAGGCGCTGGTGCTGAAATCACCCTCTGCGCTGCGCGCCGCGAAGGCCCTGATCGACTATGCTGAGACGCACGGGCCGGACGCCGTGCTGCTTGAGGAGAGCCGGGTACAGGCCGGGTTGATCGGCAAGCCGCATCAGATGGAAGTTGTTGCGGCGACATTTCAGAAACGTGATCCCGTGTTCAAAGCGTAGGACGCATCAGGATGCGCCCTACGTAAAGCCGACGTGTCGCCCGCCCTATCGGGGCTCAGCCCCCGGCCTATGGCCTCCCCCGGGTTTTTTTTAAAACAGAGAATGGGTCAGCCGAGTTCCTTTAACCGGGTCACCGCCTCGTTCAGTTTGGCTTCTTCCTCTTCGCGCAGGGCAAGGTTGGCTTTGGTTTCCTCGACCACCTCTTCAGGAGCGCTTTGTGCGAATTTCGGGTTTTTGAGCCGACCTCGCAGGCCACCAAGTTCCTTGGCAAGTTTGCCCAGCGTCTTTTCCAGTCGCGCGATTTCTTCGCCCACGTCGATCACGTCTGCAAGCGGCAGACCGAATGTGCCACCCGTCACGGCCAACGCCACGGTGCCTTTGGGGAAATCGTCCACCTCGGTCAGGGTTTCGAGGCGGGCAAAGCGTTTGATCAAAGCCTCGTTTCGCCCGTACGCAGCGCGGGCTGCGTCGTCGAACCCTTTGACAACCAGCGGCACATAGGCCCCGGCTGGTACATGCATCTGCGCGCGGGCCGACCGGATGTTTTCGATCAGCCGGATCACCCAGTTCAGTTCGGCATCCGCGTCCGCGTCCACCATGTCGGTGGTATAGGTCGGCCAGTCCGCGTGGATCAGCTTTTTCGGGCGCGCTTTTTTGCCCCACAATTCTTCGGTGATGAAGGGCATGATCGGGTGCAGCAGGATCAGGCACTGGTCCAGCGCCCATGCATAGGTGGCTTTGGTCTCAGTGACTTCGGCGTCGGTGCCTTCGTCAAAGATCGGTTTGGTGAATTCCAGATACCAGTCGCAGAACGTGTTCCAGGTGAACGCATAAAGCGCACTGGCCGCGTCATTGAAGCGGTAGTCCGCAAGTGCCGCATCCACCGCTTCGCGCGTCTTGGCGATCTCGCCTTTGATCCATGCATTCAGCGGGTGCTTGGTGTCCGGCACTGCATCCAAGTGAGGCACGTCAAACGTGCCGCGCATGTCGCCGTAGCTGGCTGCGTTCCACAGCTTAGTGCCGAAATTCCGGTAGCCCGCGATCCGCTGCGTGTCGAGTTTCAGCGCACCACCAAGCGAGGCCATGGCCGCATTGGTAAAGCGCAGAGCGTCCGCGCCGAATTCATCAATCAGGTCCAGCGGGTCCACCACGTTGCCCGTCGATTTGGACATTTTCTTGCCCTTGGAATCGCGTACAAGTCCATGAAGATACACGTTTTTGAACGGTATCTCGTCCACAACGGCCAGTTGCATCATCATCATCCGCGCGACCCAGAAAAACAGGATGTCCTGCCCGGTGATCAGGTCGGAGGTGGGGAAGTATTTGTGCAATTCTGCCGTATCCTCGGGCCAGCCCAGCGTCCCGATGGGCCACAGACCTGACGAGAACCACGTATCCAGCACATCCGGGTCCCGCCACAGCATGATCGGCTGCCCGTCTTCCTGATAGGGCAGGCTGATTGAGCCGTGCGCGCTCTCCGCTTCTTCATCCATCAGGAAACCGCGCGCGCCGCTGGGCTGGTAGTATCCAACCGCAAGGTCCAGCGCCTCGTCAAAACTGGCCGCACAGAAATGCACCGGATTGCTTGTGTCCCATTCGTCCGATGCGGTGCCGTCTTCGTTCTCGATATGGGTCACGCTGGGTCCGTACCACACCGGGATCTGGTGACCCCACCACAACTGGCGCGAGATGCACCAGGGCTCGATATTTTCCAGCCAGTGGAAATAGGTCTTTTCCCCGGACTCAGGCATGATTTTCACGTCGCCATTGCGCACCGCGTCCAGCGCGGGGCCGACGATCTTGTCCGTGTCCACAAACCACTGGTCCGTCAGCAGCGGTTCGATCACGACCTTGGAGCGGTCGCCATAGGGCTGCATGATCGGTTTGTTCTCGACATAAGGAACTTGTCGGGGCTGCTCGGTCTGATCGCCATACTTGGCGAATTCTTCCTCGTATTTCGGGTTCTCGACCATGACGGCCAGCCCTTCGGCGGTGATGTCGGCCACCACGCGTTTGCGCGCCTCGAACCGGTCAAGCCCGCGATAGTTGTCCGGAACAAGGTTCATTGCGGCAATCATCGCTTCGTCAAAATCCCGTTCGCCGTTGGCAATCGCTTGGGCCACCGCAGCCTCTTCGGCATATGGCTTGCCATCGCTGCGCATGTTCGCGCGGGTGTCCATAAGGTTGTACATCGGGATGTTCGCCCGCTTGGCCACCTGATAGTCGTTGAAGTCATGCGCCCCTGTGATCTTGACCGCGCCCGAGCCGAAGTCCTTGTCCGGGTAGTCGTCCGTAATGATCGGGATCAGGCGGCGATGCTCTTTCGGTCCTACGGGGATTTCGCAGAGTTTTCCGACGATTGGGGCATAGCGTTCATCTGACGGATGAACCGCTACCGCGCCGTCGCCCAGCATGGTTTCTGGCCGCGTGGTCGCGATCGAAATGTAGTCGCGTTCCTCGCTGAGCGTGACGTTCCCGTCCTCGTCCTTTTCCACATAGGTATAGGTCTGGCCCCCCGCGAGCGGATATTTGAAGTGCCACATGTGGCCAGCGGTTTCGATGTTTTCGACTTCGAGGTCGGAAATCGCTGTCTCAAAATGCGGGTCCCAGTTGACCAACCGCTTGCCGCGATAGATCAGGCCCTTGTTGTACATCTCGATGAACACCTTGATCACGGCGTCATGGAAATTGCCCTTTGCCACATCCTCTGGGGCGCCGGGGGCGCCGGACATGGTGAATGCCTCGCGCGACCAGTCGCAGCTTGCGCCAAGGCGTTTGAGTTGGGACACGATGGTGCCGCCGGACTCGCGCTTCCACTCCCAGACCTTTTGGACGAATGCCTCGCGCCCCATTTCGGTTCGGCTCGGCTGTTGCTGTTCGGCCAAGCGGCGTTCGACAACCATTTGTGTGGCGATCCCCGCATGATCCGTGCCCGGCTGCCAAAGCGTGTCGAACCCGCGCATCCGGTGCCAGCGCACAAGGATATCCTGCAGCGTGTTGTTGAAGGCGTGGCCCATGTGCAGCACGCCGGTGACGTTGGGGGGCGGGATCATGACGCAATAGGTCGCGGCATCGGTGCGGGCATTGGCCCCGGCTGCGAAACAGCCAGCAGAGTCCCACTGGGCGTAGATGCGTGCCTCAACTTCGGCGGCGTCGAATTTTTCCAGTGCCATGCTGTGCGGCCCCCTTGTTTCTTGGCCCTGTGAGATAGCGGCGGGGGGGCTTGAAGGAAAGGGGGTTTTGGTATTGATCCCAAAGCCAGAACGGCCATCGTCACCTGCGCCCTGCATTTGTCGTGGATGCGGAGTTGTCAGTCAGCATGACACGGGCCGGGGCCGCACAAATCCAAGTCACATCTGCCTCTGGACACGGCCCCCCAAGCCGCTACGTTCGCTGCCAACCGATGCCGCGATATTTGCAGGAGCACCCCATGGACAAGTTCGGAAAAAGCCAACCCGTCACCCGCCGCGAAGATGTGCGCTTTCTGACGGGTGAAGGGCGCTATGTGGACGACATTGCCCCGGATGGCGCATTGCAGTGCTTCGTCTTCCGCTCGCCTGTAGCGCATGGCGTGATAACGTCGCTTGATCTGGACGAGGCCAGATCGGCAGAAGGTGTGCTCGCGATCTATACCGTTGGCGATCTGGAAGCGGCAGGCATGAACGTCGGCATGCAGGGCGCCACGATGAAAAACCGGGATGGCAGTAATGGCGCTGCCCCAGAACGCCCCATGCTGGCGCGCGAACGGTTGCGGTTCGTAGGTGAACCGATTGCGGTGATCGTGGCCGATACGTTGACGCAGGCCCGCGATGCGGCCGAGCTGATCATTCTCGACTACGACGACCTGCCTGCCAAGATGGACATGGCCCCGGGCGGCGAACCCGTTCATCCCGAAGCCCCGGAGAACGTCGCATATGACTGGCACATGGGCGACAAGGATGCGGCAGATGCGGCCTTTGCCGCGGCCGCGCGCGTCGTGTCCCTGGATGTGGGGGACAACCGCATCATCGTGAATTCGATGGAGCCGCGCGGCTGTTACGCCGAGTTGGAAGGCGACCGTTTGCACGTCGCCATCAACGGGCAAGGCGTATGGGGGCCAAAGAGCCAGTTGGCCGCTGCGCTGAACGTCGATGCCGAAACAATCCGCGTGACCAACCCCGACACTGGCGGCGGTTTCGGCATGAAAGGGATGATGTACCCGGAGTATTTCGTTCTGGCCCATGCAGCGCGCGATCTGGGTCGCCCGGTGCGGTGGATGTCCGAACGCACCGAAGCGATGCTGAGCGACAATGCGGGCCGCGATCTGACGTCGCTGGCTGAACTCGCCTTTGACAAGAACCACAAGATTACGGCATACCGCGTGTATACGCAGGCGAATATGGGGGCCTACAACTCGCAATTCGCCCAAGCCATTCAGACGCAGCTGTTTTCCCGCGTGTTGATGGGCGTTTACGATGTGCAGACGACATATCTGCACTCGGTCGGCTATTACACCAACACAACGCAGGTCGACGCCTATCGCGGTGCAGGCCGCCCCGAGGCGATCTATGTGCTGGAACGTGTAATGGACCGCGCGGCGCGCGAATTGGGGGTCGATCCGCTGGAGCTGCGGCGTATCAACTTCATCAAGCCCGATCAGTTTCCCTATGCAACGGCGACGGGCGAAACCTATGACGTGGGCGACTTCAACAAAGTTCTGACCCGCACCGAAGCGCAGGCCGATCTGGGTGGCTTCGCCGCCCGCAAGGCGGCTGACGCGGGCAAGGGTCTGCTGCGGGGCCTTGGCTTGTGTTACTATATCGAAAGTATTCTGGGTGATCCTGCGGAGACTGCGAAGGTCGAGTATACGGATGAGGGCCGCGTGAACATCTATGTGGGCACACAAAGCAACGGGCAGGGGCATGAAACCGTCTATGCCCAGTTCCTGAGCGATCAGACCGGCATTCCCGTTGAGATGATCGACGTGATCCAAGGCGATTCTGACAAGATCAAACAGGGTGGCGGTACGGGCGGGTCGCGTTCGGTCACCACGCAGAACAACGCGACGCTGGCGACTGTCAGCGCCATGACCGAAGCGTTTACCGCGTTTCTAAGTGAAGAGATGGGCGTGCCCGCGTCCGAGATTTCATTTGACGACGAACGGTTCCGCGCTGAGGGATCGAACATGACCCCCACCATGCTCGAAGTGGCGGACCTTGCCCGCGAAAAGGGGCGTGACGACTTGCTGGTGCATGAACAGCGCGCGTCGCTTGAGGCGCGCAGCTTCCCCAATGGCTGCCATGTGGCCGAGATCGTGATTGATCCGGATACTGGTGTTACCACCTGTGACCGCTATACGGTGGTCGATGATTTCGGTAATCTTATCAATCCCATGTTGGCCGAAGGGCAGGTGCATGGCGGCGTCGTGCAGGGCATCGGTCAGGCATTGACCGAACACGTGCAATTCGACGCGGATGGCCAACTGCTCACAGCAACGTTCATGGACTATGCCTTGCCCCGCGCAGACGATGTTCCCATGATCGGGTTCACGTCCGAACCGGTGCCATCGACTGCCAACATCATGGGTATGAAGGGCTGTGGAGAGGCCGGAACGGTCGGTGCACTCGCCGCAGTGTCCAATGCTGTGCAGGATGCGCTGTGGGAACGGGGCGTGCGTCAGGCGGATATGCCGTTCACGCCGATGAAAGTTTGGGAATTGCTCAGGGATGACGCTATCGCGGCTGAATAGATACGTTGCGGGTTGGCTGAGAGGCCGGTTCGGCAGTGGCGCGCCGCAGGTGGATCCGCCCAAGCGTGGCCAGTCCATCCACGTCATCATCATCGACGGTACGATGTCCACGCTTGAGCCGGGGGACGAGACCAATGCCGGTCTGCTGGCCAAGCTGCTGGGCGAGATGGGCCCAAAGGTTTCTCTGTATTACGAGCCCGGGCTGCAGTGGTCCGAATGGCGGCGTGCGGGTGACGTGATTTTCGGGCGCGGAATAAACCGCCAGATCCGGCGGGCTTACGGCTATCTTGCCTCACGCTATCGGCCGGGGGACAAGGTCTATCTTTTTGGCTACTCGCGCGGGGCCTACGCGGTGCGCTCACTCGCGGGCATCATTGACCGGGTGGGCTTGCTGCGCGCCGATGCTGCGACCGTGCGCAATATCCGCGATGTCTATCGCCATTACGAATGCTCGCCGGACGGAAACGCCGCGCGCGTGTTCGCGCGCAATAACTGTCACCCATCGGTCGAGATCGAGATGATCGGCGTGTGGGACACGGTGAAGTCACTGGGCCTGAACATGCCCTACCTGTGGCGGCTCAGCGCGCCGCGCCATGCCTTTCACAACCACGCGCTTGGCAAATCTGTCAAACACGGCTTTCATGCTTTGGCGCGCAACGAAACCCGCGTGGCCTATGCGCCCGTCATGTGGGAGTCGCGCGATGATTGGCCGGGTCATCTGCAACAGATGTGGTTTCGCGGAACCCATGGCGATGTCGGCGGGCATCTGGCGGGGTTCAACGCAGCGCGCCCATTGTCGAATATTCCGCTGGTCTGGATGATCGAACGCGCGGCAGAGTGCGGCCTGCCGCTGCCAGAGGGATGGGCGGACCGCTTTCCGCAGGATCCTCTTGCGCCCTCCGTGGGAACGTTTCGCGGCTTTGGTCGCTGGTTCATCACCCGCCGCGCGCGAAAGGTGGGCTTGGATCCGTCCGAGCGTGTCCATCCGTCCGTATCGCATGCACCCGCCGCGCAAGGCTGGTCGGAATGGTTGTCGGCCTGGCGTGGCCGGGGCGCAGACGCTCATTGAGGTACGCATGACGCGTCCCGCCCACCGTCCATTGGACATGCGCCTTACGGCTATTTCAGCTTCATGATGATGCAGGTCGTCGACCCTGTGGCGTAAAGCTTGCCATCCTCGACCCCCCTGATTTCGCCCGTGGCGACTCCGGTGGAACGGCCTGCGTGATCAATCGTGCCCGTGCAGTCGATCTGCATCCCCAGCGGTATGGGCCGGGTGATATTTATCTTGTATTCCAGCGTTGTGTAAACTGACCCGGCGGGCACTTTCGTCATCACCGCGCAGGCCATCGCGCTGTCGAGTAGCGTACCATACCAGCCCCCATGCACGGTGCCCATCGGGTTGGTCACGTTGAATTCGGGTGCGCCCCGAAAGATGACTTTGCCGTCTTCCACCGCATGCAATGTGTAGCCCATCGTGCGGGAAATCGGTGGCCCCGGCAGGTCGCCTGCAAGCATCCCTTGCATGAAGGCGAGGCCCGACATCGACAGGAGTTCGTCCATGCCCAGCAAGTCGGAGAGGGAATTGGCGATAGGCATCAAGGCGCTCCGGCGGAATAGTTTGCCGGAAGCCTAGTTCAGCCAGACTGGTCGGTCCAGTGCCATGGCGGGGGAGGAGGGCAGCCCCCTCGGCCTTTGGCCTCACCTCCGTGTTTGTCTGGCGAAACGAAGGTGTTCACGCAACGTTGCGGATGGACGAGGGACGTACAAGGCCGAGGGCGCGGCACACTTGTAGCGTCAGGTCGGGGCGGTTGAGCGTGTAGAAATGCAGCGCGTCGACACCTTCTTCGATCAGTGTATCGCACAGGTCTGCGCAGTGTGTCAGTGCGAAAAGATCTGCGCGGTCTTCGCGCGCGGCGCGTTCAAAGGCGGTTGCGGTATCGGCCGGGATTGGTGTGCCGCATTTCCGTGCAAAAGACTTGGCGCTGGCCCAGTTGCTGATCGGCAGGATGCCGGGAGTGATCGGTGCTGTGATGCCCGCCTTGGCACAACCATCGCGAAAGCGCAGGAAGCTGTCGGCCTCGAAAAAGAACTGGGTGATCGCCTCGGACGCGCCTGCGTCGATCTTGGCTTTCAGCCAGTCGATGTTCTGCGCCATGGAGGCCGCATCGGGGTGGCTGTCGGGATATGCACCGACACGGATGTTGAAGTCGCCGGTTTTGGCCAGTGCGTCGATCAATTCGACGCTGGTGGAATATCCTTGCGAGTGCGGATGGAACGCGCCGCCATCGGGTGCGTCACCACGCAGGGCGACGATATCGGTTATTCCGGATTTTTTGTAAGCGGCGGCGGTCCGCAGCACCTCGTCACGACTTTGACCGGTGCATGTGAGGTGGGCAGCGACGCGCAGGCCGGACGTCTTGCGCAGGGTCTGGGCCGATTCCTGCGTCAACTCGCGGGTCGATCCGCCCGCGCCGTAGGTCACCGAGACAAAGCGCGGTTCAAGAGGCGCAAGCGCCCTGACCGTGTCCCACAGTTGGAACGAGGCGTTCAGCGATTTCGGCGGGAAGGTTTCAAAAGACAGGGCGGTCATGACAAGCATTCCTTATGAGGTTGCACTGGTTATGCCTTGCCTTATATCTTGAAGCAAATTCATAAACTTCATCATTAACATGAGGCGTGTATGCATATCGAGTTTCGCCACCTGCGCACGATCAAGGCCATTCACGAGGCGGGTGGGCTGGCCAAGGCTGCCGATCAGTTACACATCACCCAGTCCGCCCTTAGCCATCAGGTGAAGGGATTGGAAGATCAGGCAGGGGTCGAGTTGTTCGTGCGCCGATCAAAACCCTTGAAGCTGTCTGCGGCGGGTCTGCGCCTGTTGCGGCTGGCCGAGCAGGTGTTGCCGCAGGTCGAGGCCTTGCAGGCCGAATTCACCGGCCTGCGGGATGGCTCCACTGGCCGTTTGCATATCGCCATTGAGTGTCATGCCTGTTTCGAATGGCTGTTTCCTGTGCTGGAACAGTTTCGCCGGTCGTGGCCGGACGTGGATGTGGACATTCGCCCCGGCCTTGCCTTTGACGCCTTGCCAGCGCTTATGAAGGAAGAGGTCGATCTGGTGGTGTCGTCCGACCCGGAAGACTTGCCGGGCGTGCAATTTGTCGAGCTGTTCGACTACGCGCCTGTGTTCGTCGCGGCCTCGGTTCATCCTCTGGCACAGAAGGACTATATCGAGGCGGCAGATTTTCGTGGCGAGACGTTGATCACCTATCCGGTGGAACGCACCCGGCTGGACGTATTCAGCCAGTTGCTGATCCCGGCCAAGGTCGAGCCCGCCGCCGTCCGACAGGCGGAGTTGACGGCTGTCATCCTTTTGCTGGTGGCGTCCAATCGCGGCGTGTCGGTTTTGCCTGACTGGGTGGTGCGCGAGGTGAAATATTCCAGTGACTATGTTACCCGTCCGCTCACGAAACAGGGGCTGACCCGTCGCCTTTATGCGGCAGTGCGCAGTGATGAACGGGACAAGCCCTATATGCAAAAGCTTATCGAACTGGCGCGTGTCGAGGCGCGCAAGTTGCAAAGCGCCTGACTGGCTCGGGGGCAGACTTTTCAAAGAGCCTGCATACAAAGTCGTTCAAGGAATTTGCCCCGTTGCACGGTCAGATCAGTTTCACGATCTGTTTGCCCACGTTTTTGCCGTCCAACAGCCCGATGAAGGCTGCTGGCGCATTTTCAAGGCCTTCCGCAATGTCCTCTACCACCTTGATGTCGCCGCTTGCGACCCTTGGCGCGACGTGCTCCAGAAAGTCGCCAAAGCGGTCCCAATGGTTCGAAATGATAAATCCCTGCACGTTGAGGTGGCTGACAAGGATCGTGCGCCATAGCGCAGGCACCGACATCGCCGATTCCGCCCCTGCTCCCAGACCCCCGGCATTATACCACGAGATCATACCGCAAAGTGGAATGCGCCCATGCGTATTCATCAGCGGCATCACCGCCTCAAGCACTTTGCCGCCTACATTCTCGAAATAGATGTCGATGCCGTCAGGTGCTACGGCGGCCAGCGCCTTGCGCAAGGACCGCGCGTCGGCGTAGGCGCGGTGATCAAGACATGCGTCAAAGCCAAATGTGTCCACGGCAAGCGCGCATTTATCCGCCCCGCCCGCAATTCCCACCGCGCGCAGACCCAGCGACTTGGCCAGTTGTCCGACCATGGACCCGACAGGGCCCGTGGCGGCCGCGACCACCAGTGTTTCACCCGCTTTGGGACGGCCCAATTCGTGCAGTCCATACCAGCCGGTAAAGCCGGGCATGCCCAAAACGCCAAGGCTTGCGGTGATCGGACCCTTGCTTGGGTCGATCTTGCGGCACAGTTTGGCATCGGCAACTGCGTGTGTCGCCCAGCCAAACATGCCAAAAGCGATATCGCCGGGTTTGAAGGCGTCCGCGTTTGACGCGATGACTTGGCCCACAGCGCCCCCCTCCATTGTGCCACCGACGGGGATGTTGGCGGCATAGGATTTGCCCTCGTCCATCCGCCCGCGCATGTAGGGATCAAGCGACATGTAGTGCACGCGCACCAGTATTTCGCCCGCGCCTGGTTCGGGCAAGGGGTCGGTTTTCAGCGCAAAGTTGTCGGGTGTCGGTGCACCGCTTGGTCGGCTGGCAAGGGTGATATGCTGCATCTGCTCGGTCATGGGGGGTTCCTCTTTGGTTCGGTCCACCTCAACAGGCCCCGGCCCCCTTGGCAAGGGCAGCCGCGGCGCGTATAGCGCGCCTCTGATCCCCTGTCCCGTTTTCGGAGCGACCCCATGGCTGCCAGCGCAAACCTCAACATCATGATGAAAGCCGCGCGCAAGGCGGGCCGGTCGCTGGCCAAGGATTTCCGCGAAGTGGAAAACCTGCAGGTGTCGATGAAAGGGGCGGGCGATTTCGTCTCCAAAGCTGACATCGCTGCCGAGGCCATCATCAAGGAAGAGCTGCGCACCGCCCGCCCGACCTATGGCTGGTTGGCCGAAGAGGGTGGCGAAGAGGCAGGCGAGGACCCGACGCGCCGCTGGATCGTCGATCCGCTGGATGGCACGACCAATTTCCTGCACGGGCTGCCGCACTGGGCCGTGTCGATCGCGCTGGAGCATAAAGGCCAGGTGGTTGCCGGTGTGATCTATGATCCGACAAAGGACGAGTTGTTCTTTGCCGAAAAAGGGCAGGGCGCATTCATGAACGATACGCGTCTGCGCGTGTCTGGCCGCTCGCGCATGATCGAGGCGTTGTTTTCGACCGGTCTGCCCTTTGCCGGGCGGTCTGACCTGCCCGAAACCTTGCAGGAACTGGCGCGCATAATGCCCGTCTGTTCCGGCGTCCGCCGGTTCGGCGCGGCAGCGTTGGATTTGGCCTATGTTGCGGCGGGTCGCTATGACGGGTTCTGGGAGCGTCGCCTGAACGCGTGGGACATCGCCGCGGGCTTGCTGATCGTGCGCGAGGCGGGCGGCTTTGCCGAGCCGCTGACGCCGGGTCGCGATATCCTTGAGGACGGCGAGATCATCTGCGCAAACGAGCCGCTGTTTGCGCAACTGGCCAAGATCGTTCGCGCGTAGGTGTGGGTGCCGGACCTAGCGCGTTTGCGCGATCTAAGCCGGCGCAGATTCCATATGCCAAGTATCTGATTTAAAGTCTGTTTTGTGCGGCTTAGACCCAGGATGCGCTTGCATTTCTCAGTCTTGCCCTTCGCAAGGACGTCCGGCTTTACCCTTTGCGATCCGATGGGTGATTGACCCCGTCCCGCCATTGGATCGGCTCATATTCAGCGGGATTGATCCCTTCAAGCGTTCCCATGTTCACCCCGACATGATCCGGGTTGGCGCGCTGGTTGTGAAACATGTAGATGCCGCAAATCTTGCAGAAATGGTGCCGTGCGGTTTTCGTACCCCATTGGTAGAGGGTCAGCGCCTCCTGTCCCTTCACGATCCGAATGGCGTCCTTGAGGGCCACAACCGCGGGCGCTGCACGGCGACGACAGAAAGAACAGGTACAACGTCCCGCCGTAGCCAGCCCGTCCAGCAGCGTCACTTCAAGCACGACCGCCCCGCAATGACAGGACGCTTTCATCGCTGCGCCTGTTGGTGCGCGCGCTTCACCTTCGCACCTTTGGAATGCGCGATTGGGTATAGCGTGTCTCTGGATGGGGCGGGTGGCCGTCCGTACGCCGCCAAAAAGCGAACGCGCCCCGGCGCAGCCAAAGCGGCAGGGTCATCAGCACCCCGGCAGCGAATCCGCCCGCATGGGCCCAATAGGCCACGCCGCCTGCTTCCAGGTCCGCGCCAATGCCACCGATGAACTGCATCGCAAACCACATCGCCAGCATGATCCAGGCCGGGATCGGAAAGATGCGGATGAACACGATCAGGATCAGCAGGATATCCACCCGCGCCTTGGGAAACAGCAGCAGGTAGCTGCCCATTACGCCTGCAATGGCCCCCGATGCGCCCACGGTCGGAATGGACGATCCCGGTGACGAGATCACCTGCATCAGACCTGCCGCAATCCCGGCGGCAAGGTAGAATAGCAAGTAGGGAACATGCCCCATCTCGTCTTCGACATTATCGCCGAAAATCCACAAAAACAACATGTTACCGGCCAGATGCATCCACCCACCATGCAGGAACATGGAACTGATCAACGTGCCCAGCCCGTCGCCGGAGGTAATGCGCGCCGGAATGGCCGCGTAGTTGAAAAAGAACGCGTTGAGCGCGCGGTCGTCGTTGAACAGGCCCACATAGCTGAGGAAGATGCCGATATTGGCCGCCATCAGGATGTAGGTCACATAAGGCGTGCGGCCCGAAGGGTTGTGATCACGGATCGGAAACATGCCGAACAGTTGGCTGACGCAGGCGCGGCGTCAAGGGGCGAGGCGGAAACCAAGCCGGTTTCCGTGCCGTTTTTCGCCTCGAAAAACGCCTCCCCTCAGCTGACCGCACCCAAAAGGGCCGCGTTGCCGCCCGAAGCCGTCGTGTCCACGCAGATATGCCGATCGACCGTTACATGCGCCCGGTCCGGCTGTCCGGTGATCAGCGGTACGATCGGCCCGTTGCGCTGCGCAAGGGCTTGCTCGAACGTGCGAGCGCTGTCTGCGTCACCCCACCAGATCACGCCCCCATAGCCCGGACCGTCCTGCAGGGCCGCTGGTGTGATTTGCCCACTCGCCTTGACGGCAACACCACCAGCGCGCTCCACTGCTGCGGCTTGTGCGTCGGTGGCATCCGCACCCGGTCCCGCGCATAGGATCGCGGCGCGCGCCATATGGCTCAGCACGTTGGATTCGCCTGTCGGACCGGGCAGGGAGGCGCTTGACAGGATTTTGTTCGATTGTGCAGGCAAAGCGGGCGGGGGCGCATCCGCAGCCCACGTGCCGTCTGTCGCGCCAGTGTCGGGTGCACGGAACCGCAGCAGGTAATCCGGTCCTCCGGCTTTCGGTCCTGTGCCCGAAAGCCCAACGCCGCCAAAGGGTTGGCTGCCCACTATGGCCCCGATCTGGTTGCGGTTCACATAGACATTACCTGCCCTGATCCGATCAGATACGTGTTGCACCCGGTCATCGATCCGCGTGTGCAGTCCGAAAGTCAGCCCGTAGCCCGTGGCGTTGATGTCCGCGAGCACTTGATCGAGGTCATCGGATTTGAACGTCGCCAGATGCAGCACGGGACCAAAAATCTCGTGCTCCAGGTCGCCGATCCCGTTCACCTTGATCAGGGTGGGCGCCACGAATGTGCCGTCTGTCGGTGTCTTGAGCCGATGCAGCACGCGGCCTTCGTGCGTGGCGGTCGCGATATGGGCCTCGATCCCGGTGCGTGCCTGTTCGTCGATCACGGGGCCGATGTCGTTGGCCAGGGTCCAGGGATTGCCCGTGCTCAACGCCTCCATCGCGCCGATCAGCATTTCGGTAAAGGCTGGCGCGATGTCATGCTGAACGTACAGGCAGCGCAGGGCGGAACAGCGTTGGCCAGCGGACTGGAAGGCGCTTTCGATCACGCTGCGCACCGCCTGTTCCGGCAGGGCCGTGCTGTCCACGATCATGGCGTTCAGCCCGCCGGTTTCCGCGATCAACGGGGTGCCGGGATTTGCGTGTTGGGCGAGGCTCGCGCGGATGCGCAGGGCCGTGTCGGTCGAGCCGGTAAAGGCGACCCCGTTTACCCGAGCATCCGCCGTCAGCGCCGCCCCGATCTGGCCGTCACCGTGCAGCAATTGAAGGGCCGACAAAGGCACACCTGCCTCGTGCAGCAGCGACACGGCCAGATGTGCGATCAGCGGGGTCTGTTCCGCCGGTTTGGCAATCACAGCGTTGCCCGCCGCCAAAGCCGCGCCAATCTGACCCGAAAATATGGCGAGCGGGAAGTTCCAGGGCGAGATGCAGACAAAGGTGCCCGCAGGGGCCGACCCATCGGCTTGCGTCGCGTAGTAGCGCAGGAAATCGACGGCCTCTCGAAGTTCGGCGACTGCATCCATCAAGGTCTTGCCCGCCTCGCGAGCCAGCAGGGCAAAGATCTCTCCATAGCGCGCCTCGAAAAGGTCGGCGGCGATGCTGAGGATACCCCTGCGCTCTTCCGGTGTGGCATCCCATGTCTTGGCATCTGCATAGGCGCGCTGGACCGTTTCCGGTGTTGCGTCGGTCACTTCTCCCACGACGTCGGTTGGATCGACGGGGTTAAGAACCGCGCGCGGCGCGCCCTCAGCACCCGACACCGTCAGTGCACCTGCCGTCCAGCGATGCGACAGAAACGGGTCACGGGCTGCGTTTATCCGGGCCAGGGTGCCGGTATGCCTCAGGTCGAACCCTTGCGAATTGCGTCGTTCTGGCATGAACAGACGCAGTCCATCGGGGATAGTCACTGCGGTATCCGACAGTGTCTCGAACGGATCGGCGGCGACGACCTCTGGCGATACATCCTCATCCACAATCTGGTTGACGAAGCTGGAGTTTGCGCCGTTTTCCAACAGTCTGCGCACCAGGTAAGCCAACAGGTCGCGATGCGCGCCCACGGGGGCATAGATGCGGCAGCGCGTGCCACGTTCCCGCATGACTATGCTGTGCAGCGCCTCGCCCATGCCGTGCAGGCGCTGAAATTCGTAAGGCTGCCCATCGGCCATGTGCAGGATCGCGGCGACCGTATGGGCGTTGTGGGTGGCGAACTGCGGATAGATGCGGTCGGTCATCCCCAATAGCTTGCGCGCGTTGCTGATATAGGACACATCCGTTGCCGCCTTGCGGGTGAATACCGGGAAGCCTGCGACGCCAAGCACCTGCGCGCGCTTGATTTCCGTATCCCAATAGGCTCCCTTTACCAGTCGGACCATGATGCGCCGGTCATGGCGCTGGGCCATGTCGTATAGCGCGTCAATCACCTTGCCCGCGCGCGGGCCATAGGCCTGCACCACCACGCCAAAACCGTTCCAACCGGCTAGGGCATCGTCGCACAGCACCGCCTCGATCACTTCGAGGGACAGGGACAGGCGGTCCGCTTCCTCGGCGTCGATGTTCAGACCCATCCCTGCAGATTTCGCCAGCATCGCAAGCGAGCGCAGGCGTGGCACCAGATCGCGCAGCACACGGTGCTCCTGTGCGCGCTCATACCGGGGATGCAGGGCCGACAGCTTGACCGAAATACCGGGATTCTCGCGGATATCGCCGTGCAGACAGGCCCGCGAGATGGCCGAAATGGCGCGGGAATAGGACAGGTGGTAACGGCGCGCATCCGCGTCGGTCAGCGCCGCTTCGCCCAGCATGTCATAGGAATAGGTAAAGCCCTTGGCCTCCATCCCCGCCGCGCGGTCCATGGCGGCGTCGATGTTTTCGCCCAGCACGAACTGGCGGCCCATTTCCTTCATCGCGCGGGACACGGCGGCCCGGATCACGGGCTCGCCCATGCGCTTGATCGCGCCGCGCAGGTGCTTGATGGGTCCGGGCTGATCGTCGTCCAACACGCGCCCCGTCAGCATCAAAGCCCAGGTCGAGGCGTTGACGAGAGGGGAGGTCGAATGCCCCATATGCTTGCCCCAGTTGCTGGGCGCGATCTTGTCTTCGATCAGTGCGTCAATGGTGTCGGCATCCGGCACACGCAATAGCGCCTCGGCCAGACACATCAACGCGATGCCCTCGTCGGTGGACAGGCCATATTCGGCCAGGAACACCTCCATCAGCCCCGGCGCGGCCTGCGTACGGATGGCCGTGACAAGGCCGGCGGCGTCAGCGCAAATCGCGGCCCGGTCATCGGGCGACAAGTCGGCTTGGGCGATCAGCTGCGCCAGCACCGCATCCGCATCGCCGTACATGCCGGCATCAAGGGTCATTGCAATATCAACAGCAGCATCGCGCGCCATTTCTTGTTCCTTTTTCGTTTGGCCCACTATACTAGGAATACATTGGGCGATTTCATCAAAGTTGGCGGATATGGCAGAACAAAAGCGCGAGTTTGGGGTGAAACGATACTCAAACAGACTGTCTGGCCTTGATCAGTTCGACCAATCGATTCTCGCCGCCCTGGCCGAAGACGGTCGGATGAGCATCACCGACCTGGCCGCGCGCATTGGTCTGTCCAAATCTCCGACCCAAGCCCGTCTGCGGCGGTTGGAGAAAACCGGCATCATCATGGGCTACCGCGCCCTGCTGGATCCGATTTCGCTGGGGCTGGATCACGTCGCCTTTGTCGAAGTGCGTCTGACTGACACGCGCGAGGCCGCCTTGCGCGCCTTCAACGCCGCTGTGCAGCATATTCCCGAGATCGAGCAGGCCCACATGATCGCCGGCAATTTCGACTACCTCCTCAAGGTACGCACCCGCGACATGGCGCAATATCGCGCCTTTCTGGGCGATGTGGTGTCGACCATGCCGCATGTGGCGGCCACATCCACATTTGTCGCCATGGAGGCGGTCAAAGAGGTGATGTTGCCCGGAATCGAATAACGAGCGTCCCCGGTCTTGACCTGACCCGCGTACGGCGCATCATATGATGTATGAAGCCACTTTTCGCCCTTGCCATCCTATCCGCACCCGCATGGGCGGATTGCCCACCCGTGGTCGATCGCACCGCAGACCTGTCGGCACTGATCGAGCAGATCCGCGAGGCCCCGAACGAAGGGGCGGCGCGCCCGCTTTCGGGACAGATGTGGGAAATCTGGCTTGATGCACCGGACGAATCCGCGCAGGCGATTCTTGATCAGGGGATGCGCCAGCGCAACGAATTCGATCTTTTGGGGTCGGTTGAGTCTTTTGATCGTCTGATTGCGTACTGCCCGGACTACGCCGAGGGGTATAATCAACGCGCCTTCAGCTATTTCCTCGGTGGGGATTACCCAGCAGCCCTGGTTGATCTGGAGGCCACATTGCGCATCATCCCCGATCACGTGGGCGCGCAGTCAGGCCGTGCGCTGACTCTTATGAACCTTGGCCGCACGCAAGAAGCGCGCGCGCAGATGCTTGAGGCGCTGGACAACAATCCATGGCTGTCCGAACGTGCGCTGCTGGCAAAAGGTGCCGCACTGGGGCCGGTGGGCGAAGATATCTAAGCACAGACTTGAGGTGCCCTGCGCGATTGCCTAACAAGGCGGCGCGCGGGCGTGATGGAATGGTAGACATATCGGACTTAAAATCCGAAGGGCTTACGCCCGTGTGGGTTCGAGTCCCACCGCCCGCACCACAGGCTCTTGGCACCAGCGAAAATGGCGAAGCTTCAACCTCCACTGCATGTGGTCGTTGCGTGAAACGGGCAATCACAGCGCTGGCTTTGATCATTGTGCTTGTAACGGCCTGAATGCAGGCTCCCGTAGGCGACTTGAAGCCGGTTTTGAGGCTTTGCGAAGTCTTCAGGCATAAATTCTCGCAGCACCATGCTAATATTTCGTGATCCGCCTCTACCAATAGTCAAAGGCCAGCCAATGCGTATTGTCCCCATCTTGGGTCTTCTAGCCCTTGTCGCATGCACCCCGGCCCCCGCGCCGATCACCGACACAAGCCTGCCGGTTTTCGCCACCGGCTATCGATTCAAGGGCGATATATGCCGCCGCGTGGGCGAGGATGATTTTACCAACCAATTCCTCGATGATTCGGCTGACCTTGTGGCCTGCCCCGAAGGCGCTGAAAACCTTGGTGTTTTCGTCATTGATACGGGCGCGTCAGAAGTCGCGCGACGGGATGGATACGTGCTTTATTCCGTGCCCGTCAGATAGGTGCCGACCGGCAAGCTCGCGGATACGTATCGTCAAGTACAGGCACTTTGCCATTGCAGGCGACCCACGCGATCTGTGCGCCCATCTTCCAGCGACCGTGGGCATCGGCACGCATTGCAAGCGATCCAGCATTAATTCGGAAGTAAGACTGCTGGTCTAGACGTCTTTTCGCAGGCGCCAGGCCGTGTGAACTTATGACGGCAAGCCCAAGGAAAAGGTGAAGCAATGCGTGTTACCCTGCTCGACTTCTTCAAGAGTTCTCGAATGAACAGCTTGCTGTACAAAACCGCATTCATCGCTGGGCTGATGACGCTGACGGTTGTGCTGTGCGATGCTTGGTTGTCGCACAAGCAACAACGCGAACTGATCGTCTCCGGGCTGGCAGATCGGGCGCGGGAAGTCACGCAATTTCTGGCTTTGCAGACGGGCGGTGCGATCAAGTTCGACAATCGTGCTGGCGTCTCGGAAACAGTGACTGACGTGATTGAGGGCGCACATCCGGAGGCGATCGGCGCGGTCGTGATGAACGTCGCGGGCGAAATTGTTTTTGCGACCGGGGGGGACGATGTCCAAATGCCCGAGGTTTTGGCGCTGGCGGCGACGGCCCTGGAAACCGACAGCACCGTTGTCGCCGACGGTGGGCTGATGGTGGCGACGCCGTCCAGGCTTGGGGCAGAAAACACCGTGGTTGGTGTTCTTGTAACAAAATGGACCGTGGACCACGCCCTTGCGGCTCTCATCGAGAAAGAAAGTGATGCTCTGATCATCAGTTTTCTTACGTTTCTCGCCTCTATCTCGGTCGTCAGCTTTTATCTTTGGTATGCCATGTCGCGTCCGCTTGACCGTGTGGGCGCTGCAATGAGAGAGGTTTCCGCGAAAAACTTCGATGTGACAGTGCCTTATGCCACCCGCCACGACGAAGTCGGCGTGATTGCCAAGCAATTGCAACAGTTCAGCGCACGTCTGAAGAAGGCTCAAACTTATCAGCGTGAAAGTGCGTTCAAAAGCGCCGCTTTCGAGGGCAGTTCGGCCCCGATGATGATGGTTGATGATACGGGCCGGATTCGGTTCGTGAACCCGGCTTGTGCGGCGTTGCTCGACAGCCTGATGCCTGATCTTGGCGACCTGTGGCCGGGGGCCGACGCCGACGCCTGGGTCGGGGGTGATCTAACCGCGCTGCCGCATGTGGCCGCATCCTTGGCCGAGGGCGGCGGACTGGCGGGCGGTGTAACCTCTTGTTCGACCTCGTTGCGTGTGGCGGATCGTGAAATCTCGGTCAAAATCAATGCTGCACGCGACCACAAATCCAACCCCATCGGTGCCGTTGTTGAATGGAGCGATCGCACTTCCGAGTTGCGAAATGCCGCTGTGCTCGACGGAATCGACACGACGCAGATGCGTTTTGATTTCGGCACGGACGGCACCTGCTTGTCGATGAACACCGTTGCAACGAACAGCATGCAAGACCCATCCGGTGACTTTCGCGGCCGCACACTTTCGCACCTTCTCGACACGACACAAACGGACGCGACCCTCCCGGAAGATTTGGTGGATACTGTGCTATCCGGCGTTTCGCTGCATGGCAAGATCGGGCTTGTCGTGGCGAACGGCAAAGAGGTTGTTCTTGACGGCGGCTTTTTCCCGGTGCGGGGGCAGAGTGGCGATGTCGAGCGGGTGATCCTAATGGGCTCTGATGTCACGGTTGCCGAACACGAAAA
The DNA here is from genome assembly GCA_964351755.1 of uncultured Rhodobacterales bacterium. Classification (GTDB taxonomy): domain Bacteria; phylum Pseudomonadota; class Alphaproteobacteria; order Rhodobacterales; family Rhodobacteraceae; genus Tateyamaria. Next base: position 2,053 of record CAYGPT010000005.1, on the reverse strand, counting down.
ACACAAAGCGCTGGCCGATCAGGCCCGGATCAACCAAGAGCAGACCATAGTCGTGGCTGCGCTGGGCGAGGGGCTTCAACGCCTGTCCATGGGTGATCTTTCACATCAGCTGGAACAGGGTTTTCCCCGCGATTACGAAGAGTTGCGTGCGAACTTCAACGTTGCGGTCTCTGCCCTGCGCGAAGCGGTGGGCGCGGTGACGCGAAATGTCGAATCCATCCGGAACGAAACCTCCGAGATCACAACGGCAGCCGACGATCTGTCGCGGCGCACCGAGCGTCAGGCTGCCACGCTCGAAGAAACCGCCGCTGCACTGGACGAATTGACAACGTCGGTAAAGTCCGCCGCCGAAGGGGCCGACGCAGCCAGTAAGATGTCCGAAGATGCAAAAGCCAACGCAGAACAGGGCGGCGAGGTGGCTGGACGGGCGGTTCTGGCGATGGACGGTATCCGGACCTCGTCCCTCGAAATTTCGAAAATCACCTCAGTTATCGACGACATCGCCTTTCAGACGAACCTTTTGGCGCTGAATGCCGGGGTGGAAGCGGCCCGCGCGGGCGAAGCGGGACGTGGTTTTGCTGTCGTTGCAACCGAAGTGCGCGCGTTGGCCCAGCGTTCCTCCGAGGCTGCGCGCGAAATCAACGCCTTGATTTCCAACAGCGCCGAGCAGGTCGAGCAGGGCGTGGATCTGGTCGATCGAACCGGCACGGCTTTGTCCGCGATCGTGTCCTCGGTCGCCGAGATTTCGAAACGCGTCGCGGAGATCGCCAGTTCGGCCCGCGAACAATCCGCGGGCCTGAACGAGATCAACGTGGCCGTGAACGAACTGGATCACGTCACCCAGCAGAACGCCGCCATGTTCGAAGAAACGACCGCGGCAAGCCATGCGTTGACCTCCGAGGCCGATGCATTGTCCAATGCTGTGGCCAAGTTCCGCTTGGGTGGCGCTCGCACCAGTTCTGCGCGCGCGCAAGTGACGTCGCAAGTTCGGTCGGAGACCTTCGACTCCATCCCTGTGCCATTGATTTCAGGAAATACGGCCCTGGCCGGCGAGTCGGAGCAAGACGTTTTGCACACCGGTTGGGAGGAATTCTGAACGGATTCAATGGCTGTTTGAGGTATTGTCGGCGCAGCGTTGAAAACCACTGTCTCCCGCTTAAGAGAACAACGCGCCGAGACGTTCGACGGCGCGCCACTGGCGCGTGGCGGGGTTCTACCAAGTCGATCTTAGGTGCGCATACCGGAAAAGCGGGTTTGCCAGTTTTCGCGCGCTTCATCCGTGATTTTGCTGAACAGGTTTTCCGGCACATCGAATGGATGACCGGGCGGCAACAAGGCAAGTGCGGCCTGCGCATCTTTTGGCCAATGCAACTCATCCAGTCCCAAGGCGGATTGCATGGCCAGAGCCGCCTGTGGAATGAACGGGGCGGACAAGACCGCATAAAGCGCAATCAAGTTCAGGCCCATCCGGATCTGCATGGCAGCGGTTTCTTCGTCTTCCTTGATCGTCGCCCAGGGCGCAGCGGCTTGCAAATACTCGTTGCCCGCCACCCAGATCGCGCGCAACTCCTGGGCGGATTTGCGCACCTCCATCGCTTCCATCATCGCCGCGTACCGCGCGATGCGGGCATCCAGATCGACGATCAGCGCCCCTTCGCGTTCACCGAAAGCGGCACCCTCAGGCACGAACTCACCGAATTTCGAGCGGCAGAACTTGGTCACGCGGCTCACGAAATTGCCCAGCACATCCGCCAGATCCTTGTTCACACCTTGCTGGAACTGCTCCCACGTGAACTCGGAATCAGAGGTTTCAGGGCAGTTGGACAAAAGCCACCAACGCCAGTAATCGCTTGGCAGGATCTCGAGCGCCTGATCCATGAACACCCCGCGCCCCTGACTGGTCGAAAACTGCCCGCCATCATAGTTGAGATAGTTGAACGACTTGAGGTGATCGACCATCTTCCACGGCTCGCCGGAACCCAGGATCGTCGCCGGAAAGCTGAGCGTATGGAAGGGCACATTGTCCTTGCCCATGAACTGGGTATAGCGCACA
>CAYGPT010000004.1:0-90432 GCA_964351755.1 uncultured Rhodobacterales bacterium | reverse complement strand
ACAGCCGCCCACCGCGACCATCCGATGCCGTACTGATCACGGCGCGCGCGGCGTGCGGGCATTTGGGGCCGGGCGAACCGGTGCGGGCCTTGGGGTCGCTTTTTTTGCCATATCGGTTCGTTTTCTGAACAGCTATCCCTTGGTCACCTGCGACACTGACCTGAACAAACAAGGACAACGCAAATGCCCCTTTCCATGAACCGCGAGGTTTTCATCACCTGTGCCGTGACCGGATCGGGCGGCACGCAGGATCGTAGCCCGCATGTACCGCGCAGCCCCGCGCAGATTGCTGAAAGCGCAATCGCGGCAGCAAAGGCGGGGGCGGCCATCGTGCACTGCCATGTGCGCGACCCCGACACCGGCAAACCCAGCCGTGATCTGGCCTATTACCGCGAGGTGACTGATCGTATTCGCGAATCCGAAGTCGATGTGGTCCTGAACCTGACGGCGGGCATGGGGGGCGACATCATCTTTGGTCCGACCGAACACCCGATGCCGCCCGTCGAAGGCACGGACATGATCGGCGCCTCAGCCCGGGTACAGCACATCGCCGAATGCCTGCCCGAGATTTGCACGCTGGATTGCGGCACGATGAACTTTGCCGAGGCCGATTACGTGATGACCAACACGCCCGGCATGCTGACCGCCATGGGGTCGATGATGACGGGGCTTGGCGTCAAACCCGAGATCGAGGCGTTCGACACCGGCCATTTGTGGTATGCAAAACAACTGGTTGCCGATGGTGTGCTGCACTCTCCGGCCCTTGTGCAACTGTGTATGGGGGTGCCATGGGGCGCGCCCGATGACCTCAACACCTTCATGGCGATGGTCAACAACGTACCTGATGACTGGACGTTTTCCGCCTTTGGCCTTGGGCGCAACCAGATGGCCTATGTCGCCGCTGCGGTGCTGGCGGGTGGCAATGTGCGCGTGGGGCTCGAGGACAACCTTTGGCTGGGCAAGGGCGAGTTGGCGCAGAATTGGCAACTTGTCGAACGCGCGGGCACCATCATCGAGAACATGGGCGCGCGGGTCATCGGACCTGCGGACGTGCGCGAAAGGCTCGGGCTGGTCAAACGGGCACCCAAGACGGCATGAGCCTGCTGCGCGCCACGCTTGCTGGGACTCTGGTTGCGCTGTGCGTTGCATGCGCCCCTGAACGCTATGGCGATGTGAACTTGCCCTTGCGCAATCCGTCTGTCCCCATCGGTGCAATCACCCGCTTTGAACCAGCCAAATTTGACGGTACTTGGCGGGTTCAGCGGACGGGCGGCGGCGCGTGGGCCCTGCGCGATTTTGTGGTGACCGGTGCAACGTCGGTGTGGAGTGAGGGTCCGGGCGCGCGAAATGCCCGCATTATCCAGCGCGCCACAGGCATCCTGCGGCTGGAATATCCAGATGGTGCGCAGCGTGACATCTGGGTGGTCTGGACCGATCCGGATCACCACACCGTTGCCTTGGGCGATCCAGAGGGACGCTTTGGTTTTGTCGCCACACGCAGCGGCAAAACCCGCGCGGATCAGGTGGCCGCCGCGCTGCAGGTGCTGGATTTCAACGGCTATCGGACCAAGGACTGGGAGGCTTTGCCATGAAAACCGCGGCAATCATCGGTGGAGGCGTCATCGGGGGCGGTTGGGCCGCGCGGTTCCTGCTGAACGGCTGGGACGTACGCGTGTGCGACCCGGACCCCGAGGCCGAGGCCAAGCTTGCCCCGGTTCTGGCACAGGCGCGCCGGGCATTGCCGAGCCTGACGGATGTGGCCTTGCCCGACGAAGGAAAACTGACCTTCCACGGCGACATGGCCGATGCCGTGGCGGGCGTGATCTGGATACAGGAAAGCGTGCCCGAGCGGCTGGACATCAAGCACAAGGTGCTCGCCGCCATTCAGGCGGCCTGTCCAAATGACGCGATCATCGGATCGTCCACGTCGGGCTTCAAGCCGTCCGAATTGCAGCAAGGCGCGCTGCGCCCCGGTCAGATCATGGTCTGCCACCCGTTCAACCCCGTCTACCTCATGCCTTTGATCGAAGTGGTGCCATCTGCTGAAACCGACTTGGCGCTGGTTGAAAAGGCTGAAGCCATCCTGCGCTCGCTGGGCCACTTCCCCCTGCGCGTGCGCAAGGAAATCGACGCCCATATCGCGGATCGTTTTCTTGAAGCGGTGTGGCGCGAAGCGCTTTGGCTGGTCAAGGACGGTGTCGCCACAACGCAGGAAATCGACGAGGCCATCCGCATGGGGTTCGGCATACGCTGGGCGCAAATGGGCCTGTTCGACACCTATCGCACCGCCGGGGGTGACGCGGGCATGCGCCACTTCATGGCGCAGTTCGGCCCCTGCCTGACCTTTCCATGGACCAAGCTGACGGACGTTCCCGAATTTACCAATGAATTGGTCGACCTGATCGCTGGCCAGTCCGATGCCCAATCGGGACACATGAGCATCGCCGACATGTTGCGCGCGCGGGATGACAACCTTGTGGGCATGATGCGTAGCCTGAAAGCCAATGACTGGGGCGCGGGCGCGGTGATGAACGCGCATGAGGCGCATTTGCGTGCCGGCACGGTGCTGGGCGCGCATGTCGATGATCTGAAGGACGTGTCAGCCCCCATTCTGACCGTGCGCCGTGCCGTTCCACTGGATTGGACCGACTATAACGGGCATATGAACGAGTCGCGGTATCTTCAGGCCTTTGGCGATGCCACCGACCGCTTCATGGCGCTGATCGGCTGCGATGCGGACTATATCGCGTCAGGTGGCAGCTACTTCACTGCCGAAACCCATATCCGTCATGTAGACGAGGTCCAAGCAGGCACCGTGATCGAGGTGCGCACACAGCTGCTGGCCGGTGTGGGCAAGAAGACGCATCTGTTCCACGAGATGTATGACGCAGACCGCCTGCTGGCGACCGGCGAGCATTTCCTGCTGCACGTCAGCCTTGAGACGCGCCGCCCGTCTGATCCTTCACCGGAGATACAGGCGGCGTTGAGCCGGATTGCCACGGCCCATGCCGCCTTGCACCGGCCCGACGGGGCAGGGCGCGCGGTGGGACAGCGACCGTGAGCCGCGTTCTGATCACAGCGGGCGCGTCCGGCATCGGTCTGGCCATGGCGCAGGCCTTTGCTGCGGATGGCCATGATGTCTGGGTGACGGATGTGGACACTGACGCTCTTGCCGCCTTGCCCGCCACGATCACCGGGCGACTGTGCGATGCAGCGGACGAAAGCCGCATGGCCACGGTGATGGCCGATGCAGGCACGCTGGACGTGCTGTGCGCCAATGCCGGGATTGCAGGCCCTACCGCGTTGATCGAAGACGTGGACCTGGCCGATTGGCGCACCTGCGTGTCGGTCAATCTGGAGGGCGCGTTTCTGGCAGCCAAACATGCGCTACCTGCCATGAAGGTGGAAGGGAAGGGCGCGATGATCTTTACGTCCTCAACCGCTGGCATGTTCGGCTATCCCAACCGTGCGCCCTATGCGTCCGCCAAATGGGCGATCATCGGCTTGATGAAGACGGTTGCGATGGAGGCAGGCCCATATGGGGTCCGGGCCAACGCGATCTGCCCCGGCTCGGTCGAGGGGCCGCGCATGGAAGGCGTGCTGGCGCGCGAGGCGGCGGCCAAGGGCATGACCCGTGATCAGGTCCATGATGGCTATGCCAAGGGCACGTCGATGCGATCCTTCGTGCAGGCGCGCGATGTGGCGGACATGGCGGTGTTCCTCGCCTCGGACCGGGCGCGCATGGTGTCGGGGCAGGTGATTGCCGTGGACGGGCACACGGAGAACCCCGACCCCAAGATCTGAGCAGGCCTTGATCCAGCGGAGCGCGCTGGTGCGCACACGACATTATTTGTTCGCCGCTTCGAGTCTCGGCGAAACCGGGATCACCGGATCAGGCTGCGCAAGGTGGCAAGGTGGTCGGGGACATCGCGGGCGGTGAAGGCGGCTTGGCGCACCAATTCGTCAAAGTGCAGCGACAGGGTTTCGATCCGTTCGCGGTCGCGGAAGGCCATGTAGTGCCCGCCCGTGTACAGCACCGCAAGCAGGGGTCCGAACACAGTGATCGGCGCTGAGTAGAGTTGGCGCGCGTCGAACAGGTAAAGCCGCAGGCGCGGGTACAACTGACGCGCCAGATCGTGCAGGTGGCCAAGCTGTTCGTGGCGTATGCCGCCCGGCAGGTCCGCGTAATACCCTGTGCCGGCGGCAAAGCTTTGCGCCTCGTGCAGTGGCATCGCGATTTCGTAATCCGAGCGGGATGCGCGCATCCAGTTCAGCCGGTCGCGCGATGCATTGATGGCTTGCGCGGTGGTGCGTCCCAGATGCGGGCGGTATTCCCACTCCAACATCGCTTGGGTTTTCAGCATGTCCGGCAGACCTGCAGGGACGTGGCGGATCTTGTAGCCCGCCGCCTCCTGATGCCAGCCAAAAATGCGCTCATCCACCAGCGCGCGGGGCGCTTGTGTCAGGGTCAGCGCCGCCGCAGTGAGGGCGGCGGCACTTTCCGGGCGATCTGACAGGCCCAGCAGCCAGTCGGCGGACACACCAAGGGCTTGCGCGCAGGCCCCCACCACCTGTGCCCCCGGCAGGCGCGCTGTGTCGCTGGTCAGCGCCTGCGAGATGGTAGAGCGATCCGTGCCGATCTGCCGCGCCAGCGCGCTTTGAGTAAGATTGGCGGTTTCCATCGCCCGTGCCAGCCGCCTGCGGAACCGATCCGCGCGCACCCGTTTGTCAAGAATATCTACCATGTGCAGAGTTTTGTCACAGTTTGTCGGCTTTGTTAACAACATTCCGGGTTCGCGCCTGACGGGGGCCACGCTACTGTGAGCCATCTTTTCGGCACTCGGCGCAAAAGGAAAATATGCAAGCAACTTCAACCACAAAGCGATTGCCTGCCGCGCACCCGCGTCGGGTGGAATGGGTGACGTTGGGCCTGTTTCTGGCCTGTATGCTGGTGTGGATGGTCGGCGTGTTCGCATTGCCCGTCGTTTCGGGCTGGCTGGCCGCATTGGCCGTGACGCTTGCGCTTGTGTTGCATTCCTCGCTCAGCCACGAAGTGCTGCACGGCCACCCGTTCCCATCGCGGCGCGCCAGCGAAGCGCTCGTGATTGTCACGCCTGGCCTGTTCGTTCCCTATCTGCGGTTTCGCGACACGCACCTCGCGCACCATCAGGATGCGCGGCTGACGGACCCTTATGACGACCCGGAGTCAAACTATCTCGACCCGGCCACATGGATGCGTCTGCCCCGCGCCTTGCGGGCCGTCCTGCGGGTCAACAACACGCTGGCCGGGCGCATCCTGCTCGGACCCGTGGTCTCGCAAGTCGCATTCATACGGACCGACTGGCAGGCCATGCGGGCCGGGAACCGGCAGGTGACACGGGGATGGATGCTCCATGCTCCTGGCGTGCTGGTGGTGCTGACACTGGTCTGGGTGTCACCAATGCCCCTTTGGCTCTACCTCGCATGCTGCTACGCGGCCCTGTCCATCCTCAAGATACGCACCTTTCTGGAGCACCAGGCCCATGAGATCGCAAGGGGCCGCACGGTGATAGTCGAAGATCGCGGGCTGCTTTCCTTTCTCTTTCTGAACAATAATCTGCACGTGGTGCATCACATGCATCCGCGGGTGCCATGGTACAAGTTGCCGATCCTCTACCGGGACAACGCCGCACGCTACCGCACGTGCAATCACGGCTATGTCTATCGCAGCTACGGGCAGGTCTTTGCACGCCATCTGCTGCGCGCCAAGGACCCGGTCCCGCATCCGCTCTGGTCGGCGCAGGAGTGATCGCGCATAGAGGGGTATGACCCTCTGGATCCCGATCACGCTGGCGGCGGCCTTTTTTCAAACTCTGCGCTTTATGTTGCAGCGCCAACTGTCGCTTGGCACGCTGAACGCGGCAGGCGCGACGCTGGCGCGGTTCCTTTACTCGGCTCCTTTGGTGGCCGTGCTGGTCGTGGCCTACATGGCGCTCACCGAACAGGAATGGCCACGCTTCGGGTCCGCGTTCTGGGCCTACGGGGCGCTGGGCGGACTGACGCAGATTCTGGCCACCATGGCGACGGTCAGCCTGTTCAAGGCGCGCAATTTCGCCGTCGGGATCACCTTCAAAAAGACCGAAGTCATGCAGGCGGTGCTGGTCGGCTGGGTCCTGCTGGGCGATCAGGTCAGCGGCTGGGGTTTTGCCGCGATCGGGGTCGGATTGCTGGGTGTTCTGCTGCTGTCTGCGCCGCCAGACCTTGTCCGCTACGGGTGGCGCGACATGGCGAACCGGGCGGTTGGGCTGGGGCTTGCCTCTGGCGCGCTGTTTGCGGTGTCTGGCGTGTGCTATCGTGGCGCGTCACTCAGCCTTGGGCTGGAGGATCCTCTGGCGCGCGCTGGCCTCACTCTGTCGGCGGTCACCGCGATGCAGACCGTGGCGATGCTGATCTGGCTGCGCTGGCGCGATCCGGGTCAGGTGGGCGCGGTCTGGGCGGCGCGGCGCGTGGCGGTGTGGGTGGGGCTGATGTCCATGGCGGGATCGTTCTGCTGGTTTACCGCGTTCACGTTGCAGAACGCGGCCTATGTCAATGCGGTCGGACAAGTGGAGCTGGTGTTCAGCGCGCTCGCTTCGGTCGTGATCTTCCGCGAGGCGATCAGTGCGCGCGAATGGGTCGGCATGGGCGTGCTTCTCGGCTCGATCCTGATGCTGATCGCCGTGATCTGAATGGGGGACGGGTCCAGATCTGCCTTGCCACGCCCCGCCGCCTAGTCCATCGGGGTGCCGCGCAGGCGCAGAAACAGGCTTTCCTCGTCATTGTTCTTGAAGAACGGCACACTGACGGGCGGGTGAGGGTCATGGGCGCGTGCGGCGATTTCGCTCAATACCACTTCGGTGATGAAGGGCATGTCAAAGCGGCGGACCTGATCCAGATCGACCCATTGCAAATGCGACAGCTCGTCCGAGGCGGCACTGAAATCGTCCGGGTCCGAGGCCAGATCTTCCGCGTTGATCAGAAAAAACCGGGCATCGAACCGCCGGGGTCGCCCGGGCGGTGTCAGCGCGCGAAAGACGAACTGCAGCGGTGCCGCGTGCGGCAGGTGGCCAGTTGCCGCAAAATCCTGCCAGTCGGGAGGCGGCGCTTTCCACGCTCCGGGACTTCCAAGCACTTGACCCGTTTCCTCGAACAACTCGCGAATGGCGGTGGCGGCCAAGGCCGGACCAAGGCCGGGGGGGCTGTCATCATGCAAACGTGTCGCGCAAGGCTCTGCCACTGGACTTGCCAATGGCACCGTGTGATCGCCCGCGTCCACGGCGCCACCGGGAAAGACGAACTTGTTGGGCATGAACACGGCCTTGGCTCCGCGCTGCCCCATAAGGATGCGGGGGCTTGAGGCCCGATCCCGCAGCACGATCACGGTGGCTGCGTCGCGTATCTGGCTTTTGTCGAGGGTCGGTTGCGTCATCTGGTCCTGCATCTGTACGGCGTTGCCCGACTTTACGCCAATCCGCTTCTCAGGCCAGCCGCAAAGCGCGACCCTAGCCCATCTGGGCGAACCCGCCCATGCCGCGCGCCCATTGGAAGCCGACAATGGCCCCCTTGAGCCGCGGCAGCAGGTACAACGACAATCCCACACAGCCCACCGCAAAGATGGTGAACAGCACCAGCGGTTCGGGCCGCCATGTCACAAAGACAAAGTGCAGCATGGGCGCCATCAGGTGCCCCACCAGTAGGATGGTAAGATAAGCCGGACCGTCATCTGCCCTGTGATGCGAGTAGTCGAGTTTGCAGACTGGGCAGTTGTCCGCCACTTTCAGATATCCCTTGAGCAGTCGGCCCTGACCGCAGCGCGGACATTTGCTGCGCCAGCCGCGAAACAAGGCCGGGCGCACCGCGCGCGGTGTGTCCTCGGTGGCGGGGCTGTCTGAAACGGAGTCGGTGTGCACGGAATTTTTCCTTGGTTGGACAAATGCAACATGGCGATGCGACCCCGCTTGCGGAATGGCGCATTCTGTCCTTGCGTCCCAATGTCGCGCTGTCAGCGATGGTTTTGCAGGTCCGCGCTGCCCCGCAGAACTTTTTTCGACGGAACCGCCGCGGTCACGCGTTGGATGGATATGCGGCGCGCAAAATAGCCGTCGCACCCTGAGGTAGAAACGGAGTAACACCTGATGCAACGTAGCACATTTATCGCCGCCATCGCAGCCGTGGCCATCGGCCTGACCACGGTCGCCGCCATGGCCCGTGACCGAGGCCCGGACTTTTCAGCGCTTGATACCGACGGCAATGGCGAGATCAGCCTGAGCGAACTGCAGGCGCACGGCGAGGTCCGCTTTGGCGAAACAGACACCGATGGCGACGGCTTTCTGAGCGTGGCCGAATTGGAAGCCGCCGCGCAGGAGCGGATCAAGGACCGCTCGGCCCGGATGCTGGAGCGGATGGATGCCAATGACGACGGCAAACTGTCTCTGGAAGAGATGCGTGACACACGCCGCAACCCGGCCCGCTTCTTTGATCGCATGGACGCGGATAACAGCGGCGGCATCACCCAAGCCGAATTCGACGAGGCGCGCGCCAAAATGCAGGAACGTCATGGCGGCAAACGCCACGGCAAGAACTGATCGTATGTTTGTCCTGCCCCTTGCACAATGGGGCAGGACAGCGATAGCCCGGACCGTATGGCCATGCCGCTTGATACCGACCCGCATATGGATGATGCCGACCTTTTGGCGCGTTATGCTCGTGGGGATCCGGCTGCCGCCCGGGCATTGACGGTGCGGTTGACCCCGCGCGCCTTTGCCCAGGCCATGCGCATGCTGGGCGACGGAGCCGAAGCAGAGGACGTCGCGCAAGAGGCCATGATGCGCCTTTGGCGTATCGCCCCAGACTGGCGGCCAGGCGAGGCGCTGGTGACCACTTGGCTTTACCGCGTTGTCGCCAACCTGTGCACGGACCGGTTGCGCAAGCGCAAGCGCGCGGCCTTGCCGCTGGACGAAGCGGGTGAGCCTGCCGACAGTGCGCCGTCGGTCGAGGCGGCCCTGCAGACACGCGCCCGCCGTGACGCCTTGCGTGCTGCCTTGGCCGATTTGCCCGAGCGGCAGCGCATCGCGGTAATGATGCGCCATTTCGACGAGGCCTCGAACCCGGACATCGCGCAGGCGCTCGGGGTGAGTGTCGAGGCGGCCGAGAGCCTGACGGCGCGCGGCAAGCGTGCCCTTGCCTCTGCCTTGCGGGGGCAGGTGGCTGCCCTTGGATTTGAAGAAGGATGAACGACATGACCCGCCCCCCCGAAAGGCACGATGACGATGCGTGGCTCGACCAGATGCTGGAGGACGTGGCCAATACGCCGATGCCCGATGCGTCGGATGCTTTGCTGTCGCGTGTGATGGCGGACGCGCAGGCGCAATTACCCCCACCGGGCGGTGTGGTGACCCGCGCCCCGTGGTGGCGCCAGATCGTCGCTGGTCTGGGCGGATGGAGCGCGGTGGGCGGCCTTGTCGCGGCTGCCGCGACAGGCTTTGTCGTTGGCCTTGGCGGGTTGGACAATGTCGGGCTCGATACACTTTGGCCCGACAGCTATGATATCTATTACGACAGTCAGGACGCGTTCAGCGCCTATGGCTGGGACCTCGAGGAAGGCTGAGCATGGACACGCAACCGCAGACCAATCGCTGCCCGCTCTGGGTCAAGATCGTGCTGGCCCTGTCGCTGGCGTTGAACCTTGCCATCATCGGCCTCGTCAGCGGGTTTGTCCTGCGCGGCGGGCCTCCGGTCGCGCGTGGCCCCGCTGTTGGCTATGCGATGCCTTATGTTCTGGCCTTGCCGCGCGAACTGCGCCGCGACGTATTTCGCGCGGTGCGCCGCGATCCGACCCTTCCGGACCGCAGCGCACGCCGCGCGGCCTACCGCGAGATGATCGCGGCCCTTGAGGCCACCCCCTTCGACCGGTCGGCCGTGCAATCCGTCTTGGACCGGCAGGCCGATGGCGCTTTGCGCGTTCAGACAGCGGCACAGTCCGCGTGGCTCGACGCCGTCAGCAATATGAGTGAACAGGACCGCGCCGCCTATACGCTGAACATGCAGGAAGCGCTGGAGCGTCGCGATGGGCGCCAAAGCAAGGGCGAGCGTTAGTCGTGTGGTGCACGCGGCAGCTCAGGCTGCGGGGCGCACAAGCGTGACCCGGTCGCGCCCATCCGCCTTGGCACCGTAAAGCGCCTTGTCCGCGCGGTCGAGCAATGCCTCGGCTGTCAGTGGCAGAACCAGTTTGGCCTCGGCCGAAGGATCGCAGACCGTCATCCCGATCGAGATCGTGGCGGTGATGGGGTTCGCGTGACCCGGGACGACAAAGGGGCTGGTGCGGATCATCCGGCACAGCCGCTGCGCCGCGTTCCGGGCATTGGCAAGGCCGGCACCGGGCATCACTATCAGGAATTCTTCGCCCCCAATGCGCGCGACCAGATCTATTGCCCGCAGGTTCTCGCGCAACCGGCGCGCGGTTTCGACCAGTACCGCGTCGCCCGCTGCATGGCCCAGCGTGTCGTTGATCCGCTTGAAATGGTCCATATCTGCCACCATCACCGCAAAGGGTTTGCGGGTCTGTTCCGCCCGTTCCGCGATGCGCGCCAGGTGCGGGATTGCATAGCGCCGGTTGTGCAGGCCGGTCAGCGGGTCGATCACCGCAGCCTCGACGCCCGAACGCATGGTGTCGCGCAGCGCATCCGACATCCGCTTGCGCGCCATCAGCGTCTCAAGGCGCAGCGCCAGTTCGGCCGGGTCGCGGTCGAAACTCATCAGATCATTGGCCCCCATGTCCAGCATCTGCGCGCCAAAGCGCGGATCAGCCTGTACCTGCACCACCAGAATAGCGGTGTGCCGGGTCGTTGAATGGCTGCGGATCGCAGCCAGAAGACCCAGCATCTCCGCATGGCTGCCCGGCTGGATCAACAGCACAAATGCATCTGGCACCCGGCCCGTCGCATCGTCATCCACAGCCGCCCCCGGCGGGCAGATGGACAGGTTTGCATTGACGCATGCCCGCAGGCTGTCGCGCCATACAGCAACATTGGCCGGATCATCGGCCACGACGCGCACGACTTCCCTGGGGCCGAATTGGGCGCTGGGTTCCGCAAAGCCAAGCGCGCGGGATGTGCCGTCGCGCAATTTCCATTCGCTGGCAGAGGCATAGGCCCGCATCACACTGCGGGTCCGCGCCAGCAACAACATGTCGTCGATGGGTTTTTCCAACACATCCTCGACCCCGGCAGCGAACAGGCATTGGCGGTCTTGTGCGGCACTCGGAGTGCCGATCACCACGACGGGCACCTTGCCCATCAGGCCCGCCTTGCGCAGTCGCGCCATCAGTCGCAACGGCCCGCCATCGGGCAGGGTATCCGCACACAGGATCATATCCGGCAGGGATTGCGCAATCGCCCGCATCGCCTCGCCTATGCTGCCGGCCTGTGCCATCTCGTAATGACTTGCGGCCAGTTTCACCCGCAAAACGATACGGTTGGTCGCTATGGGGTCTATGACAAGGATTTTGCCGTGCATCAGGCGTATCCAATTCGTTACTATTCCTGTGCATTCGTTTTTTGTTGGTTTAGGTTAACAAAGGGTTTCCAAACGGCAGGAAAGGTCGGCCCACCATGGCATTGTCGCAAGAATCCGCCGAAATCGTCGGTCTGAAAGCCCTTTCTTGGATGGTAAGCAACGAAGAGTTGCTGCCCGTCTTCCTTGGCGCGACCGGCGCAAGCGAGGCCGACATGCGCTCTGGCCTGTCAGATCCGGCCTTTCTGGGTGCGCTTCTGGACTTCATCATGATGGATGATCAGTGGGTCAAAGCGTTTTGCGACGCGGCGGAGCTGTCCTATGATCAGCCCATGTTTGCCCGCATGGCGCTGCCCGGCGGCGATCAGGTGCATTGGACGTGAAGGCCGTCACGTCGCCGGTGCGTGGCATCATATTCGACAAGGACGGAACGTTGTTCGACTTCGCCACGACGTGGGAGGCGTGGGCGGCAGCCTTCCTGATCCGGGTGAGCCGGGGAGACCGCGGCCGCGCCGCGACACTCGGGGATGCGATCGGCTTCGATTTCGCCGCCCGCAGCTTTCAGCGCGATTCTCTAGTGATTGCGGGCACGGCGGGGGAAGTGGCCGCAGCCCTGCACCCACTTCTGCCCGAGATGACCCCAGCGCATCTTCTGAGCATGCTCAACGAAGAAGCCGGGAATGCCCCGCAGGCCGAGGCGGTGCCGCTGGCCCCGTTCCTGAGCGCCCTGCGCGCCCGCGGCCTGTGCCTTGGCGTGGCCACCAACGACGCAGAGGCTCCCGCGCGCGCGCACCTGGACGCGGCGGGCGTGACTGCGCATTTCGACTTTATCGCTGGTTTCGACAGCGGTCACGGCGGCAAGCCTGCGCCCGGCCAGTTGCTGGCCTTTTGTGCCGCGACCGGCCTCGCGCCGGAAACGGTCGTGATGGTCGGCGACAGCCTGCACGATCTGCGTGCGGGGCGCGCCGCAGGCATGCGCACGCTTGGCGTGCTGACGGGCCTCGCGCAGGCCGACGATCTGGCCCCGCTGGCGCAAGCCGTTTTGCCCGATATCGGCCATATCCCCGCATGGCTGGACCAGCAGCCAGCCGCCTGAGCGGAACAATCCCGACCCGCAACCCGAAAAAACGACACGCCCCGTCGCAAACGGCAATGTGGGCGCGCGCGCCGTGATGTGTCCTGAACCTCAGGCCGGATATGGGGGACGTTCCATGGTTGACACCGACATCAGACGCAAGACTCGCGGCGGCGGACGGGCAGGGGCCGCAGCGCGCCGGGGCGGTGCCGTCATTGAACAGATGCCGTGGAACCCGCCGATCATGATCGACCCCCCGGTCGAACCGCTGCGCCCCGAAGGCGTCGCTGCCATCCATGACGGGGCGATGCGCATCCTTGAAGAGATCGGGATTCAGTTCCTCAACGAAGAGGCGCTGGTCATTCTGCGCGCGGCCGGGTGCAAGGTGGACGGCGATCTGGTCTTTATGGACCGTGCATTCGTTATGGAGATGGTGGGCAAGGCCCCGTCCCAGTTCACCCTGACCCCGCGCAACAAGGATCGCAAGATCACGATCGGCGGCCAGCACCTGAATTTCGGCAACGTGTCGTCGCCCCCCAACTATTGGGACATGTCCATCGGCACGAAGGTACCCGGCACGCGCGAGATGTGCGCCAACCTGCTGAAACTGACGCAATATTTCAACTGCATCCACTTTGCGGGCGGATATCCGGTCGAACCCGTCGACATCCATGCGAGCGTGCGCCACCTCGACGTGCTCTATGACAAGCTGACCCTGACGGACAAGGCGATGCACGCCTATTCCCTAGGGGCCGAGCGGGTCGAGGACGTGATGGAGATGGTGCGCATCGCCGGTGGCCTCACCCACGAAGAATTCGAAGCCACGCCGCGCATGTACACCAACATCAACTCGACCTCGCCGCTGAAACATGACCATCCGATGATCGACGGCTGTCTGCGTCTGGTGCGGCGCGGGCAGGCGGTGGTGGTGACCCCGTTCACGCTGGCCGGTGCCATGGCGCCGGTGACGATGGCGGGTGCCGTAGCCCAGTCGATCGCCGAAGCCCTGTGCGCCATCGCCCTGTTCCAATACGTGCGCCCCGGCTGTCCCTGCGCCATCGGCACGTTCACCTCGAACGTGGATATGAAATCGGGCGCACCCGCATTCGGGACACCGGAATACATGCGCGCCACGCAAATGACCGGGCAGATGGCGCGGTTCTACGGGCTGCCCTTGCGCTCTTCCGGGGTATGCGCGGCCAACGTGCCGGACGGGCAGGCGATGTGGGAAACCTCAAACAGTCTGTGGGCGGCGGTGCAGTCGGGCACCAACATGGTCTATCACGCCGCCGGATGGCTCGAGGGCGGGCTGATCGCCAGCCCTGAAAAGTTCATCATGGATTGTGAGGTGCTGCAGCAGATCCAGCGCTACATGGACCCATCTCTGATCGCCACGGGGCCGGATGAAATCGCGCTGGATGCAATCAAGTCTGTGGGAAATGCGGGTCACTTCTTTGGCATCCAGCACACGCAGGATCGCTATGCCACGGCGTTTTATCAGCCGTTCCTGAGCGATTGGAAGAATTACGAAGGCTGGGAGGCGGCCGGAGGCGTCTGGACGCCCGAGCGCGCACACGCCATATTCAAGAACATCATCGCCGATTTCGAACCCCCCGCAATGGACGTGGCCATCAGGGACGAGTTGGGCGATTTTGTCGCCCGGCGCAAATCCGAAGGCGGCGCGCCAACCGATTTCTGACCCAAGAAAACAGACAGCATTTTATCTGTTATCAGATTCTTCAACCTTGATCGCCAAAACTCGGCCTGAGGATTTGGGACACGACCAAGATGCATGGGCTGATAAATAGGGCAATACAGTGCTTTGTTAGCGACAGCTATGGGGCCGATAAGTGGGTTGAGGTAACCCGCGTCGCCGACCTGCGCTTTGTCGAGTTCGAGGCGATGCTGACCTATGCCGATGATATGACGCCTGCCTTGCTGGATGCGGTAAGTCATGTTCTGAACCGGCCCCGCAACGATGTAATGGAAGATATCGGGACCTACCTGGTCTCGCATCCCAATGTCGAAGCGTTGCGTCGCTTGCTGCGATTCGGCGGTGTCACTTTTGTCGAATTCCTACACTCGCTTGATGACCTGCCGGACCGCGCGCGACTGGCGGTGTCCGACCTGACCCTGCCTAGGATCGAATTGCGCGACCACGCGCCGGGCCATTTCAGCCTTATTTGCCAAAGTCCGCTGGCCGGTTTCGGCCATGTGATGATGGGCATTCTGCGGGCCATGGCGGATGACTACGGCGCCTTGGCGGTGCTGGAACATACTGGATCGGGGCAGGGGGTCGAAACCATCTCGATCAGCCTGATCGAAACCGAATTCGCCGAAGGCCGGGTGTTTGATCTGGGCGCACGTGCGTCATGAGCGGGCCTGCACAAATCATGGCCGCGCTGGATGTCTTGTGCCCGATGCACCTGATCCTGTCCGAAACGGGGCATGTGGCGCACGCAGGCCCCACCGTCCAGAAATTGCGCCCCGATGCATCACTGGTCGGGCGAAGGTTCCTTGAAGTGTTCGATTTGAAACGCCCGCGCGCGATCACCACCATGGATCAACTGCGCGCTGCCGCTGGCACCAAGCTGCACTTGCAACTGCGCGATCCCCCCCAGACCGAAATCAAGGGCGTGCTGGTGCCCGCACCGACACCGGGCTTCAGCATCGTGAACCTGTCCTTTGGCATATCCGTCGTGGATGCGGTTTCGGACTACGCGCTGACCAGTGCGGATTTTGCCGGCACCGACCTCACGATCGAGATGCTCTATCTGGTCGAGGCGAAATCGGCTGCGATGGACGCGTCGCGCAAACTGAACCTGCGCTTGCAAGGCGCCATGATCGCAGCCGAAGAACAGGCTTTCACCGACACGCTGACGGGCCTCAAGAACCGGCGCGCCGTCGACCACGTGATGGCGCGTCATATCGAATGGGGCACGCGATTTGGCCTGATGCAGATTGACCTCGACTGGTTCAAGGCGGTGAACGATCGGCTGGGTCATGCCGCAGGTGATCATGTGCTGCAAACCGTTGCGCGCATCATGGTCGAAGAAACCCGCGAAAACGACACTGTCGCCCGGATCGGCGGCGACGAGTTCGTGATCATTCTTCCCTTTGCCAAAGGCACCGTGGCGCTTCAAAGCATCGGGCAACGTATCATTGACCACCTGTCGCGACCGATTCCGTTTCAGGGTGAAGTGTGCAGGATTTCGGCGAGCATCGGCTCGGCCATTTACGAGCCGGGCTCGGACAAGACCATGGCTGAGATCATGGATGACGCGGACGTGGCGCTTTATGCTTCCAAACACAAGGGCCGCTCGGTGCAAACCGCTTACGACCCTGCCTTGCGCAAAGACGCCAAATTTCTTGTGGCACCTGCGGGGCGTTAAGTGTAGGAAAAGCTGGGGCAAAAGAGCGACTGTTCCGTTTGACCACTCGGGACTGACAGGTGCGTACCGCCGGCATTTCCATAGTCATATGCCGCGCTCTACCTGAAGGGACCGGCATTTTCCGAACCCATGCATTTTAGCGCATATTCTGACAAAAAATTCCTCCAGCAGCAGCCCTGCGCCACCAAAATCCCTGAATTATTCCTTAAAACGATAGGGTTGGCGGTGAGATTTGGATGCGAGCAAGCACAATCCCGCATGTGTCTAGAAAGATTTACACTTGAATATGTCAGTTATAGCTGACAGTGTGGCGGGTACAGTGTGCGTTTATGTGTGCGCGGACCAAGGCACGAAATGGTCCGATCACCGACCCGGCTTATGAACACGGAGGAATGAACGTGGCGAATAGTGAAGACAAAGTCTGGCCCACCGGCCTGACACTCGAAGAGGCTGAAGAGGTACATAGCTACCTTATCGATGGGACGCGCGTCTTTGGCGCGATTGCCCTTTTGGCTCACATCCTGGTCGCTGTGTCGACCCCTTGGCTCGGTTAAGGGAGGCACACGATGAATAACGCAAAAATATGGCTGGTCGTAAATCCGACCGTTGGCATCCCCCTTTTCCTTGGCGCCGTCGCTGTCAGCTCGTTCGCTGTGCATGTCGGCATCGTCGCCAACACCTCGTGGATTGCGGACTATCACGCCGGCAAGCCGCTTGGCACAGGTGATGGCACTGCGTCGGCAACCCTGCTTCAGGATGGCGAGGCGGATGTCGCTCAGGCAGCCCATGTGCTGCCCTCGACGGATGGCTCGCGCGAAGTGACGATCATCCTGTCGGATGGCACATCGGTCAAGGCGGTCCTGCAGCCACCTGAGATACACGCCTCCATAACGCAATAACCGTCGTCAGCCCGCTGCCCTCCGTGTCGGTGGGCTGACGCATTCCTGTGACCTCGTCCTGCGGCTTCGTGGGGCTGGTCGACACGTGGCTGATCGGAAAAATGTTCGACTATCGCAATTTCGCAACGCGCAAGCTGGTGGCTTTGGCCCCGAAATACCTGCCGTTCGCGGATGTGGCCACGCCTGATCTGCCCCTGTCGCGCCTGCTGCGGTTGTCCCTGTTTCAGGTGACTGTCGGCATGGCGCTTGTTTTGCTGGTCGGCACGCTCAACCGCGTGATGATCGTGGAATTGTCGGTGCCCGCGACGCTGGTTGCTGTGATGCTTGCGCTGCCGCTCGTGTTTGCGCCCTTGCGCACCCTGATCGGGTTCAGATCCGACACTCATAAATCCGCCCTTGGCCTGCGCCGCACCCCCTATATCTGGAAGGGCACGCTGCTGCAGTTCGGTGGCTTTGCCATCATGCCGTTTGCGTTGCTTGTCCTGTCCGGCTTTGCCGAGGCGGCGGATGCGCCGCGCTGGATCGGCCATGGCTCGGCTGCGCTGTCCTTCCTGCTGGTCGGCGCGGGTGTGCACATGGTGCAGACCGTGGGCCTTGCCCTCGCCACCGACCTTGTTCCGACCGAGGACCAGCCCAAGGTCGTTGGTCTCATGTATGTCATGCTGTTGCTTGGCATGGTTGTCAGTGCCCTTGTCTTTGGTGCGCTGCTCGAAGTCTACACGCCTGCCCGTCTGATCCAGGTGATCCAAGGGGCAGCCGTCGTGACCGTCACGCTGAACCTCGCCGCCTTGTGGCAACAGGAACCGCGTGATCGTGTGCGCGCCCAAGCGATGAAAGCGGCCGCTCCGGTGCGTTTTGCCGATGAGTGGGCTACGATGATGCGTACCCCCGGCATGCTGCGCCTACTTGTGGTCATCGCCCTTGGCACCTTCGGGTTCGGCATGGCCGACGTTTTGCTGGAACCTTATGGCGGTCAGGCGTTGGGTCTCTCCGTTGGCAGCACGACCAAGCTGACGGCCTTGCTGGCCGCAGGCACGTTGCTGGGCTTTGGTATCGCCTCGCGCGCATTGGGGCAGGGGGCACCGCCCAACCGCTACGCGTTGATCGGTGCCGCCATTGGTGTTCCCGGATTCGTCGGCATCATTGCATCGTCCCAGGGCGCTGGCATCCCGCTGTTCCTGCTGGGCACTTTCGCCACTGGCGTCGGTGCGGGCCTGTTCGGCCACGCCACGCTGACTTCCGCCATCCGGCACGCGCCGCGCGACCGGATCGGTCTGGCCCTTGGGGCCTGGGGGGCGGTGCAGGCCACCGCTGCAGGCATCGGCGTCGCGACCGCCGGAATCGTGCGTGATATCGTGATGGGCTGGCAAGGCCCCTCTGGTATGGCAAGCCAAACGCCCTATTCTGTGGTATTCTCGATCGAAGTCGCATTCCTTCTTCTGGCAATTCTGGTGTTGTGGCCTTCGGTTGCGGCACTTCCAAAACGAAATCAACGGTCGGACATGCGCGTGTCTGCTGATCACACGACTGCAAGTACAAACCCGGTGGAGGTCCCATGACGACAATTATTTCCCGCGTGTTCCCAGACGAGGCAACAGCGCATCAAGCATCCGAACGTCTTGTCTTTCGCGGCCTGCCCAGCCGGGATTGCATGGTCATCGCCACGCAGGATGACGACAAGTTGTCGGCCAAGATGGATGCGGCGCGGGTCGACGACAGTGCCCGCGCGGCCTATGCCAAGGCTTTAAAATCGGGCAAGGCACTGCTGGTCGTGCATGCGACCTACAAGCCCCTGACTGCCGCCACTGTGGTCCGCGAAACCCTGGCCAAGATGGACACAGTCGATGTGGGTGATGTGGTGGATGACCGGTTCGTACCGGACGGCCCCCAGTCCGCCCCGAGTGTGTTGCGCGAACATCCACTGTTCCTGACCGTGCGCGCCAGCCGCGCGAGCTATTCCAGCGGCCCTGTGACCAAGGGTTTGGGCTTTCGTATGCTCAGCCCGCGCAAGACAAGCACGTCGGCCATGCGTGGGGGCGGGTATATGTCCCGTGTGTTCTGGCCCATGCCCCTGATCTCGAAAAAGCCGCGCAAAAGTTCGGTGATTCAAGGTGGACGGCATGTGTCCAAGGCGTTCTGGCCGATGCCGCTGCTGTCAAAGAAACCTCGCACAAGTTCGGTCATCCACGGGGGCGATCTGCCATTCTCGCGTATGCTGGGCTGGCCACCGATCAGCTGAACTTACAGTGTAGGCGCACCACGGGTGCGCCTTACCTCGGACATGCAAGGCGCACTCGTGGTATGCCCTGTGTGCGTTTTTTCATTCGAACGCAATATCTTGCAGCGATGTACGGAGGCCGGAAACAGATGGCATCCCGTAGGGGAATCGAACCCCTCTTTCCAGGTTGAAAACCTGGCGTCCTAACCGATAGACGAACGGGACATGAACTGTGAGCGGTTCTTTAGGCAATCGGGGTATCAGGCGCAAGCCCAAAATCGCACCTTCGCCGCAGTTTGTCGCGGCGTGCACCGGCCTGTTCGGCCCTCAGGCGCGGGCGGCATCCTCAAGGCGCAATTGAACGCTTTGACGTCCTCGGAACGTGTTGAGTTCCAGCCGTCCCGCAAGGTGAAACGGCGCCCCCCCATGGTCCAGCAGCGCGGGTCCAAGCGGACCCTCGAACGCACCAAACGCAATGGCGTCCAGCCGTGCACCACCCGCCTCGCCAAAGCTGAGTTTCAGGTGCGATTCACCCACGCGTTTTGCATAGCTGATCCGCATCCCCGAAAACGCATATCGCGGTGCGGGTGCGCCCGCGCCAAAGGGGCCTGCCGCGTCGATCTGATCCAGCAGTTCGATGGTCGCAGCGCCAGGCATCAGCGCCCCGTCCAGCCGCAAGTCTGCGGGCCCAAGCGCATCCGCGCCCTGTTTGGCCAGCAATTCGGACAGGCGTGCCATGGCGGCCTCAATCTTGTCTTCGGCTACGGTGAGGCCTGCCGCCATCTTGTGCCCACCGCCCTTGATCAGCAGCCCCTCTGTCGCCAACCGCTGGATCGGAGCGCCAAGGTCGATGCCCGATACGGACCTTCCCGACCCTTTGCCGATGCCATCCTCGATCCCGATTACAATTGCGGGGCGATTGGTCGCTTCTTTAAGCCTCGCGGCCACGATGCCTACCACTCCCGGATGCCAGCCAGGTCCCGCCGCCCATGCCAATGCGCCATCTGTTCCACGCTCTTGGCTTTGGGTGATCGCCGCGGTCCGCACGGATGCCTCAATATCGCGCCGCTCAGCGTTCAGGGTGTTCAGCCGTTCGGCAAGCGCTACGGCTTCGTACGGGTCCTCCGTTGCCAGCAACCGCGCGCCCAGATCGGCCTGTCCGATCCGCCCGCCCGCATTGATGCGCGGCCCCAGCAGATAGCCGAGGTGATAGGGCGTCGGAGCGGTGTCCATTCCCGCCACATCTGCCAGCGCAACAAGGCCGGGTCGGTTGCGCCGCGCCATCACAGTCAGACCCTGCCGCACGAAGGCGCGGTTCACGCCGGTCAGCGGGGCCACATCCGCCACAGTCGCAAGGCCCACAAGGTCTAGCAGCGCCATCAGGTCGGGGCCTTGTGTGCCTGCCTCGCGCATCTGCCGTCCGGCCTCGACCAGCAGCAGAAAGACGACGGCGGCAGCACACAGGTGCGCCAGCGCGCCGTCCTCGTCTTGTCGGTTGGGGTTCACGACGGAATGTGCAGGGGGCAGGGTTTCGGCCCCGAGGTGGTGGTCGAGCACCACGACTTCCGCCCCAACGGCGGCGGCGATGGGGCCGTGCGACAGGGTCCCGCAATCCACGCAGATGATCAGGTCATGCGCGGACGCCAGCGCGGCCATGGCCTCGTCATTGGGGCCATAGCCCTCGTCGATACGGTCCGGCACATAGAGCGTGGCGGTGCGCCCGAGCGCGCGCAGCCAGGTGAGCAGAAGGGCCGCCGAACTGCCCCCATCCACGTCGTAATCGGCAAAGATGGCGATGCGTTCGCGCCCCTTGATCGCGGCCAGAACCCGCGTGGCCGCGCGCTCCATATCCCTGAGTGACCGCGGGTCGGGCATCAGGTCGCGCAAGGTGGGCGTCAGGTATGCTTGCGCCCCCTCGGGCGGGACTCCCATACGGGCGAGGATCTGGCAGATCGGGCGCGGCAGGGCGGTCTGCTGCGCCATGGCTTCTGCAGCGCGCGACACCTCTGCGGGCGGGCCGATCCAGCGTCGGCCACTCAGCGACTGCTCCACATCCAGAAACGCCAAGTCTGCCCCTTTCCTCCGTCAAAAGCGCGGGTCTGAAGCAAAAGCCTCCGGCCCGCTACGCCCTCAGACCGTGTGCGTGGGCGTGCGGTAGTTGATCCGCCGCACCGAGCCGGTTTTCGAGCGCATGAGCAGCGTCTCGCAGGTCAGCCAACCGGGTTCCCGGTGTACAGCCGCCAGCAACGAGCCCGAAGTCACCCCGGTCGCAGCAAAGATCACGTCCTGTGTCACCATCTCATCGCGGGCATAGATGCGATTCAGGTCGGTGATGCCCGCCTTGGCCGCGCGCCCCTTTTCGTCGTCATTGCGGAACAGCAGACGGCCATAAATCTGGCCGCCCATGCATTTCAGGGCCGCTGCGGCCAGAACGCCTTCGGGTGCACCGCCTTCGCCCATATACATGTCGATGCCCGTGGTCGGATCGGCGCAGTGCATGACGCCGGCCACATCGCCATCGGTGATCAGCCGGATCGACGCGCCCGTGCCGCGCACAGCAGCGATCATCGCCTCGTGGCGGGGGCGTTCAAGGATGCAGACGGTGATGTCGGTCGCGTCGCACCCCTTGGCGGCGGCCAGTGCCGCGACCCGCTCGGCGGGGTTCATGTCCAGTGTCACGGTGTCGGGCGCGAATCCGGGACCGATGGCCAGTTTGTCCATATAGACGTCGGGTGCGTGCAGCATGGACCCACGCGGACCCATCGCGATCACGGTCAGCGCGTTGGGCATGTCCTTGGCCGTCAGTGTGGTCCCTTCCAGCGGGTCCAGCGCGATGTCCACGCCCGGGCCGTTGCCGGTGCCCACCTCTTCGCCGATGAAGAGCATGGGCGCCTCGTCCCGCTCGCCTTCGCCGATCACCACGACGCCTGCGATGTCCAGCAGGTTCAGCTGCGTGCGCATGGCGTTGACGGCTGCCTGATCCGCGGCTTTCTCGTCACCGTGACCCACAAGGCGGGCCGAGGCCAGAGCGGCAGCTTCGGACACGCGCGCGAGGCCGAGCGAAAGCATGCGGTCCTGGAATGTGGCTGTGGTCGAGGGCATGGGGGAAATTCCTTTGTTGCGGAAATGAGGCTCAGACGGATTCGATGCGCAGAACAACCGGGTCAGACAGCAGCACGCCTGTGCCCGCCATCGCGCTGATCGCCGTATCAAGGTCCGCGCGGGTTGTCTTGTGGGTGACGATCAGGACGGGGGCCGAGGCGTCGTCGTGTTCATATTGGCGCATCCGGTCGATGCTGACGCCTGCATCGCCCAGAACGGTCGCAATCCGGGCCAGGGCGCCGGGTTTGTCGACCAGCGCCATGCGCAGGTAATAGGGTGCGGGCAGGACCGATGTCGCACGCTGCGCCCGTTCCAGCCCGGTGGCGGGCTGGCCGAACACGGGCAGGCGCTGGCCGCGCGCGATGTCGCAGACATCGCCCATCACCGCGCTGGCCGTCGGGCCCTCGCCCGCGCCGGGGCCGCGCAGCACGATCTGGTCGACCGCGTCGCCTTCGATGGCGACCATGTTGGTGCCCCCCTGCAACTGACCCATGGGGGAGGAGGCGGGAACAAGGCAAGGCATCATGCGCTGTTCCAGCCCGCGCCCGGTGCGCTGCGCCACGCCCAGCAGCTTGATCTTGTAGCCCATATCGCCCGCATGGCGGATGTCGTCGATGCTTACACGCTCGATCCCCTCGAGCTCGATCCCGCCGAAATCGACGCGGGTGCCGAAGGCGATGGCCGACAGGATGGCCAGTTTGTGTGCCGCATCAATGCCGCCCACATCCAGTTGCGGATCAGCCTCCAAGTAGCCAAGCGCGTCGGCTTCGGCGAACACCTCGGCATAGCTAAGGCCCGCATCTTCCATCCGTGTCAGGATATAGTTGCACGACCCGTTCATGACGCCGACGATCCGCGTGATCTCATTGCCTGCCAGCCCCTCGGTCAGGGCCTTGATCACCGGAATGCCGCCCGCAACCGCGGCCTCGTAGCGCAAGGACACGCCTGCGGCCTCGGCGGCTTCGGCCAGCGACTGACCATGCATGGCCAACATCGCCTTGTTGGCGGTGACCACGTCCTTGCCTGCGGCGATGGCCGCTTCAACGCTGGCCTTGGCCGCACCTTCGGTACCACCCATCAGTTCCACATAGACATCCACATCATCGCGCTTGGCCAGTGCAACTGGGTCGTCCTCCCATGCGTAATCCTTGAGGGACACGCCGCGATCCTTGCCTTGATCCCGCGCGCAGACCGCACTGATCGAAATGTCGCGCCCCGTGCGTGCGCCCAGCAACGTCGCCTGCTGGCGCACGATGCGCACCACCCCGATGCCGACCGTTCCCAATCCGGCGATGCCAAGGCGCAGGGGTGCATTCATGTCTGTGGTCCTTTTCACGACTGAGCGGCTTTGAAACGGCGTTGTTCGCGATGTAGCGGGTTCGACGCGCAGGCGCAATTGCGCACGGCCCCTCGCGATCAGCCCAGGCTGGCGCGCAGGCGTTGCCGGGTGCCGGGATCAACGATGGCACGGCGTTGCAGCGCGCCGGCGCGCGCACGCAAGGCCGCCACCCGCGCTTCGAGTGTTTGCGTCGTCTGTTCCGGATTGGCGATGACGGGTGCGTTGGCGGCCAGCAGCGGCTCAAGCGGGACAAGGGCGGGAAAATCGGCGTTTTCGACGTCCGGTGCCACCGTTCCGTCCAGTTCAGGAAACTGGGTGCACGCCGTCAGGGCAAGGCATAGAAAAACGGTCGCGGCACGCATCGAGCTTCCCTGGTCCTTTTGGGATATGTGGTGTCTGCGGTGATGCACCATGGCGCGCGCGCGCGCAAGCTTGGCTTGGTTTTGAACGCTTGTTCAGTTAAATCAGGTTCATGGCACGTACGACCGGCTCACATTCCGACATCACAGGCCCGAGGGTGCGCGCGGCCGCGCTGACCCTGTTTGCCCGCCATGGGTATGCCGCCGTGTCCATGCGCCAGATCGCAGCCGAGGTCGGGGTGCAGGCCGGTGCGCTTTACAACTACACACCTGACAAGCAGAGCCTGCTTTTTGAGTTGATGCGCGCGCACATGGAGGAGTTGCTGGAGGCGGTGCCGCGGGATCATGGCTTGTCTGCTGCAGAGCGGCTGGAGCGGTTCGTGCGCTTTCACATCGCCTTTCATCACGCGCGCCCAGATGCAGTGTTCATCGCCTATATGGAGCTGCGCAACCTTGAGGCAGCAAATTTTGCGAAAGTGGAAGCGTTGCGCGGGCGATATGAGACGGTGCTGGAGGAGATTTTGCAAGCCGGTGCTGCGGACGCCGTGTTCACAGTGGGCGACACCAAGATTGCGACATTGGCGGTGATCGCAATGCTGACAGGGGTGACCACCTGGTTTCGCGCAGGCGGACGGTTGAGTCTCGGGGCTGTACAGGACCAGTACTGGCATATGGTGTCGCGTCTGGTGGGGGCGTCGGCGGGCGGCTCTGCTTGAGCTGGCGTTCGAAAGCGCTTTAGCGTCCGCAAGGCAGGCGCGTCAGAAGGGAAAGGGCATGTTTCTCATGCCCGATCCTTTAACCCACCGACCCTCAGTGGGCCGCCTTTATGAAGGTTCCGTTGCGCAGGTCTTTCATCGCCTGCATCAACTCTTCCTGCGTGTTCATAACGATGGGGCCGTGCCAGGCCACAGGTTCGTCGATCGGTGCGCCCGAGATCAGCAGGAACCGGATGCCGTCCGGGCCTGCCTGCACCGTGACCTCGTCGCCGGTGCCGAAGCGGATCAGGGTGCGATCCCCGGACAGGTCGCGGATGTTGAGTTCCTGCCCCGCGACTTCCTTTTCCAGCAGCACGCCCGAGGGGTCAGAGGCGTCGGCAAAGGCACCGGCCCCTTCGAACACGTAGGCGAAGGCGCGCCGGTAGGTGTCTATTTTGAAGGTCTTTTTCACCCCTGCGGGCACGCGGATATCGAGGTATTGCGGATCCGCCGCGATGCCGTCCACCGGGCCGGTCACGCCCCAGAAGCTGCCAGTGATGACTTTGACTTGCGTACCGTCGTCATCGATAACGACCGGAATGTCCGTGCCGGTGATGTCCTGATAGCGCGGCGCGGTCATTTTCCGATCTGAGGGCAGGTTGCCCCACAGTTGGAAACCGTGCATCTGCCCGGCTGCGTTTCCCTGCGGCATTTCCTGATGCAGGATGCCCGACCCGGCCGTCATCCATTGCACATCGCCCGCGCCCAGCGTGCCGACATTTCCGAGCGAATCCCCATGTTCCACCGTGCCTTCCAGCACATAGGTGATGGTTTCGATACCCCGGTGCGGGTGCCACGGGAACCCTTTCTCGAAATGGGCGGGCACGTCATTGCGAAAGTCGTCAAACAGCAGGAATGGGTCCAGTTCGCTAGGATCGGCAAAGCCGAAGGCGCGGTGCAGGTGCACGCCCGCGCCTTCCATCGTCGGCTGCGCCATTCGGGTCTCCAAGGTGGGTCTGATGGACATGAGGTGGCTCCGGAAAGGAAAGGATGTTGTCCGGAAGATAGCTGCCGTCGCCCAGAGCGCAATTCGCAGCGGCGAACTGCATCTGTGCGGGGATGCAAAGCGACGGGAACCACCACGACCGTTTGGTTCTCTCATTCCCGAGGACCTGTATGTACAGGTGGGCGCCAGGTAAACGGACCAGGGTCCGCACAGAGCCAGCTCCCTCGGAATTGCTTAAGGCCACCGGAATGCAACCTGTCACGAGAAGGGCAGAACCCGTCACGTCACAGATAGGCTGTGCGCAGGGGCGCGGCAAGGGACTGCTTTGCGATTGTGGTAGGTCGGCCCTCCAGGGTGATTTTTTGAAATGAGAGAAGGGAATGGTGGCGCGTGTTCGTTAATCTGTGTTGGGCGCGGCCTGATCTCCGTTCAAGTGATTGCGCAGGCTGATTTCAAAGAAATGCTGCCACCCGCGCACGCAAATATCAAAGCAGGGCAGGGAGGGCGTAAGGCCCTGATGCGTCATCTGGATTTCGCTCCCCGCTTCTGCTGAGGTGATGTGCCACAGCAGGCGTGTGCCCACCCATTCGGACGTATCATCGACGCCTTCGATGATCATGTTTGCGTCGGTGCAAAGCCAATTGAAGTGGTATGGCGTTTTCCCCGGTTCGAACCGGAACGTCGCATGGCTGTTGTTGAACCGGGTCTTGAACCCATCGGGGCGTCGTTCGATCCGGGTGGACCACCACAGTTCCAGATCCTCTACGATGGCCCGCGCAGCCTGATCCGGCGACGCGCTGGTTTTGATGATGGCGCTATAGTGCATCAGTCCTCTCCATGAAGCGCGCCCCGCAGTTGCATGAAATGTTCGTCCCATCCCTTGTCGAGCGCCAGCGTGAGGCCGAAGGCTTCGGCGCCTTGGGGCAGGTTGTCGTGTTCCAGCGACAGTTGCGTGCCACCGGGGACATCGCGCAGGGTCCATTTGACGGTGCTGACCGCGTCGCCCATTGGCTCCACCGTGAACGTGTATTCCAGGTAGTCCGGCGGGGTGGCTTTGATCACTTCGCCCCAGATCAGCAGATCGCCGCTGGTGGTGCCGAACATTTCCAGCTTTTGCCCTGCCGCAAGCGGGGTTTTCGGGGCGTGGAACCATTTGGCGAGGTGTTCTGGCTGGGTGAGGTAGTCCCAAACCATCTCGCGCGGGGCCCTGAGGTAGATCGTTTTTTGAAGGGTGGTGGCGGTCATTGGATGTCCTTTTCGATGGCGGTTTTGAGAGCGGCGAGGCGGTCGTCCCAGAAGTGGTCGAAGATTTCGAACCATGACAGGACCGGGGCAAGCCCGGTTGGGTCGATGCGGTTGATGCGTTCGCGCCCGCGCGGCTCGACTGAAATCAGCCCGCCGTCGCTGAGCACGGTGAGGTGTTTTTTCACTGCCGCCCGCGTCATGTCGAAGTGGTCGGACACCTGTGCGATGGTCATCTCTTTGTGGCTAAGAAGACGCAGGATGTCGCGCCGCGTCGGGTCGGCCAGCGCGCGGAATGCGTGTTGGGTCGGATCGCTCATGGCTGCACCGGGATAAAGTCGAACGCCCCATCCTGATAAAGCATGGTGACACACGGGGTCGCCGACACGCAGGACGACACATGCGGCAGATTTGCGGGCACTTCGTAATATCCGCCGGGGCCGACGGATGTGGATGTGGTGGATCCAAGGGCGACATGGGTCATTTCGCCCGTGATCATAACGCCATGCATGGCGGCGGATTTGACATGCGGGGGGCTGGTCGTGCCTGCGGGCAGGCGCACCATGGCGAAATAGGGTTGCGTCCAGCGATCCCCGGATAGGGCGGCGAACGCGACCCCTTCGGGCGTGGGTTCCCAGTCGAGGTGATCGCTTGGCTTCAGCGAGATGGTGGGTTCGGCGGAGGCTGCCGTGGCCGCGACAAGCAATGCGAGGGGGATGTGTTTCATATCAGGCCTTCAGTTCATGATACTTTTTGGTTTCACATTTATGCGAAACCTTTTGGTATCATGTCAAGCCAGTATAACCTGGAAACCGAAACTGCATCCAAGCTATTGAGAAGCCTGTGTAAACCCGTAAGTCTCCAATTCTTCCGGCAGCAGGACATAGATTTCATCCGGTGGCGTGGACAGCGCATGCCGCATCACCAGCGGGTCGATTCCCATCTCGTCAAGGTAGGTCATGACCTCGCCTTGTCCGCGCTGGATGTCTTCGACGGCAAAGGCAGCCGGCAGAAAGGTATTCTCGCCAAAATAGTGTTGATGCACGCCCACCGACGCCTCGGGGTCGATATCGCGCGTTGTGCCTGCGGCCAGCAGATAGGGGCACGCGGAATAGCAGAATTCGCCCGAAAGCATTTGGGTTTTGATCCCCTTGGCCCGGATGTGGCGCCCCAGCGCAAGCGCGTCCGAAACCGACCCGCCCGGCGATTGCAGGATCAGCGTTTCGGGGACCGGGTCTGCGGCATCAATCAGGTCGATAAGGCGGGGCGCGTCCCCGCCGTCTATCCCACCTTCGAGCCGGTAGCTGTTGCCGCTCTCGCGGGTCAGAACCAACCGGTTCGGCAACTCGCCGGGATCGCGGGCGGGTTGCACTACAGGGCGGTCGCGGTCGGGTCGGAACGTGCGTCGTTGATCGCCTGGGCGCACGGGTTCTGTCAGGCGCGGGACATCCGGCCCGAAATTCGGCAGGCGCAAGCCCTGCATGTCGCCAAGGATCAGCAACCCTCCCAGCCCCAGTTGAAAGATCAGGATTCCCATAAGCACCCGCGCGACCGGGCTGCGCTGCGTTTCGGACCGCTCGGTCATTCGGCGGCCTGTTTCGGTGTGGGCAGGGGCCGTGGCCTCGCGTCGTGGTCGTTCATTGTCAGTTCTACATCGCGCATCGCCGCCATGGCGGCGCGCAACTCTGCCAATGTCAGCGTGTCCTCTATCGCGGCCCCCTCGCGCCCGCTGCGGATCGCGGCATGGGTGATCGCAAGGATGAAGACGAGCACCGCCGGCAGCAGGTCAATAGCGATGGCCCCTGCCCAGGAGGGCACAAAGTTGCGCGCATATAGAATGACCGCATCCGCCGAGGATATCGGGGTATAGGTCACATCCGACGCGGGTTGCATCGCCTGCACCGCTTGCGCGGCGCGTTCCAGCGTGGTTGCGCGCTGGGCCAGCACTTCGAGCACGGAGGTGATCGTGGCCGCCTGATCGCTGCGTCCGGCTTCGGTGCTGCTGTCAAGCTCTGGCAACACGACCGAGGCCGCAAGGTCCTGCGCGGCCCGCTCCACGAGGGCTGCGACCGAAAGTTGACGCAGCTGGGTAATTAGGCCAGCAAGCCGCACCGCCTGTTCGGAAAATTCGATGCTGCGCGCTTCCACGGGCCCCGGTTCCACGGTCAGCGCGCGCATGCGCGACAGGATCGCATTGCCTTCGGCAAAGGCCGCCTCGACCAGTGGGGTCTGAGCGCTGATCTGACCCTCGAGCCCCGACAGTTCCGCCGATTTCTGGCGCAGCACACGGAACACCGCGCCGCGCCCTGCAAGGCCGGACAGCGATCCGGCGGCTTCCTGTTCGCTCAGATCCTCAAAGCTTTGCCGCACGCGGGCGACATCACGTTCAAGCGACTGGGCAGACAGGGCGACTTCGTGCGCACGCTCGAGACTGCCCTGATAGTCCTGCACCGTCTTGGCCAGATGCTGTTCGACCGCTGCAGATCCGGCCAAAGCGGCGGCGTTCAGCCAGGACGACATCGCCACGATGGCCAGCGATCCAGCCCCCATTGCAACCATCAGTCCGATGCGCGCGCGGGCTGAACGTACAGCCGGGAACAGACGCATCATGTAAGACCAGAATACAAAAATCCCCACCGAAACCGCCACCGAATAGGCAATGGCGGCAAAGACCGACATCGCTCCGTTTTCATCCAGCAAGGAGGAGACCCCAAGATAAGTGTAGATGCCCGAAGCCGTCGCCAGCACCCCCAAGGCTGTGCCCGAGAACGTGTCGAGCCATCCCAGATGCCCCTCAAGTTCGCGCGCATAGCGCACCCCGCGGGCCTGTGCCGCACTTTGCCTTGTCTCTTCGGTCATGTTCGCCCCTCGGGTTCAGGTCGCTCTAAGGTAGGCGTACGGGGGCGGCGCGCCAAGTGGCGACGCGGGATGCTTGCATTTGTTCAGGTTTTGTTCATATTTTGAAAGGATGCAGAATACCCACGATTCCAATCTGATCCTGCCCGATTTGGCTCCGGGCCAGTTGCTTGCGCGCGGCGTTGCGCGTCATCTGGCGAGCCTCGGCTGGGTGACCGTCGAAGAACTGGTGCCCGCCCGCGGATTGCGCGTAGATGTGATGGGCTTGGGACCCAAGGGCGAGATCTGGGTGATCGAGTGCAAGTCTGGCCGCGCCGATTTCATGAGCGATTCCAAGTGGGAGGGGTATCTGGAGTGGTGCGACCGGTTTTTCTGGGCGGTGGATGGCGATTTTCCCGTCGATCTGCTGCCAGAAGAGACCGGGCTGATCATTGCCGATGCCTATGACGCGGACATCATCCGCATGGCTTCCGAACACCGGCTGGCCGCTGCTCGGCGCAAGGTGATGGTGCAGAAATTCGCGACCCACGCGGCGCGACGCTTGCAGGGGTTTCGCGATCCCGGGGCAGCTTTGGAGTGGTAGACGGCACGGCCTGTTTTTTCGATCGGACCCGTCATTTTAAGGCGACAGGCAGTGCGGCGACTCACATCAACAAGCGTGTGATTTACGCCTTTGCCGTCAGAGATACCTTACAATGTGAAGAGCCAAGAGCGCCTAGCGTTTGATCGTCGCTGCCGCACGGGCGGCGGCGCGCAATTCGTCAGCGATTTCCTCGGCCTCTTCAGGTTCGAAATCCATTGGGATCTCTATCCCTTTCGATTCGATATAGATGCGCACCATGCCCTGATCCGTGGGCCCGATCTGCATGTTGGCCTCGACGTCGCGTTCGCTGTTGATACCCATGCTGGTCTCCGGGGTTTGACTGACCTGTCTGCTAGCGCCTGAGGGCTTGAAAGGCAAGATGAGGCGCGCCAGAGTGCGGGCCATGACCGAGGTGAGCCTGCGCCCGTTTGAGCCTGAAGACACCGATTGGCTGGTGGAGCAGCACGGGGCGCACTACGCCGCCGCTGAAGGGTTTGATGACACGTTCGGCCCGCTGGTGCGATCCATCCTCGATGACTTCAACTCAGGCCACGATCCATCCTGTGAGCGGGCTTGGATCGCGTGCAATGGTGTTGAGCGGCTGGGGTCGATTTTCTGCGTTCGTCTGGATGACAAGACGGCCAAGTTGCGCTTGTTTCTCTTGGTGCCCGAGGCGCGGGGAAAAGGGGTGGGGCGGCTGTTGCTTCATCAGTGCATGAGCTTTGCACGTGATGCGGGCTATGGGGGCATGCAACTTTGGACTCATGAGAGCCACAGGGCCGCTTGTGCGCTTTATGCCCGCAACGGTTGGACCCTCACCGAGTCGCGCCCGGTTCATTCCTTTGGTCAGGACTTGGTGGAGCAGACCTGGATTTATCGCTTTTGACGGTCTTGCATTTGGCGCATTGGATGGGTATTTGACGCCCAGTGCCGCCTTAGCTCAGTAGGTTAGAGCGCTTGATTGTGGATCAAGAGGTCCCTGGTTCGAGACCAGGAGGTGGTACCACTCTTCTTCGCAAAGCGAAAAAGGGGGGTCGTCGGACAAGAATGTTTTCGAAGAAAACGCGCGGTCCGACACAGATGATCCGTAAAACCCGTATCCTTTGCACTGCGTGTGCACTGTTTGCATCTGGGCAGATTCGCCCGCCCACAGGACCCGGCTTTCAGCTTCAGGCGCAATCCGACAAAGCCTTAGTCCAGCTTCACAGTCTGGCGCAGCATCCCTGTCACCTGATCGAAGATCAGGATTTCGTCATATTCCGTCACCACTGCGAACCAGTCCGACCCGATGGTAAAGGCGGTTGCGGTTGTCCCGTCCGGCAGCGTCACCTGTTCGGGCAGTGGCAAGGGCGCGGGGACACTATTCAGGCGGATGACAAGCAGAGACACCACCGTTACAACGCCGCCAATCATGATGACGGTCAGCACCGTCACCAAACGGCGCAGGAAGCGCAGGTTTGCCGGTTCAATGGGGTTTTCGATGTCGTCCAACCGCCTGTCCTTTGTCATTGCGGATGCTCCGCCTGCGCGTCTTGATAAGGCGATTGCGCGGGACGTGCCAGAGCAAGCGGCCCTGTCGCGCACGCGTCTTGCGCGGCTGATAGCGGATGGGGCGGTGCGTGTGGATGGCATGGTCGCCACAGACCCCAAGGCCCGCGTCACGGCAGGGGCGGTGATCGAGGTCGAGGTTCACGAGGCGCAGGAGAGCCATATCCTGCCCGAAGCGATCCCGCTGGATGTGGTGTTCGAGGACTCCGATCTGGTGGTCGTGAACAAGCCTGCGGGCATGGTGGTGCATCCCGCGCCCGGTTCGCCCAGTGGCACCTTGGTCAATGCGCTGATGCATCATTGCGGCGATGAGCTGTCCGGTGTGGGGGGCATGAAGCGCCCCGGCATCGTGCACCGCATCGACAAGGAAACCAGCGGTCTGTTGGTCGTGGCCAAAAGTGACGCGGCCCATCACGGACTGGCCGGCCAGTTCGCCGCCCACACGGTCGAACGCTATTACCGCGCGCTGGTTTACGGCGTGCCGGATGCCAACGATCCACGTCTGCGCGGCATCAGGGGGGCGAGTTTCGAGCCGGGCAATGTGTTGAAGATGACAACCCAGCTGGCCCGCCACAAGACCGACCGGCAACGTCAGGCGGTGCTGTTTCAGGGGGGACGGCATGCGGTCACTCGCGCGCGCGTTGTCGCGCGCTATGGCATGCCAGAGGTTCTGTCGCAGGTTGAATGCTGGCTGGAAACCGGGCGCACCCACCAGATTCGCGTGCATTTGGCCCATGCCGGACATGGGCTGGTGGGTGATCCCGTTTATGGCGGGCGGCGCAAACTGGCGCGGGACGCGCTGAGTACGCCCGCAGCGGCGGCTGTGGCCGGTTTTGACCGTCAGGCCCTGCATGCAGCCGTTTTGGGGTTCGCACACCCCGTCACGGGCAGGAACATGCGCTTTGAAGCGCCTTTGGCTGCGGATTTTCAGGCCTTGCTGGATGCGCTGACCTGAGGTGCGAAGGGTAACGCCTATGCCGCGACATCCACGGGGGAGCGAGATGTTTGCGAAAAATTAACCCGACCTTGCAACGAACAGCACATGCGCGTGAAGGCACAGCGCACCCCCTGCCAAATCCGACCCCGATATGGCATAGACCGATCAGTCGCTTTTGCCCTTGTGGGGGGCGATCAGCGGACCCATATAGATGTTAAGCCCCTAAACATGCGCATGCAGATGGGGCAGTACAGGAGGGACCATATGGCCAATTACGCAAACCTGCCCGCACCCACCCCTGAAGGTGGTTTGAACCGGTACATGCAGGAAATCCGCAAGTTTCCGCTGCTGGAACCGGAGGAAGAATACATGCTGGCCAAGCGCTGGGTCGAAGAACAGGACACAGAGGCCGCCCACAAAATGGTGACATCGCACCTGCGCCTCGCTGCCAAGATCGCCATGGGCTATCGCGGCTATGGCTTGCCTCAGGCCGAAGTGATTTCGGAGGCCAATGTGGGTCTGATGCAAGCCGTCAAACGGTTTGATCCCGAAAAGGGCTTCCGCCTGGCGACTTATGCGATGTGGTGGATTCGTGCCTCGATCCAGGAATATATCCTGCGGTCGTGGTCCTTGGTGAAACTCGGCACCACCTCGGCGCAGAAAAAACTGTTCTTCAACCTGCGCAAGGCCAAGGCCAAGCTGGGCGCTTTGGAAGAGGGCGATTTGCGCCCCGAAAACGTAGCACAGATTGCCACGGATTTGGGTGTGACCAAGGACGAAGTCATCAGCATGAACCGCCGCCTGTCGGGTGGCGATGCGTCGCTGAATGCCACTGTCGGCTCCGAAGGCGAGGGGACGATGCAATGGCAGGACTGGCTTGAGGACGAAAGTGCCGATCAGGCGGGCGATTACGAGGCGCGCGACGAGTTGGAAGTGCGCCGCGAGATGTTGGCCGAGGCGCTTTCTGTGCTCAATGACCGCGAGAAAGACATCCTGACCCAGCGCCGTCTGGCCGAAGAGACCATCACGCTGGAGGACCTGTCCGAACAATACGGCGTCAGCCGCGAACGCATCCGCCAGATCGAAGTCCGCGCATTCGAGAAGTTGCAGAAGAAGATGCGCGATATTGCCAAGACCAAGGGGTTGATGGCGACAGCGTAACGCCAAGCCGATGAACGGTTGAAAAGGCCCTGCCGGATGGTGGGGCCTTTTCTTTTTCTCGGTCGGCGCGATGGCTGGCCGGCCCTTCGGGAAGGATTTTCGAAATCAGAGAAGTAGACATGCGCAGCCTGCGTGCCGGGTTTTGATTTGTGCGGGTTGCGGGTAGCGTTGTTGTCATGAGTGATATCGTGTTCCACGTGCCGCGCAGTTGGCTGAGCCTTGATGGAGAGGGGTTTATGCCTTTTTATCTCCGTCTGCTTGAAGGGTTGAAGGCACGGGACGTGCGTTTTGAGGTTGAGGTGCTGGAGCGCGAGACCTTGCCCGAACGCGTGGCGGCGGACGATGCGATCCATGTGATCCATCACGGCAGCTTTGCCCATGACCGCGCGCGCAACGCAGATGTCGCCTATATCTATCCTTTCTGGAACTTCGACGCGCAGGGCATTCGCGCCTTTTCGTCGATCGCGCAGATGCCGTTCCCGCAAGGCGATATCGACCCTGACGTGGCGCGCCCGTTCTTTCGCCGGTTGCGCCAGCGTATGGTGGGCCAGCGCACCTCGCGTTACGCCCAGCCCGAGGCGGTGACCGACATTGCAAACGTGGCTGCGGTTGTTTTCCTGCAATCCGAAGGGCACCGCATTGTGGGCGAGACCTGTTATCTGGACCGTTGGCAGATGCTGGATGGCGTCTGCGAGGCGATTGACGGCCCCGTGGTTGTGAAGCCGCATCCGCGCGATCACGATCCCCGCACAGCCGAAGGGTTGGCCGCGCGGCTGGACCGCTATCCGCACCTGCGGGTCAGCAATGGCAATATTCACGATCTGATTGCGGCTTCGGCACGTGTGGTCACGATCAATTCCGCCGTCGGGGTCGAGGCCTATCTGCACCGTAAACCCGTGGTCCTTTGCGGCCAGTCGGATTTTCATCATGTCGCCGATGTGGCGCGATCCGAAAGTGATTTGGCGCAAATTCTGGGTCGTGCCCCGCGCAAACGCGCCTATGACAAGTTCGTTTGGTGGTATTTCGCGGATCAGTGCCTGAGCAGTGTGGACGATGACCTTGCCGACCGGGTAATGGCGCGCTGCGGCCTGACCTGAGTCGGGCGCACAGCACAGGCACGATATTGCCCCGGGGACCTTGTCGACGCTGTCGGTTTTAAGGCCTGCTGCGGTCAGCGCATAGGTCAGCGCGGGCAGCCCGAGCTGCGGCCTTGTTCTGAATGCTCCGATGGGTATGGTAGCGCCAACAGCAATTCAGGGGAACAGCATGGCGGAACCGATCAGATGGGGCATTCTGGGGGCGGCGAATTTTGCCCTTGGGCATATGGCCCCGGCCATTCACGCAGCCAAGGGGGCGCAATTGGTGGCCCTTGCGACCTCGGACCCCGCCAAGGCGGTCGGATTTCAGGCATTTTGTCCGGAGTTGAAGTTGCATGCCAGCTATGACGAGCTGCTCGCAAATCCGGGCATCGATGCGGTCTATATCCCGCTGCCCAACCACCTGCATGTGGAATGGTCGCTGCGCGCGCTGGCGGCGGGCAAGCATGTGCTGTGCGAAAAGCCCATGGCGATGGGGGCAGGGGACTACGAAGCCCTGATCGCGGCGCGCGATGCGTCGGACTGTTTCGCAACCGAGGCCTATATGATCGTCCATCACCCGCAGTGGCAGCGCGCGCGTGCGCTGTATCGCGACGGGGCCATCGGCAAGCTGATCCATGTGGAGGGGCTGTTTTGCTATGACAATTCCTCGGACCCCGGCAACGTGCGCAACAAGCCCGACACAGGCGGCGGGGGCATTCCAGACATCGGTGTCTACACCTATGGTGCGACCCGCTGGCTGAGCGAAGAGGAACCGGTCGAGATTACCCACGCGGATGTGGATTTCGAAAACGGAGTGGACGTTCTGGCGCGGGTTTCGGCCCGGTTTCCGTCCTTTTCGGCCCATTGGATCAACTCGATGCGGATGCATCCGTTTCAGCAGATGACCTTTGTGGGTAGCGAGGGAGTGATCAAGATGACGGCCCCATTCAATGCGGGCGTGTTTGGTGTCGCGCGGATTGAATTGCAAAAGAACGACCAGAATCCGCCTTCGATCAACGAAGACAGGTTTCCCGCCGTCAATCAGTATGTCTTGCAGGTCGAGGCCTTCGGCGCGCACGTCCGTGACGGGGCGGCATATCCGTGGCACCTTGAGGATGCGCGGGGCACGCAAAGGCTGATCGATTCTGTTTTTGCGAAGGCAAGGGCAGGCTGATCGGCCCTTCGCAAAGTGCTTATTTGGTGAGATGAAGGTGGGTCATGGCAGGAGGTTGGGCAAAGGATGGTGCTGTATCCGAGCAGATCGAGGCGTCGATTTCGGATGAGCTGGCACGGATGAAGGCGCGGCGCGCACCGGTGGGCGAGAGTCTGACCCACTGCGCGGAATGTGAGGAACCCATCCCCGAGGCGCGGCGCGAGGCGCTGCCGGGGGTCAAGCTGTGCGTGGATTGTGTGTCCGAGAGGGACGCTGCCTTTCAGCGCCGCGGGGGGATCAACCGGCGGGGATCGAAGGATTCGCAATTGAAGTGAGTGTGTGGCATGTCCCACGCTGGGACACAGCACCACTCTAGTAATTTCAACAGGTTACAGAAACATCTTAGTGATTTGTCTACCTTTCCCACGGCTCGGGGGTGACGGACAGGAGGGTTGTCGACCCGTGGCGCCGAGCGTAGCTGCATTGCCGTTGCCGCTCCGCCCATCCGCGATGACGGACCCGTCCGATTTCGAGAATCGGCGTGTCTTTTCCAAAAATCGGTGCGCGCAGCGCGCGCAGTCAGGCTAAGCTGAAGGCGACACGAGAGGACCGCAGGGAGACTTTGTCGTGATTTACCTTGACCTTGCGTTGCGCGGCGGCGCGATCGCCATTTTGATGCTGCTTGCCCTTTTGCTGTGGCGCGCGCCCATCGGGTGGGAGGGCCGGATGTCCGTCGTCGCGCTGGCCATCACCAAGACGGCCTTTCTATTGGTCACTTCGGCCATGCCGCTTGAGGTGCCGGAGGTGGTGCTGGCAAACCTTGTGCTTGTGGCCAGCCTGACTCCCGCCGCTATCACGTGGCTGATCGTCACCATCTTTCTGGACGCACCGGGGCAGCGCTGGCCTTGGATCGCCGCAGGGCTGATCACGTCGGTTTTCATGTTCGTGCACTACAGTTTTGCG
This sequence comes from uncultured Rhodobacterales bacterium, assembly GCA_964351755.1. GTDB lineage: Bacteria > Pseudomonadota > Alphaproteobacteria > Rhodobacterales > Rhodobacteraceae > Tateyamaria. The sequence goes on along the minus strand of CAYGPT010000004.1, from coordinate 53,296 downwards.
GGGCTCCCGGTCCTGTGCATGTCGCTGGGCATCGCCCTTTACGGCGCGCTTTTGCTGCTGTCGCTCTGGTCAGCGCGGGATGATCTGGTCGAGTGCCGCTGCCGCGCCCGGCCTGGTTTCGCCGCGGCCATCGCGGGGCTGGCACTGTTCCTGACCGGTGCGCAGGCCACCGGCCTTATGGGAGAGGGCACGCTTCTGCTGGCTCTGTCGCAGGCGGCGGGCGTTCTTGTCGTCTCTCTGGCCTTTGCGCTGTGGTTGTTGCGCCCGGATGCGGATCGCTGGCCCGGCGAAACGCAAGAAGCACGCGCGCAGGTCATGCCAGAAGACTATGATGGCATCGACACTGTGTTGATCGACCGGATCAAGGCGGCGATGGCCGCCGGAATCTGGCGTGAAGAGGGGTTGACCATCGGCGCCCTGTCCAACCGCCTTGCCGTGCCCGAACACCGGGTGCGCCGCGCGATCAACAAGGGGTTGGGGCATCGCAACTTTTCCAGCTTCATCAACCGCGCCCGCATTGACGCGGCGCGCGCCACGCTGAGCGATCCAGCGCATTTGAACACGACCGTTCTGGAAATCGCCTATGATGTCGGTTTTGCGTCCGTCGGCCCGTTCAACCGGGCCTTTCGGGCCGAGGTCGGGAACAGCCCGACGGAATATCGCCGCCGCGCCTTGTCTCGTAACCGCGGCGATTCTGAAAATTCCATGCCGATCCCTGCAAACCTGCACTGATTTTCGAAATCGACGCGCAAGCAGGTGACCTGCCTGCGCATCTGTTGGGCATGCCATCCAATCAAAGGAGATGCCCGATGCGCAGTATCATTCTTGCAGGTCTGATTGTTTTTGCCAGCCAGATGCAGGCCACCGCCCAGACGACCTTGACCATGCCCCCCTCGACCTATCCCGAGCAGGGAGCGTTTTGCGGATTTCTGACGCCATGCACGTCCAAGGCGCGGCCTGTGTCGAAAGGTTCGAAAGCTGCTGAACGGGAAGAGGCTGTTACCCCTCCATCGCTTCCAACTCGTCGATGAAGCCGGATATCATGTCCAGACCCTTGTCCCAAAACTTGGGGTCTGAGGCGTCAAGGCCGAAAGGAGCTAGCAGTTCCTTGTGGTGTTTGGAACCGCCTGCCTTGAGCATGTCGAAGTATTTGTCCTCGAAACCGGTTGCGCCCTCTTCGGCATAGACCGAGTAGAGGGCGTTCACGAGCCCGTCGCCGAACGCATAGGCGTAGACGTAGAAGGGCGAGTGGACGAAGTGCGGGATGTAGGCCCAGAACGTCTCGTACCCGTCCATGAACTCGAAGGCGGGGCCGAGGCTTTCGGCCTGCACGGACATCCAGAGGGCGTTGATGTCGTCGGGGGTCAATTCGCCGCCCCGGCGGGCATCGTGGAGTTTGCATTCAAAATCGTAAAAGGCGATTTGGCGGACGACCGTGTTGATCATATCCTCGACCTTGCCGGCGAGCATGACTTTGCGCTGTGCTGCGTCCTTGGCCCCGTCGAGCATTTTGCGGAAGGTGAGCATTTCGCCAAAGACCGAAGCAGTTTCGGCCAGCGTGAGGGGGGTCGATGAAAGCATTTCGCCTTGCCCAGCGGCCAGCAGTTGGTGGACGCCGTGGCCCAACTCGTGCGCCAGTGTCATCACGTCGCGCGGTTTGCCCAAGTAGTTGAGCATCACGTAAGGGTGCACGTCGGTCACGGTGGGATGTGCAAAAGCGCCGGGTGCCTTGCCGGGTTTGACCCCTGCGTCGATCCAGCCCTTTTTGAAGAACGGTTGGGCCAGTTCGCCCATGCGTGGGTCGAACGCATTGTAGGCGTCCATCACAGTTCTTTCGGCCTCGTCCCAGTTCACGACGCGCGGGTCCTCCATCGGCAGGGGCGCGTTGCGGTCCCACACCTGCATGACGTCAAGGCCAAGCCATTTGCGTTTCAGATCATAATAGCGATGGCTGAGCTTGGGGTAGGCGGCGACGACCGCGTTGCGCAGCGCCTCGACCACTTCGGGCTCGACCTGGTTGGAGAGGTGGCGACCGGTCTGGGCGGTGGGCATACCACGCCAGCGGTCCATGATCTCCTTTTCCTTGGCTTGCGTGTTGTGAACGCGGGCGAAGGTTCGGATATTGCTCGAAAAGACTTCGGCCAACTCGCGCGCCGCTGTTTCGCGTTTGTTGCGGTCGGGGTCGGTGAGGAAGTTCAGCGTGCCCTCGATGTTCAGCGGTTCACCGTCGATATGGAATTCGAGGCCCGCAATGGTTTCGTCAAACAGCCGCTCCCACGCGTCGCCGACAACGCCCAGATCGTGCAGGAACTTCTCCATCTCATCCGACAGTTGATAGGGCTTCATCGCGCGGATGCGGTCGAAAACGGGTTTGTAGCGGGCCAGATCCGCGCTTTGGTCCAGCAACTTGCCCAGATGGTCGTCTTCAAGCCGGTTGAGCTCAAGGGTGAAGAACACCAGGGGCGTGGTGAAGTTGGTGACCTTTTCCTGCACGTCAGACATGAATTTGGCGCGGTTTGAATCGGTGGTCTGCTGGTAATAGCGCAAGCCCGCAAAAGACATGATGCGCCCGGCAACCTGGTTGATGCGCTCTTGACGTTGAATACATTCCAGCAGGTCCCCGGCTGTGAGGGTCGCAAGTGTCCCTTCGTAATCGGTGGCGAAGCTTTTGCAGGCGTCCTCCAGCCAGTCGAGGTCTCGTTTCAGTTCGGGTGCGTCCTGCCCGGTGTAAAGGTCATCAAGGTTCCATTCGGGCAGATCGCCCAACGATTTGCCCCCGGTCTTTGCATTGGTGTCGCGGACGGGGAAGGGCAGGTGGAACATGTGGGACCTCTTTGAAGTTACGCAGCATAGGTATGACCGGAACGGAGTGAGGGCAAGGGTGTCGCCACGCGCGGGCGCGGCAGCAGCCTGGAAGGCCAACCTTCCAGACCTCCCAAGGCATTTCGGACCCAATTGCGATGCCGCTAGCCATAGGTGGCGAGCATCGCGTTCAGGTCGTCCAGGCTGTTGGCCTCATGGATCGGTTTGTCGTGCCGCCAGCGCGACATGCGCGGAAAGCGCAGGGCGACGCCGGATTTGTGGCGTGGGGAGGTCTGGATGCCCTCAAATGCGATTTCGAAGACGTGCTCGGGCGTCACGCTGCGCACGGGGCCGAAGCGTTCGCGGGTGTTCTTCTTGACCCATGCGGTGATCTTGCGGAACTCTTCGTCCGTGAGGCCGGAATAGGCCTTGGTGAACGGGATGAGTTCGTTGCCCTTCCACACGGCGAAGGTGAAGTCGGTGAACAGATTGGCGCGACGTCCGTGCCCGGATTGGGCATAGATCATGACGGCGTCGATGGTCAGCGGGTCCAGCTTCCATTTCCACCAGTCCCCCTTTTTGCGACCCGTCAGGTAGGGGCTGTCGCGGCGTTTCAGCATTAGCCCTTCGGCATTGGCATCGCGTGCAGTATCGCGCGTGTCCGCGAGGCCCGCCCATGTGCCAAAAGGCAAGGTCGGAGACAGTTTCACGGGCGCATCTGTGGGCAGGTTTTTGCACATTTTTTCGAGGGTTGTGCGCCGCTCCTCAAGCGAGTCTTGTCGGATATCAACGCCCTGCCATTCGAGCAGATCATAGGCATAAAGGATCACCGGCGCGTCGGCCAAAAGCTTTTTTGGCACGGTTTTGCGCCCAATCCGCTTTTGCAGGGCGTTGAAAGATTGCGGGCCGTCCGTCCCCCAGACCAGTACCTCGCCATCCAGTACCGTCCCGTCCGGGACGAAATCACGGGCACGCGCGAACTCGGGGAAACGGTCAGTCATCAACTCTTCACCCCGTGACCAAAGGTGGTGCGCGCCGTCCCTCAGGATCAACTGGCCACGGATGCCATCCCACTTCCACTCTGCCTGCCAATCGTCTGGATTACCTAGGTTTTCTACCTCTGCGTCCAGCCCATAAGCGAGGTAGAAGGGATAAGGACGCGAGGCGTTGGCCGAGGGATCGTCGGCCTCGATCAACGCGTCCCACGTGGTGGTGGCCGGGTCCCAATCGCCCATGAGACGGTGCGCCATTTCGGCCTCCTCCCGGCCCGTGGCACGGGATAGGGCGCGGGTCATAAGTTTCTGGCTAACGCCGATCCGAAACCCTCCGGTGAGCAGTTTGTTGAACAAGAAGCGCTGGGTGGTTCCGAGCCGGTTCCATGCGTCCAGAACGACCACTTTGCGTGCGGGTTCCTCCACATCCGAAAGGGCGCGCAATACATTGATCCAGTAGGATAAACCTTGATCGGAGTTCTCAGTTGGTTCAGGCAGGACAAGCGCGATGGTTTCGGCCAGATCGCCGACGATGGGATAGCTTTCTTCGAACAACCACAGGGGTATATTGGCCACTTCTGCTGCCCATTCACGCAGGCGCGTTGTGGTCACGGCCCGCTTGGGGCGGCGGCCAGAGAAGATGGCGATGGTCCAGATGCGGTCGGAGTCGGATGCGGTTTCGAAAAATTGTGTAAGGGCGGCCACTTTGACCGTCGTCTTCGTGGACTGGTCGATGGCGTTGAACAGCGCAGCGAAGTCTTTCATGCCGCGTCCTCGGTCTCGTCCCCGCCGAATTCGGTCGGGACCACTTGGGCGCTCCACACGTTTTCGTTTAGGTATCGGCTGAAGATTTCCGTATAACCATGTGTCACATATATATTTTCTGCGCCAGTATGCGTGATCGCGTCCAGCAAGCCGCCCCAATCTGCGTGATCCGAGATGACAAAGCCCCGATCCCCCGACCGTCGCCGCCGGATTCCGCGCAGGGCCATCCAGCCGCTGGCAAAGGCAGTCTCGCGCGCGCCGAACTTGCGCGCCCATGCGGAATCGATTGCCGATGGCGGGGCAAGGACCAGAGCGCGCGCGTGATCCTTGGGGTTCAGGTCCGGCCCCGCCTGTATCGTGTCCGGCAACTGGATCCCTTGCGCGCGCATCACGGCGTTGGTGTTTTCGATGGCGGTGTGGGTCAGGACCGGGCCGATGTCGGGGTTGAGCAGGGTCAGCAGGCGCTGCGCCTTGCCCAGGGCATAGCAGCCCAGGAACGCCGTCTTGCCCGCCGCCGCGCATCCCGCCCACCAGTCGTTGATCTGGACGGCGATGTCCGCTTGATCCTGCCAGCGGAACACGGGCAGGCCGAAGGTGCTTTCGGTGATGAAGTGATGGCATCGCACCGGTTCGAACGGAGTCGATAGCCCGTCGTCGATCACCTTGTAATCGCCGGAGGCCACCCAGACCTCGCCCCCTACCTCGACCCTGATCTGGGCCGATCCGGGCACGTGGCCTGCGGGGTGAAAGGACACGGTGGCCCCGCCGATCTGGCGAACCTCGCCGTAAGCGACTGTCTCGATAGGGATATCGCCCAGCCGATGCCGCATGACGGGCGCGGCCAGATCTGTCGCGAGGTAGGAGTCCATGCCCCAGCGCGCGTGATCGGCGTGGCCATGGGTGATCAGCGCGCGCGTAACGGGACGCCACGGATCGATATAGAAATCGCCTGCGGGGCAATAGATGCCGGAAGGAGTGAAAGTGAGCGCGCCCATATGCGGCAATCTAGCATGACGCGCGCGCGCCGCCAGCCTCAGGCGGCTTGGGAGAACCTTGCGGCGATGGTGTCGAAGATGGATGTGCGCGCCTCGGGGCCTTCCATCAAAACTTCGTGCTCGCCGCCGTCGATCATGTGTAGCACGCCGTTTGGCCATGTGCGCATCCGTGCCTCGATCCGGCCCACGTGGACGATACGTTCATTGGTGCCAAGGAAGGCGTCCGCCTGCACTTTCGGCGCGGGCATGCGCGACAGGGCGAGGGTTTCATCCAGCGCCTCGCGTAGCCAGACAAAGCTGGGCCCACCCAGCGCCAGCTCCGGATGGGCCTGCAGCTGCAGACGCATCATTTCGAACATTTCCTCGTCCGAGGTCAGGAGGTTATCCTCGAAAGGTGCGGTCAGAACGTAGGAATCAAGGATTGTCCCCGGCGGCAGGCGGTGGCCGTGCCCGATTGCGGGCATCATCCGCCCCAAGGCCCACGCGACGGGGCGCAGGTGGGGTGCGATCCGGATGCCCCACATAGGCCCCGTGAAAGCTGCCGCCGCCACGTCCAGGTCCTCATAAAGCGAACGCAGCCCGATGCACCCGCCCATCGAGTGGCCAAGCAGGTAGAAGGGTTCAGGCATGTCCAGTTCGCGCACGGCCGAAACCATGGCGACGACGTCTTTCTGGTAATCGGCAAAAAGCCCGACATGGCCGATCCGCGTGTCGTCCAGCAGCCGATCGGCCAGTCCCTGCCCGCGCCAATCGATCACCGCGGTGGCGAATCCGCGTTGCGCCAACTCACCGGCAGCAGGCGCGTATTTTTCAACGTATTCGGTGCGTCCCGGAAACAGCAGCACGGTGCCGGTCGCGCCTTCGGGACGATAGACGCCAAGACGGATGCGTACACCGTCAGCGGCCTTGGTCCAAAAGGCGGTCCCGTCCAGCGTCGCTGGGCTTACGTCGGCGAAAAGAGGAGCGGCCGAAAGCGTCATCAGGCGAGAACTGAGGCCAGTTTCATCGCAAGCCCCATATCGCCGTCAACCTTGAGCTTGCCTGTCATGAAGGCGGAGGTAGGGTTGGTTTCGCCCGACAGGATCGCCTTGAACGTGTCAGCATCCGCCGACAGCGTCACATCGGCAGGCTCATCGCCAGCGCGCGCGCCCGAGCTGTCCATCATAACGGCCCCTTCGCCTTCGATGTCGAATTTCGCTGTGCCCGAAAAACCGGCACCGCTCAGCTTTTCATTCAGCACTGTTACGGCTTCGTTCACGGTGTCACTCATCTTTGATGCCCTTTTTGTCTGTGGCGCGTCGCGCTCTCTGGAATTTGGCGCACGGCCTGTTACATTCCCCTTATGGGCACACATCTGAGCAAACTCTACCCTGTCGTCACGGCACTTTTACTGACAGTAGGGAATTCCTTACCCGGCCATGCGCAGGCGTCGCTGGACGAGATGCTGCAATCCCTTGGCGAGGCACCCCCTGCCGAGGCCACGCGTCTGAGCCGCGAGATCGAGCGGGAGTGGGCCAAATCCGGCTCGACTGCGCTGGACATGCTGCTGCGCAGAGGCCGCGAGGCGATGGAGGAAGACCAGATCGACATCGCAATCGAGCATCTGACGGCCGTCACCGACCATGCCCCCGACTTTGCCGAAGGCTGGCACGCGCGCGCGACCGCCTTTTACATGAAGGGCCTTTATGGCCCCGCGCTGTCCGACCTGCAGCGCGCGCTGATCCTGAACCCCGACAACTACAATGCCATCTTCGGTCTGGGCGTGATGTTGAACGAATTCGGGGATTATGCGCTGGCCGAGCAGGCCTTCAATCAGGTTCTCGACTTGCATCCCAACCACGAAAACGCCAGCAAGATGCTTGAGCAGCTCAAGACCAAAGGCATCGGCCGCGAACTTTAAGCACGCGGGATCGTAAACGGGGGGACAGCCCATGTCGGGCGACGCGCGGGTGGTGGCCGTACTTGGCCCCACCAATACAGGCAAAACCACCTATGCGATCGACCGTATGCTGGGCCACAGGACCGGCATCATCGGTTTGCCGCTGCGCCTGCTCGCGCGCGAGGTCTATGACCGAATCGTTGCGCTGCGCGGACCATCGGTGGTCGCTCTGGTGACCGGAGAAGAGCGGATCGTGCCCCCGCGCACCCAGTATTGGGTCTGCACGGTCGAGGCGATGCCCGAGGGCATGGGGGTCGATTTCCTGGCTATCGATGAAATCCAGCTGTGCGCCGATCCCGAACGCGGTCACGTGTTCACCGACCGCCTTCTGCGCGCGCGCGGCTTGCACGAAACGCTGTTTCTGGGGGCCGACACGATGCGTGGACCCATCCGCGCGCTGGTGCCCGAGGCGCAGTACATGCACCGTGAGCGGATGTCTCAACTGGTCTATTCCGGCCAGAAGAAACTCAGCCGCATGCGCCCGCGCACGGCCATTGTCGGGTTTTCGGTCGACAACGTGTATGCCATCGCCGAACTGATCAAGCGCCAGAAGGGCGGCGCGGCAGTGGTCATGGGCGCGCTTTCCCCACGCACACGCAATGCGCAGGTCGACATGTACCAGAATGGTGAGGTCGACTTTCTTGTGGCGACGGATGCCATCGGCATGGGTCTGAACCTCGATATCGACCACGTCGCGTTTTCGTCGCTCTCCAAATTCGACGGGCGGCGGATGCGCCCGCTGGCCCCCAACGAACTGGCGCAGATCGCGGGCCGGGCAGGGCGGGGGCAGAAGGATGGTACCTTTGGCGTCACGGGCGATGTGTGCCCGCTGGACGATGGCACGGCGCAGGCGATCATGGATCACCGCTTTACCCCCATTCAAAAGCTGCAATGGCGCAACCATGCTTTACAATTCGGCACGATCGACGCGCTGGTGCGCAGCCTTGAGGCCCCCCCGGATCACGACATTCTGGTACGCGCCCGCGAGGCGGACGATGTCATGGCGCTGAAGTCGCTGGCCGAAAGCGCCGAGGTTTTCGCCCGCTGCACCGATGCCTTGTCGGTGCGCCTGTTGTGGGACGTTTGCCGCATTCCCGACTTTCGCGGCATCAGTCATCAGGAACATTCCGGCCTTTTGGACGTTGTGTTTCGATATCTGCACGAGCGTGGTAGTATCCCCAGCGACTGGATGGCGCGTCAAATCAAGCGGATCGACCGCAGCGACGGGGATATCGACGCGATCAGCAAGCGGCTGGCCTTTATCCGTACGTGGACCTATGTGGCGCAGCGCAAGGGTTGGGTAGACGAGATAGACCATTGGCGCAGCGAGACGCGCCATGTAGAAGACCGACTGTCAGATGCTCTTCATGAAAAGCTGACACAAAGATTTGTAGACCGGCGCACGAGTGTGCTTTTGCGCCGGCTAGGACAGAAGGAAGCCATGGTGGCCGAAGTAAACGACAAAGGTGAAGTCACGGTCGAGGGCGAGTTCGTCGGCAAGCTGGACGGGTTCCGGTTTTCTCAGGACAAGGGCGCGGGCGCGGCAGAAGCCAAGACGATCAAGACGGCGGCCTTGCAGGCGCTGGCCCCTCATTTTCATCTGCGTGCGGACCGGTTTTACAACGCGCCGGATACCGAGATTGATTTTACTGAGCAAGGCGGCCTTATGTGGGGCAGCTCTGCGATCGGCAAGCTGGTGGCGGGCTCTGACCCGCTGAAACCGCAAGTCGAGGTGTTCGTGGACGATGTGGCAGGCGCCGAGGTCGCACAAAAGGTTGCGCGCCGCGCACAGCATTTCATCGACCGCAAGGTTGCGGCCCTGTTCGAACCGCTCGTGAACATGCAGCGCGACGAGACGCTTACGGGGCTTGCCAAGGGTTTTGCCTTTCGTCTGATCGAGGCGATGGGCGTTTTGCCCCGCGCCGCTGTCTCGGACGAGGTCAAGGCATTGGATCAGGATGCGCGCGGCGCGCTGCGCAAGCATGGTATCCGGTTCGGTCAGTTCACGATTTTCATGCCCTTGCTGCTGAAACCGGCACCCACGCGTCTGCGGTTGGTGCTGTGGTCGCTGGCCAATAATTTGAGCGAATTCCCGGAATCCCCACCGCCGGGTCTGGTGACGATTCCAGCGATGGTGGATGCGCCGGATGGCGCAGACACCATGGCGGGCTATCGCAACGCAGGCGAACGGGCGATCCGCATCGACATGCTGGAACGTTTGGCGGACATGCTGCGGGCCGAAGATTCGCGCAGCGGGTTCGAGGCCAAGGCCGATATGCTGTCGATCACCGGCATGACGTTGGAACAATTCGCCGGGTTGATGGCCGGTCTTGGCTACAAGGCCGAAAAGGGTGAGCGGGAAAAGGTCAAACCGGTCACCGCCGTTGTAACGGAAACACCCGGCGATGCCTCTCCCGACACGCCCGTAATGGACAAGGGCGATGTTGCCCCCGTTGATGAGGCGGGTTCAGGTGATGCCGATGAACCCGCAGTCGCGGCTGCAGATGAGGTTCCGCCTGCGGATGCGGTCGGGGATATTGCCCCTGCCGATATTCCCGAGGATGCCCAAGCCCTTCCCGATCAAGGCGACGCGCCCGTGATTGCAGAGGTGAGCGAAGCATCCGAGGTGCCAGCAGGCATTCCGGACGTGTCGGAAACCGAGGTTGCGCCGGGCACCGCCCCGGACGCGGACGTGGCAGCGCCTGAAACAGAAGTATTCTACACCTTCACCTGGGGCCGGTCGAACAATGCTGCCAACCGCGGACGTCCCGCCCAAGGCGGAAAGCCACGCGGCAAGGCCCCCGGCGGCAAGCCCAAAGGCAAAGGCAAGGGTGGCCCGCGCAAGGACAGCGATGGCGGCAAGGCCCAGAACTACTCGGCCCGGCCCCAGCGGCGGGAAAAGCCGATCGACCCGGACAACCCCTTTGCCGCGGCCCTCATGGGGCTGAAGGACAACAAGTAATTGACAGACGCGCCGGACAAGCTGCGGCTGGACAAATGGTTGTGGTTTGCGCGTTTCTTCAAGACCCGCTCGCTATCGGCGGCCCGTGTGGCGGCAGGTGACGTGCGGGTGAACGGTGCGAGGGTCACCAAGCGTGCGACCACCATTGTCAGCGGCGACGTACTGACCTTTGCCATTGGCGATCAGGTGCGCATCATCGAGGTGACCGCCATGGGCACCCGCCGTGGCCCCGCGCCCGAGGCGCAAGGCCTCTATAACGATATGTCCCCCGAATCGACCCCGCGCGAAACACCCGTCCCGGAAAACCCGCGCTTCGAGGGAAAAGGGCGGCCCACAAAGCGCGACAGACGGCGGGGCGATCTTTCCCGCGCGCGCCACCTTGAATGATGGGGTCGGCTGATTTAGCTAAGCCTCTGACCCTTTTGGATACGAGCGCCTGAATGACCTATATCGTCAACGATTCCTGCATTGCCTGCAAATACACCGACTGTGTCGAAGTCTGCCCGGTGGATTGCTTTTACGAGGGCGAGAATATGCTTGTGATCCACCCGGACGAATGTATCGACTGTGGCGTGTGCGAACCGGAATGCCCGGCGGACGCGATCCGCCCCGACACTGAGCCGGACATGGAGAAGTGGGTGGAGTTCAACCGCAAATACTCCGAAATGTGGCCCGTGATCATCACCAAGAAAGACCCGCTGCCGACCGCCGACGAGATGGACGGCAAGGAAGGAAAGATGGAGTTCTTCTCCGAAGCGCCGGGTGAGGGCGGGTAAGTTCTCCGAATCGCTTGAGCGCGTTGTGCATGCTGCACTTGCGGCATGAAAACTGTAATGTAAGGCCATGAAAACCGGGCGTGTTTGTCGCGCTGACCTAAGGTCAGCTTCCGAATCTGCCTTTTTTGTGTTATATTGACGTTACAACTGACGAATGGATGCTGCCATTGCCGCGTGAAAACCCACACCGGCACACTGAAATCTTCGATCTAACCGCACCTTAGGCGTGGCACGCTTGCCCTGCCTGATGCGGATTTGACTGTCGAAAACGGACCGCACCCATTGGGTCTTTATGAGGATAAAGAATGACAAAATCAAAAAAGCTCGACTTTCGCCCGAATGAGTTTGTGGTCTACCCTGCGCACGGAGTTGGACAGATCATCTCGGTCGAGAGCCAGGAAGTGGCCGGAATTTCGCTGGAACTGTTCGTCATCTCGTTCGAGAAGGACAAGATGACCCTGCGCGTGCCCACCAATAAAGCGACCGAAATCGGCATGCGCGCCCTGTCCAGCCCCGACGTGATCGCCCACGCGATGAAGACGTTGAAAGGCAAGGCCAAGGTCAAACGCGCCATGTGGTCCCGCCGGGCACAGGAATACGAGCAAAAGATCAACTCGGGCGATCTGATTGCGATCGCCGAAGTGGTGCGCGATTTGCACCGCACCGACGACCAGCGCGAGCAGAGCTATTCCGAGCGTCAGCTTTACGAAGCCGCGCTTGAGCGTCTGACCCGCGAGGTGGCCGCCGTGTCCGGTGGTGACGAGCTGGCCGCCGCCAAGGAAGTCGGCGACGTACTGACCAGCCGCGTCGCGGCCTGATCTGCATCCCTTTTTTTGACGATCCGCGTCCCCGCAACGGGGGCGCGGTTTTTTTGTTGCGGCAGGGGGCTTTGCCCCCGGCGCTTTGCGCTCCCCTCAGGGCCTATGTGGCGAAATGAATTGGATCAGGCCAGTGCGGTGAGCGTTAGAAGCACCGCGATCTCGGTTGTGATTTGCGTCGCGCCAAGGATGTCGCCGGTCTGTCCGCCGATCTTGGCGTGCGCCAGTGCGCCGATGCCCGCGGCGAGCGCGCCTGCAATGATCAGGGCGAGCAGTCCGGCGGCGCCCGACAGGATGATAGCGATCAGCATGGCGATCAGCATCGCGACCAGAGTTGTGGCAGCGTCAGGTCGCCCTACGCTGTGTGCAAGGCCACTTGCGCGTGCGTGTGGCAGGACCAGCATCAGCGGCACCATCATCGCACGGGACACCACCAATGCGGTGACAAGCCCGGTCCATGTGACCTCGGCCAACCCCAGCCAGCGCAAGCCCATAGCGAGGATCAGGACGAGGACTCCATAGGCACCGATCCGGCTGTCTTTCATGATCTCAAGCCGCCGTTCCGCGTCGTGCCCACCCCAGAGACCGTCGGCGCTGTCGGCCAGCCCGTCCTCGTGCATGGCCCCCGTCAACAGGATCAGCAGCGCAAGCGTCAGCCCTGCGACGATCAGCGGCGGCAAGTCCGCCAGGGATGCAATGGCGGCGCCGATGCTTGCGATGCCCCCCAGCACCAGCCCAACCAGCGGATAGGCCCAGACCGCTCGTGCGCTTTGTGCGAAGGCGTGATCGGGCAGGGCAGGCAGCGGTAGCCGTGTCAGCAGCACGAAGGCTGCGGGCAGATCCCAGAGCCGCGAGGCGGCGGGGGTGTCGGTTTCGTCTGCGCTCATGTCCTGTCCTGACTTGCGGCTGCGTCAGCGTTGGGTAAAGAGCAAAGGGGTAACAGGCAAGGACAAGACGCAATGAGCTTTGACACTTTGGACGCCTTGCGCGCCCTCGTGGCGGATATGCCGGGACCGGATATGACGGCGGTCGAAGCTGCGCAGGCGCGCAACCGACAGCTGACCAAGCCGCCCGGCGCACTGGGACGGCTGGAAGAGTTGGCGATCTGGTATGCGGGCTGGCGCGGCGATCCGCGCCCTGTGATCGAGGCCCCTCAGGTTATTGTTTTTGCAGGCAATCACGGGGTCGCGGCGCGTGGCGTGTCCGCCTTTCCCCCCGAAGTGACCGTGCAGATGGTAGCCAATTTCGAGGCGGGAGGTGCTGCGATCAACCAGTTGGCGGCGGCCTTTGGCGCGCGGATGGATGTGGTCGCGCTGGATCTTGAAACCCCGACAGCGGACTTCACCGTCGGCCCGGCCATGTCGGAGGCCGAAGTGGTTGCCGCCTTGCGTGCGGGCTGGGACGCGGTGGACGCGGGCACGGACCTGCTGGTTGTGGGTGAGATGGGCATCGGCAACACCACCTCTGCCGCCGCAATTGCGGCTCAGCTATTTGGCGGCGGGGCCGAAGCGTGGACCGGGCGTGGGACCGGGGTAGAGGGTGCGGCATTGACGCTTAAGACGCAGGTTGTCGCGGCAGGTTTGGCGCTGCATGCGCATGCGGGCGATGGGTTGGATGTGCTGATGCGTCTTGGTGGGCGCGAATTGGCCGCGATGGCGGGGGCCATCGTGCGGGCGCGTAGCTTGTGCATTCCAGTGATCCTTGACGGCTTCATCTGTACCGCTGCTGCCGCCTGTCTGGAACGCACCGTCTCTGGGGCGCTGGATCATGTGGTGGCCGGGCATAAAAGCGATGAGGTCGCGCATGGAGCGCTGCTGCAGGCGTTGGGCAAAGAACCCCTGTTGGCGCTGGGCCTGCGTCTGGGCGAGGGCTCGGGTGCCGCACTCGCCATCGGCATTCTGCAAGGCGCTATTGCCTGCCATTCCGGCATGGCCACGTTTGGCGAAGCGGGCGTGTCCGCCGGGTAACGCGTCCGCACGACGCCCCGGTCAGGCGCGTTTGGGTTCTTCCTGGCGCGCCGCCAGTGACACTTCGAGGTCCTTTTCCAACTGCCGCGCCCGCGCCACGTAGGCGTCGTTCTTGGAGGTCGGAATGTTGGGGTCCCAGAGCTCGGCCAGTTGCCGCACGGCGTCGCGGTCGTGGGTGTAGAACACGTGCTCGGCCTCGGACGCCTCGTATTCGCTCAGACCAAGGTTTTCGAGCGCGTAGCGCCCGGCGCGCAGGGAGGAATCGAACATCTCGCGCACGATGTCGTTGGCCCCGGCCTGATAGAGTTTGTAGACATGCACCCGGTCATAAGCCCGTGCGATGATGTGGATGTCGGGCCGCGCCTTGCGCGCGTAGGCGACCAGCCGCGTTGCTGCCGCAGGGTCGTCAAGGGCGACGACCAGCACCCGCGCCGTATCAAGGCCCGCTGCATGCAGGATATCGGGACGGCTGGGATCGCCCAGAAACCCCTTGAACCCGAACCGACGCATCAGCGCGATGGTTTCCATGTCGTGATCCAGCACCACGGTGTTGAACCCCGACCCTTGCAGCAACCGGTTCACGATCTGCCCGAACCGCCCGATGCCTGCGATGATGACGGGGCCGTCCTCGTCTATCTCGTCCGCCTCGACTTCGGTCTGGGCCTCGGCCATGCGCCGCCGGATCACTTCGTAAAGGATGAACAGCAGCGGTGTGATCAGCATGGTCAGTGCGATCACCAAAAGCAGGGTTTCGGCGACATCCTGCGGGATCACCCCTTGGCCCACCGAAAAGGCGGCAAGAACAAAGCCGAATTCGCCGGCCTGCGCCAGGCTGAGCGTAAACAGCCACCGGTCGCGCCCTCTGATCTTGAATGCAACCGCCAGAACATACAGCACCAGCCCCTTGAGCAGGATCACAAGCAGAGCCATCGACACAAGGGCCGCCCAGTTTTCGAACAAGAGCACAAAGTTGATGCCCGCGCCCACGGTGATGAAGAACAGCCCAAGCAGCAGGCCCTTGAACGGTTCAAGGTCGGTTTCCAATTCGTGGCGGAATTCGGAACTGGCCAACACCACGCCAGCCAGGAAAGCGCCGAGGGCGGGGGACAGGCCCACCAGCATCATCAGGAAAGAAATCGACACCACGATCAGCAGGGCAAGTGCCGTGTACATCTCGCGCAGGCGGGCGGCGTGGATAAACCTGAATACCGGGCGCGTCAGGAACACGCCTGCCAGAATGACAGCCGCAACGGCCGCTATGGTGACCATGGTCACACCCCATGCGGGCAGCCCTTCGACAAGGCTCATGCCGTGCCCATGGGTGTCGCCGTGGCTCGCCTCGCTACGCAGGATCGAGCCGTCCGCGCTGATTTGGGCAGGCAGAGTTACAATCAGAAGCGGCAGAAAGGCGAGGATCGGGATGACCGCGATATCCTGCGTCAGCAGCACCGAAAACACGGATCGCCCGCCGCTGGTCTGCATCAACCCCTTTTCAGACAGGGTTTGCAGAACGATCGCGGTCGAGGACAGTGCCAGCGTCAGCCCGATGGCCATCGCCACGCCAAAAGGCTGGTTATAAGCCATCGCCACGCCCATCAAGGCCAGTGTCGACAGGATCACTTGCAAGCCACCCAAGCCCAAGAGCTTGTGCCGCATGTCCCACAGGGCGCGGGGTTCCAGTTCAAGTCCGATCAGGAACAGCATCATCACCACGCCGAATTCGGCGAAATGCTGCAAATCTTCCGTCTCGCTGCCGACAAGGCCAAGGACCGGGCCGATCAGGATGCCCGCCGCCAGATAGCCCAGCACAGACCCCAACCCAAGCCGCGCCGCGATAGGCACGGCGATCACCGCCGCAGCAAGGTAGATTGACGCCTGATACAGAAAACTTTCCATGATCAATACCTTTGGGACTGTTCAAAGAATGTGGGCCTTTGTGCCCGAGTACAACCGGGAAGATCGTGTTTTGCGCGCCGGGGAGCGTAATAAGGCCGCCTGAGGTGGAATATGTTTCCTGACTGTGCAGAACGCGGTCGTAGCCGGTGTCAGGTAGGCAGTGGACCGTCGCGCTTGAGCTGGTCCATGACGATTTGGCTGTGCACCTTGGCCACCGCCGGGTGGGGCAGAAGCACTCCGTGGATCAGGGTGTTCAGTGCCCCCAGATCGGCGCAGAACACCCGCAGCAAGTAATCCGCATCGCCTGTCATGGTCCACGCACTCGTAATTTCTGGCCGCGCCTCGACCAGCCTTGCAAAGGCGGCGGAGTGTTCCGGGCCGTGGGTCGCCAGATGCACTTGGACAAACCCCTGCACCCCCAATCCCAGTCGAGCAGCGCTGAGGCGGGCGACGTAACCTTCGATATACCCTTCAGCCTCCAGTCGCTGACGTCGCCGTCCGATCTGGCTGGGCGACAGGTGCAAGCGATCGCTGAGGTCCTGCGCGGTGAGGTAGGCATCGTCCTGAAGGGCAGTGAGCAGGCGGGTGTCGATGGAATCAAGCATGTGCACAACTTTCTGCGTCATTTTCCGGTATCTCGCACAAAATACGCATGGATGGAAGATAACGTAGTCAATATTGCGCGGATATTGCGCCGTTTTTGCTGTACCTGTGCGAAAAAGCTTATCGCAAAGGAGACAGATCATGGGTCCTTTCCCCCACAACGCCCCGAAATCGAAAATCACCTACGACAACCCGATGGGCACGGACGGGTTCGAATTCGTGGAATTCGCTCACCCTGACCCGGAAGAGTTGCGCAGCCTGTTTGCGCGCATGGGGTATCAGCGTGTTGCCAAGCACAAGACAATGGATATCGAGCTTTGGCAGCAGGGCGATATCACCTACGTGCTGAATGCCGAACCCGACAGCTTTGCCGCGCAGTTTGTCCAGGAACACGGCCCCTGTGCCCCGTCCATGGGCTGGCGCGTCGTTGACGCGCAAGCCGCCTATCAGCGTGCCCTGTCATTGGGTGCCAAGGGCTATGACGGTCCCGGCAAGGTGCTGGATGTGCCCGCCATTGTCGGCATTGGCGGCAGCCTGATCTATTTCGTGGACCAGTATTACGACACCTCGCCTTACAACGGCGAATACGAGTGGCTGGCGCAATCGAAATCACGCGGGGTCGGGTTTTTCTACCTCGATCACTTGACCCACAATGTCCACAAGGGAAACATGGACAAATGGTTCCGGTTTTACGGCGATCTGTTCAATTTCCGCGAAATCCGGTTCTTTGACATCGAGGGCAAGTTTACGGGGCTGCTGAGCCGCGCGCTGACCTCGCCCTGTGGCCGCATTCGTATCCCGATCAACGAGGATCGGGGCGAGACGGGGCAGATCGTGGCCTACCTCAAGAAATATAAGGGGGAGGGCATCCAGCATATCGCGGTGGGGTCTGACAACCTTTATGACAGCACCGACGCGATCGCGGACAATGGGCTGAAATTCATGCCCGGCCCGCCGGACACGTACTACGAACTGTCAAAAGATCGCGTAGTCGGACATGACGAGCCGCTGGAGCGGATGCGCAAACACGGCATCCTGATCGACGGCGAAGGGGTCGTGGACGGTGGCGAGACCAAGATCTTGCTGCAGATATTCTCCAAAACCGTGATCGGGCCGATCTTCTTCGAATTCATCCAGCGTAAAGGCGATGACGGCTTCGGCGAGGGGAACTTCAAGGCGTTGTTCGAGAGCATCGAACAGGAGCAGATCGACAGCGGAGAACTGGCGGCGGACTAGGCGTCTGTTTGCGGGCCCGGGTCGGAGCAATCGGCCCTGACGCAAAAAGGGTCGGTCGGGGCCGTGTATGAGGTGCCGCTGCAAGGCGACACATCGGTCTGTTTCCGGTTTCAGGCGGCTTCCTTTCTCCGCGCGCTGATCAACCCCCTGTGCATGGTGGCGAGTGTCGCAATGATCAATTCGAGCTTGCCGGGAGAGCCAATGTCGTACTCTTTGAACAATGGATGACGGCGCAGCGTCTTGGCCGTTTCCTGGTGCTTCTCGATCACCTTGACCGCCTGAAAATTGAGTTTGACCCGCTTGTAGGGATGTGACTGAGCTTCGATTGCCTTGAGCAGTTTCGCCAGTTCGGTGCCATAGGATCGCACCAGAAGATTGATCGCCTTGGCACGTTCGGGGTCGTTTACGGCTTCTTTGCGGACATCCACGAGGGTCAGTTTAAGTACCGACGTCCACACCTTGTGGTAATTTAAGCTGGTATTGAGGAAGTTTTCCGGTGTGGCGAGTGGTTTTTCCCCGACATCCCTGAGCAGTCGCTTGATGGCGAGCAAGCATTTCTCCATAGCCGTGTGTATTTCCTGTGGGTTCTGTTTTTTCGCATCCGAATCCCGGCGGTCTTTGGGGACGCTCCCCAGCTTTTTTACGTAAGCGTCTATGATTGCGATGGCCGCTTGGGCCTGCTGGTGCAGTTCGCGTTGCGTTCTCGCGACTTCAACCTTTTGCAGCGTGGGACGCAGGCCGCCGCGAAACCCTTTCATGACTTTTCTGACGGTCTTGGTGTAGTCGTCGGTCGTGCGCAGCAATTTTAGCTTGGCGTCGTATTGGGCCATGGCCGCGTCTGCATCGGCTTTGGCGGATTGCCAACTGGCCGATAGTTTCTGTCCGTTGTGCATCGGAACCTTCTTTGCCGCGTCTACGGAATCTGGCATCTGTCTTCCCCTTTTTTGCGTGGTGGCTCGGCACGAATTATTGCGCCGTCTGATACGCATCAATGTGCTGCGTCCAGCAAACACTTTGGAGTAACAAGGACATGAGGTCGCGCGCCGGTGATGGGCGGTGAGTGCGCGGCGGTGCTGACGTCGGGTTTGTTACAGTCCGGGTGCTGCATGCCGCGTCAGGTGCCGATAGAGTCGGCGCGCCGGGTGATGCAGACACCGATTGCGACGCCAGTGTTACAAGAAAGAAAACTGACTTTGGTGCCGTTCTGGAACGATTTACAAATTGGTGCGATCTGAGACGCGCACAAGATGGGATGACCCGTGAGGTCGAAGCATATCGAACATGCGTGCTGCAGCAGCGCGCTGCCGGATTCTCATCGACAGGTCAGCTATCGCGGGTCCTAGCCCGATGGCATTTTCAGGATCACGTTGCGATTGCCCTTTTGATAACGCAACTCGCTGTCGCCGATGGCCGATACGCGACCCCCGTCAAAGCGGTCGCCCACTTCGACTTTTTGGTAGCGCCCGTTCCCAAGCCGCACCAACGCGCGCCGGTTGGACGGGGTGCCATAGACCCCGATCAGATTTATCTGCCGCAGGTTGATCGCATTGTTGACCGTGGCGGCCCGCGTCACGGACGCGGATGAGGGGATGGCCGGTGCGACAGAGCGCGGGGCAACAGCGGCTGTGGGCTGTGCAGCCGATGCGGCGGCGGCGGGTGCGCTTTGCACGGCGCGGGCCACGACCCGTTCAAAATTGCGCGGGCGCGTTTCGGGGCGCAGTGATACGGCGGCGGCCAAGTCCGAGGGCGGCGTGTCCTCCACCTGTTCTTCCTGCTGGATCGCTTCAACCTCTTGCGGGGCCTGGGGGCGCAGGCGCGGGCGCAGTGCTGCGAGTTCGGTGCGCGACAGCCCGCCAAGCGTGGCCCGTTCGTTCTGTTCGACCAGATCGGTGGGGCGCGGGCGCGGGCGCACCTGTGTAAGTGCGTTCAGGTTGGGATTGACCTGTTCGGGGCCTGCATCCAGCCGCGCGAGTGTCGCGGGCGGTACCGCTGGCGGGCGGCCCAGGTAGACCGTGAAGCCATCCGGGCTGAGCGCGCCCTCAGGCGTGGGAATAAGGCGGCCATCCAGACCACGGGCGAAATTCGTCCCAGCCGCGACCGGAGAGGTGACAAGTGCAAGTTGCTGGTCTGTCTGCAGGGAGGCGGGACTTGGCAATGCAACTGCATCGAGGGCCGGGCTGATGGGGTCGATGCCGGTGACGTAAAGGTTTTCGATCTCGACCAGATCGGCGGGCACGGCCATCTCCGGGGCCTTTGGCCAGATACCGGTGACCGCATAGCGCGCTTCAAGGGCGGCGGCGTCCATTTCTTCGGGTGCGATGGGGTCGGGCAGGGGGTCGCGCAGCGCGTCCAGAACGGCGGCGTCTTCCGCGCTCAGCCCATCGTCGGTAAGGCTGTCGTTCAGTGCTGCGACGACAACGTCGTCCGCTTCCTCTTCGGCATCGCGTTCCAGTTCGGTCGTTGCACCCACATCGGCCGAGAGCGTTCCTGCCGCATCTTCCGGCAGGGTCGAGGCCAAGGTGCGTTCGCGCGCCGGAAACCAGCGCGCCAGGCCTTCGTCCATGAAAACTGTGGCCCAGGCTGCGACGCCGGCCAGAAACACCAGCAAGAGCGCCATGAGGATCAGGCCCAGATAGCGCGGCTTGCCCCCAACAGCCTGACCTTCGCGGGCGCCGAAAACTGTCATGCGTTCGGTTTCGCTGTGCCCATTGACGCCGGATTTCGCCCTTGATGCTTTTCGGGCAGCCGATTTTGCAGCGCGCACATCAGCGCCAGCTTGCGGTTTGCGTCGTGACAGGAAACCACCCGCGCGTGCCTTTGGCTCGGCGCTGACATTGGCGGCGGCGTCTGGCGAAATCGGTGCTTCTATCGCGGGCGTCGGGCGCAGGCTGTCAGCCACTGATCTTGGCGGCGCGGTGAGGCTTGGCGGCTCCATCGCCTTTCTTGGTGGAACGGTTTTGTCGGCCGTGACCGGCGGCGAAGTGCGCTGCGGCGGCGCGTCTCTGGATGCGCCACCCAAGCGCACAGGCGCGGCACCCGACGTCGGGTTTTGGCGTCGCCGCGTGGCAAAGCCGAGCAGAGGCGGGGTAGTCGTCGCTTCCGCGTCGTTGGACAGTTCAGCCCCGGGCTGATCTTCGGCCTCCGGCAGCGACGGGGCCAAGGTGGTGATCTCTTCCCTCGGCGTGGCAGCGACGGTCGTTTTCGCAGCTTGCGGTTTGGGTGCCGTCGGCATTGCGTCGGCTGTGGCGGGGGGCTGCGCAGCGGCGACATCCACCAAGGATGGCGTTGCCGCATCTTCCTTCACAACCTCCGCAGCGGTGACCTTGTCCGTCGCTGTCATGGCGGTAGCGTATCCGCCAGTTGAACTGTCCGTTTTTTCGGCCTCTGCCCGAGTTGCGGTGGGATCAGGCAGACCTTGGGTTTCGTCGACCGAAGTTTGCGTGGATTCAACCGCTTGCGCGGCTTCGCCGTCATTCGTGTATCGTTCCCGATCGGCAGTGTCGCTGTCGTCGGGCTTGTCCACGATGACGACGCGCACGCCGTCGGGTTCTACCGTCGCCCCGCCCGGCAGCAGAGACGACGCACAGGTGGTGAGGCCAAAGAACGGCTCACCCAGAAAGGCGGATCCTTCGGCTGCGGCGACAAAGCTGACCGGGTTGAACTTGTGCTCGGTGGCAAAGGCCTCTGCCTCAAGCAGGGTCTCGCGTGCCACGGCAGCGACATGGGTCGCATCGCCATCGGGGGAAATGTCAAAGGCCAGTGAGTCGACGGCATACGGAGTGGCGCCATCAAGGGCGACGCGGGCCGCGTCGCGTCGGGCGTCGTCGTCAAGGCCCGGCGTTTGGATGGTCAGGTACTTGATCTGCTCGTCGGGAATGACCAACTTGCTTCGCAATTTGCGGGTCTTGACCGCCCTGCCTGCCTGCAAAAGATCCGCAAGCGCCGAGGTCAGATTGGGGTCAGATACCGACACTTCGCCTACAAGATGCCAGCCCCCTGCCGCGCGGTGCAGCAGGCGGATCCCGTCGAAGGACAAGGACAACGCAAAGTTTGGCTTCATACCCAGCCCTTAGCAATTCCGGCGCGCAGATGGAACAGCACGGCCATGTGGCTTGAGGATAAAGCAGGACTTTGCCCATGCAAAGCAAAAGCCTGTCATTTGACCGTTTCGATTGGGGATCAGGTCAGCTCAAGGCGCACCTCAGGTGCGCCTTGGCTTTGGACTCAGCTTACGGCCTTGGACAGCGCCTGATCCAGATCTGCGATCAGATCGTCGGCGTCCTCGATCCCGATGGACACGCGTACCACTTCGGGCGCCGCCCCGGCTGCGCGCTGTTGATCCGCCGTCAACTGTCGGTGAGTGGTCGAGGCCGAGTGGATGATGAGCGAGCGCGCATCGCCCAGGTTGGCGACATGGCTGAAGATTTCCAGCGCATTCACCAGCTTGATGCAGGCGTCATAGCCACCCTTGACCGCGAAGGTGAACAGCCCGCCTGCCCCGCGTGGGCAAATCTTGGCCACGCGGTCGTAATAGGGCGAGCTTTCCAGACCGGCATAGGTGACGTAGTCCACCCGTGGATCGGATTCGAGCCACTTAGCGATGCGCACCGCGTTCTCCACGTGCCGTTCCATCCGCAGCGACAGGGTTTCAGTGCCCATCAGCGTGTAATGCGCCGCCTGCGGGTTCATCGTCATGCCCAGATCGCGCAGACCGATGGCGATGCCGTGGAAGGTAAAGGCGAGCGGACCGAACGTCTCGTGGAACTTGAGCCCGTGGTAGGCCTGTTCGGGCTGGCTGAGCGCGGGGAACTTGTCGTTTGCGGACCAGTCGAATTTGCCCGAATCCACGACACACCCGCCCGTGACGGTGCCATTGCCCGTGAGGTACTTGGTGGTCGAATGCACCACCAGCGTGGCCCCATGTTCGATCGGGCGGCACAGATACGGCGTGGCGCTGGTATTGTCCACGATCAGCGGGATTTCGGCCGCATCGGCGATGGCGGCGATGGCGTCGAGGTCGGTGATGTAGCCGCCGGGGTTGGCGATGGATTCACAGAATACGGCGCGCGTGTCGTCGTCGATAGCCGCCTTGACCGCGTCGAGGTCATCGAAATCGACAAACGTTGCCGACCAGCCGAACCGTTTGATCGTGTGGCTGAACTGCGTGACAGTGCCACCGTACAGGCGGGTGGAAGCGACGATGTTCTTGCCGGGTGACATCAGCGGATAAAGCGCCATGATCTGTGCGGCGTGTCCCGAAGAACAGCAAACTCCGCCAACACCGCCTTCGAGCGTGGCGATGCGTTCCTGCAGCACGGCGACGGTCGGGTTGGTCAGGCGGGAATAGATGTAGCCCACCTCTTGCAGGTTGAAGAGGGCAGCGGCGTGTTCGGCGTCGCGGAATACATAGGCCGTTGTTTGGTAGATCGGTGTCTGGCGCGCACCTGTTGCCGGATCGGGCCGCGCGCCCGCGTGGATCTGGAGAGTGTCAAAGCCGTATGTGGGGCCGTCCGTCATTTCATCATTCCTTTGCCTTGTGGCGCTATGGGTTGGCACATCGATAGGCAATGCCGCGTGCGCGGGCAAGTCTGCGCTGTTTCATCGGCGTTGGTGTTTGTTTGAATCATACATATCATGTATGTTGACTTGACCCTGATTTCATGTATACACACCATCATATACATGAAAGGAGCCTTCAAATGGCCGATAAAGCAGCAGTAAACGAAATGAAAAAGATCGCCGGAAAGCCCAAAGCGGATACCACCGCCAAGACCGGCAAACGCGCCGCCAAGCTACAAAAGCTGAAAAAGGCGGAAACCTTCAATTTTGCGGTCGATCCGGGCGTACGCGCCTATCTGACCAGCGCCGCCAAGGAACAAGGCCTTGATCTGTCGCACATGATGCAAAAGATCGTCGAAGGCTATGTGATCGACAACGCGCCCAAGGATCTGGAAATCGTCAAACGTCTGGCGGCCAAGCGCGCCGTGATCGACATGGCCCAAAAGACGGCAACTGACCTCGATAAGTCGGGCAAGTTCGACGACCACTTTATCCTGAACGTGATCACGACATCTT
The DNA here is from genome assembly GCA_964351755.1 of uncultured Rhodobacterales bacterium. Classification (GTDB taxonomy): domain Bacteria; phylum Pseudomonadota; class Alphaproteobacteria; order Rhodobacterales; family Rhodobacteraceae; genus Tateyamaria. The sequence continues at coordinate 29,470 of CAYGPT010000004.1, read as the reverse complement.
CGTCCGATCCCGCATTTGTGGAAGCTTACACAACCGCGACGCAAGCGGGTGACGAAACTCACAAAGCCAAGCTGATGGCGCGTCGTGCGCGCATCACGCTGAACCAGCAACTGGGGCGGGTGATCAAACGCACCGTGGGCGCAAAAAGCCTGCGCAAGGAGGGTGGCGGTATTGCACGCTCCACCGCGTCTGACGCACTGATTTCGACCTACACGCTGCTGACCAAAGCGGCGGCATAACCGAAAACTGACATGCGACCGTCTGATTTCAGGCGGTCGCGGTCATCGGAAAGCTTGCTGGCACTTCCGGAAACGCGGTCTTGATGTATTCCACAAGCTCGATTTTGGGGAACAGGGCGGCGCACTCGCGATGGAAGACGTACCGCACCTGACTGGTCCGCTGACACTGCCCTTGCGCGTCAATGTGATCCCATTCCACCCATACATTCGAATAACCGCGCACCGGCAGCCCCTCCGCTACGATGCGGGGCGTGACTTGTTTGATCCCGGCCGCCGTTGCGGCGTCGCGGTATTGAGCGAGACCCTCGGCCAGAGTGTCGGGCGAGCCGAACACCTGGATGCCGTCATCGGCATATAAGGGCATCGGATAAGCAAAGTTTTCCGCCATGGCGGCAAGGCGGCTGAGCGAAAAATTGCAGGCCAGACTTTGCAGGAATCGTTCATTGACGTTTGGCATGTGAATGGCTCCGTGTGAGGTTTTTTACTCCTTGGTCAAATAAATGTTCATTATAAATGCGCACGTCGTTTTTCGACGCTCATGCAGGTTTTTTCGCCTCGGGACAGAAAATGTGGCAGGAATACTGCCATTACGCAGCGTCAGAAGGTCACCGCATCCAGAATCCGTTGGACTTGATCCGATTGCGTATGGCCTGTTCCCGCCTTGGCATATCGTTCTGGTCGAACAAGGCGCGCACTTTCTCTCCCCGGCCCTGAAACACCATGCGCTTGATAGGCTCGTACCCTTTCAGCACCTTCTTGATCTTGTTTGGCGCGGCCACTTCCTCCAGCGTATCGATTACGACCTCGCTTTCACGGGCGTAAAGCAGGGGTAACAGCCGATAGTGACAGCTGACCGGCCCGTCGAGGTAGTCGTGTGCTGCGCTCTCGCGCCCGCCGCCAAGGGCGTGAATAACCAGCGGCAGTGCAACTTGATCCAACCACGGGTCCAACGACTGGCACACAAGGGCATCGGGCGGCGTATCGCGTATGCCAAGCGCGAATGCGAGGAACTTTTCCCCGAACACGTGCGGGCAGGCCCCAAAGAAGTAACCCGCGTTGAAATAAAGGTACCGCGCCCAGTATTCGTCTGGCTCGGACAGGTCGAGGCTGCTTTCGAAATCAAGGCCGAACGCATCGTAAAGCGATTTCCAGATGTCGGTATAGCCGGGGCCATACAGCTCGATTTCCGGCCACGTGCCGGTGCGCCGCAGCGACGCGCTGGGGTGTTTGAAATCAAAGGGCACATCCGCCAGTTCGCCCGTGATCAGCGTGTCGCTGTCAAAAAAGACAAAAGGTTCGCCCTTGGGCAGCGCACAGAGCATCTCGATCTTGTTGCCGTATGGATAGGCTTGGCCGAAATGGACAGTTTCGAAAGGTATGATTTCCGCGCCCAGTTCTTCCAGCGCCTCGCGCACATCCGGTGCGTCGATCCGCGGGTCCTTGGACCAAAGCGGTCCGGGCTGGGGTTCGGCAACCAGCACCCGGCCGTTGAACTTGGGGCTTTTTGCGCGCAATGAAGCCACAAAAAGCAATGCCTCATACCCCAGTCGCCCGGCCTGCCCCACAAGGGCCACGTTGAAGGGTTTTGCCGCTGCCTTTGCGGGTTTGCGTGCCATGTGCCTGCTCTGCGCTTATTGTTGTGCCGACACTATATCCGGCCGAGCGTTACGATAAAGCCTATCAGTTTCATTCCGCGGGCGGATAGAGGCGGTCATAGAGTTTTTGCAACCCTGTGAGCACCAAGAACGCGCCCACAGCCCAGATCAGCAACTCGAACGGGGCAAGGTCGGTGCCGCGCAGCCATTGGGCGACCAGATCGCCCTGCGGGCGCAATGCCTCGATCCCGAACAGTCCGCTGCGCGACCACAGGGACCATGTCCAGAACCGCGACAGGTAAAACAAAACCAGCGCGATCAGGGTCGCGAAGATGATCCAGAACACACGTTTCATGGTTTCACCCTGATCGTGTCGGTGTCGATTTCCCAGACCAGCAGGTCACCGCGCTTGGTGATCTCGCCTTCGGCACTGATGAACTGGGCGACATGGTCATAGGCGGCAGGCGGCAGACGGGTGCCGCCGGGTCCGGTGATCAGCAGGAATTCCTGCCCCAGAACGGGCTTGGTCGAGACGAAGATGGGGGGCACATCGCCCAGCAGGCACAGGTTCGCACAGGCCTTGTGGGCCAGACCGCGTCCCGGGCGCATCGCCCCGGCAAGGCATTTGCCATCACAGATCTCGCCCGTGAGTTGCCAGCGCCCCTGAGGTTCGGAGGGTATTGCCGGGGCGTCTCCCTCGGCCGCTTTCAAGCCATTCGCGCCGCCGCGCAGTTGCATCATGTAGAGATCGCCGCGCTCGAGGATCACGCCCGAGACCTCGGCCAGCCTGCCGTTCAGCGGCGCAGCGCGGTCATCCACGCCCGATTTGCCTGCTGCGGTCATCATGAACGTGTCCCCGGGCTTGATCCGGTCGTTGCCGACGGTGACGTGGATCAGCGGATAGGGGGTCATTTCGACCACGCCCGTCACCGTCTGGCGACCATAGTCGAACCGGAATGCGCCGGGGCCGGGATCGTCCTGTGCTGTACCCATCAGGTATCCTGCCGCCGCCAGTCCGGCGATCAGGATCGCACAGACCGACAACAGGAACACGCACAAGGGGCCGGGGGCGGGCAGGTAACCTACGAAGAAGGGCTCTTTTTGGTGCTTGTCCTCGCTCATGCCGGTGCCTCCAGTTGCTCGGGCCGGTTTGGCAATGGCACCGGATCGACATAGGTGCCGGGCGGGTTGGGGTCGGGGTGCACCTCGACCATGTCCCCGACCAGCCGCAGACGGTAGGTCGGCACCTTTTCGGTAAACGGCGCAGGCGAGCGGCCCGAGCGGACGTCGTATTGAAAGCCATGCCATGGGCAGGTCACAAGGCAGTCGATCACGCGCCCTTCGCCCAACGGCCCGTTCTGGTGTGCGCAGGCATTGGAGATGGCGGACAATTTCCCCTCCATCAGGTACACCGCGACGCGGTCGCCACTGGCCAGCTTGACGATTTTGGCGAACCCTTCGGTAAATGCGTCAGCGGGCGCCACTTCGACCCACGCGCCGTCCTTGGCCGCGACCTCGTCCCGTTCCGACCACCACGCGGCCAGATGCAGTACGATCACGGCAAGCGCCCCGGTGATGAACATCACCGTAAAGACGTGGTTCTTCTGGTCCTGCAAAATCCCGAGGCTGACATGGGCCGCGACCGAGAAATAGGCGGCATAGATCAGGTAGTGCAGCCGCTTCCAAACCGGGGGCGTCAGGAACTTGAGCCAGAAATCATGGCTGGTCGTGGCCAGAACCAGCAGGCAGATCAGCGCGATGATCCCGAAAAGCTCGAAGGGAAAGCCTGCGATCTGACCAAAGCTGGTATTGGCCGACAGGAGGCCGACGACCTTGCCGGAATCGGAAAAGGCGAAATACCAATTCAGGATATATCCCGCATGGGTGATCGCCACGAAGGTGGTCATGACCCCGAAATGGCGGCGGTTATAAAGCAGCGGCAGAAACCGGCGGTCCAGCCGTGCAGCAGGGCCGATGCACAGGATCACCGTCAACATGACAAAGGCGCAGGCCCCGAAGGCGCGGGCGTTGTGGATTTGCGGGTTGATGGCAGGCTCGTGGCTCAGCGCCTCGGGAGCTACATAGAGGAACACCCACAGGAAAGCCGCAACCCCGGCCAGCATCACGGCGTCATAGATCCATTTGTTGCGGTTCCACTGGACGGGGATGTACTTGACGCTCACTGGCCCGCTCCCTCGGTCAGTTGGACGGGGGCTGCATCGGCCGGCCATGTCTGGCGTACGGACAGGCCGACGACGACGATGGCGACGATGCCGATGCTCATCGCGATCACGGCCACACCGTAAGAGGCGCGCACGGGGCGATAGCGTTCAGCCCATGCGGAGGCTTCGGTTTCGATCCGCCACCAGCGCCACAGCACCAGCGGCCAGATCAACAACACGCCAGGGATCAGCAGCGGGCGAAAGATGTAGGCCCCACGCGCATCCGCATCTATCCGGTCGATCCCGATGGTCAGGAAAACGGCGGCCACAAGGGCACCGATGGTGCCCCACGCCTGCATCACGATGACAAGGGCCTCAGCAAATTCCATGATGCGCCTTCTTGTTTCGGTCTCACTTGACCGTGACCCTACAAAGGCTGGCAGGCGGACCCAAGAGCAAAGACGCAATTCCACCGGACCGGGCTAAAAAGTGATCGTGGCAGGCGGCTGTTGCGCATGCAAATCGGCGCTCGCTCAGGGCATCAGCGGATTTTGACTGTAATCCGATGGCGATTTGGGTCTATCACTTGCACCACCTTCTGCGATGAAACGAAAATAACCGGGAGCATACACATGAAAAAACTCGCATTTGCCGCCACCTTGATGATGGGGACCTCGGCCGCCTCCATAGCCGCCGCTGACTGCGGCGAGGTGTCGATCACCGAAATGGACTGGGCCTCAAGCGCTGTAGTTACCTATGTCGCCAAGTTTTTGCTGGAACAGGGATATGGCTGCACCGTCAACACAGTGCCGACCACGACCGAACCCGCGATGGCGTCCGTCGCGGAAACCGGCGAGCCGGACATCCTGACCGAGCTTTGGACCAGCTATACCCAAGTCTATGAAGAGTTGCGCGACGAGGGCAAACTGGTCGAACTCAGCAAGGTCCTGTCGGATGGCGGTGTCGAGGCGTGGTGGATCCCCGCCTATCTGGCCGAGGCCCATCCCGAGCTGACCACGCTTGAGGGCATCAAGGCCAACCCCGAACTGGTCGGCGGACGCTTCCACGACTGCCCGTCGGGCTGGGGTTGTGACATCACCAATTTCAACAACTTCAAGGCCGCAGGTCTGGACGAGGCAGGTGTCGAACGCTTCCAACATGGCTCGGGTGAGACGCTGGCGACGGCCATCGCCGCCGCGGCCGAGGCCAAGGAGCCTTGGTTCGGTTATTACTGGGCCCCAACTTCGGTTTTGGGCAAATACCCGATGGTGCAGGTCGAACTGCCCGCCTACGACCCAGACACCCATATCTGCAACGGGCTTGAGGATTGCGCGACGCCGGGTCTGTCCTCCTACCCGGTGTCCAACGTCGTGACAGCGGCGACGCAGGCTTTCGTCGACCGCGAACCCGAAGCGGCGGAGTTCATGAAGCACCTCACCTTTACCAACGCCCAGATGGGCGACGTGCTGGCATGGCAGGAAAATAATCAGGCGTCCTATGAAGAGGCGGCGGTCTATTTCCTGACGACCTACAAAGACACATGGGGCGGTTGGCTGAACGACGAAGCACGCGGCAAGTTGTCGGCGCTGCTGCAATAACCCTACCTCTTTGCGCGGCATAGCGGTGGCGCGCAAAGGATACCCAGAACAGGCCCGCAAACGGGCGACACGACGAGGGACACGGCATGGCGCGCTATGATGCACTGTTTGACGGGCTGGGGCTGCGCGACTGGTGCGATGCGGACAAGACGGACGCACCGCTGTCCATGGCGCAACTGTTGGCGCAGGCGCAGGGCGGCGATGTCGATAGTATCGAAACCCCCGGCCTGCCATTCCCGTCGCTGGACGAGCTACATCAGGCGTGTTCACGGATCGGCCAGACCCGTGATCTGACCGAGGGGCTGGAAAACGGGTTTCTGTCGATCAGGGCGGAGCTAAAATTCGTCCTCGATCCCGTCACGCAACCCTTGTCATGGATGCTGGACGGGGCGTTGTGGGTGTTTGAAACGGCACCGTGGTGGGCAATGATGCCCGCCCTGATCCTGCTGGCATGGGTGGTCAGCCGGTCGCGCGCCGTCACCGGCTTTGTCGCGCTGGTGTTGCTGTTTTTTGCCTTCATCGACCACTACGAGGTGGCGATGCAGACGCTGGCCATCGTGTTCGTCTGCACCGGCATCTCCGTCGCGTTCGGCGTGCCCATCGGAATCGGGATGAGCAAATCGGACACCGCACAGCGCAGCATCGTGCCAATTCTCGACCTGTTGCAGACCTTGCCAACCTTCGTCTACCTGATCCCGCTGATTTTCCTGTTTTCCGTCACGGAATCAAAACTGTACGGGATTGCCATCATTCTCTACGCGATCGTGCCGGTGATCCGCCTGACCGACCTTGGAATCAGGCTGGTGGACAAGGATGTGATCGAGGCGGCGAATGCGTTTGGCTTGACCTCGTGGCAGAAACTCACCCGGGTGGAGCTGCCTTTGGCCCTGCCCAACATAATGGCGGGCGTGAACCAGACCATCATGATGAGCCTTGCGATGGTGGTGATCGCCAGCCTCGTCTCCGCCCCGGGCCTCGGGGTGCTGGTGCTGCGCGGCATTCGCGCACTCGATCTGGGCGTTGGCATCGTGGCGGGCTTGGGCATCGTACTGCTCGCGGTGGTGCTGGACCGGGTGTCCAAGGCCGCGCTGAACCGTGTTGACACGCGGGGGCCCGGCAAGTGAACGACGGACAGGCCAAGATTTCGATCCGGGGTCTCTACAAGATTTTCGGACCGAATGACAAAGCCATGGTGCCACTGGTGCAGGGGGGAATGGACAAGGCCACGCTGCTTGAGCAGCACCGTCACGTGCTGGGCCTGCGCGACATAAATGTGGACATGAAACCAGGCGAAATCACCGTAATCATGGGGCTGTCCGGGTCAGGCAAATCCACCCTGATCCGCCACCTGAACCGCCTGATCGACCCCACGGCGGGCGAAATACTGGTGGATGGCACCGACGTGATGTCATTGGATGCCGATGCGTTGCGCCGCATGCGCCAGCAACGCATGTCGATGGTATTTCAAAAATTCGCGCTGCTGCCGCACAAGACCGTTCTGGAAAACGCGCAACTGCCGCTCAGCGTGCAGGGCGCGGACCGTGCCACGCAGGACGCCGAGGGGCGCAGATGGCTGGCTCGTGTCGGCCTTGACGGGTTCGAGAGGCGATACCCTGCGCAACTGTCGGGCGGCATGCAGCAACGCGTCGGCATCGCGCGCGCGCTCACAGCGAACACTGACATCATGCTGATGGACGAGGCATTTTCGGCCCTTGATCCGCTGATCCGCACCGACATGCAGAATCTGCTGCTGGAACTGCAGAATGAACTGCAAAAGACGATCATCTTCATCACGCACGATCTGGACGAGGCGCTGAAACTGGCCGACCACCTCGTGATCCTCAAGGATGGCGCGGTGGTGCAGCAGGGCGAACCGCAGGGCATCCTGCTCGCCCCCGCCGATCCGTACATCGAAGACTTTGTCAGCGATATCAACCGCGCCCGCGTGCTGCGGGTGCGGTCGGTCATGGGGTCGCTCAAGGGCGAAGACTTCGATGGTGACGTGGATGCGGACAACAACCTCGAGCATATGATCGCGCTGACGGATGGCGATACCAACTGCATCTACCGGGTGATGGACAACGGCAAGGCAGTGGGTCAGTTGGATATGAAAGATCTGGTCAAAGCGCTGGTGCCGCGCGTGTCGGGGCAGGGTGCGCAAGCAGGCGGCGACTGACAGCCTGCCTGCAACTCCGCCTGATCAACTCGCCGTAAAATCGGTTTTGCCGTATTTCATCGAGGTACTGCTCGGCATCTTCAGCTTGTTCTTGAAAAACGAACCGGCGATTTCCTCCGCGAAATCCTGATAGAACTTCTTTTGCCCCTTGTTGTACTTGGGTTCGCCATGCGGATTGGGGTCGAACTCGTAGGACTTGTCGTATTTTTCCTTGGTGTCGGGGTGGTTCGTGAAGACCCGGATGCCACGCGGCCCTTTGCCACCGCCTTTCTTGACTTCGGCATATTCGACCACCCAGTCCTTTTTGTCGTGTTTCGTGCTCAGTTTGCCCTTGATCGTCGCGCCCATGATGTGCCCTTTCAGCATCGCCATACCTTGGATCAAGGTTGGTTCAGCTATCACCCTATGGGCCGCAAGCTACAAAGCATACAGTTTTCGCCAGTACTGTCACATCCCGATGCCGGAGTTGATCTGGATCATGGCGCGGCCCTGACATTCGCGTGCAGAATCAAGCCATTGAAACGGGAGGTGGCGATGCGAGCAACTTTGATCATGACGGCCGGATCGGTCGCGTTTGCGCTGGCCCTTGTGGCCTGTACCGAACCGTCGATGCCCGACCGAGGTGACGGCGCGGCGTTCTTTGCCGAGAATTGCGTGTCCTGCCATGGCGCTGATGGGCGCGGCGATGGCCCGCTAGCCTCAGGCTTGCCAGCCGCACCCCGTGACCTGACCACGCTGGCCCGCGACAACGGCGGCACTTTCCCGGCAACCCGCGCGCTGGCCTATATCTACGGGGATCCCGACAAAAGCCATCTGGCCCGCGTCATGCCCGAATTCGGCGGTGCCATGGCCCTCGATCTGGTGCCGGTCGAACTGGAGGGTATCCTGACCCCAACACCGCGCGTACTGGCTGGCTTGCTGGTCTATCTTGAGAGTATTCAGGAGTAGCGCGGGGCCAGTGCGCCACTGCGATGGCGCAGGCACCAATGCTTAGTGAAGGAAAAATGGTGGGCGACCTTGGAATCGAGGCCATCATGAAATGCTTGATACATCATAACCATTTGATTAGATTATACTGTTTTTGAAATAGTTCCGTAATTTCAAAGGAATTTGTATCGAAAAGCTTATCCTATATATCGAAAGTCGAGATCGCCTGGTTCGATCAAGGTGTGAGCATTCAAACTACAGATGGAGGCCGATCTTAAAAGACCGGGAAGACCTTTTTCAGACCCATCCATCACTCGTATTGCTGCCTCGGCCAATGTGGATGGTAGTCATCGATGACAATCGGATGACTATGGGTGCGCCCATCTTTGACATGGGGGTGGTCTCCCGGCAGGTCGGCGTGCGAATGCTGAATGGGTTCGCTGGTCTCTTCTGGCCAAAGTACGACACCGCACACCATGCCTGCGCCCGCAACTCCTGCCAGCAGCAGGAATGCCAGCGTTGACCCGAACATGGTGATCAGCCAACCCGCAAGGGGATATGTCACCAGCCAGCACGCATGGGACAGCGCGAATTGCGCGGCATAAACGGCAGGGCGATCTTCGCTGTGTGCGGAGCGTTTGAGCAATCGCCCCGAAGGTGTCAGCACCGCTGAATACCCGATCCCGGTGATGAACCAACCCGCAAGCAGCGGTATCCAATGTGTACCATACGCAAGCGTCATCACAGACAGTGCCAACAGCGATGCCACAAGCATCCCTGCGCCACCGATCATGACCGGGCGGTCGGGTTGCTTGTCCAGCAACCGCGGCAGCAGCAGCGCGGCCAGCATCGACCCTGCGCCGAAAGCGCCGAGGGCGATGGCAACCTGGGGGTCGCCAAGGCCCAGTTCACCGCGCACGAGCACGACCGTGTTCACAAGCACCATTGCACCCGCCGCCGCCGCGGCAAGGTTCAGAGACAGCAGCCCCCGCAATCGTGGGGTCGCCAAGTATATCCGCATGCCCCGTGTCGTTCGGTCATAAATCCCCCGTTGCGCGGTTGGTTGCGGACTTGGCAACAGAACCGACACAACCAGCAAGGCCGATCCGACAAACCCGATGACAGTGCCGATGAACAAGACATGATAGCTGACAAAGGCCAGCAGAAGTGCGGCCAGCATCGGGCTGATGATGTTTTCCAGATCATAGGCCAGGCGCGACAGGGAGAGGGCACGGGTATAGAGGTCTTCCTCTGGCAGGATGTCGGGAATGGTGGCCTGAAAGGTCGGGGTGAATGCAGCGGATGCGGATTGCAGCACGAAGATCAGGACGTAGACCTGCCAGACCTCGTTGACAAACGGCAGGCAGATGGCAACTGCGGCGCGGATCAGATCAAGGCTCACCAACATTTTGCGACGCGGCCAGCGATTGGCAAAGGCCCCGGCAATCGGGGCAACGCCCACATAGGCAACCATCTTGATCGTGAAGATGGTGCCCAACACCAAGCCAGCCCGTTCACCCGACAGATCATAGGCCATGAGTCCCAGGGCAATGGTTGCAAGGCCAGTGCCAAGCAGTGCGACGATCTGCGCCATGAACAGGTGACGGTAGGTGCGATCGGCAAGGACTGAGAGCATGAGGGGCCTTATAGATACTTGGTGATGGCCTTGAACTCGGCTGTGACCGGTGGCTCACCATCGCCCACCAGCGCGTTGTCGAGGCAGTGGTCGATGTGGTCCTGGATCAACGTGCGCTTCGCCTGCTGAATGGCTTTCTCCACTGCATGCATTTGCTGGGCGATATCCACACAGGGTTGCTCGCCCTCGATCATCCTGATGACGCTCGCCAGGTGTCCGTTGGCACGTTTCAGCCGCTTGACGATAGCGGGATGGGTTGCATGAGGTATGTGTTTTGTCATATCACAGACCTAACCCCCTAGGGGGGATCAGACAAGTGGGTCAAGACCCTTGAGAGCGGGCAGAATGACACGGCAGATCACGGGATGCCTGAAAGGCTTGCTGACCATTGCTTTGGCGGTTGGTATGCTTTTTTCCGCGAACTCCCGGTCGGTCACCCATGATTTTACGGAATTGGCAAAGATCGTCGCGGAACACCACGCAGAGATCGAAGAGCACGGTCACGCCCATGAGGACATCGTTGATCTAATGCACGCTTATCATGGGCACAGCCATGAGGTCGCGGATCATGATCATAACATCGCGTATTTGCCGCCACGCGATCCGTCGAATTCAATGATGCCGACGAGCAAAACGTGGGCGATGGCGAATAGCGTCATGCCTGACAGGCGACACTTCGGATTAGACCGACCGCCACGAGTGTGATGTTTCGTCCAACAGGGCGTTCCAATCCATCACACTCAACAAACGGAAAATCCAAATGTTACCAAACCGATCTTATCGGTCGGGGGATCCGTCGCATCCCATGCGCCAGTCCCTGACTATTTTCACCACCGTCATCCTTATGCACATGGCATTCGCGACCTCGGCTTATGCCCATGACGTGACCCCTGGTGACGCGGGCTATATCCAAGAGATATTCGGGGTGCATATCATCTCGTTCATCTATTTGGGCGCAAAGCACATGATGACGGGATACGACCATATCCTGTTCCTGCTCGGCGTCGTGTTCTTCCTTTATCACATGAAGGACGTGGCAATTTACGTCAGCCTTTTTGCCATCGGCCACTCCGTCACCATGCTCTTGGGGGTCTGGTTCGGCTGGGGCATCAACGCCTATATCATCGACGCCATCATCGGACTGTCGGTGATCTACAAGGCCCTTGATAACCTGGGGGCGTTCCAGAAGTGGTTCGGGTTTCAGCCCAACACCAAGGCCGCAACGCTGATCTTCGGCCTTTTCCACGGCACAGGTCTGGCGTCCAAAATCCTCGAATACCAGATCGCAGACGATGGGCTTCTGGCCAATCTTCTGTCCTTCAACGTGGGCGTCGAGGTGGGGCAACTCCTCGCACTTTTTGTGATCCTGATTGTCATGGGGTATTGGCGTCGCAGCCCCAACTTCATGAAACAAGCGACTTACGCAAACATCATCATGGTCTTCCTTGGCGTCCTGCTGACCTATCAGCAGATCGCAGGTTACATCGCCAGCACATAAGAATTGGAGACAATTATGCACAATGCACCCAAACCCAACATCGAAGATTTGCCGACAAAGGCACAACTGCGCCGTTCCACGATCATCGCCAGCATCGGTGCTGTTGCCATCGGCGTCATGGTCTACCTGCCAGCAGAACATGGGATCGACCCGACCGGTGTTGGCAGCATCCTCGGCCTGACCGAAATGGGCGAGATCAAGCAGCAGCTTGCGGCAGAGGCAGCAGCGGACGAAGGCCTGCATGGCGGTGATGAATCGTCATCTCTGATGGATGAACTCTTTGGGCTGTTCGTCTCATCTGCGCACGCACAGGAAGCTTGGCAGGACGAGATCACCTTTACCCTTGCCCCCGGCGAATTCACCGAGATCAAGGCGACCATGGAGGAGGGGGCCACCATGAACTATGCTTGGGTGGCGACAGGGGGGCGGGTCAACTTTGATCTGCATGCCCATGCCAATGGTGAAAATGTCACCTACGAAAAGGGCCGTGGTCAAACCTCGGGGATGGGCAGTTTCGATACCCCCTTCGCGGGAGACCACGGCTGGTTCTGGCGCAATCGGGACAAGGCGGACGTGACCGTTACACTGCGACTGCGCGGAGAGTACAGCGAGATCGTCCGAAGCGAGTGATCGGCTTTGCGATCACAGGTGCACTTGATAACGCTTTCGGGCAGACTTGGCCCAATCCAACCAAACTGGCCTGTCTGCCCGAAAGTCTTTCCAATGCCACAGAACTGTTGGCTGCGTCGATCATCGTTCCCCGCAGTTGAAGACTTGCGGCCCGAACATTCCTGTCATTGGAATCATGACCGTCGATTGCGCGGCCAGTAGACGTGGTAAACAATTAAACGGATGCGGAACCCTCCAGCGGGGGAATGTTGTTGGGTAACCAACATGAACGCAAAATAGAGTTTACCTGATGCAACAGAGCAGCCAAAGCCCTTCCTATCTTCGCTTTTTCAGCATGGTGGCGACGTCGACAGCGATCATGTTCGGGATCATGTACCTGAACACCTATGCGTTGGGCCACGTTTTATTCAGCGAAACAAGGTTGTACATGACCCTTGTGATGGGCGCGGTCATGGCCGTTGTGATGCTCACTTTCATGCGTGGAATGTACAGCAACCGCGCAATCAATGCCGCGATTTATGTTGGTTCCATTGTCTTGTTTGTCGTGGCGCTTTGGCTCGTCAGGTCCCAAGAAACGGTTCAGGATGTGAGTTGGATGAAGGCGATGATCCCACACCATTCCATTGCGATCCTGACCAGCGAACGGGCCGAAATTTCCGACCCCCGCGTACAGGAGTTGGCCACATCCATTATCGAGGCACAGCGACGTGAAATCGATGAGATGAAAGCCCTGATCGCAGATATCCAAGCACAGTAGAATACACCAAGGAGCCGAAAATGCCGAAAGACGCGCATCCGAAAACAGCCACTTTGTATCGGATGGTGATGACCGACCACACCTGTCCCTATGGGCTGAAATCAAAGGACCTGCTGGTGCGGGAAAGTTATACAGTCGAGGACCATCATCTGACGACACGGTCCGAAACAGATGCGTTCAAGGAAAAGCACGGGGTCCGGACGACGCCGCAGACTTTTATCGGCGACGAACGGATCGGCGGGTATGACGACCTGAGCGCATATTTTGGCAAACCCACCAAGGACGAGGATGCCACGACATATCAGCCTGTCATCGCATTGTTCGCTGTCGCGGCTTTGCTGGCGCTTGCAGTCACTTGGCTTGTCTACGGCGCTGTGTTCACGGGTCGAACGATTGAGTGGTTCATCGCGATTTCCATGGTTCTTCTCGGGCTGCAAAAGCTTCAGGATATCGAGGCATTTTCGACCATGTTCCTCAACTACGACCTGCTGGCCCAACGATGGGTCCGGTATGGCTATGTTTATCCCTTTGTCGAAACGGGTGCCGGGTTGCTGATGATGGCAGGCGTTTTGACGTGGTTATCCGCACCGTCGGCCTTGTTTGTCGCCGGGGTGGGTGCGGTCAGCGTGTTCAAGGCGGTCTATATTGACAAGCGGGAACTGAAATGTGCCTGCGTCGGCGGTGACAACAATGTGCCGCTTGGCTTTGTGTCGTTGACCGAGAACCTGATGATGATCGGGATGGCTATCTGGATGCTGTCAAAGCTTTGAGGATGCCCTTGAAGCTTCCATCTGCTGGAAGGCTGAACCATTTAGGTGAACGGATAGAATAAGCTGGATCACATTCAGGTTACAACCGGTCAGTTCTTGCCCATTCTCCGGCCAAGCCGTTTGCAACATATTGACAGCAGGTTTGATTTGGGCACGTGTAACGGCATGGATGTGAGGATAAGCGCATACTCTTGGGTGAACGTGGTTGCGTCCTTCGCGATTGCATTTGCTTTGATCGTTTTTCCCTCGTCTGCATCACATGCTATGACAGGTTTGAATGTCGAGCAGCAGTCAATGACTGTGGCCCACGAAAAGATGACGCATGATCGACACCACCACGGTGCTGAAAATAATCCGCACATTTGCGGGTCATCATCAGGAGTGCATGATGAAGATCACGCTGCAAACGGGTGTTGCAGCGGTATATGTGTCTCGGTCACGTTTCCGTCGAATGAAGCTGTGGCCGGGTCGGATGTAACGTCAAAAGCATTTCTTTGGATCGAAAAGCAGCAGACGTCGTTTGATGCTTCTGGTCACCTCAGGCCACCCAAAATCTGAACTGAACCGTCGCCCGGCTGCGGGCAAGAGCTTGGTGTGTATCAGTATGCACCAGTAGACATCAGTCAGGTATTTTCCATGAATAGATACATCGCCACAGGGGCTTGCGCCCTGTCATTGGGTGCTTGTGCATATCAGCCGACGCCCTTGCCGGATGTGGCACCGCAACAGGCTGCACTCGACACATCCGTCGGATCATCGCCGGTCTACACTGACCCATTGTCGGGTTACACCTATCGGGGCCCAACTGGCCCTCGTGATTGGCGTGCCGTCAATCAGGAACAGTCGGAGGGCAATTGATGGGTAATCTGAAACTCCCGTTTGCCCTCGGAATCCCGCTGTTTCTTGGGGCTTGCGCAACGGCAATCCCGACTGCATTCACCGAGCCGAAGGCGGGGTTTGCAAATGTGGCAGGCCAGACGGATGCGGCCATTGGCATGAGAACGGTATTCGCACAATCGCAGGCCGAAAACGTGGCCCTTTCTGCCGAAGTGCGGTCCATGGTGCACCGCAAGACGATCTCAGCCGATACGGCGGTGCAGGTCGCCCTGCTCAACAACAAGGGTTTGCAGGCATCTTATGCCAGTGTCGGGCTTTCCGCCGCAGAAGCATGGCAACAGGCAACACCGGAAAATCCGGTCGTGTCGATTGGCGTCTTGGGCATCGGGGCCGCTGAACTGGGTCTGTACCGTGCCATCGAGGGGATGTTTGCCACAAATATTCTGGATGCACAGACCCGCAAGCAACGGGTGGCGCTGGCCGAGGTCAACTTCCGTGCCGCTCAGCTTGAGGCCGTCGATGACACATTGGCACTGGCTCATGAAACGCGGCAGGCTTGGATTGATACTGTTGCAGCTTTTGAAACTGTCAGTTTTCTCAGCCAGGCCAAGGCCACGTCCGATGCGGGGTCCGAACTGGCCAGCAAGTTGGGCGAAGCGGGATCGCTGAACAAGGCGAGTCAGGCCCGCGAACATGCATTCAACGCCGAACTGGCAGGTCAACTGGCCAGGGCTCGTCTCGATGCCACCTTGGCCAAGGAAAACCTCACCCGGTTAATGGGGCTGTGGGGCACCGACACCGAATTCTTTGTTCCGGATGCGCTGCCCGCACTACCAGGGTCGGTCGGCCCGGTCACCAGTCTCGAGGCCAAGGCCCTGAGCAACCGTGTCGATCTGCGTGTGGCCAAGCTGGGGCTTGAGGCACAGGCGGCTGCGTTCGGGTTGACTGACCGGACCCGGCTGCTCACTGACCTGGAGATCATCGCGGGTTTTGAAGCCGAGCGCGAAGCCGAGGATGGCGCAAGAAGCACCGAAACGACACCACAAGTCGAAGTCGAGTTTGCCATACCCATTTATGACACCGGCCAGGCGAGGATGCGCAAGGCGGAACTGTCATACATGCAAGCCGCGAATGTGTTGGCGGAGAAAGCGGTGAACGTGCGGTCTGAAGCACGTGGGGCCGAAGCGGCCTATCACGCTTCATACCGTATTGCCCGACACTACCGCGATGTGCTGGTGCCCCTACGCACCACGGTCGAGGAAGAAAGTTTGCTGTCTTACAACGGCATGATCACCAGCACATTCGAACTCCTGACAGATACCCGCGAAAAACTCTCCGCTTCTCTGGAGGCGGCAAATGCAAAACGCGATTTCTACGTGGCTCAGGCCAACCTGACCGCCGCTATCTACGGCGGGGGATCAGGTGGTGCAGGAGCCGTACAGATGGGCGCAACACTGGCCGCCGGTGGCGGCGCTGGACATTGAAAGGAACTGACATGCTGAACAGACGTCAATTGCTTGGAGCCGGTGCTGCCGGTGCGACGCTCATCTCCTCCAAAGCGTGGGGCAAGACCCTGAATATGGGTTTGCCCGAGGCAGCCATCATGGAAACTGCATCCACTCAGGTGCCGATACGCCCATCAGGCGGGATCGACTACAACCCCGTTGTCACGCTGAACGGCTGGACCCTGCCGCACCGGATGAACAACGGGGTCAAGGAATTCCATCTGGTGGCAGAGCCGGTGCTGCGCGAACTGGCAGATGGAATGGTGGCGCATCTGTGGGGTTACAACGGCCAGTCCACCGGCCCCACCATCGAGGCGGTCGAGGGCGACAGGGTGCGCATCTATGTCACCAACAAGCTGCCTGAACATACCACCGTACATTGGCACGGCATGATCCTGCCCTCGGGCATGGATGGCGTCGGAGGCCTCAGCCATCCGGCAATCCCACCGGGCAAGACTTATGTCTATGAATTCGACCTGATCAAGTCGGGCACCTTCATGTACCACCCCCATGCCGATGAAATGGTGCAGATGGCGATGGGGATGATGGGCATGTTCGTGGTGCATCCAAAAGACCCAGAGTTCATGCGGGTGGACCGGGATTTCCTCATCATGCTGAACGCCTTCGACATTGATCCGGGCACCTATGTGCCGCGCATCATGACGATGACGGATTTCAACCTGTGGACATGGAACAGCCGGGTTTTCCCCGGCATCGACCCACTGGTGGTCAACACCGGCGACAAGGTGCGGGTGCGGGTCGGCAACCTCACGATGACGAACCATCCCGTCCACATGCATGGCTATGACTTCAAGGTGACCTGCACCGATGGAGGCTGGGTGCCGCCGGGTGCGCAATGGCCCGAGGTCAGCATCGACATCCCCGTCGGCGCGATGCGGGCGTTCGAGTTCGTGGCCGAACACAAGGGCGACTGGGCGATCCATTGCCACAAGTCGCACCACACAATGAATGCGATGGGGCATGATGTGCCGACATTCATCGGCGTGGACAAATCCCAACTGACACCCAAAATCCGCAAGTTCCAGCCGGAATACATGCCGATGGGCACCGCCGGGATGGCCGATATGGGTGTCATGGAAATGCCGCTGCCCGACAACACCATTCCGATGATGACGGGCTGGGGGCCGCATGGGCCCATTGAAATGGGCGGCATGTTTTCGGTCGTCAAGGTGCGCGATGGCATCGACGCCGACGACTACTCCGATCCCGGCTGGTACGAGAACCCACCGGGCGAACAAGCCTATGAGTGGACGGGCGAATTGCCGGATTTTGCATCTAACGCCAGCCCCAAAACGGTTCTAACCCCGAAACCAGTACAAAAAGGATGAGGGCTGCGGCCCCATCACAGACCCTGAAACCCAAAACTCCAAAGGATAAAAAAATGTACCGCACAACAATGGCCTTCGCCGCAATTGCATTGGCTTTCACCGCAACTCTTGCAGTCGCAAACAGCGAGTACACCAAAGGCAGGATCAAGAAGATCGAAGCGGATTCCGGCAAGGTAACCATCATCCACGAAGAATTGGTCAATCTTGATATGCCCGCCATGACCATGGTGTTTCGCGCAGACGAAGAAATGATCGCCAGAATGTCCGAAGGGCAGGAGATTGAATTCGTCGCGGACCGCGTCGAGGGAAAGCTGACCGTGACCGAGATGAAATGACCGACCGGGGGCCTGGACAGCCATGGCCCCCGAATACTGCAATGCTTCGAAAGTATGAATTCATGCCAGGAACTCTCCGCAATGTTGTCTCAGGGCATCTTCGTCTGATCACCCTTTCGATAGGGCTGATCGCCTGCGGGTATGGTGCACTGGCCGAAGTTTTGCCGAGTACCGAATTCAAAGAACACCCTGCTCCCGTAGGTATCAACGCGCGAGAGCCCTCGCTGGCGACACTGCCCGATGGCCGCATCGTCATGAGTTGGACGCAGGCCGATGCGGAGGGGTTTGCGGTCAAGGTCGCCATTCTGGAAGATGGACAATGGGGTGAGGCGTACACGGTTCACCGCTCCTCCTCCCTGTTCGTCAACTGGGCCGATTTTCCCTCTGTCGTCGCTATGGCAAACGGGACTCTGGCGGTGCATTGGCTGCAACTGAGTGGGGAAGGAGCCTATCAATATGATGTCAAACTGGCCTTCTCGGAGGATGAAGGGGTCAGTTGGAGCCAACCCATTCAACCCCACGGCGATATCTCCCAACGCGAACATGGCTTTGTCTCGATGGTGCCGGATCAGGCGGGCAACCTGACGGCCTTGTGGCTTGATGCACGGTCTTATGACAACCAATCAGACGATGAAAGTCTGGCCAATGCCATGCAACTCAGATCGCGAAAGATCAGCCCGGACGGGGCGATGGGCCCTGACAGGTTGGTGGATGCCCGCACCTGCACCTGTTGCCAGACCTCTGCCGCCCGTTTGGGCAATGGCGACGTGGTGGCCGTCCATCGTGACCGTACCGCAGAGGAAATCCGTGATATCTCCATTGTCCGCCTGACGGCGCAGGGCTGGAGCGCACCGAACTCCTTGCACGATGACGGCTGGGAGATTTCGGGCTGCCCGGTGAACGGCCCGGCCATGGATGTTCTGGGCCAGCAAGCCTCGGTCATCTGGTTCACCGCAGCACAGGATGAGCCAAGGGTCATGGTGGCGTTTTCGGATGACGGCGCTGTTCATTTTGATGATCCGCTTCGGATAGATCTCGGAGACGCAGCAGGTCGCGTGGATATCCTGCATCTGTCGAAGAATGAGGCACTTGCACTTTGGATCGAACATCAGGACACGGGCGAAGCGATCATGCTGTGCCGGGTGTCGCGCAGGGCCGGGTGCACGGCACCGCAGATTTTGCACATCAACTCTGGCCGAGGTTCGGTCGGGTTTCCCCGGATGACGCGGGGAACCGGCGCAATTCACATCGCCTGGACGGCATCTGACAACGTGACGAGGGACGGCACGACCATTCGTGTGGTAGAACTGGTGTCGTTTTGAGAACCGATTTGGACATCCATCCCTCAATTCGCCTTGCGCGTCGCCCCGGTGAGCAGAATGCGAAAGTGAAGATTTGATGAAATCCAAGCACATCTTGCCCGTCACAATGGCGATGTTCTTCGCAATGGGCTTGGCCATCTGGGTCTTTGCATCGCAACGCGAAGGTGCGGCGCAGGCGTCGGGAAACGACGGGTCGGCAGACACGAGTATTGTCGAAGTGACCCTGCCCGATGCATTCAGCCCGAACGCGCAGATCGGTCAAAAAGCCTATGAAGCGAAATGCGCGGCCTGCCATGGTTTGAATGCCGTCGGTCAGGTCGGTATTGCTCCCCCGCTCGTTCATGTCATCTACGAACCCAGCCACCACGGCGACGACAGTTTTTACCGGGCTGCCGAAATGGGGGTTCGCGGACATCACTGGCCGTTTGGCAACATGCCAGCAGTTGACGGTATCACACGGGGCGAGGTTACTTTGATCATCGCCTACATTCGCGAATTGCAGCGGGCCAACGGAATCAACTGAAGGTCGAAGGAAGGAAACATACCATGCGAAATCTTGTCATCTCGGTCCTGTTGGTGCTTTGGAGCACCGCCACACTGGCGCATTCACCTTTAGAGTCCACTGCGCCATTGGACGGCGACACGATGTCAGCGGCACCGTCTGAAGTGAAGTTGGATTTCCACGGAGATATCCGGCTGACACGGGTCAGCATGACTCATGCAAATACCCATAGCGAAGACCTCGATCTCGGCACACAGAAAGCATTTGCTCAAGAGTTTGTGCTGCCGATGACAGATATGGGCGCTGGCACATACCTCATCGAGTGGCGTGGGCTGGGCAAAGACGGGCACACCCTCAACGGCAGCTTCGGCTTTGTTGTTGAATAACAGTGTTTGATATCTGGGGCCTGGCCACAACAGCCACTAAATTTGTGCTGTATCTCGGCATATTTACGGCGACTGGAACCGTGCTGGTAGCACTGGTGTTCGGGTTGGAACGCTACCGGGCAATTGCAGGTGGTTTTGGTGCGCTGGGGCTCGCCGCAGCGGCACTACACTTTGCTCTCGGAGGGGTGGCACTAACCGGGGATGCCAGCGGCATGACCGACCCTGATATGCTGGGTCTTTTATGGTCGACACAGAATGGCACTGCTTTGGCCTGTCGTGTACTCGGCCTCGGATTGCTTGTCCTCGGTGTGCTCTTGGGAAGACCAGGGCTTTGGCTGGCTTCGGTTGGTGGCATAGTCGCCATCTGGTCTTTTGTTATTGTCGGGCACATCCCAGACAAAGAAAGCTATCTGCTGAGCGCGACCTTGTTGTTCCATCTGATCGGGATCGCATTCTGGATTGGCATACTTGCACCCTTGCGAATGTTGTCATTGCACCGCGCAACGTGGCCTCGTGCCGCCGAGATCGGGCACAAATTCGGTCAGGTAGCCAGTGTAACCGTTCCGCTTTTGATCGTTGCTGGTGGGTATATGGGATACGTCCTGATCGGCTCGATTTCAGAATTGATCTGGTCAGATTACGGTCGCGCGTTAATGCTGAAGATGGTGCTTGTCGCCGTCCTTCTTGCTCTTGCTGCCGCAAACAAGCTTCGCTTCATGCCGGGGCTGAGCAGGGGTGAACAAAAGGCTGCGGATCATCTGACCCGTTCGATTGCCTTTGAATGGGTGATAGTCGTGCTTATTCTTGGAACAACAGCAGTTCTAACGTCGAATTTGACACTTCCGATGTGAGGTCAAGATAGATGCGGATACTTGTTTTGATGATGACAATGGCGGGTCCGGTATTGGCCGATCACGAATTGGAAGGTCGCGACATTGATGGTGGTCGTGAACTCTATGCAACCCATTGTGCGGCTTGCCACGGGGCCAATCTGGCAGGACAACCGAACTGGAGGGTGCCCGATGACAATGGCGTTCTTCCGGCCCCGCCCCATGACAGGACCGGCCACACTTGGCATCACGACAACCAGCTTCTGTTCGACTACACCTATCTGGGTGGCCAGGCGACGCTTGAGGCGCGTGGTATCACCGGCTTCAACAGCGGGATGATGGGGATGCAGGGCACCCTGACAAAGGATGAAGTGTGGAACATCCTCGCATACATCCGCTCCACCTGGCCCGAGGATGTGCAAAACGTCCAAGCCTCCAGAAATCCGCCCCATGACGAGAACTGAGTGCGCTGCCGAAGACCAGGTGTTTCGCCTCTGTGTCCCCAGGTTGCGCAGGTAACGCCTGGCGGGTCGTAGGAAAATGGCCAAGCGGTAAATGACTGCGATCCAGGACGTCGTGCGGTCTGGTCAATCCATGAGCCGATATATGCCACGGCCCGTATTGGTGATCCGCCCCTCCTGTACAAGCGACCTGAGTGCCCGGTACGTCGCCTCGTGGGTCAAGGCAATCTGGCTGGCGAGGTCAATGACCGTGCCTTGCATGAAACCTGCGATCATAGCGGCATAAACCCGTTCCTTTGCCGATTTGATCGAGATGATTTCGACCAGTTGCCGGTACTGCTGCACTTGCCGCGACATCAACCGATTGTAGGCTTTGGCAAACACCGGATGGTTGAACCCATCCAGCACCACTGCTTTCGGCACCCGGAGCACCTGACCCGAACGTTTGATCAGTGCATCACAGTGGAAGCGTTCAGTGAAAACAGATGCCTCTGCGAAGGGTTGACCCGCTGCGCTGCGATGGATGGTAATCGGCTCTCCACCCGGGCCTGACCGGACCAGATGCACCACCGCACTCACGCAGATGTAAAGGCCGTTTGTTGATTCCCCCTCCCGAAAGAGGATGTCACCTTCAACAGTATCCAAATGTTGGACCTGTTGGGCGGGTAAGTGGTGAAAAGGGTCTGGCAGCATATGACTTTGATCATATCGCGATTGAAATCCATTCGCTACACCTGCGTGACCAGACACATTGGAGATACAAATGATCAGATTATCGCTTTTCTTATTGTTGGCCATAGCATTGCCCGTCAACGCGCAACATCAACACGGGGTGGGCCAGCCAACCGAGGTTGGGCAATCAACATTCGCAGCAATAGCCGAGATCGTAGCGATGCTGCGCGATGACCCGCATACAGATTGGCAACGGGTCGATATCCCGGCGCTGAGGGATCACCTGGTCGATATGGACCTGCTTATGAGGGATACTGTCGTTGCCAAAGAACTGACGGGTTCCGGCATGAGGTTCACCATCTCGGGCGATGAACGCACTGTGCAGGCGATACATCGCATGGTGCCAGCCCACGCCCCATTTCTTGATGCCGCAACCGGATGGGCCACGTCGGTAGACATTGAACCGACGGGCGTCGTCATGACGGTCGAGGGGGATGTAGATATCATCGGCGCTCTTGGGTTCTATGGCGTGATGACCATTGGAGGGCATCATCAGGAGCATCATTTGGCAATGGCCTCGGGCAATGCCGTGCATCATTGAAACGGTCTGTTTTGTATCGACCGTCGCCTTCGGTAGGGGAAGTATAAGGCCCCGAACGCCATCAAAAGGGTAGCGTGAGGAAGAAAGTGGTGGGCGACCCTGGAATCGAACCAGGCGTGCGTCTCCGCGAGGGAGTTACAGTCCCCTGCCACACCTTGCGGCCTGTCGCCCACTGCGCCATTAGGGCATAAAGCCCCGTTCGGCGTGAGCGCGTCACTACCGCCACGCTATTGAAGGGTCAAGGCAGAAAATCGGCCCCAATACAGCGCCGCACAGATGGACCAGAGGTCAACATGAAAAAACCCAAATGGGTGGTCGAGAAAGAGCAGGCGAAAAAAGCCGATGCCGCCACCACCGTGTGGCTGTTCGGATTGCATGCGGTGCGCGACGCGTTGATGAATCCGCGCCGCACCAAGCTGCAGTTGATCGTTACACTGAATGCCCGCGACAGGCTGGCCGACGCGATCGAGGCCGCAGGAATTGCCGCAGACGTGGTGGATGCGCGCAAGTTCAACGCTCCGCTCGATCCCGGATCGGTGCACCAGGGCGCAGCCCTTGAGGTCAAGCCGCTGGAATGGGGCACCCTTGCCGACGTGGCCATCGGGGCCGAGAACCCGCGCCTGATCCTTCTGGACCGCGTCACCGATCCCCACAATGTCGGTGCCATCCTGCGCTCGGCCGAGGTGCTGGGCGCCTCTGCCGTGATCGGGATGCGCCACCATGCGGCCCCCGAAACGGGCGCGCTGGCCAAGACGGCCTCGGGTGCGCTGGAACGCCAACCTTATGTCCGGGTCCGCAATCTTGCCGATGCCATCACAGAATTGCAGGACATGGGCTATCTGGTTCTGGGGCTGGACGGCGAGGCAGAACAGACCATCGAAACCGCGCTGAAAGGACAAAAGGACCGTCCGGTCGCGCTAGTTCTCGGGGCCGAAGGACCGGGCCTGCGTCAGAAAACGCGCGAGACCTGCGATATGCTGGTGCGGATTGACGCACATGCCGGGTTTGGATCGCTCAACGTCTCAAATGCTGCCGCGATCGCCCTATATGCCTCGAAGGATCACGCATAGGGGCCAAGCAGATCGCAAATCCTACGAAAATCGCCACCTGCTGTTTTTGCGGCACCCGCGCGGCCCTTGTTCTGAACGGGACGGTGCGTCACGAACTGGCCTGTTCCAGTTGCGGTGCGCCCCTGCATAATCTCAAGATGCTGCCTCTCGATAAATCGGAAAACCGTGCACCTGCCTCTGCGGCGACCGCGCGCCGCAGACCCGGCAAGCCGATCAAAACGGTCAGGAAGAAGTCGAAGCGCAAAAAGTCCCGCTGGGGCGACATGTTCGAGGATGCTTTCGATATGATTGAGGATATCTTCGACTGACCGGAGTGCCACGCGGAAAAGCGCCGATACGCCCCAAGATTTCGTTCACAGATTTGAGAGACCCTCTTTGAACACGACATGGAGCCACTATCTCGTATGATGAACCGCAGGCTTGGAACTCCTGCAGGTTAATCACTGTCCCTCGTTCCGAACCTATACGCCCCTTTCGCTTTGCGATCGGGGCGTTTTTTTGTCAGCATGTGACAAAACACAAAGGGCAGGCATGGACGAACAGTATACAGACCAGCATCTGCGCGATGTGCTGAAGGGTGCGAAATCGGTTGCGGTGGTCGGTGTGTCGACAAACCCGGTGCGCCCCAGCTATTTCGTGGCCCGCTACCTTGGCCTGAAAGGCTTTGACGTTTATCCAGTGAACCCCGTCTACGAGGGGCAAACGCTGCTGGGCAAAGACATTTCAGCGACACTTGCCGACATCGACCGGCCTGTCGATATGGTCGACATCTTTCGCCGCTCAGACGCGGTGCCCGAGATCGTCGATGAGGCGCTTGAAGTGTTTCCGGCGCTTAAAACCATCTGGATGCAAATCGGTGTGCAACATCCCGAAGCGGCACGACAAGCCCGCGCGCGCGGTGTGACCGTCATCCAGAATCGATGTCCCAAAATCGAATATCAGCGCCTGTTTGGGGAATTGCGAATGGGCGGTTTCAACACCGGCATCATTTCGTCCAAGCTGTGAGGGGGCAGGGCGTTATTGCAGACGCGTCCACACCTGGCTTTGGCAGATCGGACCAAGGCAGCCCTTGACGGTCATAAGGTTGCCTTCAACGTTCATGCGCGCCTTGTATTCGCGCTGGTGGGCGGGGACATAGGCGCGGCCCACATACTCGGTGCCTTCGGGCGACATGTTCCAGAACACTTTTTGACCCACTGTCGGTGCGTTCACGGGTTGGCCCTGACTGTCGAACACGCGGACGATCGTGCCGCAAACATAACCGCCGCAACTCTCGGCCTTGACGTCTGCGACTTGCCCTTTCTGGTCGGCCTCGGTGCGCCACACACCGATGGGGCCATTGGCAAGGACCGGACTTGCGCTGAGGGCGAAGGCGATACCCAGTGTAGCGATGGCTGTTGAGGTGCGGGTCATGCGACGATTTCCTCCGGATCGGATCGGGTTTTACGGGTCGATCAGCCGCGGAAATCGCCTGATCATGTTACCCAAACAACTACGTCGGAAAGCGATTGGTTCAACGGTTATGAAGAAACCCGCGCGAAACGCGCGGGTTCTTGCCCATCGTGATGGACCTTCAGGATCAGTTGACGCGCGTCCAGGTCTGCTTCTTGCAGAATGGGCCCACACAGCCTGACACGTTCAGCACATTGCCGCTGAGCGCCATTTTCGAATTGAACACCTTGCCCGTGGATGGCTGCCAGATCTTGCCCGAGGCATAGCTGCCGTCACCCGCCGGAACCATGTCCCACACCAGTTGCTTGCCGATGTTTTCGGATGCAATGGGGCCGCTGGCGTCAAACGCCTTGGCGATGGTGCCGCAGACCTTCGTGCCGCAGGTGGTCATGGCGATATGGGCGTAGGCGCCGTCGTCCACTTCGGTTTTCCAGGTGCCCTGGACTGGATCGGCAAAAGCGGTTCCGCCCACAACGGCCATAAGGGCCGCGATTATCATGTACTTCATCTCTTATCTCCTCCGATATGGCGCAAAGCTTGCGGCATTTGGCCCGATCAAATCAACAATGACCTTGGGTCGCGTTGCAAATCGTGACGCAAGGTGCCAAACCCCGCGCGACTTGGACAAAAAGGCGCAGAACATGATCCTATACCCGGCCATCGACCTCAAGGACGGGCAGGCCGTGCG
This sequence comes from uncultured Rhodobacterales bacterium, assembly GCA_964351755.1. Classification (GTDB taxonomy): domain Bacteria; phylum Pseudomonadota; class Alphaproteobacteria; order Rhodobacterales; family Rhodobacteraceae; genus Tateyamaria. Next base: position 3,472 of record CAYGPT010000004.1, on the reverse strand, counting down.
CCTTGTGCACGGGGATATGAACCGCGCCACCGTGTTCAATGACGACCCGGCCGCACAGGCCCGCGCCTTTGTCGAGGCGGGCTGCGGTTGGCTGCATCTGGTGGATCTTAACGGGGCCTTCGCGGGCGCTCCCGTCAATGCCGCCCCGGTCGAGGCGATCCTCAAAGCCTGCCCCGTGCCTGCCCAACTGGGCGGTGGCATTCGCGACATGGCCACGATCGAGACGTGGCTCTCCAAGGGATTGCAGCGCGTGATCCTTGGCACCGTTGCGGTCGAAAACCCCGGTCTGGTGCGCGAAGCGGCCCGTGCATTCCCCGGCCATGTCGCCGTCGGCATCGACGCCCGTGCAGGCAAGGTCGCCACAAAGGGCTGGGCGACCGAGACGGATGTGGATGTCACGCACCTCGCCAAATCCTTCGAGGACGCGGGGGTGGCGGCGATCATCTATACCGACATCAACCGGGACGGGGCCATGGGCGGGCCGAACATCGAAGCGACAGAGGCGTTGGCCCGCGCGGTATCCATTCCGGTGATCGCATCGGGCGGTGTGTCATCGCTTGATGATCTGAGCGCGCTCAAAGCCACGGGCGTGATCGCGGGCGCGATTTCAGGCCGCGCGCTTTATGACGGGGCCATTGATCTGGCCGCCGCCCTATCGCTGTTGAAAGACTAACGGTCTATTCAGCCACATTATCAGTAAACTTGGCCAGCGCCCCGGCCATGACGGCCAAATAGGGCGCGTCCTCGGATACACCGCCCAAACGGCCCAGCATCTCTGTAGGGTCCTCATAGGCGATCATCGTGGCCCCGGTCCCATCCTCAAAGACCAGCACCCTGAGCGGCAGGAACAGCCCCGACATCGGGTCGTCCTTGATCGCGGGGGTGCCGACCTTGGGATTGCCGAATATCAGCAATTGCGACGCGCCTATGTCCTCGCCGATGCTTTGCGCACCTGCGCCGTGATCGATGCGGGCGAATATGGTCAGGCCCGCGCCCTTCATCGCTTCGACCAGCGCATCCACCGTTTCGGTCACACTGGCGCTGGCGGTCTTGCGCAGAATGCCGTTTTCGCCCGCCATGGCGGCGCTTGCCGTGGTCAAAATAAACCCAACGACGATCAAAAATTTCATACTTTATCCTCCTTTATCTCGTTCGGTCATCTTGACGCGCGCTGCACCGGGCGCCAGCAAACTTAACGTGATCGGTGGTGTGCCGCCGATGGGGTCAGCCTCTTCCCTGATTTGAAAAAATCCCGGGGTGAGCCCGCAGCGCGAGGAGCAGAGACCTTTGATTATCCTCGCGCAAGCCGCACGCGGGATTGTCGCTGCCTCTTTCCACCCCGCAAAAAGCGCACTATCAGACACTTATGCTCAAAACCCGCATCATCCCCTGTCTGGACGTGGCCGATGGCCGCGTGGTCAAGGGTGTGAACTTCGTCGATCTGATCGACGCCGGCGACCCCGTCGCAGCGGCGCGCGCCTATGACGCCGCCGGTGCGGATGAGCTGTGCTTTCTCGATATCCACGCCACGCACGAAAACCGGGGCACCATGTTCGATCTGGTGCAACGCACGGCCGAGCAGTGCTTCATCCCCCTGACCGTGGGTGGGGGCGTGCGCACGGTTGCGGATGTGCGCGCGCTGTTGCTGGCGGGGGCGGACAAAGTGTCGTTCAACTCTGCCGCCGTGGCCGACCCGGATGTGCTGGCCCGTGCCGCCGACCAGTTCGGCAGCCAGTGCATAGTTTGCGCCATCGACGCCAAGACCGTCGCGTCGGGACATTGGGAGATATTCACCCATGGCGGGCGCAAGCCCACGGGGATCGACGCGGTGGAATTCGCGCGTCTTGCGGCGGAAAAAGGGGCAGGGGAGATCCTGCTGACCTCGATGGATCGCGACGGCACGCGCGCGGGGTTCAATTTGCCGCTCACCCGAGCCATTTCGGATGCGGTGTCGATCCCAGTGATCGCATCGGGCGGCGTCGGCACCCTTGATCATCTGGTCGATGGTGTAACCAAGGGCCGGGCCTCGGCCGTGCTTGCGGCCTCCATATTCCACTTCGGCGATTTCACGATTGCACAGGCCAAGGCCCACATGGCCGCCGCCGGAATTCCGATGAGGCTGACATGACGCTCGACGAATTGTTTGCAACAATCATCGCACGTAAGGGGGCCGACCCCGATACCTCGTGGACCGCCAAATTGCTGTCCAAGGGTCCCCAGAAATGTGCCGAGAAATTCGGGGAAGAGGCGATTGAGGCCATCATCGAAGCGGTCAAGGGCGATACCGAAGCCCTGACAGCCGAGGCGGCGGATGTGCTTTATCACCTGCTGGTGATGCTGGCAGCGCGTGATGTCGACCTTGCGGACGTGATGCACGAATTGGCCCGCCGACAAGGAACTTCCGGTCTGGACGAAAAGGCGGCGCGCGGCTAGCCGCACCCTCGTGCCCAATCCTTGGGCGCAGTTGCTGCTTCACAGGGCAGGTCCGCGAACAACCAGTTGTTCCTACTCGGCAAACCCCTTAACAATTGCTGCGACTGCACAATACGCCCCGGAGTGAGAGCACCATGTCCGACTTCAAGAAAATCCTGATCGCCAACCGGGGCGAGATTGCTATCCGCATCATGCGCGCCGCCAATGAGATGGGCAAGAAGACGGTCGCCGTGTTCGCCGAGGAAGACAAGCTGGGGCTGCACCGCTTCAAGGCGGACGAGGCCTACCGTATCGGCGAGGGGCTAGGACCAGTCGCGGCGTACCTGTCGATCGACGAAATGATCCGCGTGGCCCGCGAAAGTGGCGCGGATGCGATCCATCCCGGCTATGGCCTGCTGTCCGAAAACCCAGACTTCGTTGATGCCTGCGAGCAGAACGGGATCACCTTCATCGGTCCGCGTGCCGAAACCATGCGCGCCCTTGGCGACAAGGCCAGCGCGCGGCGCGTCGCCGTCGAGGCGGGCGTGCCCGTCATCCCCGCCACCGAAGTGCTGGGCACCGACATGAAGGCGATCAAGGCCGAAGCCAAGGCCGTCGGCTATCCGCTGATGCTCAAGGCGTCGTGGGGTGGCGGGGGCAGGGGCATGCGCCCCATCATGTCCGAGGACGAGGTCGAGGAAAAAGTGCTGGAGGGCCGTCGCGAGGCCGAAGCCGCGTTCGGTAATGGCGAGGGGTATCTGGAAAAGATGATCCTCAAGGCCCGCCATGTCGAAGTGCAAATTCTGGGCGACAAACATGGCGGCATGTACCACCTGTTCGAACGCGACTGCTCGGTCCAGCGCCGCAACCAGAAGGTGGTTGAACGGGCCCCAGCCCCGTACCTGACCGACGCGCAACGCGCCGAGATTTGCGAACTGGGCTATAAAATTTGCAAACACGTGAATTACGAATGCGCCGGCACCGTCGAATTCCTGATGGATATGGCGGACGAGAAATTCTACTTTATCGAGGTGAACCCGCGCGTGCAGGTCGAACATAC